>CAYLZE010000126.1:0-13706 GCA_964388035.1 uncultured archaeon
GCAGGTATTCATCGTAAAATTTCTCGATTAAAAAATTGCGCACGTCTTCATTTCCGGACCTGTACCGTTCGAGGATTTGTTCGCGCAGTCTCATTCTTGCCCGCGGAAAGCCTGTCTCTGCCAATTTCTGAAGCAACGTGAAAGCCAACCCGTAATCCACCAAGCGCGTGTCATAATCATGCATCACCCATACCTCGAGATTAGAACTATGGACCCAAAATGCCTCCTCGGGGGTGATTAATTTGTCCGCCCGGTACCGATCATGACGGTCGATGATGTCATTGATGGAGTCGATCTCCTTGAGCGCGGGCAGGTCGTCCTCGGGAAGCTCCACGGCAACGGTCATGCAAGTCGTCACTTCCTTCCCGTCAATGAAGATGCGGGTTTTTCCGTCGATCAGCTTGAGGGTCAGAGCGAGGCGTTCCTCATCATCCTTAATCGGATATTCCGAGGTCGGGTCATTCATGGCATCCATCATTAAATGGAAGGAGTCCGCATTTATAAAATTTAGGACATTAATAATTTTTTAATTTTTCCTACATGTTTATCTTTAGATATGAAAGATTATGAAGATTTTATTTGAGATTAAAGAAATAGAATTGAAATTTAAGGAATAGTTAAAAAATTTCGTGATTTTAATTTTAATAATATCTCAAAAAAGTAAATATAAGAAATATGTATTCAATTTCAATTAACTTACTTATCAGAGCGGGCAGAGCAAAGAAAATTCCATATTAACATAAATAGAGCCATGGGGAAGTATGAAAATGATTTAGAAAAGGAAGTGAAAGAAGAAGAGATTAATCAACCAATCATTTAAACATGTTTATAATTAAGATTGGATGAAAAAGCAATTACCTTAATGGTCAATACCACCATGGCAAATATTCTTGGGTATGATAAAAGTGAGATTATCGGAGAATCATTATTTGATTTCATTCAAGAGAAAAACAGAGCCGCGATGAAAAAACATTTGAAGAAAAGAAAACGTGGAATAAAAGAAGTGTACGATTTTGAATTCCTTACAAAGAGCGGAGATCCTGTAATTACTAGATTACGAGCTTCTCCCTTGTTCGATGAGGATGGAAATTATAAAGGATCAATGGGATTCGTCTCTAAAAACGGAAAAAAAGATAAAAAATGAGGTCATTATTAATGACATTTAGACTTTTTTGTTTGAATTTATTAACTTGCTAGAAAACTCGCGATAATTTCAATAGAAACTTGTAATTTAATATTGAAAAGGGAATAATGCTGTTTCTACATATTTGTTTTAAGTTGCATTTTATTTGAGAAAAAACCGCCCTATTTTCTCGTATTTTAAAAATCAATAATCTTAGAATAATGTCGGAATTATAAAACGATCAACGCATTCCAAGACATGATACTAACCCCGTAACAAAAATAATTAATATAATGATTACCATAAGATGATTGAAGGAAGAAAAAAAACATTTTCACGAAGTAATTCAAAAATGAGTTCAGAAGAAGAAAATATAATGATAAACAAATTTTACGAAGAAACAGGGAAGCACGCCATCTGGGGTGATAGATTAACAAAACAATATAATCAATGGAAGAGAAGTCAAAAAAATGCCTTAAACATCGAGAAAATTTTTGTAAAGTTGGAGGACATTGAATATCGACTGATGATTCTTGAGAATCACGTGCTTCATTCAGAATCAAAAAGAAGTAGGGAAGAAGTATCTCAAGAACATTTTCTGAGAATTCTGAGAGTAGTATATAATTCTTGTGAAAAAAAATTAGGAGACTTCATCCCTATATCACAATTAACTGAAAAAATTAAAGAATATTTACCTTTAACCACAGAAACCATCCATATTTATTTATATGATTTATTCATGGAATATAAAATTGATTTACAACCTGGAAAAAATAATTTTGACGGCGATCCACTCGTTCAAGATGGAAAGACGTTTGTATGGTTTAAATTTAAACATTAAATTAATTAAAATTAATAAGTTGACATGAAATGACATTAGAAGAAGTTAAGGAAGCAAAAGGTTGGGTAAATAAATGTACCGAATTATTATTAGATTCAAGAAATGAAAATCCATTTCCTCGCCCCCCTTTTGCAGCTAATTTTTATAATAATCCGCCTCAATTCTGTTATGGAAGAGAGCAATACGAAAATGAGATAATGAATGAAATCAATAAAAGTATTGATTCGCCTCAACCAAAATTAATTCGAGTAATGGGCAAGCAAGGAATAGGAAAAAGCACGTTAATATGCTGGAGTGCTAAAAAGTTGAGCGAGACCCATCCAGTACCCGTGATCTACATGGAAACCAGCGCCCAATCCGAGGATTTTAATATGCGTTCATTATATAGACAAATAGTAGATAAGATTCAAAAAACGGATTTCATTGAGAACCTTCTTATCAATTCAATAAGTAAATTTTTCAGAATTTTTACTCAAAATGAAACTCTAAATAAGCAGTTAATATCTCATTTTTCTAATGAAATTATTGAATCTTTAATCGTAGAGGTAAAGTTCATAAAGGAGAAGCTCATGGATAATAACTTTAATACGATAATTTTCCAACTTGTTCAAGATAATGTGATAATTTTATCTAAAGTCATACCCTTTGACTTAAATGTACTGCTCATTTTTTGGAAAGCTCATATTCAAAATCCCGATGCACTTAAAGCTTTAAATGCATTTAGAGGTACTAAAGAATTCGATGGATATGCAATTGAAACTGATAATGATGCTTCAAAATATATTGATGACATATTGGAAATGATTAGGTGGTCATTCGACGAGATCACGACCACCATTATAATTTTTGACCACTTGGAAGCGGGGATTTCTCAAAATAAGGAGGCAGTTTTTTCAAATTTATTTAGTCTCCTATTGAATTTAAGGCAAAAAAAATACTTGACCATCATTTTATCGGGAACTTTAGATGCTTACTTTACTTTTGATGAGATCCTTCAAGAAGATCAACGGCTTCAATTAGACAATTGGTCGACAACTATCGCACTCCAAACTTTAGATGCCGAAGAGATAATTGAAATAATAAATAAATATTTGATGAATTTTTGGGATCAATTTAATTGTAGTCCAGCACCCAATAAATCGCTTTTTCCTTTTGGCATAAACTCTATAAGATATTTATATGAAAATCACGCCCAAGATTTAAGACGCACGTTAAAGTTTTTATATAATTTAATCGAAGATTATCGAAAGAAAAGGCAATTAGAATATATTGATAACTTTTTCAAAGCTTTCAGAGCATTTCGCCAAAGAAATGATGTATTACTCTCCTACATCGAGAAGAAAGAATTAAGGACGTTATTATTGAATATGGATGACCAGGAGGGGGAAAGAAATAAAGCGATTACTGAAAAATTAGGAGCTTTTTTCAAAATTTTAAGCGGATATCCTGAATTTGAATTTATAACTAAGATAATGCCTTCAGGTGCAATTTTACTCTTAGATATAGCACAAATGGGAAATGAAAAGAATCGGAAAAAAATTGCAATACAAGTAGATATTTCAAATAACTCAAGTATATTAAATAAAGATAGTATAATTCAAACTCATGCATTTCTCAAAGATCATGAAATTGATTATATCATTCGAGTCACTAATATTACCTCCCAAATGGAGATTGATTTTAATTCTTCAAAAAACGCTGAATTTCAGCAATTAAAGAAGGAACCATTAGATGAAACGGGCTTATCTTACTTGTCATTTATCTTGCATTTTGAAGAAATCTTCAAAAGAGCTCCTAAAATTGAGGAAATTGAATTTGTATTAAATAAGGTGGATTTATCGCCCCTAAAGTTAAGAAATGACGTGCAGCAATCATCCAAGAAGCCACAAGAGCCCTCAATGGTGCCCCAAGAGTATTCACATTTATCTCCAAATGTAAAGTCCATTGAAATTGGTCCCGAAGAAATAAAAAACGCCGTAGAAAAATACCTTAACGAAAAGTCAAAAGAAAGTAAAAAAATTATCTCTTCAACCACCATTAAGGAAATTAAAATGATCTTAAAATTAGATATTGATGATGATAAATGGGATGAAGATATTTGGTCTATTACCCTGGATCTTAGTAAAGATTCTTGTAAAAAACAAACTCCTAAAACTATTTATTTTTAATTTCTTTTTTTAACATACAAGTAAGGCTGAGAATATTGCCTCACATCTTTCATTAATTCCACTAATTTATCATGGAAATACAAGATCTGAGTAATTTGTATGGCTCTATTCAATTGAATCCTGAAGGGGAATTTATCGCAGGAACTTATACTTCTTTTACTCTTGTGTATACTGCGGGAATTTATGGAATGGATGATTTAGGAGGACTGAAAGTCCAATTTCGATTTGCTTGTGATCAAAGTCCCCTCCAAATGAAAAATTCAATTAAAGATGGTTATACCACGGCAAGCGCAACGAATGGAGCTCAAGTTATATTATCCTATGGTTCAAGAGAAGGTGAAAGACCGTGGTATAAAGAACTTAGAGTGAGAATTGCAGGACAAGGATTAAAACAAGGGGAATCAATCATAATTCAATTGGGAGATACCTCAAAAGGTTCCAAAGGAATTCGATTACAGACATTCTGCGAAACTTCCTTTGAATTTCGAACTCTTGTGGACATTTTCTCAATAAATGTATTTATCCCCATTTCAAGTCCAAAAATATCTATAATAAGCGGTACTCCCGAGAAATGGAAAGCCATTATTCCCACGCTAATAAACATCAAACAAAAATTTGACCTAAAAATTCGGGCGGAAGACAAATGGGGTAACCCTACTGATAAGGCTACGGGTAGAATTCATTTGAAGGCAACTCATCCCTTAGAAGGGTTACCCCCAGCTGTTGATATAAAGAAAGGAAATTTCAGTCATATTATTAAAGGAATACACGTAATAAATATCGATCAATCTCCTAAAAGTTTCCAAGAATCCGTCATTTATATTGATTTATTTGATTCTGAAATGAAATTTCTTACTCGCTCGAATCCTTTAATAAAAAAATCCCAACCTAGATTCTATCAATATTGGGGCGATATCCACGGTCAATCCGAAGAAACGATTGGAACGAATTCTGCAGAAACTTATTTTAAATTTGCCCGAGATGTCGCTTTTTTAGATATAATGGGACATCAAGGTAATGACTTTCAAATTACTAAAGAATTATGGACATTACTTAATAAACTCTCAGAAGAGTTTCATGAGGAAAACAAGTTCATCCCCTTGTTTGGATATGAATATTCTGCAAATACCGCCTTGGGAGGGGATCATAATGTCTACTTTCTAAAATCCGACCAATCAATCCATCGATCATCGCATGCACTGATTTCATCCAAAGATGATATCCAAACAGATTGCTTGAGTGCATCAGAGTTATTTGAATCCCTTTTGGCTGACAATCCAAATGCAGAAAACGAAGTAATTGTTATTCCCCATGTTGGGGGAAGATACGGTGATTTACGGCAACATTACGAGGGAAAAATAGAACATTCCATAGAGATCCATTCTTCTTGGGGTACTTTCGAGTGGTTGCTTCACGATGCGTTCGATATGGGATATCGCATGGGAATTGTAGCCAATAGCGACGATCATAAAGGGCGTCCAGGAGTTGCTTATCCAGGTGCTTTAAAATTTGGCACATATGGTGGCTTGACTTGCTTTCTCTCTCCTGAATTAACCCGGCGAGGGATTTTTGCCTCTATGAAGCAGAGGAAACATTATGCTACTACTGGGGATAGACTCTATCTTGAAGTAGGTGGCTTACTTAATCACGAATGCCAACGGTATTCTCACGATCCAGCGACTTTTAAAAGAGACCTTGTTAAAATAGAAAATGTCCATGAAGTCGAAATGGGTGATATCATTGGAATAGGAGATAACAATGATCTTGAACTAAAATTGATTTTAAAAGTCGCAAGTTCCTCTCCAATAGAGCGTATAGAAATCTTTAATGGAAAGAAATTAATTGATTCCATACAACCTTACCTTTATTCTACATCACTCATAGAAAAATCCCCTCTTTCATTTGAAAATGAATTTAAAAACAATAAGGAATTATTTGATGGTTCTATCATCAAGGAATTTCCACGAATAAGGGTGAAATGGGAAGGAGCAGAATATAGAGCACGAAAAAGGAATGCAAAATGGAAAGGAACCTTGGAATTTCCTGGTAATGGAATAATTTCAGCTCAAATGATTAATTTTTGGAATTTAAATGCACCATTATATTGTATATCATCCAATAAGTTAACTTGGAACACCATGACATCGGGCAATTTTCAAGGAATTGATATTCTTTTATCTCAACCTTTTAAAGGGAAATTATTTTTCCATTCAAATCAAGCCACTTTCCAACTAAACCTCGAAGATATATCTCTCCAAGATACTATTGTTAGAATTGAAGGGGGAATTGATAAAAATGTAAAACTACATAGATACCCTGTTAATAATCCGCATTCAATATTAGAACTACATGACTTAATTCCTATTAGCCCAACTACCCATCAGGATGAGTGCATATTTGTCAAAATTAACTTCGAAAATGGGCATCAAGCTTGGTCAAGCCCAATTTATTTTATTAGAGAGTGACACATTGTTAGTTCTAAGTTAATCAAATTTAAAGAGAAAATAAAGAAAAAAAACAAAGAAAAAGACATTTATATACTAAAGATTCAAATCTTTAAGCAATTTTTTATTGTCCATCACTCGTCCGGGTTTCAAATCGTAAACGCGCCACATGAACAAGAAACCAATCGCGTAAAAAATAGCGGGAACCACAAACATTCCAAAATTAATGCCCCATTGTGCTTCAGCGGATTGCGTTATGGAAGTGGGATCGAAATTGGTTAATGGATGGAGGATCCCGAACGTTACTGCTTGAATTACGATAGAGAGACGACCAAAAAACGTTCTGAACCCATAATATACACCCTCGTCTCTTTTTCCCGTTTTTACGACGATATCATCTATAGTATCTGAAAAACACGCATAAATTAGAGTCCAAGTTGCGCCCATCGAAAAACCGATCAATGCCATGCCAATGAACGTAAACATATAATTTTGAATGAACATGGTTAGGGTTAAAGAAAGAGCAGTACCTCCAGTGCCACACATGTATCCAATGCGATTACCATATTTTCTAGCTACTTTTATCCATAAAGGAGAGGAAAGTACGGCACTTATTAGAAAAGTAAGTAATAATGCCGTTTCTGCAAGAGTTTCTGAGACTTTCAGAACATATTGAAGCCAATAAGGAATGGATGCAAGCATTAATGCCATCACCGTAGTTTGAGCCAAATATGCAAAAAGGTAAGCGATAAAACTCTTTTGTTTTAATCCGAAAAATACCTTCTTGAAATATGACGTTCTTTCTCCTTTCTTCTCTTTTTTTTCAAAAGTTCTATTGATCATTTGCTTGCTTTCGCGCATTCCATGCAACATCAATAACACTATTGCCAAGCATATGATGGTAACTATAATTGCAACAGTCACGTAAGAATTGACATTAGTTCCTGGAGGACCTTTGGTGATGATGAATAGTGGGATGATAAAACCTAACATTAATCCTAATAATGAGCACGAGATCTGAAGCCCACCGACTCGAGTTCTCTCTTCCTGGGAACGAAATTTATCAGGAAATATCGATTGCCAGTTAATCATTGCAAAACTAAAAAAAGTATCAAATAAGCACAGCATGAATAACAACCAGAAAAATCCATTAATACTATTTCCCGGAGGTAGATAAATCAATACGTAAACTAATGCACAAGGGATTGCTGCTATTATGAACCAAGTAAATCTTCTTCCATATCTTTTCATGAAATTAAAGGAAAAGCCAGAGATATGTCCCGCTAATGGATCATTTACTGCATTCCAAAAACCATAGATGACAATCGCTACAGAGATAAAAGCAACGGGTAAAAATATTTCCGTTTCATAAAATTTGAATACCCAAGTGGCCAAAACGGTTGCGATAAAATCATCGAAAAAACTTCCTAAGGAATAGGATAGATGTGTTTTTGTGGAGTGCATGATCTCAGAATTTTTAGTTTTTTCAGTCATGAATCATTTTCTTTACATTTTAGCATTTTTTATTCTTAATTATAATTTATTTAGTTAAAATTGTTTATAATCCTTATTCATCAAAAAATAAAATGGATTTTGCATAAGAAAAATAGTTAGGAGGCATTTTATTCGTGAGATCGTTCTTTTTTTGAATGAAAAGAAAATAATGAAAGTTCATAGCAGTATTAAAATATATCTAATAAATATTTTTAGCGAAAAAAATGGAAATATCATCATCTATTATTTATTTTTCATCTTGAAAGTCAGTTGCCATTTTTTCATTTGTTCTTTTCTGCTTCTTCCAAGTGTTAAATGCTTGATATAAGAAAATACACATGAATACACCACCGATTGGTATGATTATAATCCCAATTAAAATAGTATTTAGTGCCAATGCTATAGGCTCATTAAAAGCATTCAATAAAACTGCCCCATATATAATCAGATTCATGCCAATAACAGTTAAAACTAGAAAAAACAGACCAAGATAAAGATTGAGTTGAGCTTTGATCATATTCAACAAATGCAAACCAATTTTAAAAAATATTTGTATATCGTACCTTATCTTTTAAAGAGATCCATGGGAATGAGACCACTGATGGGATTCATATTAAGATATTCTGAAAAAACGAAGTTTAAATGGATCAATTCTAATCATTTTAAATAAGCATTTTAGAAAATCAACTATAAAATATAAATATCATAATCATTATATTAAAACACATATGCATCCAAACTTATTTAATTTTTAAATGAATGCATTTATATTAATGAATTATATTGAGCAAGATGAAAGGTGATAAATAGATGATTCAAGGTATTTTTGCTTTTCAATTTTCCTTAAATCAAACGGACACGGGAGAAATTGAGCCTGAATTCAAGCCAATTGAATTAGTATTCAGCGAGGAAAATAAAAATGAAGCTAATTATCTGAATTTAATTCATGAAAATGATATTTTTGCTATTTTTTATAATCATACCACCGGAATTCAAAGAGGTAAAGAAAAGCTTAGGAATTTTTATACGGGACGATTAAAAGAAACTCCCTTTCAAGTAATATCCTATTACAAGCAAGAAGAAAAGGGAATGCAAATTCTAACTATTTCTATTTTTAAATTGACTGACGAATTAGGAATATTCGAAGAATTGATTCATAAAATGGCAACAAGATTAGATCCTCTCTATGGTTCCTTAGAAAAAGCCATACACGCTAACCAAGTTTCAATTTTATCAAATATAAGGGCAAATCTGAGGAATGAATTGGAATTCACTTTATTCCAAGTCACGCGATTATCCAATTTAGACAAGCTCCAAAAAGCTGCCTCTATATTTAATAGTTTGGAAAGACTGGAAATATTAAAGATTTTAAGACAGCATCCCATTTCCAAGACAGAATTGAGGGAAATTCTTGAAAGCATGAAACAGAATGTCAATATAGAAATTTTGCTCGAACCTTTTTTAGAATTAAATTTGATACGCCGGGATTGGATCGAAGGGAAACGAGATAAAAAGACGGGTATAAACATAAATCAGGGTGAGTATTTATTCTTAGTTAAAGATATTTTTTTAGCACGAGTCCCTAATTTAAAGTTATTAGAACATCTCAAAGAAGTGAGAACGGATTTATATGATGAATTAGAAAAACGCATGCAGAATTTTTTTAAAGATTATGATCCTAATAAGCAATCTTTGGAAGAAACCCATAGATTAGCATCTTTTCTCTTGGATCCTGATATTTATGATAATATCGCTTTAATGAGAAGTAAATTTTACCCGAGAGATAAAATTCCGAATATATTTTCCGAATTTGCAAACACAGAAGCAATCTTAACGCAATTAAAGGAGATGGACGTAATTACGGAAATCCGAGACAATAAAGGACGAGAATGGTTATTTTTAATGTGTGATTTAAAGCCTCTAATTATCTTTCCAGAATACCTTTTACCGCGAATAAGAGAAGCTTACCAGGGAGATAGCAAGGAAGAAGGAATAACCTATGAAATTGCTAAAAAAGCATATGACCTTTTAGAGGCCACATATAACGACCAAGTTGAATTTTAATTAACTTTTTTATTTTGTGAAATTTTTGTCGGTTTGACTTTAACTCTTTTTGTATTATTAGATTAGTAAGAAAAAAGTAAATTTTTAAGAGTTTCAATCATAATCTGTATTTGATTAAATATTTTCATTTTTAAGTTCTCTCCAATCTGGAATATGAAGATTGAAAATTCTCTCTCTTGCTCCTCTTGATCTATTTCTAATCGATTCAATAAATTGGAAAAAACCTCACTTGATGATGTCCTAAAGCCAATAGATACAACTTTATTCTTTTTCAATTTTTTAAAGATTGAATTTATTATTTCTCTCCATTCTTCCACGTTCTGGGATTCTCTAGCATCAAATATGCATAAAACCCCATCAGAATCTGATAATTTGAAAGATTCATAATCATTATTTTCTAAGGTTAAACCAAAAGGATATTGAACAACTTTTTTGTTTTTTTTATCCTTTACTTTGGCATCTTTCGTGATTGGAAATAACTCTGTAAGGAGTTGAAATCCAGGACTAAAGGATGGATCCTTATTAATAAAAGTCAAATTCAAAACATCTTTATCTTCGATGATAAGGTTGATATATTTCAATACTTCTTCTCTTAAGCGTTTTTTTTCAAGTTCCTTATATACTTCAATAAAATGATAAGAAATCAAACTAAAAGCTTCTTGTACATTTTCTCCAGTTAATGCACTAGTAGTTATGAAAGATATTCTAGTCTTCGTTCCCTCTGGTAAGTGAGATAAATCAGAGTATGGTGTTAAATCTGACTTTTCGCTGAATAAGGCTAATTCAGATAAATCTTTTGCTAATTTTGCGCCTTCCTCAAAACTTATTTCTCTTTGACCTTCTAAATCTTTTTTATTTCCTACTAAAATGATTGGTAAATCCTTGTTATGAACAAATTCCATCAGTTCATTGTACCACTTGGTTACATTATCAAACGATTCTCTTTTTGTTAGGTCAAATACTATGAAAACAGCTTGTGCCCCGCTATAGTAGGTTTTTCTGAATCTTTTAAAATATTCTTGGGCACCAATATCCCATAGATTCACGCTAATTTTATTGTTAAAAGATTCAAAAGTATGAGTTAAAACATTTAGACCAATGGTACTTCTATAATCTGCTTGAAATCTTTTCTCTACAAAACGACGGACTATGGATGTTTTCCCTACTCTATGATCTCCGATTATAATAAATTTAAAATGAAAATCCCCCGGTATTTCCGCATCTCTTCGATATATTTGGCCTTTCAAATAATTCTCTACTTCCGCTTGAGAGGTTTGATAACTTAAGTTTGGGAGCGTTAATTGAACATCGTCTATTTTTTCTTCTAAAAGAATTTGTGCTGTTTTTTCGGCAAGTAGGTACGCATAAGGTGCAATAGAATCAATAGAACCTAAAGCCAATACCACTAGACTTAGAGTCGTGTTTTCATCAATTGAGATGAACAGTAATCGATGATCCTCGGTATCAAAACTTGCGGTTCCAAATTTTTTGAACTCAAATTCATTACGTATTTTATCTAGGGTTGGATTGACGATAGCAGTCAAAAAAGAGACTAATTCCAAGTCAATATCTTTTCTTTTTTCACCTGCGATGATCAGCCCTTCATCATCAGAAATTATTACTGCTTCCACATCGGAATTTATCTCTAAAAATCTTTTCAATAATTTAGAGAATAGTATGTTTTTATTGACTACCACTATATAACCTTTTAAACGTATAGTTGAAAAATAAATAAAAAAAGATCCTAATATTGTTATTCATTTTATTTTAAAAACTGTTAGAAATTTAATAGGAAAGAAAAAAAAACAAATAAAAGAAAATTATTTAGAATTTAATTTAAAGTCTTAACTATCTGGATTTTGGGTATCATCAAGGAATACATTTGAATCAGTAGATGTATTTTCGGGTGATTGATTTATTTTTAATTCTTGTCTCTCGGGTGTAGTTTTTGTTAATTTGGATTTTGGTTTTAAGGTTTTTCCTAAAGGACCCAAGCTTTCTTCATATTTTTCACTCAGTAATGTTTCTCTTTTCCCAATTTGAACATCTGGAATTGATTTTCTTTTCAATGCTTTTTTGAATTTATGTAATTTTCTAATTGGTTTGGGATATTTCAGAACTCGTTGGTAAGCTACTAAATATGTTCCTAACGCGCCAACACCTCCAATAGCTAACCCTAAAAAGATTTGAAATAGTAAAACGCTTTCTTGGGGGCTTTTAACGTTCAAAGTAATTTTAAGACGCCCAAAATCGTATTCATCGGCAGCATACACGGTTATTGTAAAGGTATAAACTCCATCAGGAATGTTTGTTTGAGTTACAAGAGTTTGATAAATTCCACTATTGTTAACCTCTGTGAGAGTACCTTGTCCTCTCTCCCAAGTATAATTCACTGTGGCACCGGATATGACTTTTTTAAAGTCTAAGTCTTTTAATTCAAGTGTTATGTTAAATGGATCCCCAGGGGTAATTGTACTGGTGGCATTCATATGGATTAAAGCAATTTCGGTTTGAATTCTCCTAACATTAATAGTTATTCTTATCGTCTGTGATAAATATCCATTTTTGGTTGCTAGAATGCTTAAAAACCTGGTCCCAATATCTAAAGTTCTGGAATTAATACCAATACTATATACGTCTGATTGAGTATCTTCTTCCAATAAATCATCAATATCTTCTCCCGTTATATTAACTTGAGCATTAGAAATAAATGAACCTGAAGCTGTATCCTTATATTCAATTTCTATTGTGATGCCTTTTCCATACGCCACATCTATTGAAGGTTTTGATGTTTTAACTTCTCCATTAAGGGATAAGATTAAAGAAGTCTCTCGATTCGTTACTTCCAACCGAAATATTACTGTGTGGGACTCATAATTGGTCTTTTCCGCTACTAATGTCAAGTAAAACACACCTACCCCAAGACTTGTTGTATCAATAATTTTATAATATCTCTGGCTTCCAATTGGAGTTAATGTTTCAGAAACTCCTCCTCCTTGCACTTTGAGCGTTGCACCAGCAATGCGGACCTTATTTTCATCCCTATAATAAGCCGTGATATTTATGGTTTCTTGCCATTCTACACTAATAGATACATCCTCGACACCAGTCATATTGGTACTTCCCAGAAATAAGTCTAGGGTTGATGTTTTAGCAATAACTTCAAATTGAATCGTAATTGTCTGTGGCTCATAATTAGCTCTTTGAGCCAAAATCGATAAGTAATTAATTCCCCAATTTAAATCAGATGAATTCAAAATGACTGAATAATTATTCATTGAATTTGGTAAAAGATTATCTGAAAATCCTGCTCCCGTAATATTAACCGTCGCTTGAGAAATATAGGAATTTTGATCGTGATCAATGTAAGAAACAGTGATATTAAAAATATCTCCTGGTGTCATTGGAGGTGCTTCTACTATTATAACATCTTGTAAGTTTTGTTCCGTTCCATTAAGATATAATCTAATATCAGTTTGTGTTTGAACAATTTCTATAGTTATGAGTATCGATTGCGGTAAGCAAGTGTTATTCACAGCATAAATATTGAAAAAGTTAACACCTTGGTTTAG
>CAYLZE010000127.1:0-2429 GCA_964388035.1 uncultured archaeon
TCTTTAGGCATTGCAGGTGGGACTATTTCCTTATATTTGGGATGGAATTCACTTTCCTTCGAAGCAATGAACCGTGTACCCATTGCGATTGCACCTGCTCCTAAACCAAGAGCTGCAGCAAGACCATATCCGTTTCCAAAAGCGCCACAAGCAATAATCGGAAAATCAGGGTGTTTCTCTTTCACCATTTGGAGCAAGACCAAAGTACCAGTCCCCTCATAGGATTGATGGCCGCCCCCTTCCGAGCCCGTCACGACCATCCCATCAACGCCTGAAGCCACGCATTTATCTGCAAGCCAAGCGGCAGGAGCAACGTGAAAGTGCTTGATTTGACTGTTTTCTCTCAATTTTTGAAAACTTTTACTTTCGGGTAAGGTTCGTGAAGAACCTGCACTAGTTAATGCGTAAACGCATTGTTCTCTTACTTTTTGGTTTTCCATGATGAATTTAGGAATCTGACGACATAGCTTTTTAGCATCAAATTGCATGCGACCCGTGCGTATATTAAATCCAAAAGGTTTATCCGTGTGCTCTACAACGTAATTCATATCCTCTTGCATTTGGGTGAAGCTATCTTTTCCCAAAAGGTTGGTATGGCTGATAACTCCCATTCCTCCCGCTTCGGATACTGCCACGGTTAACTCTTTCGTATAAAAAGGACCCATCGGTGCCGCAAAGATTGGATGCTTAATTCCGAACATTTCTGTTATTTGAGTCTTTAATACCAATGTTTTAACCTCTTTATCCTCATTTTAATAATTTAATAATAATTCTTGATAATTCTTTATTTATCTTAAAAGATTTTTTTTTTTTATATTCAAATAATTATGTTAGAAATGCGATAAAATGGAAGATTTCAACTTTTCCAATATTTCAGTCTTGAAGCCTATTTATGAGAAACATGCAACTTCTTCCACCTATATTAAAATGCGGGATGGGGTAAAGATAGCCCTTGATATTCACCTACCCATGAATTTGCCACCAAATCATAAGATTCCTTGCATTTTAGATCAAACAAGGTATTGGAGAGCTGCAAAATTGAGATTTCCTTTTAATTTCCTGGAAAATCTTATTATTCCCCAGGATTATGAGCGGACATTCACTCGGAACGGATTTGCCTTTGTTTTTGCAGATGTTAGGGGGAGTGGGGCGTCAACGGGAACAAGAAAGTCTCCTTGGTCAATAGATGAGGTTAAAGATTCTCACGAAATCATAGAGTGGATTATAAATCAACCTTGGTCGGATGGAAAAGTGATTGCTTTTGGAAATTCCTACTCAGCGACAACAGCAGAACTGACCGCTTCAGTGAATCATTCTGCTCTAAAGGGAGTGGTTGTTAGAGCAAATGAAATTGATCCTTATTTGGATATAGCGTTTCCAGGTGGTGTTTACAATTATTGGTTTGTTGAGAATTGGGCGAAATATAATGATAGTTTAGACCATAATGCAAGCAAGACATTGGGATTTGTGCAGAGATTAGTCTTAAAGGGGGTGAAACCCGTAAAAGCTGATGGAAAAAAAGAAATACTCGAGCAAGCCATTAAAGAACATGAAAATAATCCCAACGTTCATAAAAAAGCCTTAAACATTATTTATCGAGATGATGCCTGGAATGAAACGGGAGAGACAATGAAAGTGTTTAGTGTTTATAATTTTAAAGAAGAGATTGAGCGCTCCAAGATACCTATTTATTATTGGGGGTCATGGATGGATGCCGCCACATCTAACGTGGTGCTTTCTACCTTTCTTACTTTATCAAATCCTCAAATTGGTGTTATTGGGGCGTGGACTCATGGAGAAGGTTTCCATGCAAGTCCTTATCAACCCAAAAAGTCAGAGACTAATCCCAAGCTGGAAATAAGGCTTCAAGCATGGATAAATTTCATGAAGAAATGCATTAAGGGAGAGAATATCGACAATAAAGTCATTTATTATTATACTTTGGGTAAGGAAAAATGGAAATCGACTAATGATTGGCCGCCTAAAGGAGTGCAAAGTGAGACTTGGTATTTTTCAGAAAACAATCAATTAAAAGCAGAAAAACCACTAAGTGAATCAGATTCTGATGAGTATCAGGTCAATTTTAATGCTACTACCGGTATAAGAAACCGTTGGCATACCCAATTATTTTCCTACGTCTATTATCCCAACAGAGCAATGGAAGATAAGAAATTGCTTACCTATACCAGTCCACCTATTGATACGGATATTGAAATTACGGGGCATTCTATAATCAATTTATACCTTTCCTCTACCCATGAAGATGGAGCGATTTTTGTATACTTAGAAGATGTTGATCCTTCCGGAAAGGTTATCTACATTACCGAGGGACAAATGAGGTTAATACATAGAAAAATTTCTACTGAATCACCTCTCTATAAAATCACGATTCCTTATCATTCTTATTTGAGGAAAGATGCCACATTCAT
>CAYLZE010000127.1:2529-13694 GCA_964388035.1 uncultured archaeon
TTTCTTTCTCCGACAAAATTCTGTCAAAATATTCAAAGAATTATTCTCTAACTAAATAAAATAATGTATTTAAAACTATTTTAATTAAAAAAAAGATTTGATCCTTAGTTAAAATGATAGAAAAGTTTTTTTTTAATTTGCATTGAGATTTTCAATAACTGTAGCTACACCTTGTCCTCCTCCACAACAAGCATTAGCACAGCCAAACCTTCCATTTTTATCTCTTAAAATGCGAGCAAGAGTGCCGGGAAGCCTGATCATTGTTGAACCTAATGGATGTCCGATAGCAGTCGAGCCTCCCATAACATTCACCTTTTCCTCGGGGATATTAAATTTTTCCATACAATTCATCGTGACTATACAAAAAGCTTCATTTATCTCCCAAAAATCGATATCGTTTGGCTTGAGTTTCGCATATTCCAACGCTTTTTGAGTCGCCGGAACTGGTCCTCTTCCCATGACGGAAGGATCTACTCCAGCCCATCCAATTGAAACAATTCTCGCCATTGGGTCCAATCCCCTCTTTTCAGCCTCTTTAGCTTCCATTAACACTGCAGCTGTTGCTCCAGCATTCAAGGGAGAGGAGTTTCCAGCGGTTATTACTCCTTCACTAGTACCTTCCCTTTCCATGTAACCCCTTTTTCCCCCATTTTTTTTTAAATAAAAAGGTCTGGATAATCGGGGTAATTTGGAATGTGATTCTAAATTAGATTTTCTAGCATTCATATCTTTATCCACAAGCATCTTTTCCTTAATATTACCTTCCACGTGCCCCTCGATGGAAATTATTTCTTCATTAAACCAACCATTTTCTTGATTCTTTACGGTTAAATTATGACTTCTTACTCCAAATTTATCCATGTCTTCTTTGGTGAATTTGGGTATTTCTTCTTCATACATTTTCTGTGCCGTTTGGAGCATATTTAAAGCTGTGATTATATCCAAGTTCTGGCGATAAAATTTGCTTTTATTATTGGTCATTGCTAAATTTGGCATCATTCCTTCATTTCTAACGCGTGTCATGTGTTCAAATCCCGTGGAAAGGACACATTTGCTATTACCCGTCATAATTTCCATTATTCCAACATGCATTCCCGAGCCTGCAGAACCACATTGACGATCGATGGAAAAAGCAGCCACATCAGTAGGTAATCCTGCTAAAAATAAAGGAATACGGCCCCCAAGCGTCCAATTTTCTAATACACCATTTGCGCACCCCACCGAAACTTCTTCAATATCCTTCTTTTCAATCCCTTTATTTTCTAATTTATTCTCAAAAAATTTTATCAAGAGCTCTGCTAATAATTCATCCCCCCTAATTTCTCCAAAAACATCCCTTTCAGGTTCTTTTGGCCTTGATCGTGAGAATGCAGTACGGGCATAATCAATGAGCCACACTTCTTTTAAATTCAAACAATTTTACCTTTTTCTTCTTTTATTTTGGTTCAGAACATATAATAAATTCAATTACTTGCCACATATTTTAGATGAGAAAAAAGTATTAACCTCATCCCATACTTAATAAAAAATTAGTGGCAATAATATAAAATGTAAAAAATAATATAAACTTTTATAACTAGAATATCATAAAATATTGTATATTAATAGTTATAAAAAATGATAGAAATAATTGGTTTTAGAAAAAAAACTAACGAATAGTGCAGAAATAGCTTAAGATTAATTAATTTACAAGTGCTCCCTAATAATCAGCAATGATGTTAAGAAATAATTTAATTAAAAAAGAATAGAGATTAAGAAAATTAATTTTTATATTTCCATGTGTTCGGTTCGAGAGATAATTTCATCTTGCATTTCCTTCCCTAAATCAACAAAATAAGCACTATATCCCCCAACTTTCACTATAACGTTCCTATATTTTTCACGATCAAGTTGTGCTGCCTTTAATACTTCTGTAGAAACCACGGTAGGTTGAATTTGTTCTCCACCTAATTGAAAATAAGTCTTAATTAATGAAATCCACTTTTTTTTTGCTTCTTCAGTTTTACCAATTCCAGAAGGATGCATTCGAATATTAACAGCACATCCACAGACATGTTCATAGTCAAGCGCGGCGACAGATCGTAAAACACCCGTTGGTCCGTTCTTTTCGACATTATAGGGATTACAACTCGCAGCAAAGGGTTTTCCTGCCAATCTACCATCAGGGGTTGCCAAGGAAATTCGTCCATCATATGCATGTACCGTCATGCTAATAATAAATGGTACATAAACCCCACCTCTATAAGTTTTATACTTATAGGTTTCTTCAAATAGATGGGTGGTAACTTCTCGGGCAAGCTCGTCACATTCTGGATTTCCATTCCCCCATTTACCCTCTAAGTCTGTAATTAAATGATGAATCCATTCATACCCACCCGTGAAGTTTTTATCCATGGCATCAACGAGCTCTTTTAAAGAGAACTTTTTTTGCTCAAAAACTAACTTTTTAATCACATAAAGTGAATCAACTAAATTGGCAACACTGCTTAAATACAAGATTCCTTCTGCATCATATTTGGCTCCACCATTAGTAACATCCTTTTTATTCTCTAAACACCCTTGTATAAACGTAGATAAATAAGGAGAAGGCAAATAGTCAGCATATATTTTATCTCGAATCGTGGTAGCATCCACTATTTGGCGGAGAACATTTTCAGATTGCTTATAGAACGCGTCCAAGAATTCCTCGAACGTGGTAAATGAATCTAATTCACCCGTTTTAGGTCCGACATTTTTTATCAATCCTGTTAGTGTATTGGCATCACCATTTCGAAGCGTCGTGTCTAGGGTATGACATAACATTTGGGCAGAAAAACTTATCCCACCTGTTTTTCCAGGAGGTGACATATCCACGCATCCCGTAATACTATATACTTGAGCGTCTTTTTTGGAAACACCCCGATTCGTTAAAGCTTTAATGGAAATAGTATCATTTAACAGGGAAAGACTTGAGACACCTTTATAATTAAGATCAGCTATCTTTAAGTACAAATCTTCTGGGGTTTTATCATGAAATCTCACTGCAAAATTAAGGCAAGCCCTTGAACGTTCAACAGCATCCAGAAAAACATAGGTTAATTCATTCGTGGCATCTTCACCTTCATCAGTAAGACCTCCCAATGTAATTGGTTCTGATCCTTCATATCTCTGACTAAATTCTGATATAGCATCTGAATAAGGCCTGATGTTATGACTCATTACTTTTAATATCAACTCTTCCAAGAGTTCACAAGCTTCATCTCGAGATATTCTCCCCTCATCAATATCATGCTTATAATAGGGATACAGGATTTGATCAAGACGTCCCGGTCCGTGAACGTTAAATGGAAGTGCTAAATCAACAGTGGTTTTGATAATCCAATATAATTGCACGGCCTCCCTAAAAGTTTTCGCTGGTTTTGATTTAACATTCTCACATATATCATGCATTTGCGCTAATATTGCCTTCTGCTTGGGATCATCACACTTCATTACTTCTTCTTGAAGTACTGCAGCAAGTCTATTAGCAAATATCATGATGCCTTCAAGCGCAATGTTAAGGGAATTAAGAAATTCCACTTCTTTTGTTGCTAAATTATTGTTTTTCTGTAATTCCTCTTGAATCTCTTTTTGCATGACTAAAAAGCCTTTTTTAAGGGCGGTTTCGTGATCAAGGATAATATGCCCTTGCCATCCACCAATAGCTGCATTGGGGGATATAATTGGTTGATCCTGGGATTTCTTAATAGGCACCTTATTAATAAACTCATAAAATTCACCTTTATAGACATTTTTTTCTAATAGAGTTTTATCAATTAAATCTGCAATAGTTTTTCCCTTCCAGTATGGGAGCAACTCGTTTAAAAGAACTTCCTTATCTTTTCCATTCATTTGAAAGGAATTTACCGTTCTTTCCTCTAAAGATTGAGTGCCCAATGTTGGTATGGCCGTACCCAACTTCTTAGTATCTTCAATGAATTTTATGAGATCTATTCCTCTATCGCTCATGTATTTTATAAAGGATTTGTTAAATTCTTTCTCAAACTTTTTCATTGATTTCTTATCGATTTCATACTCGAGTATTCTATTCCACATACCACGTTCTATATCAATAGGGATCCCCAAGAAGCTTTCTGTCCAATTGCCAGCAATTCGGTCATCTGGATCGATGTTGATTTGCATTTTTTCAAATACATTTTTCATGGAGAGAGCGATCCTTTCATTAACTGATAAATTAGCGTTCTCTGTTTCTACCCAATTTTCCGTATAATAGCGTGCTCTTTCGACCGAAATTAAGGTCTTATCATCTAAAAATCTCCTGCGAATCCGCTTTATTCGTTCACTGGCAGAATCAAAAATTTCAATTCTATGATTTAACAAAATAATTTTTCCCCGATTATTTTCTTAATATATATATTATTTGTATTCATTTAAAATCTTTGATAAAATCGAATTAAAATTTAACTTACATCCAACGTGTGAAAATAGTATCCTCATAAAGAAAGAATGCTTATCTAAATACTAAGGCAGAAGAAAAAAGAAGTCAAAACAAAATTTAAAATAGTGATTTTCCGTGTTATATTATCTCATTGGGAGTTAATTAGAAAACGGGGAATTTGAAGATTTTAGGAATCTTAAATTATTAATTTACTTCTTCATCAGCTTTGGAAAATTGACTCCCATCATCTTACTGATCTTAATCTGGGTCCAAGGGGTTAAGGGATGGTCCCGAAACGCTAACTGTCTTGCCCATTGTTTTCCAAAATTCCAAACATCCTTCCGTAAAGCTTGGGCAATTTCGGGCTCTTCATTAATAAGATTTATTTTTTCTTCGGGATCTTTAATCATGTCATATAATTCATCAACACCATTGTTATCACCTCTATTATCGATGAATTTCCATCTCCAAGTTCTGCAACCTGCTCTAATCTGAAAAGCTCCCATAAAAATCATGTCATGAATCGCATCCTCTGAGGAATTTTTATCCTTGATCGAAGGAAATATTGAAAGAGCTTCCATGTCTTTATGGATTCTCATGCCCGCGAGTTCTAAAAAAAATCCAGAAATATCGGGTGTGGTAAGTAATGCATCTATTTTCCTATTCTTATCGAATCCTGCGCCTTTCACTATGAAAGGAATTTTAGCCAATTCATCATGGATAGGAGTTCCATATTTTCTGATGGTACCGTGTTCCCCATAAGGCTCGCCATGATCGCTAATGATAATGAATATTGTATTGTCTGTTAATCCTAACTCTTCTATTTTTTGAATTACCCTTCCGACTTCCGTGTCAACCTCATGATTCGTTGCATGCACGTGCGCCAATAAATTTTTCATCACTCCAGGGGGATATAAGGAAGCATCAGCCGATGGCATGGGACAATGTCCTGCCGTTTCATCCATTAAATGGCGAAATGGTTCCAAATAATATTCTGATGATAGCCACGGTTCATGGGGTTCAAAATGATCTATCCATAAAAAGAAAGGAGAATTACCTTGATTCATACCATCAAGCCATTCTAAGGCCCAATTCGTAACTAATTCCGCTCGCCTTACACCTTGTTCCTCTAATAAAGAAAGTTCGTTTAATCTCGTGTATAAAAAAAGCCCTTGCTCGATCTTGAGTAATTGTTCCCCACCAAATTGTTCCTCATCAATTTTTGGTTCCACCCAATAATAATCATTGAGATTGACCAAGCTCGTATCAGATTTAGTACTCTTTAAACTAACCTTTCCGAAGTGGGAATGTTTAAACGTCTCAAACCCTAGATGACAGTTAAAAACTTCGGTAGTCATCGGGCTATCTCCAAATAGTGCAGTTTTATATCCCTTTTTACTGAGTAATTCCGGAACATGAAGTTCATAAGGACTCATTGGCTTCCATGAGCGATTTGTATGCGTGTAGATCCCCGCCATTAAAGCAGTCCGTGTTGGAATCGTAATGGGATATTCCGCATACGCATTCTTAAAGATTAACCCATTTTCTGCTAATTTATCTATATTTGGCGTGAGGGCCACCTTATTCCCATAACAACCCAGATGGTCCGGACGCAAAGAATCCAGCATGAAAACAATAATGCTTGGCCTTTCATTCGACATTGTTATCACATCTATATATAATGAAAAACAATCATGAAGTATTTTAAAGACTAGATTTGTTTTTAATCATTATTATGAAATCCGTACTTTTAATTCTTCTTGAATTTTTTCTATGGAAGGCACCATTATTTTCCTCATTGTGAGTAATATAATGAAAGCTGGAATATCAAAAAGGATAAAAAAGAAAAAAGTAAGAGCATAATTGCCATTCAATAAATCAATGCAAATTATAGCATAAAGTGGAACCATAATAGCTCTACCAATGGTGATCAATAAAAAATTAATTGAATTGGCAGTTCCTCTCACTTCAGGGGGATTCACTTCTGCTAAAATGGCTCCGACAGAAGGAATTGCACCTACCTCAAAAAAAGAGCCAATAATAAGAACACCAGCAAAGAGAAAAAATAATGCTAAGCCGGTAGTGGTTTGAAAATTAAAGGGGATCAAAAAAACCCATGGAACAAAAAATAAGCTAAGTCCTAATGTTTTAATCATCACTTGAAGGTGTCCGTCTTTCCTGCTCTGATAAGCTATATCACCTTTCCTGCCGAAATAGACTTGCCCGATCAATTGAATTCCAAAAAGAGCAAACATTACCTCAGTCGCTGTTAATTCATTAAATCCATGAGTGACAATAAGAAATGTGATGAAATAAGTTCCCAATATGGCGTGTCTTATGCGCAAGAAAAATTCGAACAAAAGAATTCGCCGATTAATGGGTTTTTTGATAAAATCTTTTGCCCCTGCGAAAGTAAGAGTATATTCATAAGAGCCCCCTTTTTCGTATAATTCCCGTAACCCTTCTTCCTGAATCCCTCGATGTGGCTCTTTTATTAGCAATATAAGTCCTGCAAAAATAAAACCTAATACGGCATCAAATATATAAGGAAACCATAAAGGAAATTGGGGACCATAGATTATGCTGGGAATTATACCAGATACTAAATATCCCAATCCAATTGCAGCAGTTCCAGAAATTCCCAACCAAGCAATGATTCCCGCTCTATTACTTGGGGGAACATAATCGACTAAAAGGGAAAATATTGCGGGACCTATCGCAGCATTCATGGTTGCCGCTAATATCCCAAATAAGGCAAAAAATATGAAATTTAGCTCTGAAATAATCACGAACGCCATTATTACACTCACCAGAGCCCCGCTTAAAACCGTAAAAAATATAATCAAGATTCTTTTTAATTTATCTGCCATGATTCCAAATATAGGAATCAATAATGCAGGGATCAAGGTCATCAATGAAATGTACAAAGAAATTTGTATCAAAGATACCCCAAACACAATCATCATTTTAGAAATTAAAGGAGCTAAGAATCCGGCATCCGTGGTAATCACAATATTCAAGTTTATGAAATAAAGCAAATGTAAGATCGTGAATTTAGGTTTTGCTAAATTTGGATTGGCCAATTAATTCACATTTTTTTTGAATGCCTTATAATTGTAATTGATCTAAAAAGCATATTTAAATTTTTTTATCAGATCGTTTTAAAAGAAAAACATCAAGAAAATGTCCGTTCTTTCCCTTGTTTTTTCGAAATAAAAATTATATCTTAAATATATTAGTAATATTCTCTTAGGATTTTTGCTTTGATACTAATCAATCAAACAATCAATCAATAAAGAATTGTTTTCTAGAAGAGACTTTCTTGAAAAGCTATGAAAGTTTCTTCTTAACTGATGAATCATTGGTGAAGGATGGGTCGTTGATAATGTTAGAGAAAAAAGTACCCTAAGCTCCTTCGAAAGAAAAAATCTATTCGAAAGGTTAAGGATGCGAGAAAATTAATGCTCGAGATCCACTTAGTGGCTTAACTCATTGCAAATAAATGTAGTACAAGGATAGATAAGGATAGCAATTCAATGAACGGATGTTTTTCCATTACTCAACCGGAAGAATTACTTAATCCGATTCGGATTTCGTTTGTAATTATTTTTCTCAACTGCAAGATAATTTCATTGGTATTTTATCAGTTCGATATTTTAATTTATGAACTAATAGCGATAGATTTATAATAATGAAAAATTGATTTATTATTATCCAATGAATGTGTCAGCCCCTATCTCCATTCAAGTTATTTGTCCTTTCTGCGGAAAGAAAGGTCAAATAATAATTGATAAAAGTAAAGTATATAAAAATGAAAAAGGCATAACAACCGTCAATATTTTACCGGGTTTGGTTTGTGAACATTCTTTTTTGGCATATATCGATAAGCATTTTTCTGTTAGAGATTGTTTTGGGATTGATTTTAATATAGAAATACCTCAAATCCAAGCAGATATGCATGATAATTTGCAAGCGCCAGAATTTGATATAGATATTATAAAATATAATTTAATTCCTTCCTTAATGGTTAATGTGTTAATAGGAGTTTTAAGCAAGGCGAAAGTAATTATTTTAAACGATTTTGATTATTTAAATGAAATATTCTTGAAATTTTTTGATTACATTTTTAGGAGTTCATTCGAATTTGAAATTCATCTTATAACTTCATTAGATTATAACAAAAATAAAAAATTATATAGAAATTCTTTAGTGTTAAGCGGAAATAGAATATTATCGGATAATAAAAATATAATTGATACTAAAAGTACAAAAATTGAAAATGCAATCATTCAGAAGTTTTTCTCTCAAATTGATAGCCAAAATGGATTCATACTATTTAAGAATGAAATAACTAAGCTCTTTACATTATCCAAAGAGATCATTGAAATCAATGAAAATCTTAAGGAAAATGAGGATTTTACTTCAAAAAATGCCATTACCTATATTAATAATAAATATAGTACTAAAATTACATATCCATATTTTAACTTTCTAAGTAACATAGCTGAACATTATTTTAACGTTGTCTTGAAAAAAGCATCAGATTCCGTAGATATCCTCGGATTAATGTAAAAAACCTTTTAAACTGATTTTTCGGGTTTTATATTCCACTGATTTCGTATTTAGAGTCTATTTAGATTTATGTGATAAAAATTTAAATATACTAAAATGCCACTATTTTTATATAAGAAATTAAGTAATTAAGTGGTGAAATATGCCTTTAGAACCAGTGGATTATGTTAATGGAGTTATGAGTTCCATTTCTTTTTCCGTTTCGATTTTTGTTGTATTCTTGATCCTTTATAAATATACAAAATTCAAAAATAAACAATTGATCTATATTGCTATTTCGATGTTTGGGATAATGTGGACGTATAGTTCTACGGTTGCTTCGTTTTTTACCTTGTTACTTACTCAAAATCCCTTACCTATGGAAATTTATTTCATTTTGGGTAATGGTATATTTCCCTTTACCCTAGCATGTTGGATTTACGTGGTTTTTGATTTAAAAAAGTCAAATCGCGCTAAAATATATGGTCTAACCACGTTGATTATCATGGGTTTTCTTGATTTCATTTACATTTTTCTGGTATTTACTCAACCGAATTTAATTGGTATGAGCGAAGGAAACGTTGATATTAGATATACGGGTTATGCGCAACTTTATTTAATAGCCTCTCTATCGTTTGTTTGGATAGGACTAATTGTTTTTCTTAGAGACGTATTTAAATCCTCTTCGTTAGTTCCAAAAGTAAAAGGAAGTTTAATTCTTGTTTCACTTGTGATCTTTTCAATTGCTTCCAGTTTTGATGGCTTTTATGAATTAGATATTCTACAGTTAATTATAGTTAGATCGTTTGTGATTATCGCAAGCATTTTAGGCTATATGGGATGGCTTTTACCCGAATCGATTAAACGATTACTTGAAAAAGAGAAACCGGTAATGAAAGTTGAATAGCTTTAATATTCTTAAGTTAAAATCAAGATTTTTTTTTCAATTTTATTTAATTTTATTAATTAGAAAAGTATAAACTATTTCTTGAGATATTTAAGAAGGAAATTCAACTAAAGTAAAGTATGTTCAATGATTAGATAAATAATAATGTTAATCAAAATTCTACTTCTTTCGTTTCTTTTTTCGAAATAAAATGAGATCTCAAGGTAATTGTAATGTTTCTCTTAATATTTTTATCAATTCTTTAATATTATAAGCAATGTAAAAAGTGGGAGAGGGGGGAAGTGCTCTCTCTTCAAGAGGTTTTCAGAGATTTGAACCCCCGACCACTCGGCTTCTGGTATGGCTGCAATGCAGAAATAACCCCAGCCGATTCGACTTAGCATGAAGAAATCTCAATGTAACGTATCATACCAAGCTAGACCACCCTCCCTGTCATTAATGCGGCATATATGACGCGTTATAATTATTTCATATTATCAAATACCATTATGAAATTTCTTTTTTCATATCATTATATGGGAGACAATTAATCTAATTAAACGTGTTAAATAAAATTTATTTCCCGAAATGTTATGGAATATACTCATAATTTTTAAATCTTTTAGAGGGTTTTAATAAATATCAAATTTTTAGAATTCTCATGAGAAGTAGAAAACCTTTTTATATTTTTTGGCCGCAATATTTCGAAGCAAAACGAACTCGAAAAGAAGGAAGGCGTCTTGCTAAGAATTTAGCCTTGGAGAAAGTTTCCATGGGGGAAATAGCTAAAGCAGCGAAAAATTTAGGGTATCAAGTGGAAGTAGACGCGATAAGCCGGTATCCCAGAACGTGGTGGGATTCTCCGGGCAGGGTTTTGATAGAGACTAAGGGCAAGCAGAAGGCGAGAGTTATTAAAGAAATAGCCAAGGAATTGCGAAAGGCTAAGTCTTAGATGAAATTTATACGGTATTGAGGATTATCGATGCATGAATTTTCTTTTGCCATGAATATTTTCAAGGTTGCTGAAGCCACCGCTAAGAAATACAATGCTAAAAAGATAACGGAAGTATATTTAGAGATAGGAGAGCTCACGTTAATAGTCCCCCATTTACTGAAGCAATCTTTTAAAATGGCTACCACGGGTTCGATTGCCGAAGATGCGGAATTGAGAATCGAGATTGTTCCCGGGACAATTCGGTGCCGAGAATGCGGCAAGACGTCTACCGTGACGCTCAGCGAAGAAGCACAGTTAACGGGGCTTCAGTTATTTCAATGCCGGCATTGCGAAAGTAAAAATACGGAAATAATAAG
>CAYLZE010000128.1:0-10017 GCA_964388035.1 uncultured archaeon
TTTACCACCATTATTTCTTATATTTGAATTTTTAATTTAATATAGACTACCATAAATTTATCATGTGAATCTTTCTCTCTTATTAAAACCTCGCATTGGATTGTTAAATATACAAGAAAGTAAACATTTGTATAACATTATTCAAACAAATGATCTACTTTTGGTATATTCACAAGATTTTTAACATTTTGTTAATGTTCAAAGCTTACTCCACTCTTAAATTTTTCAAACTATTGGTGTTAAGAATTAAAATAGAATATGCTGAAAGAATTGGAAGGTTGCCTCCCTATATTTTTGCAGAAATTGAACAATTGAAATTAGAAAAGAAAAAACAGGGCATCGATTTAATTCCCTTGGGAATTGGAGATCCTGATCTGCCCACCCCTAAAATCATTGTCGATGAGTTAATTGAACAAATTAGGATACAAGAAAATCAAAATTATCCCTCAAGCATGGGAGAAGAAGATTTTAGATTAGCTGTATCAAATTGGTATCGATTACGATTCAAAGTAAATTTAAATCCAGATAATGAGATTTCCAACTTAATAGGGGGAAAAGAAGGAGTAGCAAATATCGCAAGAGCATTTATTAATCAAGGAGACATTGTGCTCTGTCCTAATCCCGGATATCCGGTATACGAAAATGGAGCCACTAAATTATGTGATGGAGAACCATGTATCATGCCTTTAAAAGAAGAGAATGATTTTCTTCCCGATTTGGAGGCTATTGAGACTAATATACTTAAAAAAGCCAAAATGATGTATTTAAATTACCCTAACAACCCCACAGGAGCCACGGCTCCTTTAGATTACTTGAAAAAAGTCTCAGATTATGCCGAGGATTATAATTTTTGCATAGTATATGACAATCCATACTCAGAATTCACGTATGATGATTATATTGCACCAACGATCTTACAAATTAGTCAAAATCAAGTCGAAATTAATAGCGCTTCCAAGATATTTTGCATGACAGGATTTAGATGCGGGTGGATCGCTGGAAATGCTGAAATCATAAATGGTTTAAGGAAAGTAAAATCTCAAATAGATTCTGGCTGCCCAATATTCATACAAAAAGCCGTTATTAAAGGATTGGAGCAATATAAATCAGAAAAAAGGCCAGATATCGTAGCTAACAACATTAAAATTTATGAAGAAAGAAGGAACGTGCTTATTAAAGGTCTAAATGAAATGGGATGGGAAACGAAAAAGCCTTCTGCCACCTTTTATGTATGGACGAAAATTCCTGAAGGAGAAAAAAACAGCATGGAATTCACTAAAAAGTTAATAAATGTGGGCGTGGTGATCACTCCTGGCACGGGATTTGGTGAATATGGAGAAGGTTATGTTAGATTTGCACTTACTCAACCCACGGAAAGAATAAAAGAAGCGTTAGAACGCATGAAAAAAGTAATATAAAAATAACGAAATTATTTGTGTTTATGGGAATATTTCATTAATAAATACACCATTCTCCTATCATCTTCAATTTCTAATTCTCCTGGTTCAGATTCATCCAAAAAGGTATTTATTTGACTCGTATAAGAACTCTTGAAATGAGATTTTGAATAGAAATCCGTATTTAGATATTTTTCCAAACTTTCCATGATTTTTTTTTCCAAAATTAGCTCATCTCTTTTTTCTTTTTTTCTTTCAATTTAAGTTCATGTTGAAAATTTACTCAATTATTAGTATATTTTTGATCTATTTAAATCTTCGTATTAGGTTGCTCAGATAAAAGAATAAGAGAATAAGATTAAAGTAAATGATATTATCTTTGAAGAGATAAGATATTAATTAATTTCTATGAAAATATTAAACGATTATTGATAAATTGAAATGATTTTTATTTATTTGAATTTACCATGCGATCTTTTCTTCAGCAATGTAAAGCTCTGCAGGTTTAAAAAACTTGTTGCAATTAAACCTTGGATCCTCGGGCGCTGAATCAAGCATGATCATTTTAGGTTCTTTAGTCATGGTCATCTTCTTTCTTTTTCCTCCTATTTTTGAATTCAAATTATATTTAATGCCCAGAAAGGATTGAATCCATGACCATTTTCAAATAAAATTTCTTTGCTACCAAGAGAACAATCCAAGAAAAGTTATAAGAAAAAGGTCAAGAGGATTGTTCTCTTTCTATAATACTACTACTAATACAACTACCCCTAACAAGGATAACAATGCATATTTTGTAGTAGTATTTGAGGTCATTACTATCATTATTATTGATTTGTTATTTAAATATTTTTGCCATGGATTATTAGTATGTTTAATTGATGTGTGATTTGAATATATTCATTTCCGAAATTCGAAATTTAAGTAATAATTTTCGCCCATGTTTATGAAGTTCGGTTTTACAATTAATCTATATCCTCTTTTTATTTACAATACTCAATAAATTTTTGAGGATCTAATGCATAACCTTGCTCATTAAGGCCCCCACAGGTCTCAAGATTCGTGGGAGGGATTGGATTTTTCCCTATTCTAAGAACTGTTAAAGAGGATAGATATTCAAGTCCTTGAATTTTTACAATTTGATTTCCATATAAGTTCAGGGTTTTAAGATTAATTAGTTTCTTCAATCCTTTAATTTCAACGATTTTATTGTCCTCTAAAGATAAAATTTCTAAATTGATCAAATTTTTTAGCCCTTTAATTTCGTGTATTTTATTATTAGAAAGATATAATATCTTTAGATTGTACAATTCGTCTAATCCTGAGATCTGAGATACATTATTCCCGTAGAGGTTTAATTTTTCCAATTTTTGTAAATTTTCTACGTGTTCAATTTTAGAAATTTGATTATTAAAAAGATTAAGCGATTTTAAATCGGGAATTTTATCCAATCCAACAATTTGAGATATATCCTCTAAATTCATATTTCCTAAAAATAAAGAATTGTTTTTAATTTCTATTTTATTCCCATTTACTTGAACATGCATGCTAAAAACCTAAAAATGCGTTGATAACGTGGTAATTTCGAGTAAAATGTATCTACCATGAATCTTGTAGTTCGTAATTCATATCATCTTAGCCAATAAATCATTGCAATTTAAAAAGGAAGTAAATAGTCCATCCTAAAAAGATTAATGTAGTAACGATTGCAACAATTAATTTAAGCATCTTTAGATGTTAAAAATATCTTTTCTAGATATAATGTAAGAACTTCTAAACTCTTGTTTTTAAAACAGTGTTATCATGGGTTAAAAGTAGGTAGATTAATTAACGTTTTTATTTGACAATCTTTATTCTTATATATCAAACTATAATTTTTTATAATCAGAATAATGACGGAAAAAAGAATTGTATTAGTAGGGGCAGGGAGCACGAGCTTTGGACCGAGCATGTTTGCTGATTTATATTTAAGCAAGATTTTACATGGTAGTACCTTGGTTCTTCATGATATTAATAAGGAAAAGGTAGATCGGATTAAAGAATTATTAATCGCGGAAAATGAGAAGCTTGATAAAAAATTTACCATTGAAAGCACGACTGACCGAAAAGCTGCGCTTAAAAATGCTGATTTTATCATAAGTTCGATAGAGGTGGGAGAACGATTTAAATTATGGTGGCAAGATTATGAAATCCCGAGAAAGTATGGTTCCACTCAGATTCTGGGAGAATGTGGAGGACCGGGAGGTACTTTTCATGCATTTAGAATCATCCCCCCGATCATCGAAATAGTGAAGGACGTGGAGAAAATTTGTCCCAATGCTTTTTTTATTAATTTTTCAAATCCCATGGCACGCGTCTGTTTAGCCATAAAAAGAAGTACTAATCTTAATTTTATTGGATTATGCCATCAAGTGCACTATTTAGAAGCCGTCATGCCTCAACTCTTTAATCTTACCTCAGATGAGGTTATCATGAAAGTAGGGGGACTCAATCACTTCGCATTTCTTTTGGATCTCGAAAGAAAAAAAGATGGAAAAAATTTGATGAAGGAATTTAATAGCAAAATTTTAGAATTTATAAGAACAAATGAAGATCGCTTTGCATATTCTACTTTGACCCATGAAGTGTATAAACGTTTTAGTTCCTTTCCTTACGTGGGAGACAATCATCTGGGAGAATACCTGCAATTTGGAGAGGAATTTACGAAAACCCAGGACATGATTGATTGGATAAATCGAACGGATAAGTTCAATCAGGGCATTTATAAACGTGTTTTGAGATACTATGACCGTCTTAAGAAAAATAGATACCCTAAAAAAGGAGGATTACTTAAAAATCCCTCAGGAGAACGAGCAATTCCAATTATTGAAGCCATTATCCAGAATAAGAATTCCTATGAAACCGCAGTGAATATTCCAAATGAGGATTTAATTCAAAATTTACCTCAACATGCTATAATAGAAACTTCGGCGAGAGTTGATAAGGATGGGGTACATGGTTTAAAATTAGGAAACATTCCGAGAAATATCGCAGCAATTCTCAGGATTGAAGCCTCCGTCCAGGATGTGTGCGTGGAAGCTATTTTAAAACAGTCTAAAGATTTGGCTATAGCCGCCTTAGCTATTGATCCGAATGTGGGGAGTTTTGAAAAAGCAGATAGGATATTTAATGAAATGTGCCAACTTCAAAAGGAGTATTTGCCTAATTTTAAGTAATTAAATTAAAATTATAAAAAGATTTTAAGTAATCAATATAAACAACTCATGGGAGAAAAAAAATGGTTAAAATCGTATTAATTGGGGCAGGTTCTGCTGCGTTTGGTCCCGCGAGCTTAATGGATATCAGTTCTAGCGAAATTTTGAAAGGATCTACCATCACGTTAGTGGAAACTAATGAAGAAAAATTGAATAGAGCCTTTGATATTTTGGTTAAGGAAAATGAAATTGGAAAGTTTAACTTTACAATAGAAAAGAAAATGCATAGAGAACATGCGTTGAAAGATGCAGATTTCATTATTGTTGCTATTGAAAACGGCGAACGATTTCCTCTGCGATTTCAGGATAATATTATTCCCAGAAGTCATGGAACCACAGAAATGATGGCTGAAAATGGAGGGGCCGGCGGATTCTTCCATTCCGCACGACAAATTCCGGAACACGTGAGAATTGCACAAGACATAATGAAATATTGCCCGGATGCTTTTTTGATCGTCTATTCAAATCCGGTTGCCAGGATCAGTTTAGCATTAAAACGAGCCGTGCCAGATTTGAAATTCATTGGGCTATGCCATCAAATTGGATTGTTAACTCATCAGCATCTTTCCGAAATGATGGGAAGAGAAATGAAAGATTTGAGGGTGAGAACCGGGGGTCTGAACCATTTTGCATTTATTCTGGGATTAGAAGACTGGAACACGGGAGAAGAATTATTGCCAGAATTTAACAAGCGGTGTTATAAATATTTTGAAGGTAAATGGGATCGATTTGATTATGCGGATCTCACTTTTGAATTATATAAAAGATTGGGATATTTCTGTTATGCGGGAGATAATCATGTTTGTGAATATCTGCAAGTTGGTTCTAAGCATACAAAGATTCGAGATATCAAAGATTGGTTGGATCAAATGGATTCTGGAAATAAAGCAATGAATGATAGGATGGATAGACTTCATAAACGCTTGAAAAAGGAACGTTATCCGAAACAGGGTGCACTTCAAGGGATGACTTCAGGAGAACGAGGAATTCCCATCATCGAAGCTATCATTCAAAATAAAAATTCCTATGAAATGGCAATTAATATCCCTAACGATGGAATCATCACCAATCTTCCGCAAGACCTCGTTTTAGAATGTTCTGCATACGTGGATAAAGATGGAGCTCATGGAGTAAAGCTTGGTAATATTCCTAAGCAAGTTGCAGCACTATTACGTATAGAGGCCACGATTCAAGATTTATGCGTGGAAGCTATATTGAATGAATCGAAACAGCTTGCTATTGCTTGCTTGGCGACGGACGTGAATTGCGGAAGTTTCAGCATGGCTGAAGCTATTTTTGATGACATGATGAAGGTACAGAGGCAATATTTACCGAATTTCAAGTAAATATTTCATTTGGATAAATTTAAATTGGTTAAATTTTAATTTCTTTATTTAATAATTTTCCTTGTTTTATGAAAATCCCATTTCGATATTCAGCAAAAGCAATTCGTAATTCATAAGAAGAAATATTATTCGATATTATGGATGAATACAATGAAAAAATTGATGATTATCATCAAAACCACTGCGATAGATATCAAAAGACCGCCTAATAAAAAGAGATTCCTATACAATATAATTGTAGTAATATCTTCGATATAAGTTAAATCTGGTACCCCCAATGAGGTATATTGAATCCACATATCAATCCATGGGAGAATGAGGATGAATCCAATGATTCCTAAAAATATCATGGCAATATTAAATATTAATCTCTTTTTATTTTTCATGGTTTAATATGTATTGCTATCTTGGAATAAAATTATCAACTTCCTAAAACTTGAAGGCATTTTTTAATTATATATTGCTAAACATGAAAGAATTTAGTTAAATTTTTTGAAATGAAGTAATTTCAACTTTTAATTTCAAGTTCACGCGAGCAAGGTTCTTATGAGTTTCCAGGTCAACATAAAAAATGTAAATTAAAAGCATATTAATTGACCTTAATAATCAATCAAACCAGCAAAACGATAGGACTTAAAAACTAAAGAAACTTTCAAGTGATTTCTGTTCAGAATTCCGATCTTGGTCAAATTTAATTAATTCATCTAATCCCGGTATTTCAAAAGGAAATAGGTTCTCAAATGCTCTTTTTAATAGTTCAACATACTTCTTTCTATCATATTGATGCGTTTTTTCTTCGTACAATTCAGTAAGAAGAACCTTTTTGTGAGGAAAATCGGGATGTGCATCGGCATTTGTGATAATATAATTTACTTTTTTTCCAGGCGTGGCGGGAATCCCTGATTTTTCTAACTGTCTTGCCGCCACGGCTTGATATGAATTCACTTTATAGAGGGAGGGCTTACGAGAAATATGTTGACAAATCGAAAGCTCCTTTTTTGACACCTTCCCCATATTAATTCGAGAAACATACTGAAAAAACAAGTTTTTTGCCACAGACATTCTCTCTTGGAACTCTTTCATGCTTCTTGCTCCTCTAAAAGATTCAATAAATTTCTTTTGAGCTGTTCTCACGATATTTGGAGTATCATGGCGTCGAATTTCAATTCCGCGCACTTTTATTTCACCGTTGGATTTAATTCCCCAATAATGATTCAACGTGGGCACCTCAGGTTCAGCTTGCGAAGGAAGAAACACGACAAAGTCAAACTGGCCATCCCAACTCATGGGAATCTTCGTTTCTTTCGTGATTTCTTCTGCCACTTTTTTCGTAACTCTTTCAAACTCTTCAGAAGTCCTGCCTTCCGTGTCTTGAAGCCATAGGGAATCCACGATGCCATGAATTACCTTACACCCATGCATTTTAGCAATTTCATAAGCACGCATCAGAAATTCTCTTGCAAAAGCACATACCGTCTGATGAGCCTCAATTTTTCCAAAACGTGCATTTTTAAACCCTAAATATCCAAAACTCACGACAAGTACCCATTTGAGAGCGATATCCATGAATTTATAGCGCAAGTTATTAGTTTTTCGCACGTATTCTTTACATTCCAATCTTTTTCTTAAAGGCAAACCAATTGATTTTGAGATGATACCTTCTCTTTTCGAACAAATATGAAAATCCAATCCCGGAACTTTAATCCCCGTTCCATCATTTTTGCAACACTGGCAATTGAGAGTTTCTGAGGAGATATTATAATTTGTCATTAGCGAAGGATACATCGAAGAGAAGTCCAATTCTACCACGTGATCGAATATCCCAATTAAAGGTTCAAAGATATGTCCTCCTCTATCCCCTTTTATCAAGTCAATTCCAGAACGGAAATCCTCCGGACTCTTCTTGAACGGGGGAATCAAGTGATCTAGCTGATAGGCATTATAAAATTGAATGGATTGTAATGCTCCACCAATTGTCACCCGGCATAATCGCTGGAGAGGTACTCGCGAGATGCGGGCTACTTCTATCACGCCAGGAATGTTACCCTCACTAAAATGCAAGCTTCCGTAGGTGGTAGTATCCAAATGAAAGCGCCCAGTGAAGTATACTTGGGTTTTCGAGCGCCTTCTTATTATTCCATAGGACATGTAATGATCCGCACTCCCCGAAAGCTCAAAAATGCAATGCATCAAGGGAGTTTTGTCCCTTGAAAAATAAAGATCATTTGACACCTGATTCACCGATGCCCGCGCTGCAAGATAAGGAAAAATGAATTCGTCCCCTCCTTGCGTGAGAATGATGTCGGGATCGAGTTTATCAACTACTCGAGCAATTGCTTTTATAGTTTCTGCCTCATCTGCTTTATCGATGAGGATTGACCTCCTTCTTATCCCATCCGAACGGGGGATATCGTGCTTTTCATCTTTCTCCACGATGCTGATTTCTGCGTGGGAAAGCGGGTCACTATAGTAAGGACGCAATTCGCGACTTTGAATCGTGATATCCAACCAGATAGCTTTTAAAGGGGGCAAATCATAAAAGAGGGTCTCATTAGTATCACGCAACTCCAAGCGTTTCAGTCTCACTTGAGTGATTTTTCCTTTTTGACGTTTCCCATTTTCCACCGTGAAGTGACAGAAAGATATTGGAAACAAGTCTCTTACATAGAAATACATTTGCGAAATGGGGAGATCCGTATTATAGAGAATAAAGAGATCAATTTCACCTATCTCTTGTATGGTTTTTTTGAATAAAGAAGGTTTTTTCACGGAAACGCCAAAGATCTTGGACTTTATGGGATCCTCGAGTTTTGCATATTTCTCGCAGATGCGCACTTTTTTAACATTGGGATGCCCCCTCAAAATGCTCTCCAAGCGCTTCAAGTCGTTTCCAGTGGTTACACGGGGAACCGCAAAGAATTCGGGGCAGAAAGTATCATTAATCTGGATTACTTTCCCATTCTCTTTTCTTTTTATCCAAAGTGTGACTCCTGCGTCATGCGTTGACACATCTAAAAGCCAACCATCAAACTCTTCTAGCTCCCTCAATTCTAATCCTTTTCCTTGATGATCTCTTCCATTTTTTTAATTCTTTCTTCCAGCATCTCGATTTTCTTCTCTTGCTCGATTGCAAATGAAAAAAATAGAACTTCCGACAACATTAGGCGAGCCGATAAACTACCCGCATCCGCATGAACTCGAGCAAAATTCATTAATTTATCAAATACTCGCTTATCCTCCGGTCTTAATGCTCGTTTAAAATCTTTCCAGCTTTCAATTTCGTGTTCTAATGCAGGTCTAAAAGAAGGAACAGTTCTTCCCATAACATCACTACCTCTTTTCAGTTCACCTTATAATTCCCAGAACACAAATGATTGTAATGATTTTAAATGATACACTGAAGAAGTTTTCTGGTTTTTAAAAAAATTGGCAATATTTACTTTTTAAATTGGTTTTTAAATTAAATGGGTTAACTTCGATATAAGAGAATTTTTTCTTCCAAGATGTTTAATCATAAATGCAATTCCCTCTCATTTAAGAAGTTTGTACTAGAATTTTAAATGTCGTGAACCTTTTTCAGAAAATATGTTATTTGCATAAAGAAGAGTGAATTATTTTTTCATAGTCATTTTTTATATATTAATTCTTTAACGAATTTGTGATATCTATCAATGGAGTGATAATATACTTCTTAACACCATAAAGAAATTTTTTTCATCAAGTATTTTATTCTAATGCTATATTGATTATTTCATTAATAAGAAAAAAAAAAAGAATTATTATAGTTATATAAGATTTTGACTTCTTTTAAATGCAAGATAATAGAACTTTTTATGTATTTTTTTAAAAATGAAATCTTTGTTCAGAATTATCAGTGTGTTTGCATGTATTAATGATGCGCTCTCTTTTTCTTTTAATGCTTCCGGTTCCCTTTCTTTTTCTTCCATTCGCTTTTCCAAAGCACTTCTGAAGGCTTTTTCAAATGCTTTTTCAAATGCTTTTTCAAATGCTTTTTCAAAT
>CAYLZE010000128.1:10117-13638 GCA_964388035.1 uncultured archaeon
GCTTTTTCAAATGCTTTTTCAAATGCTTTTTCAAATGCTTTTTCAAATATGTCAGGTACGATTTTTTCATGTATTAATACTGTATTGAATGACCAAGGATCAGATTTAATGGTAAATTCCCCGTCCGAAACGTTCACGTGCCATGAATAGAGCGTGTTTTCCGAAAGACCAGCCCATTCCACGGTAGCTGTATCACCGCTCCCCACATCAGAGACTCCTATTAAGCTACCCGTTTCATTGTAGAAGTATACCGTTAACGGATCACTATTGGGATCCGATACATAAACGCTGAGCGTGGGACTCAAACTCACGCCCGTGGCTCCGTTCCCAGGAGAAGGACTTGAAGGTGTATTAGGAGGATCATTCAATTCTCCCGTCCAAAAAGACCATGGATCTGATTTAATGGTAAATTCCCCGTCCGAAACATTCACGTACCACGAATAGAGCGTGTTTTCCGAAAGATCCGCCCATTCCACGGTAGCTGTATCACCGCTCCCCACATCAGAGACTCCTATTAAGCTACCCGTTTCATTGTAGAAGTATACCGTTAACGGATCACTATTGGGATCCGATACATAAACGCTGAGCGTGGGACTCAAACTCACGCCCGTGGCTCCGTTCCCAGGAGAAGGACTTGAAGGTGTATTAGGAGGATCATTCAATTCTCCCGTCCAAAAAGACCATGGATCTGATTTAATGGTAAATTCCCCGTCCGATACATTCACGTACCACGAGTAGAGCGTGTTTTCTGATAGACCAGCCCATTGCACGAAAGCTGTCCCTCCACTCGCCACATCCAAAGCGATTCCTATCAAGCCACCCGTTTCATTATAAAAATATACCGATAAAGGGTCTCCATCAGAATCGGAAACCTGCACGCTGAGCATGGGGCTCAAGGACACGTGATTAGCCCCTGGCGAAGGAGATGGATTCGAAGGCGGATTGGGAGGATTGTTTGTCACAACAGCAGCAGGGTCTACTGCAATTTTCATATTTAACGTTCCATTAGCATAACCTAACTCATGTGCCGTTATATTAAGCCATATAGGATCATCTCCCGGAGTCACTAATATCGCATCAAGGGTAAAATTATACATTCCATTACCATTATCTTGTATTGAACCTGTTCCCGTGCCTAATTCAGGAAATCCGTCCCAAATTGCTATGACATCTACACCACTCAATAGTTCCCCCCAGCAATTTGAAACTTTTATAGTTATATAAAAGAAATCTTCGGTATAGATCGCTTCGACCAAATTAATCCATAAAACATTTGGAAAAAAATACGTGGGTACTTTATATATATAAATAAAGCTTTCATAAGGAACACGTGCGTATTCGATCCATACGTTATAATCAAGGAAAAATCCCTCTAAAATACGCCAGTATTGTATTTTAAAACTCCAATAATACCAATGAAAAGTTATGATCCAATGCAAATAAGTAGATTCTACTAACCATGCTTCTATTGAAATCCAAGCTACTTTGATTTTAAGTGAGGATACGAAAAAATTCAATTCAAATTCAATAAACGGCCATTCAAAAGTCCATAAAATATCATCAATATCGTTAAGATATAAAGTAAGAATTCCATGTCTATCTTTTGAACCACTAAAAATAGTAAGATAATTATAATACCAGAAAATCGATTCATTTGCTTGTCTAATTACTGGAGTGAATAGCATTGAAATAGCGCCCGTTTCTCTTTTAATGTACGACATTTCATAAATATCCCGATAATTGATCACAATAGTATTATTTGCGGCGGTAATATTAACAAAATTTTTTCCATATAATAACAAGGGATCATTCCATTCTAACACTAATGAATAATCTTGCATATTACTACTCTCCCATACTCCCGATTCATTAACAAGATAATGTTCATGATTGGTCTCTTGCCACTTGTACTCGTTCAAACTTTCATTGTAGTTAAAGCGAGTTTTATAATAATAATCATCTTCTTGTGGTACCAAGTTTATTAATTTTGTTAAGTTATACCGAAGATCATAACCATCTGCCCTATCACGCACGTAATTTATACTTTGAAAGATTGGTTCATCAGCTGCAGGTTCATAAGTGGTAATGTTAAAGGTGTCCAAATAGTTATCATTGATATTTTTTTTGACATTTATACTTGAATTATAAGCATAGGGTGCTCCCTCCAAATAAAGAAGGCAACTTGTTTTTTCAAGAGATACGTTAAAAGTTATATAAGTACCGTCAATGTTAACACCTTTAATTTGAGTTATGGTATCTCCTCTATCATTTAAAGAAGTTATCAAGTAATCTCCTCCTCTTGCTGTATCAATCCCATCTATTTCTAGTTCAGCGTCAGAATTACTATTTAATGAAGAGAATAAGTAAAAATCTTCCCCTTTACTCCTTAATGTAGTGAACGTGTCATTTATAGCAGGCTCGTGACTAGGAGATATCGTCATGTTATTTCCATCCCCCCAATCATAAAAGGTTTCATCTTGAGCTGCTTTAGGTTTATGCTGCGAAGGTATATTGTTTTTAGAATTAGTTGTTAAAATATCTTCCTTATAATCTTCAGTTAATTCTGGAGATGATGTCAACAAGATATTCGGTGAATAAATTCCCGAGATTAAAAAGAGAAGAATTAAAATTGAGATTAATATAGTATTTTTCTTTTTTATGATCACCACTTCCTTGAATCAGTTTATTATAAATTGGATATCAAATAAAAGAGAAGTAAGATTTTTTTTTAAACATTTTTGTCTACATAATGATAATCAACAAACCATTTAATCATAAATTACTTTACTTTTTACATCACTTATCATTAGATATTTTTTAACGATCATTTCTTGTCGATAAGTAAAGAATATTTACTGGTATTAATAAAAATTAATTGAATTATATTCATAATCTCATAGGACTATAGAAACTTAACTTTATATTTCCCATTAACTAATAATTTCATAACATGAGCTATAAAATATTTGATTCATTAAGTTATGTTCCAACGGAAGAAGTATTGGTGGATTTAATAGTATCTCTACCCCCTCAAATGGCGCCTTATGTGAAAAACATTTTTGGACCACGTGTAGCGCCACTTTTTGGTATCGACCCTGAAGAATTGTATCAAATGAAAATAACCTTGGGAGAACAAGAACTGAAAAAGGCAATTGAGCCATACATCCCTAAAATAAGGAAAATAGCTTCATCTATAGGAACTTTTATAGAACAATTAGATAAAATGGGCGTGGAAAAAGCAGTTATTTTTAACTTGGATGAAGAAACACCTTCGGGGATTGCGGGATTACCTAATGATTATTATGCTGCCATTGTCAACCGCTACCCAGAAAAATTTTTAGGAATAGCGGGAATAGATCCCTTAAAAGGAATGGATGCAGTTAGAGAAATTCAGAGAGCATATGATCTTGGGTTAAGAGGGGTCGCCGTCAGACCTTTCATATTTAGAATTTCGCCCAATCATGCTAAAATGTACCCTATTTATTCAAAATGCGTGGAATTAGATATTCCAATATGGTTAC
>CAYLZE010000129.1:0-13432 GCA_964388035.1 uncultured archaeon
TTCCATTTTGAGAAATTAGGCAATAGTTGGGTGACCTGGAAAGATAGAAACCACATAATCAAACCCTTTGACAATACATGTTCTCAGTATTTAGATGAGAACAAAGAGAACATTTAAAAGAATGAGTTATAAAAGTAAGGATCTTTTTATGAATAATTGCTATTTTTTCAACCTCTTAAGTTGGTATACACATAGTGTGAAATTTCAAACTATTTAAGGAGTGTACCATTTAATACTTCAAGTTATTATAAAACAAGAATAATGGAAAAATTAAATGAAAGTCGAAAAATCGAGTCAAGATCTTGAAAATGAGGTAATTTATTCAAGCCTTTGCATTCATTGTGGAAGCTGTAATGCCTTTTGTCCACACATGGATTTTAATAAGGATACAGGAGAAGCTTATGTGGTAGATGAATGTGCAGAAACGGTTGGATTATGTTATAATTCATGTCCCCGCACATTTTTCCCTGTTAGTGCTATTGAACAAAAGACCTTTGGAACGACTCGCACTGATCTTGCGGTAGGTGTATATAAAGACATTGTTCAAGTCAAATCTAAGAATAAAGATGATATTTTGTATAATCTAGTGAAAACTGCATTTGATGAGGGCATTGTTAAGTCCATGGTCTTACCAGAATCGCATAGCAAAAAACCTCCTGTAGCATATCCCATAATTGTGGAAGACGCCAATGAAGCAAAGAAATATATTCCAACCAAGACAATGGATAATGCAGGGCCTTTAGTAACTGGAATTGGAAAAGCTTATCTTTCAAGGAAAAAGCAAGTAGGGATAGTAGCAAATCCTTGTCATATTCGAGGCATAGCAAAGATTGCAAGTTCTGATTTTAACACGGGATTAAGAGAAACTCTATCTTTGAAAATAGCATATGCTTGTTCCTCTGGTGGAATGGCTGGATGCAAGTACTGCACGGATTTTTCAGGTGAGTTTTCAGATCTATCATATTCCCCTTGGGGCGCTCCAAAAGGAGAAGCATTACTTATTATCCGAACCGATTTGGGTCAAAAAATAGTAGATGCTGCTGTAAAGAAAAAATTCATTGAAATTACTAATGATAAACCAGATCTTGCAGAAATGAAAAAATTTATCAATAAAAAGCGAAAGAAAAATTTTAGAACTCTCATTGGTAAATCTTTAGTTAAAGCCAAATACCTCGAATTAACGGGAGATGAAATTTTAGAGTTATTAAAAGAATAAGCATTTATTTTATTTTTCCCTCTTTTTTTCTCAAGCATTTTTTTAACGAAATATAAAACCAAAGGGTATTATCGTTTCTAACTTCTTTTTATTTCACTCTTAAGCAAAAAAGAAATTGAAAAAATGTTTGATCAGAGATTAACCAATCCGGCGCCCCATTTTTCGGATTTAGACATTTCTTTGAATATTTCATCAAGTTCTCCTTCATACTGTTTAAATGAAGTTACATCGCCGTCAAAATTCTCCAGTTCCAATTTAAACTTTTTAATAAATTTATCTTGGAGGATTTCAATCCTTTTTTTAATTTTATTATCTGAAGTATTAATGGTTGCTTTAACCACGAAAATCAATTCATTTTCGGTAAAAAATAAAAATTTTACCCCTTTGCTTTCTATCTTCTGAAGAGTGGAAGCCATTACTTCTTTAGAAACAGTTAATATACCGGTAAGTAACCCTCCTAATAGCTGTTCAAAGGCATCCTCATTTTTCGAAGTATCATTTCCCTTAATGCGGTGATAAAGACAAATTCCCGACTTATCAATTATCCAGAATTCTTCAATCATTTCCTTGCTTCCTACTCTCAATTATACTTTTATCAGTCCTATGATAAAAAATATGAGAGCAATTAAAGCAAGTCCCTCATAAATTTCTAATATTTTATCTCCAATAATCGGGATTGCCTCGAATCCAGAATGATTTAGAATTCCTGCTAACCCCCCATATAACCCTGATATAGCCAAACATGTAAAGGCTGCAAAGAAAAATAATGCAAGTCTATTCTGAGTTGATTTATATTTTTTTATAGTGGTATACGCTAATATCATATATATTATTCCATACCCTAATTCTACCCCATATTCTAATATATCCGCCATATCTAATGCCATTATTCTGTGCCCCTTGGTTTTTTAATTAGTCTCAATCCATAAAAAAAGAAAAAAGCTGCCAGAAATTGTGTAGATTCTATTATAGCTTCCAAATAAGCGGAATCAATTAAAAAACTATTCTCAAAGGGAGAAATTATAATTCTTAGCAAAATCGAAAGGCCAATAATGCCAAATGCTATTGAAATAAATAGTAAAATCTTATTTTGCATTCTTCTATAAGATATCATGGTGTATGTTGATAGAAAAAAAAATCCAATGATACTGATGATCTGAATTGCTAGAATTACACCCGCAGTAGTTAAATACACTGACATCTGTTAAACACTCATTTTTAAACTATTCTTCTTATTATTGATTTTATTAATCTGCAATATTTAAAGTTATTCCATTAAAACCATAAAAAGGCGGTCCTGATAAATAAAAGAAACTTTCTATTTCAGTGAAGCATCCAAATGCAATAATAAATCAATTATAAATTGATTGAATTTTGCCAACATTTTAGGTGAAAAATTTCGAACATTATCTCGATCTGAATGAATGGGAGCATTAGAAAAAAAGACTATAAATTCATATCCAAAAGACTTTAAAGGAGCATGATCTGTTGAGTAATGGATCAATGGTGGAATCCAAAAGGGTTTAATTTCATAAAAATCACTCTCTTTATTCTTTAAAACTGATTCTATTTCCTTTTCAATAATTGGAGAAAATTTTCTCTTTGGTAATAATCCTTGGGAATGGGCATAAAGATTTGATAGTTTATTTGCTCCTACTGTATCAAATATTAAAAAGAAAGTATTATTCTTGTCATAATCTTTAAAATGGCTTTTAATGAAACTATCTGCCCCGAAATCACCCCATTCCTCAGCCCCCGTCAGAACAATTGTTAAATTTATTCTCTCCAAAGGATCATTTTTAAAAGAGTGCAATACATTCAAAGCGGCAGCTACTCCCGTGGCATTGTCCGCTGTTCCGAAAGATTTATTGTGGCGTTTATTAAAAAGCTGAATACAATAAAAAGTTGCAAGGAAGAATCCATAATAAAATTGATAATAGAAATTTATCGGTATTACATTTAACAATGATAAGATTATCACGATCATGTTATGAAGTGAAAAGAAAGTGCCACCAACCAATCCAAATAAGTATATTGCCCCATCGAACAAAGGATGTAATTCATGACTCATCGAATCATAGTGGGCTAAAATTACTAAATTCCTCACTTGTTGTGGATTTCTTTCACGAGGGGGAATAGTAAGAATATAATTAAATGATGTTCTCTCTTTTCCAATTCTGGTAAAAGTAAATTGGATTTTCTCTCTTATGGTTCTGCCAAAATATGATAAAATCAAAAGAAGAACGCTAAAACAAATGCTTAAAACGCTTAATCTATAAATATCAAAAACAATTATTAAAATAATTAGGATTCCAAGAAATGGATCATAAATTCTTAACAAGATATTCATGAAAAAAGATGTATACATGAATGCTTCTTTTTTAAAATCAAGAAAACCAAGAGAAGTTAATTCTGATTCAAGTATTTCTTGAACTTTAGTTTCCCCATCTGTTCCTGCTAAGCGAGGAAATGATATTTTTTCTACAAAATCTTTAGAAAAGTAATCTTTTGAATAATTAAACATTCTTTTTTTCGATGATTTCCCTTGCGAGCGTTTCAAAAATTATATGGTTATTATATCCTGATTTGCTACTAGTTTCTATCAAATGCGTGATGCTATGTTTTGCTTGAAATTCCTTAGCTTTTTCAATGCTTACTACCCGCTTTTCATCTGCCAGATCGAGTTTTTCTCCAATTAACATGTAAACAGGCTCGGTAGAATTATCATTTACAATGTGATACCATTCCTCTAAGTGTTCATAACTAGAATATCGGGTAATATCATAGCATATTAATGCTCCCATTGCCCCTCGGGCATAATTCGGTAAGAAAAATCTAAAACGCGCTTCACCTGCAAAATCCCATAATTGAAGGTATACCTCATATATACTATTTCCTTTTTCAATTTCAATGGCATAAGTGGCCAGATCCGTCCCAATTGTCATTTTCTGAGGTAGATAATTGCCCGTGATCAATCTTTGTATCATTGTGGTCTTTCCAACGCCACCATCACCCACAACTACGATTTTGAACAAGAATTTCTTCCGAATCATTTGAGCTTTTAATTCCCCGAAGTAAATTTTTTTATAAATATTATATATTAATTCTAATTAAGTTTATTCTATTGTTAAAATTTGTTTAAATTTTTTATTTATTGAAATAATATTCTGTTTTATATGGACTTGTAGGTTTTTCGGTAAACTAGATAAAATCGAGTTAAATTTTTCCTTATCAATGTTTATTATATCTTTATAAATTAATAAAAAACTACTGCAATCAAAAATTGGGGGCACCAAGAGGATTAGTATAATTAAATATGATAATCCTAAACCCTTAGAATTTAGCAATCCTGTACCAGGATAGTTCAATATAAAACCTACAAGAAGATTCTGGTTATTGAGATAAACTAGAATAATATTGAAGATATTAGCACTAAAAAAAATAACAAATCCCCCAATGCTGATTAATTTTAACGTTTTGAGCTTAAAATTGCCAATTATTTGTTGTAATCCCGATTGAGAGGACTTTCTATCAAAGAGGTATAAATCACTTTTCTCTTCTGGAAGGATAATTTGTATTTTACCATACTTCCAAATATCTATAAAAATCCAAAAGAAACTGAGCGTATATATAAAGATAAAAATGATAATAAAATAATTCGAGTAATCTGCTATCAATTGCGGGTGATATAAGCTTTCTGCTCCAATCCAGAATAATAAAATTTGGTTAAATAATGACGCAAAAAAAAATCGATTCGCGTGTCTCTTTTCCACGCCCAACGGACTATAAATTATTAAATCTTCAGAAAACTTAATTCTCCATTTAATAATACTCAATATCTTAAAAAAAAGATAATAACCGAAAGTAATGAGTGGAAAAATAAATAGAAATATGTTATCCCAATATTGCGAGACGGTTAAAATGAACAAAAAAAAAAACAATATCAACTCTCTCATGAGGCTTTCCGATAGGAGTTTTCTCCAACTTAATTTTTCTTGGTCATTCATCTTTTATAAATTTCTCACCACTATAAATGATATAAGAGGAATCTTATTTTTGTGTTATTTAATTTAATATCTATGAATTTAACATTTTAAACCTTCCTCTCCTATATTTGAGAAGCGGGATAAATATTTAACTCTCAACTCAATTTAGGATTTATGAATAATTTAAGATTATCTGTTTAACATGCTAATTTTATTGCCTTTTAAATCTTTTAGTAATTAGCTAAATTTTAAGTCTCTTTGAATATATAAACAAGATATTATTTATTATCAATATTAAAATAAGTGGTGGCTTTTACATAAATTATCTTAATTTTTTTCCGTATAATCAATTCAGATCTTCCCAAGAAAGTATAATAAAGCAAATAGAAGAAAGTGTACAACAAAAAAAAATTATTTTATTAAGCGCTCCTAATGGTACGGGAAAAACAATTATAGCGTTAAGTGGGGTTCTGCCATATATCATTGAAAATGATTTAAAAGTCATCTATCTTTGTAGAACCCATTCCCAAAATACCCGAGTAATAAGGGAATTAGAAATGATCTCGAATTTTTTACGAGAGAAGGGACTTTCCATAAAGGTCAATGGGCTTTCGATTAGAGGACGTGGAGAAATGTGTCTTAATGAAACTTTATTGTCAGTTAACCCCAATCCTAAAGATGCGATGTCATTATGTACGGATTTACGAAAAAATAAGAATTGCATTCACTTTTTAAATTTGTTAAAAAAAAGGGATGAATTAGAGAATCCCGTGCTCATTGATCCGGACATTTTTAATAAACCAGTAGATGCGGAAGCATTAATTAAATTGTGCAAGGATAAAAAGTTATGCCCTTATTTTCTCAGTAAATTTCTCCTCAAAGAAATGAGTATAATTATGTGCAATTATCAATGGATATACAATCCCTTTATTAGAGATTCATTTTTAAAATTTATCGGGAAAGAGTTAGAGGAATGTGTTTTAATCATCGATGAGTGCCATAATATCATTGATGTGGCCACCGAAGTGAATTCTTTGAGAATTACCCCATATCTTTTAAAACTATGTATAAAGGATCTTGATATGCATAATTCGCCCCAATTACTGAAAAATTTTGTAAACCTTCTACTTAATCGTCTAGAAGAGAGGAGAGGAAAGATGAAAGAAGAAGAAAGATCCATAAATCCTAGGAAATTATTAAAAAGGATATGCGAGGGCTTAAAATTAGAAGATTTAGCTAAATTAAAACTCCTATTAAAAGATTTATTAGATTATAGTCTCTCCCTCCACGAAGAAAAAATAGCAAATGGGGAAATCTATCGAGATTATCTGGGAACTTTAGCGGAATTCTGGCTGAAATGGATAGAAACGTGTGATTTAGATTCTTACTTTTTTTGCTATACCTTGCAGGAAAAGAACGACAGAAAATCAGTCGCTCTTGAAATCGTAGCTTTAGATCCGAGAGAAATTTCCATTCCCATTCTTAGAAATTGTTACACGTGTTTAAATCTTTCCGGAACCGTGAATCCCTATGTATATAATAATCTCATGGGATTGAATAAATGCGGGAAAAGTTATAAAGGTATTATTGCGGAATCTCCTTTTCAAAAGAAAAATGTTAAAGCTCTAATTGTAGAAGGTGTTAGTACTAGAAGAGAAGACCGAAATCCAATAATGTATAGAAAATTAATAGATAAAATCGAAGAGGTCATTGCGTGCACTCCAGCAAACATTGGAATATTTTGTGCATCATATAAGATACTTCAAGCACTACTTTCTTCTGGTTTAGATAATAGAGTTATAAAATATGATAAGAAATTGTTCGTGGAGGAGCCAAATTTATCTGCAAGTGAGAATTCTGCCATGATAGAAGATTTCAAATCCATGGGAAACCCAAAATATGGCGGTGCGGTATTATTAGGAGTATGTGGGGGAAGAAATTCAGAAGGAGAGGATTATCCCGGAAATTCCATGAATTCTGTAATTATATGCGGATTTCCATATCATCTCCCCACGCCACGGATAAAAGCGAAAATAGAATATTATGATAAGGTTTTCGAAAAACAAGGATGGAATTTTGCTTACCTTTACCCCGCCATTCAAAGAGCTAATCAAGCTTCGGGACGTCCTATTCGAAAAATAGATGATAAGGGTGCAATCATCTTTATGGATGAACGGTTTAAAGATAAATATAATTGGATTTCAGAATGGGTCAGGACCGAGATTGAACTGATATCCAATAAAGATAACTCGATCTATCAATCATTATACCCTTTTTGGCATTAATTACTAATCTCTCATTTAAATACTGAAAATTAAAATTAGAATCCTTTTAAATCATATCCTCTTTTTCATTAAATAGTATTCAAATTTATAATACACGAGTTGAAATGAATTGCCAAATAATGTAGTATTAATTGAAGAAAATGAAGATAAAACCGTTACTACTATCAAAATGAATCGACTAGATAAAAAAAATGCGATGAATTTTGACATGCTGGTCGGTTTGAAAGAAGCTATTGACAAAATTGAGAGAACAGAGACAAGAGTTGTCATTGTGACAGGCGGAGATGAGATTTTTAGCTCGGGAATCGATCTAAAATTTCTCTCGGGACAAGAAAAAGACCCGGATGGAATCATCCCTGATTTGCGGGTCCCGCGCAATTTTAGATTTTTCGCAAATACTTGGATCCAGCCAGTATTATCAAGTTTAGAAAAAATGGAAAAACCAGTAATTGCTGATATCCGTGGATATTGCTTTGGTTTAGGTTTTGAATTAGCTTTAGCATGTGACTTCAGATTTGCTTTAGAATCTTCTATTTTTAGCATGTTAGAAACCAAAGTAGGCATGAATCCTGATGTAGGAGGTTCAATACGCCTATGTCGATTAGTAGGAATTCCGAATGCTAAAGATATTGCGATGACTGGTAGGAGATTCGATGGAAAAGAAGCTTATCGTTTGGGTGTTATTAATAGAGTGGCAAGTAACCCGGAGGAATTACAATCCATCATAAAAATGTATGCCGATGAGCTTATTGATTCTGCCCCTCTGGCAGTAGGATTGACTAAAAAATTAATCGATGATTGCTATGGAAAAGAAATAGCTTTTGGAAATGAATTAGAAACCTTGGTTAGCTCACAATTGCTACAAACAAAAGATGCGATGTCCGGAGCTTTAGCTCGGATGCAAAGAACTAAACCTGCATGGAAATGGAAATAAATTCATTCTTTTTTATTTTTTTTTTTACTCTGCTTCAATTTAATTTTAAACGGAATTAATTAGAACGTAATTTTTAAATTTTTTTATTTACATGTGAAGCAGAATCTAAATTATTTAGGTTTCATTTTAAATGTCGGATTTTGGAAGTTTGGGAAATTTAACTAAAATTATCAAGGAAGAAAGTAATGGAAAAATGATCATCACATACATAATCGTGAAATAATCCGAATTAAAGCTTAATAATAAACTGAAAAAAAGACCTCCTAAAAAACTTCCCAAATAAAAGCTTGAGTTTGCATACCCGATATATTTTCCTTTATTTTGTGGTGAAGTCTTTTTAGCGATGTAAACATGAGTAGCGCTATAAAACAAGGCATAACTGAAGGAAACCATGATTTGAAAAAATAAAAAACCTAAAAAATCTGTTGAAATGATATATCCAAAAATAGTAAATGCGGTAAGGATGTACCCGATAATCATGAATCCTTTCATGTTTTTATCTGCAATTATTCTACCGATAAGAATCATTAATACAATCTGAATCAAGGGATTTATCCCAACTAAAAAGCCAATTTCCGCATCGTTATTTATATGAAAAGCTATGATTATTGCTAAAATTGCCATGAGAGGACGAACTCCAAAATTCCGAAAATAAAGAGCATAATAGATAGATTTTGAAATGTTAGGACTATCTTTGTTGTTCTCTTCTTGGATAAATGATGTACTCACTCTTCGATTTTTTTCCTCCTCAAAATATTTAAGAATAAATTCTCTGTCTTCCCCTATAAGAATTACAAAAGGAATGATGATAAAGGAATTAATCGATAAAAAAACAAATAAGTTGATAATACTATAAATTTGAATGAAAATCCCTCCTAATTGTGCCCCCACGAACCAACCCATTACCATCATGGCGTTATAGTAAGAAATAAATTTAGGGTCATTTACGACTAATTCTTGATACAAAAAAAATGTTGTCAAGCCGCAACCACTAAAAAAACCATATATAAACATGCCTATTACAAGAAAAGATAAATTATTTACAAACACCATTATAAAAAAGATAATAGAATTCCCAATCCCACCTAAGACAAAAAAAGTATAACGATTTTGAAATTTGTCACTTAATTTACCAATTATTGGGGGGAAAAGAAAGGAATTAAAAGGAATGATTGTTGTAATCAATTGAATGGTAATTTTGGGGAGCCCATTATATTGTAAAAAGCGGGGAAAGTAGGTATAGAATGCCATCCCCACGCTATTGAAGATTAAAACAGAAATTAATATTAAAAGAATGGATTTCTTGATTGAGAACGGTTTCATGGTTAATAAACTACTTTAATTCTGCTTGCCTAGTTCCAAGTAAAGATCCATTAATTTCTTGCACACGATTTCCCAATGAAACGCATTTTTAACCCTTTTATAACAATTTTCTCGTATTTCATCATAGAATCGAGGATTCATGAGTACCTGTTTCTTGAGACTTTCATTAGATATAGCTTCAATATTAATTTCCTTCTTAATTTTATCAATTCCTATTCCTTCTTCATTTAACTCTTCAATCTGGGACAATATAAAAAAAGAAATTAATGAATCAACAAACTTTTTAGAATTATCCACGGGAATTAATTGTCCGGTGCCTTCCTTGATATTCTCTCTAACATCAATAATACTCTCTTGAAGGCCCCCTATTTTAGTCGCAATAACGGGTAACTTGGATGCCATGGCTTCCAAGGCAATAATTCCGAAAGGTTCCCATCGAGATAAGGCAGCATAGGTATCAGCAGAAATATGAGCTAAATTAAAAATATCGGGAGCAATACCAAAAAAGATCCTTAAATTTCCGGGATATTTTGTGACGTATTCTGCATAGAGTTTAATTTCCTTTATACTATATTCCGTGGGAAGAATAAGTAATAAGAACTTAGCATTCGGGATCACTTGAAGCACGTCAGGGATTGCCTCAAAAATTGTTTCGAATCCTTTTTGCCGCGACATCCTCCCGGTAGAAATAACGAGGGGCCCTGTTTCCAAAAAACATTTAATATTACCATTTTTAACGAAACAATTTCCATTAGAAATTTCATTTATTGCTTCTAGCACCTTTTTGGATGTTATGAGGGGACTATCATTTAAATGACCGATCTTATAAGTGAGCAAGTACTTTTTCATATCTTTTCTGGAAATCGTTTTATCATCGGGTATATTGAGAATTTCATGCATTTCTTTTCCTAAATTCTGCATGACCTCTTGATATAATTCATGATAATCCCAATCACATCCATTCCAGACAAAATTGGTCTTGAATTTTATGATCTCATCTCCTAAATCTGGAATTATATCCGATTTTAAATAAGATTCACTTACCGTAATGACCATATCAGAGATGAGCGCGCCAACTTGCTCAACACTCGGTACTTTTTGTTCTTTGCTTAGTACTTTTTGTTTTAAAAATAAAAAAATTTCGGAAAGAGTGAAGGATTTGTATCCTTCTCTTAAAAGGATGGTAATTGGGGTCTCATCCATGCCGCAGGCTTTATAAAAATCTATCTCATAATGAGGCCAAGTTAACAAATGAAAAGTAATGATAGAGACGACATCCAGGTGATTCTTATTTAGCTCTTGCTTAATGTTTAAAAATGGAATTACCGCGTGATAATCATGGAGATGCACGATGTCCGGTACATTTTTGGGATTTTCTTTTATAACATGATTCACATAAAAGCGCATTCCAATACTAAACAAACAGAGTTTTCCATCAAACGTATCCGGATTATATACGATTTCATCATCCAAATATTTGCTGGTAAAAGAATTTTCCCCCGATAATAAGATCACATTAACATTTTTTATCATGACTTGATAATAAGAAATTAGATATTCCTCCTCTTTCTGTTTTCTATCATCGAAAGGAAACTTTTGGTGTCCTGAGCAACTAATTGATAATTTTTGAACATTCGTACTTTTTTTTAAACGCTCAACCTGTCCATGCGAAGGAATAAAGACAAGAAAATCAAAATCATTACTTAAAATCCTTGTCTGATTTGCAGAGACTTCTCCAAGTCCACCTACTTTAGAAACTCCTTGATACTCGAAGTTCAAAACCCATATTTTTTTCATTTTTTATCCTACTGAATATTAGCAATTATACTTTCTCTAATGATCTAATAATTTAATTCTGTAAAAAAATAGTGGTATTAAAATTTATTTAAAAGTAAGATAACCTTTCAAGCGAGAAGAATTACCATAAATTGATCCTTAATAGTTCAAAATCTGACGTGCCGATAAGCTAGATAAATTTAATTATATTTCAACGTTAATTCTTCACAAAATAGAATGTTTTTGAGGGAATCAGAAAAATGGAAGAATCTTGGAAAGAAAATATTTCTACGCCTGCCTTAATATTGAATTATAATATAATGGAACAAAATTTGCAACACATGGCTAATTTCGTTAAGGAAAATAAGATTAATCTTCGCCAACACGTGAAAACAGCTAAAATACCTTTAGTGGCACACATTCAACAAAAACTAGCTGGGGAATACGCTAAGGGTATTGCAGTAGCTAAAGTTGGAGAAGCCGAAATTTATGCGCAATGTGGATTTGATGATATTTTAATTACTAATGAAGTAATACTTCCAAGTCAAATAAAAAGACTGGTGCTTTTAAATAAATTTTGTTTAACTCGTGCTTGTGTGGATTCGGAAAAAAACATTAGTGATTTAGAGACTATTGCATCTAAATATCATCAAAAATTGGAATTATTAATTGATTTGGACGTTGGATTTGGGAGGTGTGGCACTCAACCGGGAGAACCCGCTCTCAAATTGGCAAGAAAAATTAAGGAAGCACCTCATTTAGAACTTGTAGGATTACAGGTGTATGAAGGGCATTTAACCCCCATGACAAATCTCGAAGATAAAGAAAGAATGACGAAAGATTGCATGAATTTAGCCGTTCAGACCCGGGATCTTTTAAATGAAAACGGATTCGAAATTAATTACATTTCTGCCTCCGGTTCTGGAACTTACATGTTTGCGGGAAAAGTCGAAGGGATTACTGAAATCCAACCCGGCACTTATGTATTCTCTGATGAGCATGTAGAGATGGTAACGCCGATTTTTAAACCTGCCGTAACGGTACTTGGCACCATTCAAAATCAGACGGGATCCAGGTTATTTACCTTGGACTCGGGATTGAAAGCCGTACCCACGGGAGATGGAAAACCTCTATTTAAAGATTATCCAAGGAATCGATGGAGGGTGTTTACTGAGGAACATGCCCAATTTAAAGCAAGTCCTGACACAGATTTCAAGATAGGGGATAAATTAGAATTAATACCCGCTCACGTATGCATTACTGTTAATCTCTATGATTTTATTCACGTCGTAAAAGAAGGAGAATATATTGGCACGTGGCCTATTTTGGCCAGAGGAAAAAATTTTTAATTCGATTTTTCTTTCTTTTTTACCTAATTTTTTAAAATAAAGAGATTCGAACTTTTGTATTCTACTCTCATTAATGAGAAAATCTTATTGAAATAGTTGATTAAATTTTTTATCAGTTAAACTTCACTTATTAACATGTATAATAATAGAAGCAATTCATTTCATCAAATTTTTATTTTGTTCAATCCTATTTTTAAACATCATCCAACCTAAAAGTTGAAGTGAAAATAAAAAATGGCTGATAAGGAATATATAAACCCGGGTACGCCCGTAGCTGGACCATATACTCCAGCTGTAAAAGTGGGAAACATGATATTTGTATCCGGGCAAGGACCAAAACCAAACACTGATAACATAACAGATCAAACCACCACGGCATTTGAGAATGTCAAATCCATTTTGGAAGCCGCTGGAGCATCCGTGGCGGATATTGTAAAAGTTACCGTGTTTTTAAAAGATATGAATGATTTTAGCAAGATGAATCGCGCCTATAAAAACTTCTTTAAAGACAATGGAGTGAACGAAAATCTTCCCGCAAGAACAACAGTACAAATTGCCAACTT
>CAYLZE010000130.1:0-13401 GCA_964388035.1 uncultured archaeon
AGGAAAAAAATAGAAGAAACTATTCCTATTATCATAAAAGACTCCAGTGATATGCTGAAAAATGATAAAAATCTTTTAAGAGGATATTTAAGAGCTAATACGGAGGATCTATTTCAAAGAATCTATTTCAATGAATATAATAATTTATTTGAAATCATAAAAGATTACAAAACTTTTAATCCATTTTCCCTTGTGGTTAAATTTGATGATAAAGAGTACTCACCCGAACCATATTTAATCACATAGTTCTTTCGTAATACTACCATATCTTTAGATTTTTCTAAAATTTCCCTTAAAGATAAATTTGAATTATTAATCCAAACCAAGCGAACTATCAGAATAATTAAGAAAAGGGAGCGAATTTCCCGAGAACATGTGGTCATAAAAAGATCAGGGTGGTTAATAGTGGTTCTTTTATTAATTCTGCCCTGGATTTCTTATATTTTTTTTTCTATCACGTTCTTAAAAATCATTAGTTTTTTAATTAGCTTGGTATTAATCTTATATTTAATATTTAATCATGTTATTTTCAAGTATAAATATCTTACAACCATGCAAGAGCTTCCCCAGCAATCCTATCAAGAGCTTCCCTTACTTAATTATTATTCCAATAAATTCCGGAACATTTATTCGATTCCCTCAGATTTAAGAAAGAAATGTTCCTATGATTGGTTAATTAATGCCCCTTCATTTCACAATGTAAGAATGTGTAATGAATTAAAAGTAATTTTTAAAAATTTAGAACGTCCTATTGTGTTGAGACTTCCTCATAAATTGTCGAAAAATATCCTTTCATTTTATGTTCCCAAAAATAAACACATTAAAGAAGTTGATTTTCAACTTGATTTAGAATTACCATACATGACTAGAATCGTCGGTTGGTTATTGGGAATGAATATCATGCTCATGAACATGATGATATTATCGATTATATATTTAATATTTAGTTTCAGTTCAGCAATCCCGCTTGATTTCGATAACATTCGTGTTATCATTCCATTTCTTACCCTATTAATTGGATTTTTTGGTAAAAATATTTTAGAAAATCCCACTCGAGATTTGCATAAGTGGGCGGGAGTATTAATATCCTTAACAGTTATCACCGGATTACTATTACTTTTTTCTTCCATAATCGATCTACTTATTCCTTGAACTTTAAGTGTTTCGGGGCTAATTAACTTTCAATTTTAATAATTAGACTAAAATGAAGAGATATACTCGAGGCAAACTTATAAAATGGAGGAGAATGAAATATTTTAGATAACTTATAAAAGGAAAGACAATTTAAAGTGAAATTTATATTACCAAAAATAAATTACTTAATTTATAGAAAAAAAATCGGATTTTAGAAATGCAAATATTTGAAGTCCTTGAAGTTCAAGATAAATACCCATACATGGAAGCTCGAGAAATTTTCGAAGGTTTTATTGTCAAGGACATTATTAACTCGGATTCAAGTAAAAAAAAAGTCTTCCTTATAGTAGATCATGTTGAAAAAAAGATTTGGGCATATTTTGGTGAAGAAAGTTCCATCAAACTGCAAGTATTTGGTGTTCTTTTGTCTAATCGAATAAGAGAACAATTAAAATTATTCTATAGAGTAGACTTTTTAAATAATTTTTCTCCCAATGATCCCGCTCTACATGAAATATTAAAAAATAAAATTGGTCAGGGAAAAGCAAATGAGATAACAATCGAGAACATGGGAAACCTTGAACAATTAAAGATTAGCCCTCCCTATATTACACTTCTTAAGAACTCAAATCCAACCAAAGTAATTGAAAACGTGTATGAATTTCCTCAACCGGATAAATTTATAAGAAAGTTTTTAATTATTGGTGGTGCCATTTATTCTGAAGAGGAAATTATTAATAAATTTGTAGAAGAGGAAGAAATTATTAAAAAGCCCGTGAAATTAGGAAGATTAAATAATGGTTTTACCTTTTTTGACGATCAAGACTACTCCACTAGAATTTTAATCAAAGATAGAAAAATTGAAGCTGTGGAGTTATTAATACCCGAAAAAGAAAGGTCTCAACCCTTAGAATTAAATATCCCCATAACTAAAAATCCAAAATTTACTAATGAAGGAAATCTGGAATCTTTAATTGATGCTTTTCAAGTGCCACCCGCAGAATTTACAGTAGAAGAAATAAAACAAGTCGAGCTATTTGAAAAGATAAAATCTATAGAAAAAGAAAAAAAAGAATGATTTTATTAATCAATCCAAAAACTTGTAAGGACTCGAAAAGAAAGGAACCGTGTATTCGAGAACCAAATTTAGGACTTTTATATTTAACTGCTATTCTAGATGCAAATGAGATTTCTGTCGATATTTTGGATTTGGAGCAATATCATGATATTTCTCCTTTTGAATTAGAAGATCTCATTAGAAGTAAAATACCTCATTACCAAATATTCGGTATAACATGCTTGACAAACACGTTCCATATCGCTATAAAAATCGCTAACATTATCAAGGAAGCAGATCCACATAAGATAATGGTTCTTGGAGGTCCTCATGTCTCTTTTCAATTTAAAGTAGTGCTAAAAGAATATGGAATCAAAAAAAGAATTATAGATTATATATGTGTAGGTGAGTCTGAGAGAAGCTTTTTAAGATTGGTTCAGTTATTTTTTTCCATGCAAAATCATGAAATAAATCTTAAAGAATTCGAGGAAAAACTCACTCTCATCAAGGGAATTGCATTCGTTAATGCAAATGAAGAAATCAGATTCACGGGATTTGACGAAGAATTGATAAATCTAGAAGCTTTGCCCTTACCTGCGAGATATAAATTAACGCATGAAAGTTATTATTATTCTGTAGCTAATATTATTGTAAATCGAGGATGTCCCAATCAATGTTCTTTTTGCGTCAGGCAGCAACTATTCAAAAATACTGTGAGGTTAAGAAGTATTGAATCCATAGAGACAGAGATACGAGATATATTATCCATGCAGACCTATTCTTATATTAATTTTTATGATAATCTGAATATCAGTGAAAAGTATCTCATAAATTTCTGTAACATGGTTATTAAAAATCAATTTGAAATACCATGGGGATGCGAATTAAGAGTTGATAAATTAACGAGAGAACAAGGGGTGCTTTTAAAGACAGCCGGATGCAAATTAGTTGCCACGGGAATAGAGTCAGCGAGCGATAAGGTGCTTAAAATGAATTTTAAATATCAAGATCCCCTGCAGGTCAAAAAAGGGATAACAATATTAAAAGAAAATACAATTCCCGTTCAAGCATATTTTGTATTTGGATTACCCGGAGAAACAATCAATACGGTGTGTAAAACAATTCGATTTATAAAGTCATTACCTTTCCAGAAAGAAGATAAAATTAATTATTTTGTGGCAACTCCATTTCCGGGATCGAAATTATGGGATCAAGCTAAACAATTCGGAATCAACATTTTTGAAAGCGATTTTAAAAAATATGATTGTGAACATCTGATTTTTGAAACCAAGGATTTAAAAAAGGATCAACTCTTAAAACTGACGAAGTGGTTAAAAAAAGTAGAAAGGATTTATTCAGAAGAATAATTTTGGAGGCAATATTCTTCCTATTTTCCTTTACACCTATATATAATTTCTTTTCAATTGGTCGAGTAATCCTTACCATAATATTAAAAAATCGAGTAAAATTATTAACCAATATCGTTATAATTAACATGTAGTAACGATTTTAAATTATAAAAAATCGAAACAAATTAAAAATTTAAATAAACATTTAATAAAGTGTTGTAGATGGATAATGAATATTATGTGGGTGAAGCCTTAATCGGAGAAGGTCAAAATTTAGCTCACATTGATTTAATAATAGGTTCAAAACAAGGTCCCATTGGTATTTCCTTTGCTAATAGCATCTCCACTCCCAGCATGGGACATGGGGGATTGTTATCTTGCATTAGACCCAATCTTTTATCAAAACCCTATACCCTCATCGTACCCAAAGTGACCATAGAAAAGATGGAAGATGCTAATAAAATCTTTGGGCCCGCACAAGCAGCCGTGTCGAAAGGAGTTGCAGATGCTGTCGAAGAGGGAATAATTCCCATGGAAAAACTCGATGAATGGGTCATCATTGCCAGTGTTTTCATCCATCCTGAAGCTTCTGATTATAGACGAATTTATCAATATAATTATGGTGCCACTAAATTAGCCATTAAAAGAGCCTTGATGGGATATCCTCCTATTGAGAAAATATTTTATGATAAGGACCGGGCAAGACATCCCGTGGCAGGTATGAGAGTTCCTAGACTCTGGAGACCCCCGTATATTCAAGTTGCGCTAGATGATCCTTCCATCGAACATCAGAAAAAAGTGGTTAAAGGCTTACCGAAAAGTGATCGGATCATCTTGGAAATTGGTACTCCTTTTCTTAAAAAATACGGAATGGAAGCAATTAGTGAAATACGAGAATTAGCGGAAGATAAATTTATTGTTGCTGATTTAAAGACCTTAGATGTGGGGAAACTTGAAGTAGATTTCGCTTTCGATGCAACTAGCGACGCAGTGGTTGCTAGTGGATTAGCGTCGCCTAGTTCTCTTGACAAATTCATTCTCGAAGCTCAAAGATTAGGGATTTATGCTTTTGTGGATACCATGGAATTAACTAATCCCATTGAAAAATTGAAACAATTAAAACAAACTCCCGATGTCGTTATTCTTCATAGAGCCATAGATGCGGAAAACGCAGCGACAGGAACTGATGATGCTCAGAAATTGCATTGGAAAAATATCGCCAAGATAAAGGAAATCTATAAAGACCAAAAACTTGTTTCGGGACGAGATCGCGTGTTAGTAGCAGTGGCAGGAGGCATAGATCACCGATCTGCTCGCTATGCTTTGGAAATGAATGCCGATATTCTTATTGTAGGAAGATTTATAACCTCCTCTAAAGACATAAAAAATGCAATGCGTCTTCTTTTAAATAGCTTACCAGGCTATAGCGATATCGATCTCAAACGGGTCCATAGTGAAGATGACGATAGCTCTGTAAAAAAACCCGATTGGGATTAATTCCTATGACGGATTAATTTTAACTTTATTATTTTTCAAAAACTTAAACTATTTAGGGTTTTTAAAATATTTCCTTCTAAGCTTAAATCAAAATAAGAAGAATGATCTTCAAGTTATTTGATTAAATCAGAATTATTTTGAACCTTCTTCATTTAAATAATAAAATAAAAGAAAATTTAGAATTTAAATCAAAATATTTAGCAGGATTTTACCTATTTTTGCTTACCTCTTATTTAATTGCGACTCTTTAGCGGATGGGTCGAGAATTTGCGGTGAAAATTGGACCAATAAATTGAGAATACAATTTTGCATAAGAATCTTGTGTAGATACCATGCTAATAAGTTGCGATTCATCCGCCGTAGCCGGTGCAATGATAACTTCTTCCGCATCTCTTGTTACTGCATAATATTCTCCAGGGGTGGATAATTGTCTGAATTGAATGTTTCCTAATAATTTCATTTTATTGAGGATGGGACTATATACTTCTAAGTCGAAGTTGCTGGTGATCATGAATCTTGCCGCTTTCTTCTGATAAGCCATTTCAGAAACAAATTTCAAAACTTCGGGTAAAACTTCGGGGATAACAATGATTATGGAGGATTTCACGCGATAAATCATGTCCCTAATGCAAGAAATCAAAGCTGCTCTTCCGACAGTATGCCAAGTTGTTATTTTTGCTGTTTCTTTGATATTCGAAGAGGCGACATGAATTTCTTTTAATTGATCTTCATTCGTTTCAGCAATATCGGTGGCATCCTTGATAGCTTTTATAATATTCGTATTAAAATCTGAAATTATATCTTTTTCTGATTGAATGTTGTTCATAATAGTCGTTGTTAAACTATTCTCGAGCGTGGTTGCATTTTCTTGATAAGATTTTTTATGGCGAGTCAAGACTTGCTCAATGCTAGAATCCATTTTAGAGGAAGTTTCATTCCAACCCGTAATTTGTTTAGAAGTGGTATCAGAAACAAAAGTTTTAGAATTATCAAAATCCATGCGAACTTTATTTAATCGATCTTCGCCCACTTTTTTTCTCTTGGAGACAAAATTATCGATCTCTCTGATGATGTCTTCAACGATCGTGGATGCATCCTTTTTTCCAGATGTAAATTTAACATCAACATCTTTTATCCAGTCTTCATTTTTAGTCTTAATATCTTTATCAAAATTACTATAGTGTCTTAACGTTGTCTCTTCATGTCTTTTTATTTCGTCTCCATATTGCATATTATGCTGGGAAACACTACTTTCTAAGGAATCTTTTAATTTAATTGTCGTTTCGGAGCAGTCTTTCACGCCCTTTTGTAACGTTGTATCAATTTCTGAGGTCATATCAGTAGCTAAAATCTCTAATTGGGCTTCAAGTGACTTTTGTGCTTCATTATTTAAACTTTCTGTTTCACTCGAGATGGTTTCAAACTCGTTCGATATCACGGAAGTAATTTCATTTTTCAACTCACTAGAAGTGGCTCTAGTATTATCTATATATCCATTACATTCACTTGAAAACGATTCTCTCATTGGCTCCGTGTAAGTAAGGACATCACGAATAACAGCCTCGTTTCTTGCCTTGTATTTTGCTTTTTTCCCTGCCCAGAAAAATCCCTTTTTTGCTATGTCTTCAGAAAAATCAGTAAAACGATTAGCATGTTCTAACAAATTATCAATTAATCTCACGGTAGTGTTCTTGAAATTGGTAGTTTGTTCCGCTAAAGTTTCATGTCGTTTTTCAATTTTAGATTTCAAGTCCGATTGTAGATTGTCTGTGGATTTTTGCATTTGACTCTCATGCGTTTTTAATAACTTGGAGATTTGATTTTTTAAATCGTTTACTATTTTTTCCATGCGTTCCAAGTATTTATCAAGAATTTGCTCCATTTGTGGTTTTAATTCATTAGCAATGCTAGCATGGCGATCCACGTGCTCATCGAGATTTTTCTTTAATTCCATTTTTAATGTTTCTGCACGCTCATCAAAATCTTTCAACATATCAGCAACAATGGAACTAATTCCTTGTTTAGCAGTCTCGATTTCATTTTGATTCATCTCAACAAAAGCTTTAGAAATTGCTTTTAAATCGGCATTTAGAGTATCCTTAATATTATGGACTTTCTTTTCAAAAGTTTTGATAGAATTTTTATGAGAATCGGAAATTGAGAGCAATTCTGAATCCAAACTCTGAAAATCTCCTTTTAATTCAGAATAATCTTTTTCTATATTTTCATGTAATTGACTTTCTAAAGTTTTATTCGCAGAAGTAAAAGAATTTTTTTTCTCTTCAATGGTAGTTTTTACTTCTTTATACTGATTGTCAGTACTTTGAGAAAACTCTTTAACTTGGGAAGCTACAGCTTTATTAATCTCGCCTATTTTTCCTGCTTGTACATCATCTAACTTTTTAAATTGATTCGATTGTTCGACTAATATGTTATTTTTAATTGAAGAGATTTCTTTTTTAAATACTTCCGATTCCTTAATGAATAAACTTAAATAGGGTTCTAGAGGGATATATCTATCTAATCCTGCAATAGCACCCTCAATTTTCTTTACAAAACCCTTCTCTTCTAAAGATGCAGTTATTTTGGTTACCTCATCATATTCGATGCCATCTTCTTCGGAAAACATTAAATAAACTTGGCTTGGCGTTGCTCTGGGAGCTCGCAAATATCCTAAGTATACTTTTATCTGATTTTCATTCAAGCCATATCGGCTAAATAATTCCTTTGGAAATTCCTTGAGACTCATGGTTTATTCAGATTTCATTTTTGATATTTTTGTAATACACAATTTTAAATAAACAGCATGTTAAATTGTGAGAATTTGTTATAATAATAATAAAGATTATGAATAAAAATTTAACTTTCATAAAATTTCATGAAATTTAAATAATTTTTTAATAAAACCTAGGGTAGTTAAAATCAAATTTTATGAAAGTAATTACTCAATTTTTCACAAAAAAAACTCTCGTCATATATTTTTTGGTTCAAATTAATTTTTGAATGATAAAATATTTTTTTCTCGGGTTGATGTTAGAACCAAAATGTAAATACCATGTTTTCTCTCATTACTTTTCTAAACCATTAATCTTGAGGCCTAACTTTCATGTATAAGTTAGCAATTCTACTGAATTATAGATGTTTGTTAAATGTTTGTTAACGAATTATAAAAATGAAGGAATTAAAGATGGCTTGATGAAAATTTAAGAAAGAAATAAATTCTTAGATGCCTGCTAATAGAGAGTTTATTTGATTCGCATACAAAATTAATAGAATTAGAATTATAATGAATGCAATGCAATATAATTGGTGTACATTAAAAACATTTCCAACATCCACATTTTCCATTCTTTCCTTATACTCTTTAATTTTTAAATTAAAGAACATTTTTTGGCCTTTTTTTGTAAGTATCAAACTATCCTCGATTTTTTCTATCATGTCTTGTTTGATTAACTTATTAAGATGTTTTTCCACGATATCAGCTCCTAAATTATTATAAAAAAAATCCGCAAACCCTCGATAATATAATCTTCCGTGCTTAAGTCCCGTTTCAAATTTTTTAATTAAATCTGCTTGGGATATTTTTTCACGACGAATGCTTCCCAACAAATATCCCGTCAATCGATTTTCATAGATCTGGTCGGCGGCTACCTTTATCTCAGTTATATCAAAATCCTCTTCTTTAGCTAATATTTCCCGCAACACTTCAATACCCTCTTTGAAAATTAGAATGGAAATGATAATTCCGACAATTGCATCAACAAAATAGAAATGAAAGATTGCAAACGTCAATCCAATTAGCACCCCTAAGGAAATCTTTACGTTTAATTCTGAGTCCTTGGAATCACTTAATAATGACAAATTACCCGAGGTCCTACCAATAAGACTCTTTCCATACATTAGACCATAATTTAAAGCAATAGAACATCCCCCTATGAGATAAGCTTGAATTGTAGGTATAATGGGAAGGGGATTGAATAACTTCTCAATGCTGTCCCATAATAAAGTAAATCCGGTAATTAACATTAATCCTATAATAATTACACTTGCTAATTTATCTTTTTTAAAGTAAAAAGCCACCAGATAAATAATACCAATTTTTATGAGATCCGTTAAGTTTTCAAAACCTTCCGAAATCATTCCTTGAGAATCAATTTGAAATCCAATCAGTATTTTAAAGAACGAGAGAAAGATTAAACAGATTGCTGTTAAAATCATTATGGTGTGCTTATTCATGAGAATTTGCATGTAATGACTGGTAAAAAGGGTATTACAGAAGGATGCTTCTACGAGTTTTCTACCTTCTGAAGTTAAATTAAGCTGATTCCCATTTTTTATTTCAATCAATTTTTGTTTTTTGGCATGTTCTATAAATTCCTTAATATCTTCATCTTCAACTACTAATTGTTTAGTAGAAGAAATAAAAAATGAGCTCATGACTTTTTTAATTTCGTTCAAATCTTCAATTCCATCATAAATACAACATAAAAAACCATAAAAATAGGAATCGTGACCGCCGTGGCGTTTGGTAGGATAATGCGTTTTTAATAACTCTTGAGCTTCCCGATGTAAAGCAGTATTCAAGGATTTATTGGCAAATTTTCTTCCAGTTTTTCTGAACGCATACATGTTAAAAACATTGTACTCTAATTTATATATTTTCTCATCTTACTCCTCGTAACATATAAATTTGAACAAAATATGATAATAGAACCGCAAAAATTATTAGACTTTTTAAAAAGTCGAAGAAGCATCCGAAATTTTAAAGATAAATCTATCTCAGAAAAAGATATTACCATGATTTTAGAAGCGGCTCAATGGACACCCAGTGCTTCGAATAAGCAGCCATGGAGATTTATAGTAATTAAGGATAAGGATCTTCTTAAAAAAATATCCGGAACTGCAGTTTATGGTAAATTCCTTAAAAATGCACCGCTCGCTATTGCCATAATTGGAAAAAAAACTGAAAATCCAAATTGGTATATTCAGGATGCCACTTTAGCTTCAATGAGCATGATGTTAATGGCTTGGTCCCTCGACATCGGAACTTGTTGGATCGGAACTATGGATCGAGAAAAAGTGAAAAACTTCTTGAGCCTAAGCGAAGAAGATTATCTTCTCACGGTATTACCAATGGGATATATTAAAGGGGAAGTCCCAAAACCAACGCTCAGAAAAAATCTGGATGAGATTACTGGCGAAATAAGTTAATGTGAGTTAACAAGTATTATTAGATTCTTTAAGAATAAAAGTAAGAAAAGAAAATTGGACTTAAAAGAAATTAAATTTTGAGAACTACCTCATCCATGGTTTCTGGAGCGCTAGTTAGTTTTTCGTATCCATCCTCCGTAATTAAAACCGTATCTGAGTGTCTAAATCCGCCTACTCCGGGTATATAAATTCCGGGTTCAACACTAACTAGCATTCCTGCTTGCAAGGGATGATCATATCCTTCTGCAAGATAAGGTGCTTCATGTCCTGTTATTCCTAAGCCATGTCCAGTGCGGTGCAAGATGTTGTTTCCGTATCCTTGCTCCTTGAGAAACTTTTTGACTTTTAAATCGATTTCACTCATTATTCTACCTGGAGTAAGCATGCTATAGGCCATCTCTCTTGCTTTCAGAACTGTTGCAAATGGTTTTTTAGCTTTTTCAGGCATCTCTCCCAAGAAAAAGGATCTTTCGATCTCCACCCCATATCCATCCACTTGTGCTTGAACTATCGAAACGTGAGGGCCTCCTTCTTCTATCTTATCAAAGATATTGGGAACTAAGTGCGGGTCATGAGAAATGGATGGCGGCCAGACAATTCCCATGGTTTGAGTTACCTTAAAATTTGCATCAGGGATATCTTTTATAATTGCATTTGTCATTGCATTATTTGCTTCCTTATATATTGCAAACAAGAGGGTACCAGGTTTACATGCTTTTAAAACGGCTTTATGGCCTTTATTTACTACCTTGCAAGCATGAACTGACCGTCCGATTTCATATTCCGACTTTATTAACCGAACATCTTCGACTATATCAATAATTTTAACGGTTCCCGGTGTTTTTTGGAGAATCCCGGCAGGCATTATGGATTCAACACCCACTTTTGCATCCTTTGGAATGATTTTTCTGTAATAATCATACCAATTTTCCCCGCTCCTCATCGGAAATTCAAAATAAATGACAAATTCCAATTCGCACCTTGCTCTTAGACGAACGTGTCCCTCTTCTAATTGAGGGATTAACATTTTTGGAAGCCCCTCTTTGGGGATAACCAAGATAAATGGACGCTCATGGACATAGAAAGCAAAATTTGTTAGATAATAAATGTTGACGGGATCGAAACATACATAATAATCTAATTTATTTTCTTCCATCAATTTCCGTACTTTTCTGTACCGTGTTTCTAATTCTTCCTTACTTGGAGGACTTGTTATTCCTTTTAATTTTTTACTCATAAAAGAACCTCTAAATTTTATTTAATAATTAGCATTAACGATTTAAGAAGTTTTTTTTTATTTCTTTATTTATAAAGTAAATTAAACATTAAGGATAATAATTCTAAAATTTCTATTAATATACTTAGTAGATAGATTTATATATTTCAAATTCTAACAGTTCTCTCTGAGATGAATCTGCTAAATATTTATTAATTCTATGACGAGTCATTATTGAATACAGAAATAATTCCTTTTGTAACAACATTTGCTTTCCTAAAATTTTCCAATTTTAAAATAAATATTTGATTTTATCAAAAACAAATAATATTTTCTATTCGTCTATGAAATAGAATTATTTGATACAGAATTTTCTATAAATTTCTTCTTTATTGAAACAATATCCTTTGAAAGTATTGTGATAATTTTTAAATGCATATTTAATTTAAAATAGAGGAAATATATTACTAATAAGGGTAAGGACAGAAGTGCATATACAATAATTTGCAAACTTGAATTATAAAAAAAATCATAAAGTATTTTGCTAGCGATTGGGTATATAATTAACCAACCACCTGATGTAAATATTAGCACAGATAAGATTAATTTATTGTTAAAAGCCTTAAAATAGAGTACCTCTTCAAAAGGTTTTGCCCATATAATAATAATTAATGGAAATATTAAAAAAAACATTCTTGACCAATCAACAGCTCCAAATAGAGAAAACAGCATTACTAAAAAAATAAAAATGAGGTTTATCTTTTCCCTAAATTCCGATTTTAAAAATCCTATAAATACAAAAAAAATAACGATGCTCATTAAGTATAAACAATATCCGTAAATTAAGATTATAAATTGAACCAATGCATTTATAATCCCATGGTTAAGAGAAATATTATGATAAGCAAGGTTTGTTAAGAAAAAGTTAAAATCAAAAGGTCTTCCATAATTATTTATAAGGTATACTGCGCCTAAAACAATGGATACGATTATTATTGAAAGAATTAATCTAAGATTTTTATCATAGATCGCATTTATTAATATTATGGGGACATAAAAAAGTGCTGCTTCTTTGGTGAAATATGCCAATATCAAGACTAGGCTTGTTATAATATATTTTCCTTTCTTCACATATAATAATAAGACCATGATAATAAGGTAAAAAGGGGCATCTATTAATCCGTAATCGAAAGATAAAGAGAGAAAAAACGAAGATCCAATATATATTATCAAAGCGAATAATCTTGTTTCAAGACGATAATTATATGCCTCTAAAAGTAAATATATGATAATTGGAATGGAAGACATGGATACAATAATTATTATTTTAAATATAGTCTCATGAATCTCAATAGGAAAACAACTAACAATAAATGGAATGAAAATACGATTATTAAAGGGAGGATACACCTCTTTCCCTTCTGCTAAATTATAGTAATTTATTGCATCAGCACCCTTATAAAATCCAAAAATGGAGCCATAAATCAATATATAAATTAAATGAAAGAGAAAGATTAGAATTAAAAGTAAAGGTTTCTTATTTTTAACTTTCATAATTGTCTATTATAAGTTTAGAGTGATATAAGTCGATAATTTCTATAAGCTTAAGATATTTATGTGAAAGAATAATTATATTAAAAATTTCTCTTGATTCAAAAATATACTAAATTAAAGCTTGTTCTACAGTTTGAAAGATCTTTTTATTGCTAATAATTTCGACTTGCCTCAATGAAATCCTATTCTCTACTATCATTGAAAATTACTTAAATTTTATAAGAAGGTATGAATCTGAATTTCGTAATAGTTATTCATTTATTATTTATAACATCTTCAGGTTATAAAAATTAGTTATAACCCTAATAATAAAAATATAAATTCAAAAATAAAAAATAAACCGAGCAGAATCTCAATTATTAGTAAAACCCTTTCATTTGTAT
>CAYLZE010000131.1:0-13372 GCA_964388035.1 uncultured archaeon
TTTATATTGTTCCTGGAAATAGATTTAAATATCTTCCAATATAGTAAGGAAGGAGAAATGCTAAACCCGAATCTTGTCTTGTAGCGGAGCTTTTCCCAGAAGGTTCCCAAGGGGTTCTTTGCCATAAAAAGTCCTCCTCGTGGTATTCATCTGTGGTTTTAGGATGGCTATATACCTTCTTTGAATACATGTCAAAAATCCATCCATAAAGGAAATTTAGGATAAGATTTGCTCGATATTTTTCCGTAGGATCCGAATATGTATAAGGAACGGGATTTCTATCTCCGCCTCGTTCTGGCACGCGTGTAGTCCCATTAGGAGCCCTTGGTACATCGAACCGCATTAATTGGTCTAGAACATCTAACCTTATTTCTTTTCTATCATCATCCAATTTTCCCATGCTATCCACATGCATCATTAATAAATAAGCTAAGTTAAACCAGGCATTGCGAGAAGTTCTGATGATAGGATAATAGATTTTATTCACGATATTTTCATATCTAATTCGCAAGCTCGGATCTTCTTCCAAACTGACCAAATTTGTTAAAACATTGAAGTTTATGTTCAGAGAATAATAATTAAATAAATTAAATATCCTATAATCGGTTTCCATGTAGTTAATATAATTTCTTTCTAAAGCATAATGATAATATAGTTTAGTATATCTGTCGGGAACAGCTACCATTCCCATTTTTAATATGGACAATGTCCATGAACCCACCATCTCAACGCTAATCTTAAAATCTTGTCCGGTTGTTCTACTATTTCCCGAGGGCGTCTGGTCTAAAATCATCCAATTGCTTTTTCTATAACTCTCAACAATTTGAATGGCCAGATCGTGCACGCGAGTACGGATCCATGCTGTTTCTTGCCCAGTTTCATTCATGAAGATTCTTGCACATTGTCCTAATCCTAAAATGATACCGCTCCATTGGTCTGTTGAGGGATATCCTTTCCACCAATAATCTGAATAAGGACCTACTCCATCAAAAATGTCATTCGGATCCCGCTGACCTTCGCCAAAACCATCTAGAGGAGGATTTCCCCTTTTTTCCCAAGCTTTAGGACACACGGCTCTTGCCAATAGGGCGGGATAGCTCTCACCAATGCCTCCACTTGGCACTGCGATGAGCAAGCTCACGCCCCTTAAGGTTTTTTCTACAAGGTTGAGCGCATAGCGAATTTCATCCGGATCTCCAGATTCTTTAGCTACGGCATAATGGTAGGATTGAGCCGCTAAATTCATCCCGCTCCAAATGGCCGCGTCTCCCGTGGTTCCGTAATGGTCAATCTGTTTATATTTAATATCTTTCCAGTCTACGGTTAACGTATAATCAAGAGGGCTGTTATCCGTATCGAAATAATAATTAAAAGTTTTAGCCATCTTTTGCAGGCGAGCAAAATTTGGCGCTATAAATCGGGAAGTGTCGATATCATAAGTCATGGTAGCTTCAAAGGGAATGTGCCAAACAAAATAAAACCCTCCCATAAAATACGAAATAAGAATCCCACTAATAATCAAGAAAAGTGAAAATGCATTCCGATCCTTTTTTCCATATTTCCCATGAGGTCTATATTTCATGATTTATGACAATTCTTATTTCTTCTTTTTTATTTATATAACTTTAGATTTCATGAATTCTAATTTTAAAATTTTTCAAGAGTATCATGAAATTGTAATAAACTGAAAGAATACAAAGAAATTTCGTGAAAAAATAAAGAATCAAGTAAGTACAATTCTTATTTCAATGAATCTATGAGTGTAGATTTAAGATCCTACTGGTTTCTTCTGGAGTTGCCACTTCCCTTCCTGCCATTTCGATTAATTTTGCGGCCCATTTAACTTGTTCCCAACTGCCTTTTGATAATGAACCATCTGGATTTCGAATATTATCTTCTAATCCCACCCTCAAATGGCCTCCTAACGCTGCAGCACACATGTTGCATTTTATTTGATTGATCCCAGCCACTCCTCCCACGGTCCAAGTGGCATTAGCAGGTGTAATATTCCGAAGATGAGAGAGATTTTCCAACGAGAAAGGTATACCACCCAAAACACCAAATACATATTGTACGTGAAGGGGTTCGGGGAGCATTTCCTTTCTTTGGAGGAAAAGAATGTTATACATGCCCGATTCGCTAAATAATTCTAATTCGGGTTTGATTTCAAGTTTATTTATAACATTTGCTATTTTTTTTATCACTCTAAAGGTATGCTCATAAGTGAATTCTCCTCGAACGATACCTGTTTTCCAATTTCCGAATGCAAAATTCATGGTCTCCACGTTTAAAGAGCACATTTCGGGCTTAATTAATTTGATGGGTGCCGTTCGTTCTTTCCAATCATTACCAGGCCCCGTTGTAATATTGATGATAAGCTCAGGGGATTTTTCGTTTATACCATTGACGATCTCTTCATAACGTTTTGGATCTGTAGTAGCTTGTCCATCATCCCCCCTTGCATGAATGTGAACTACAGACGCTCCCTTCTCGAAACATTTTCTAGCTTCTTCCGAATACTCTTCCACCGTATAAGGTGTGGCAGGATTTTGATCTTTAGTTGTTCTACCTCCAACTAAAGCGGCTGTTATGATCACTTTTTTTTTTAATGATTTTTGAGTCATTTTTATCGTAACATCAATTTGTTCAATACTATTCTATAGATAAGAAATTATTAATAGCAATTTTATAAAGCTAATAGCTATTTCAATAAAATTTTAATTCTTATAATTTCATAAAAAAGATCGAGACATCTAATTTTGAACTGCGTATCTCCTTCAAGTAAATTCTTTATTTATTGTTTTCAATAAAAAAAGAGAAAGAAAAAGAATAGTTATTATAGTTGTCTATAACCATAGGCAAAGATTGTAGCTCCAATAGCATATACGATTGGTGAGTAATAGGGTTGAACAATCCCTGCTGTTATCAAGAAGTCAGAATCCAAAAAGGACGCAGCGACTAAAATGATTAATCCAATCATTGTGAAAATTGCATTTTTTCTTAATTCACCGGGAGTTTTTATTGCTAAATAAAGGAATAAAAGAACCAAAATCGCAACCTCGGTATATAGCAGACCATAATTTATATATCGAGCCGTTGACATATAAAGCGGGAAAAATATGATAATAACGTTAATCCCAAGCACGATTAAAATGCTAATGCTCATCATGTACCGGGTTCTTTTAATGATATATTTCTCAAAAACATAGATGATATTAATAAATGCAATGATTTGGAATATATAGGAGATGGCTACATATCTAAAATAGAGAAGGGACTCTCCATTCGCATTGCGCTCATAATCTGACAAAATGAAAAAAAATCGAACAGCCAAGTATAATAGAAAGAAGAGTCCAATCGAGCGAAGCATGGCTTTTTGAGAAATCACTTCTTCTGAGCTTTTTGATGCTTTATAGAGAAAAAAGATCCCTATAATTGCTAAATAGCCCATGACAATAACCCAGACGGTTGTTTTTAAATTAACATTGTAAGGCAATACCAATAACATCAATATCCACCTAGTTTTAAAACTGTTTTAATATTTATTCTATATTTAACAAATGAGTATTATACCATATAAAATAATTGCTATAATTAGAGTCATTAATTCAAATTGACAAGTATAAAGAATTCTTGACAAATTGTTTTTTTACATCAAAAGCCTTTTTTAAAGAATTTCTCTTAAACCAAGATCATATATTCACCGGTAGATTATCGTGTTCTAATGTTTAAATGTTTAAAATTAAAGATTAGACTTTTTTTTATACTTAGAAGATAATTGATATGGCATGTATTTACAAATTTTTCTTAATTCTATCAATCTGGCTTCAATAATCTCTTTCTTTTTGGATCTCTTAAAGTTAAATCATAGAGCCACTTATAGAAACTGGAGTTTTTGATATTGAATATAGGTTTCGTGAGAGTGATTCGCACTTCTTTTATTCTAGGTAAGAACAATATAACCCCAATGAGTCGAACTATCCCCGAAATCAAAAATACGAAAAGATAATTATTAATGAAAGGAAGGGAAACAAAACTAACGATAAGACTCCCCGTTAAACCACCTAACACGATACCTATTCCCAGCAGGAAGTTATATAAAGCCAAACATTCTCCTCTATTCTTACGAGGAATATTATCATAAATAAAATTGGATGCCGCCAAGTTAAATGCCGTCCATCCAATTCCGCCCACAACCTGAGGACCTAGGATCAGAGCGAGTGGACTAGAGAAAAATAACCACATTATCGGTAAAAAAGGAATTAAAATTGCCCCTAAACGAAGTAAATGAACATTTCCGTATTTATCTCCGAATTTCCCTAAGAATGGAAATACACCTAATGCAATAACAGAGGAAGAGAGATTAACTATAACAAATACGATATATGAAAAATGCAATTCATCTAACATGTATATCGAAAAAAAAGGGGATGCAATCCATAGCCCAAAGGTCACAAATGCAACGAAAATAGTGAATTTCCCGAAGTTGTCTTTCGGTAGTTTGTAAACAAATTGTTTAAAACCAATATGATCTTCAGTACGTATCTCAAAAGGTGGATAATAATGCTTAGTAAATAAAAAAAAAGAGAATAATCTCGTAATTAGTCCTACAAGAAAAATTAATATGAATCCAATGATAACTTGCTGCTGGTTTTTGTACCAATCCAATGCAATGGATAATAAGAATGTGCTAAAAAGAGCAATACCCGTCGTTATTAAATTTCTTCTGGCAAAATATCGTCCACGAGAATCCTCTGGAATCACATCGCCCATTACCGAAAACCAAGGGGGTGTCATGACTCCTCCGCTTATCATATATACAAGATAAAGGAGAATAAGGATCCAAGAAAGAACATTCACGAGTAGATCATGCATGAATAAAATGGCGATGAGTAAGAATAAAGGCCACATTGAAGCTTGTCCTATAATTCCTTGAAGAAGGACTTTTCTCCGAGAATTATTTTTAATTTGACGTGATCCAAGTATTTGCCCGATAGGAGAGAACAATCCCCCAAAAGAGTACAAGATGCCCACTTGAAAGGGGGATGCTCCTATAGCGAGAGCAAAAGGGATGATGTAATTATCACTTAAAGTGCCGCTGGATACCCCAAATACTCCTTCTAAAATGGATACTTTCCTTGTTCTATGTTTCAAGCTCTCCTCATCAAGGGGAGTCTCCTGATTTTGCTTCTTTATTTCTCCCTCATCCTTTTCAGGATCACTTTTACAAGGTAGTGAAGAATCATCCATGATATTTAAGCAAAATATGATACTTAATTTTCTATGAACATGATTAAACGAAATAATCAAGGATTTAAATGAATTCGGTCTTAAATACTATTTTATTATCGTCCTTTTAATAATCATGCGTTCTTTTTTAAACTTTAAAGAACGTTATTTTTTGTTAGAAGATTGATGAATATAATTTTAGTGCCTATACTAAAATTATGAGGAGAAGAAAAAAGTAAAGCAAAAACGTTAGGATATCGCTCTATTGGCCATATAGTTCCAGGAGTTATATCAATTTACCTAACCTATTAACTTTTAATTGAATCCACTTAAGTTTGGTTTTATGCTTTTTGAACGAGTTGGTCTTCATTATCTTAGAGAAGATATATATATAAATCTTAGTTATAATTAATTTTAATTTAGAATATTGTTGAAAGAGATATAAAATAAAATGGATAATTTTGCAATTAAAACCATAAGTCTTATGAAAGATTTTGGAAACACCATAGCTGTGGATGGTTTAAGCTTAGAGATCCCTTATGGCCAGACTTATAGCTTGTTAGGACCAAACGGTGCGGGGAAAACAACCACAGTTCGAATGTTAAATGCAATCATTAAACCAACAGGAGGAACTGCAAAGGTGGGGGGTTTTGATATTTTAACTCAAAGTGGCGAGCTAAAAATGATTTGCGGATTTTTACCAGAATCGCCGGGATTGTATCAAAAACTCACTGCTAAAGAGTTTTTGCAGTTTATCGGGGAGCTTTATTATATCCCTAAACAAAAGATTGCAACTCGCATTGATGAACTTTTAGAAATTTTTGATTTAGAAGGAAGAGAAAATGATCTTTTAGAAGACTACTCGCGGGGCATGAAACAGAAGGTCTGTTTATTTGCGGCATTAATTCAAGATCCTAAAATTATATTTCTTGATGAGCCCACTTCGAATTTAGATCCCGCTGCACAAAGGATGGTAAAAGATCTCATCTCTGAACTGACTAAAAAGGCAGATAAAACACTATTCATGTGTACCCACCTCCTAGATGCGGCAGAAGAGCTCTGCGATATGATTGGCATCATAGATAAAGGGAAGTTAAAAGAACAAGGAAGTCCCAAGGAGATTATTTCCTCCCAAGGTGCTAAAAATTTGGAAAATGCTTATTTGAAAATAATGGGAGTAACTCATATCGACGACTTACTTGCCTGGCGAGAGGAAAACGCTAAAAATGTTAATATTCCTGATAAAAAAACAAAAAAGAAGCGGAAATAATATAATAAGTGGTGTTCAATACAATGGGATCATGGAACGTAATTGCTAAAAACGAAATTAAAACGAAAACAAGCAAATTTCGCCAACATCGTGTTCTGTATTTTGTAATACTTTATGGCGTGATATTAACATGGGCATTCATTGTGGCACCGATGCTCTTTGATTCTTTTATGCCAACTCTAGATCAAAGTGAAACGTTAAATTCAATTATATTTCCTGCGGTTGCATTGATTATTCAATTTTTATTAATGATCGTTTTTATAATGCTATTGATATATCCAGCCAATTTTATTTATAGAGGGATAGAACTTGGAAATAAGGAGATAATTTTAGCCACGCCGGTAACTGCTGGAGATATATTTTTTGGAGAATTCATGGGGAAAGTACCATTCATTTTATTGTATGCTCTTGGTCTTACTCCCGCCATTGTGGGTCTCATTAATCCATTAATACATCTAAACTTTTTACAAACCTTGGTGATATATGTTGACATTATTTGCATGGTCTTATTTGCACTTTTATTAGGTAATATATTAGCCTCCTGGTTTGAACATAAAATTGTCGATTCGGAAAAATGTAGAGACTATGCCAAGGTGCTAATCGTGATATTTGGTATTGGAATACTTGTTCTTGTCTATAGCATATTATTATTATTTCAATATTTGCTTAGTCATCCAGAATTCAAGAATTGGCTTGTATTCTTTCCAGCTATTTGGTTTTCAAATATTATCATTTATATTCTAGAACCGTCGCTTTTGGATTCTTCTATACTAAATATTTGGATGAGCATTGGTTTAGCTGTTATTATACCCTTACTGGTAATTTACCTTTCATATAAAAAAGCAGATGCATTTTTTAGTCTAGAAGCGGGCACTGAGAAGCACTCTATGAGTATTGAGGAAGAAAGCAAGGTTTATGCATTTTTCAGGATGTTTATTGGGAAAAATTGGCAAGGATTAGTCATCGTGTAATTTAAAGAATTTTTTCGGAAAAAAGAAAATATCCTCAAGCTCGTCTATGCATCAGGATTCTCTCTTTTTCTCGGTATTTTATATCCCTTTATTGCAACGAATGTCAGTGGATTAGTCGCAACAGCAACATTTTTATTAATAAGAACCTTCATGGGAGGTTTCTTCATTAGTCTTATTTTTGGCAGCAATATTTTCGTAGGTTCTAAGGATTTGCTTTGGGTGTATAAGAGATCTCCACGAAATGTGAATGGACTGGTCTATTCTTATTTATTCATGTTACTGATATTATTAGTTCTAATAGATATAGGACTCATGGTCGTTTATAGTATCGTTTTAAGATTAAATTTCATTGACACATTACTATCCTTCGTCGCATTTTTATTTTATGGAATATTTGCGATCATGTTTGCCATTGGAGTCCAGTGCTTTCGCCCTACGTTTGGAGAAAAGGGCAAAAATGTGACTAATAACATGGTCCTTATTTTGCTCATCCAACTAGGGCAGTTCATAGGTTTTCTAGCTTTAATTTCCATATTTTTGCCAGAATTCCCGAGTTCAGTATGGCTACCGTATGAATTTTTAGCTATCTATCTAAGTATTCAAGCGATAATTTATTTCCCTATTTTAATCCTTGGGTTAAAAGCACTGAAAAAAATAGAATAGACCCTAATTTAAAAATACTTTTTTCAAAACATTTTTATATTGCTCGAGCATGGTTATTTTAAGAAGAAAATTCCATGATATGATTATAACACGATTTTTCCAATAATTAAAAATGTTTTTTTTAACTAATATATTCAGCAGTTTAAAACAAAGTTAATAATAAAAAACATGGATTTTGAAGAAGCGCTTACTCGCAGTTCAGAAAAGGTAAAAAACACGTTAGAAATTCAGAATTTTCCCCACATCACGGAAAATGGAACATGGCAAACCACTCAAGATGGATATTGGTCCGGTGGATTTTGGATTGGAATACTATGGTGGATGTATATTTATACGGGCGAAGAGATTTTTAAGGAACAAGCTTTAAAATGGTTGAAAAGGCTAGAAATTCGGAGAATATCCCGCACTTTTGATTTAGGATTCATTTTTTATCCGTCTTTCATTCTGGGCTATAAAATTACGAATGATAAAAATCTTAAAAAATTAGCTTTAGAAGCCGCAGATACGCAATTAACTACCTATAATAGCCACCTCGGAATGATCTACGATGAGATGATATTCGAAAATCAGAAAATTGGCGAGATCATAATCGATATCATGCCCAATTTAAAATTATTATGGTGGGCGTGGAAAGAAACGGGTGCGAATGAATATCGCAAGGTTGCTGAAACCCATTCTCAAAGAACCCTTCAGGAGTTAGTGAGGAATGATGGTTCCACTTATCAAGGGATCATTTTTAATTTAAAAACAAGCGAGATTCTTAAAAAGGTATCTTTTCAGGGAATTAACACGGAATCTTGTTGGTCAAGAGGACAAGCATGGGGAATTTTGGGCTTCGCAATAGCATTTGAAGCAGTACGAGAAAAAATGTATTTGGATGTTGCCAAAAAGCTAGCAACCTATTTCATAGATCACCTACCCTCTGATAATGTTCCATTTTGGGATTTTCATGAAAAAATGAAACCAGACTCCATTAGGGATACATCCGCAGCAGCCATAGCTTGTTCAGGATTCTTGACTATTTATAGGAATACTGGTGAAAAATATTATCAAGAGAAAGCAAAAGAATTAATCAAGTCTTTAATCCTGAATTATTTTGCAGAAGCAGATCGAGATGGAATAATCACTCATGGATGTTTCTACAAGCAAAAGAATTGGGGTCTTAACGAATCTCTCATGTGGGGTGATTATTTTTTTATTGAATCGTTAATTCAACTAATAAATAAAAAAGATCTTGAAATAGATAAATTGCTTTAAAAAAATATAGTTTCTCTTACGCGAATTAAGATTTTCAGCGAATTTTTACAGATATTTAGGAGAATGATATAAGATTTGCCAATTTCCTTGCGCTTATCCAATCCTATAATTCAACTTTTGGAAAAACGTTAATTATTATTGCGAATACTTTCTCTTCAATTGACCTTCATATACCATACCAATTTATTATAAACGTTGTTAAAATATAAGAAGAATGAACTTAAAGCAATTTTAACCACTATTCGATGGTCTAATCATTCACTATTATGTAAATTATAAATTATGAGATTTTCTCACAACGACGTTTAATATAATAAAAAAACCTATGAGCGAGAAAAGTAGAAATTTTTATAAGAGTATCATCGAAATATTAAATTATATATAAACCATTTTAAATTTAGATGTAAGTAAGAGAATAAAGAGGATTTTTGATGGAGTATGATAAATTACCGAGAAAGACCGTGTTCATTTATTCTATAGGTTCTATTTCAAATACCTTGTTAGCAGGTATCTTTACTTTAATGTATGTAAATTTCTTTTGGAACTATTTGGGTCTTAAACAAATCTGGTTTGTTATTGGACAGGTTATTTACGCCACTGTAAATGCTTTAAATGACCCTATCACCGGAAATATCAGCGACCATACCAATAAAGAAAAATGGGGAAGTAGAAGATTAATTTATATCAAGTGGTTCGGACCATTGTGGGCAATTTTCTTTTTTTTGATGTGGTTTCCCTGGAGTTATGATAACCAAATCATAATCTTTCTTCATTTTGTTATAAGTATTTGCGTTTTTGATACTTTCTTATCTCTTATCGTAGGTCTATACATGTCTCTGATGTCGGAGATGACGGATAACATGGAAATGCGATATAAACTCTCTTTTTTTTCCAATATTACCATGGCGGTTGCCGGAATTCCCGTGATTTTCGCGCAATCTATCTTCGATATTAGTTTTCAGTTATTTCAAATATTTAATGGGATTGTTGCCATCATCAGTATTATCCTATTCATAATTGCTGTTAAATATCTCCATGAGAGACCAGAACTAAAATTAGAGCATGAATATACATTAATAGAGGGCATGAAAGATGTATTAAAATCGCGGGCTTTTCTGACAAGAACCTGCTATATCTTCTTCGGTAATATTGCACGATCAATGAGCTTTTCTTTTGTATTTGCTTTTATAATCATTTTAGGAACTGGCCCCCTTATTCCGTTTTTTTTCATGGTGGTTACAATGGGAGTCGGATTTTTTTCTCAGGTTTTATACATGAGAGTGGAACCCACATGGGGAATGCGGAAATCAATTTTGGTCTTTAAAACGGCATTAATATGTTCTAATTTAATTAGTTTCATGATTGTATTAAATACTAACGCTCCAGCCATCATTTGGATTTGTTTAGCATTTAGTTCGATATTTAACGGATTTAACGTGTTTGATTTTGCTCTTCTGACAGTGGCGATAGATGAAGATGAATTAAAACATGGAACGAGGAGAGAGAGTATTTTCCAAGGTACGAGCTCCCTCATTTTCAAACCAGCAGATAGCATAGGTCCGATAATAGCGACAGGCGTTCTAACTTTCTACGGATTTGCTACAGGTTCCATGATTCAAAGTGCCACGGCTATCATAGGAATTAAATTGCTATTGTTTATAATTCCCTCCATCATGCATGCCATTAGCTTGATTTTCATTTATCTTTTCCCATATCACGGAGAAAAATATGAAAAATTACGTTTGGATTTAAAAGAACTGCACGTGCAAAAGAAATCCAAATACGAATATATCAAAATAAAAGAGGATAAATAAGAAAGTGGGTTAAAAAGCACTTCAAATATCAAAAAAGAGATAATTCTAATGAAAAATTATGAAAAAAGAATGGAATTATTATATTTCCGATTTAATTTTTAATAACTTTTTTTTTACCTTACTTATCCGTTACATACCAATATTTTGAAAGATCTTCCTTATTTGAGTTAGAATCATCTAATAAAAGCTTTCCATTCGCATCTTTTAATACCTTCTTAAAAAGATCATTACAAATATTAGGATTATTCCTTGCAATATTTTCATTCCATGAGGGATCTTCTGTTAAATCGTATAATTTCTGCTCTGTCCTATCGTTTGAAGTAATAAAGCCAAAATTATCGTCCTTATAAAGTGTATGTTGATTAAATCCGCAAGTTATATAATCGCGATTGGTTATATATTGATCAGGCTCATCAAAATAAAATGATAAATCAATACCTTCAAACACTTCGGGTACTTTCTTAGAAATGAATCCTAAAATGGTAGCCGTAATATCGTGATGGTAAACATAACTTTTTTTTATCCTTTTTGGACCCTTTATACCTCCAGGGGGTTTGATCATTAGAGGAATATCCACTAATTCTGGATACATGAACTGGGGTAATTTTCCTATTGCTTCATGCTCTCCAATACTATGTCCATGATCACTCGTTAATAGTATTAAAGAATCATCATAGAGATCCATTTGCTTTAGTTCATCCATGAATTTTCCAAACCAAAAATCACACATGGATACTTCCCCAGCATAGCATGCTCGCATGTACTTTAATTCCTCCTCGGAAAGATAATCCTTGGTTTCGCTATATGCGGGAGTAATGACCTTTGATCCCGAATATTGTTCATGAAGATATAAATTTAGAAATCGAGAGGGAGGATCCCAAGGCTCGTGAGGATCAAATTCATCAATAAAGCAGAATGTATTTTTAGCTGATTGCGTGTCCTTAATGAATTCAAGTGCCTTATTAAAAGTCCTTGCGGGAAAATAATCCTCTTCTCTTGCCCGATCCTGAACATTGGGAAAATATGATTTTAAAATTCGTTTTTGATAGTTTTTAGCGAATAAATTTTTCTTAACTACGTAATCTTTCATCATTTTATTAATACTGCCCTTATCTCCTCTAATATAAGCCCGATAATGATCATCTTCTTGTCCACGAATCCAATTCCATTGATCATATCCGAGGTGAAAATTCATGTTTGGTTTAAAATAATGATAGGTAGAGGTTATTAATGCAGTTAAATAGCCGTGAGAGTGCAGGTATTCTGATAAATGTCTCTGATCATGAGGAATGGGCGTCCATCCTGGCAATTTCACCACATCGTCCGTGCGCATTTGGGGGATTTCTTGAGTAAATGGGAAGGTTCTGAGTCCCGTATGAATTGTTCTTCTAACTGGAATTGTTGCTAAAGACTCGGGATAAACTTTTTCAAAAACAAGAGAATCGGTAGCAAATCTATCAAAATTTGGAGTTTGTATCCAATTATTCCCATAAGTGCTCCCCGCATGATCTTTTCTTAAAGAATCAAAAATGATTAAAAAAACCTTCATGATAATTATTAAATAGTCTGATCTTATTAAATATCTTCTGGGGCGATATTCCCTTTCTTTAACTAAAGAAGCTAATATTGTCGGGATGCATCAAAAGTGAACCACATTTAATTTCAATTATCCTGTATATTCTTGTAATGAAATGGCTAAAAAATCTAATGTTAATAATCATAATCATAAAAACCAATCTAAATTTAAATTTAACTGTGCTTATTGAGTTCTTATGCTTTAATTATCAAGTCAAGCAAATCTTATAATAAAAAGACTTTTTAAGCTGAGCTAATTGGATTAATTTAATTAGTATTACTATAAGATTGATGCAAACAATTTTTGGATGCTAAACCTTGTATAAATCCTATTAATGTCAAGTAATTAAGCATAATTATATCTAATTAAATATCATTAGGTTTAAAAAGAATGTCCACTTTAATAATAATTAATTAAGATTAATTAAATATGATTAATTATCATTATTTCTAAAAACTATTTAGCATCTCAAGATAAAAAGGGTATTAATTTTGATAATTGATTTAATAGTTCTCATTATTACTATTGCTTTAGGCTTTATCGGCGGGTTTATTGATAACTCTTTTGGCATGGGCTATGGAATGCTGAGTCC
>CAYLZE010000132.1:0-13262 GCA_964388035.1 uncultured archaeon
CCCAATACCAGAACTCTTTTATAAAATTGTTTGTTTGACATTTTTTAATATAGAATATAATTCCAAATTTAACGTATTTTAGAATGGTAATACAATATAATAAATGTATCCATTTTAACTATTTGAAAAAAAACTATCATGGGTGGGGGTAATTCACCTTTTTTCAGTAAAGATCAGAAATAAAAAACTCCAAGAGGTTTTTAAAAAACCTTAAAAAACCTTAGAAGACTATAAAATAATTAAATTCCATTCTATATAAATATTTGAGTTTTAACTTTTTTAACGTGTAATAATTTGGCTGAGTTTTTCTTCAATTATAGTTGTAATGGCAATTTTATTCAAAAATATTAAAAAAAAGATGTAAATTTTTAAAACTAGAAATCAAAGATTATGAGATAAAAAAAAAGAGGGAAAAAAAATCACGCCTCTTTTATTAAGCGTTTTTTTAGCCAATTTGGCAAGAAAAAGCCGAAATAGAATTCGATAGCGCTTGAAATTAACCCCAGTCTCACGAGAATCAGTAAGAGCGTGGTTAAAGAAAACAGTCCTGCGTCCAGTAATCCTGTTATGAAAAAGGAAATCCATGCAATTATTAAGAACTTTCCTTTTAATCTTATTTCTGGTTGTTCCGATTTCATTGATTCCAATCCCACAGAAATGCCCGTAATTAAAGCAATGATTAAAACGATAAGCACGTAGAGTAAGAAGGGAAGGTTTAACTCATCATCAAACAATCCCACTTTTGTACCAATGACGGATACATTTGTAAGAGTAAAATAGAGAAAAACCGTGTCATAAATTATCCATTGAATTAAAAGAATGATTGTAACGATTTTCTGGTTCTTTGGATGCTTTAATATCATGTAAAGGGTTACCCAGAAGAACAAGGGAATGGGAATCCAGAAATAACTTAAAAAGAGATAGGCAGTTTCACTTAAGGGATTCCCTAAGATTAAAACACTAAGGAATTCCGTAGCATTGCTTGTCCAAGGAGTGGAAATTCCAATCCACGCGATTCCTGCAAAAATAAATGCATTTTGCTTGTGGGTCTTGTATTTTGTTAATAATCGTATTCCCACAATAACGGAAATTACGATAAATATCAGCGCAGATATACCAGAAATAAATTCTTGCGCACTCATTTGTATTGCCATAAATATCACCTTAATATAATTTTTTATTAGAACAATAAACTTATTTTCCCTTAATATAGTTTTGTATTGTATTGCATTTCTTACGATGGAATTGGATAACCAATTGAAAGTATTTTTTAGGATTAAGGTAAATTTTTGATTCTATTTAAAAACCTTTTAAAAATGTAAGATATTGGAGTAAAATGGAATAAGTATGAGACGAATTCAAACATGAAAATGGGAAAATATAAGACCGATTTAATTCATTTTATTAATTCATGAATGATTCTACCTTGAGAAGTGTTCGGTGGTGATATTTCGAGTAAATGAGCGATGGTTGGGGCAACATCTATCAGATTAATTTTAGTTTTTAATTCTACTCCGTTCTTAATACCAGGGCCATTTATCATGAAAGGGACACTGATAGAAAAATCTCCATGTTTTTGGGTGGGTAAATAATAAGCATGTGCTGCAAAATTAGTAGTACAATCATAGGCTTCGGGTTTTACTATGAGATCGGTGGATTGTTCCGCAGCATTGAGTTGATTCAATCCTCCATCGAAAAGAGTGTATTTTGGATTCAAGAAATAAACCACATCTCCCACTCTTTCACCATCTTGACCCAAAAAACCCGCTTCCTCTTTTTTTAACGCTAGTTTAACGATATTTTCATTGGTATCCGGATCTCTCATTTGATATAATGTTCTTATGATCTCTTCTCTTACCGTCTCATAATCTTCTGGTTCCACTACTCCTTGTGGATCTCTTCCTCTTAAATTGACCCAAACGTGCGGAGGTTCTAAATATGGAAATGCTACAGACTTCTGCCAATTAATAATGAATCTATTTTTAGTAGAATTCCATTCATATTGAATAAGATTCGATTTATTAAAAGCTGAGGGAATATTCGCAACCCTCCAAGAGGGTATGGCGCCATGATCAGAAAGAAAGATTACAATTGTATCTTGATCGACACAAGATTTTATCAAATTCCCCACTAACTCGTCCACGATTTTATAGGATGTTCTCACAAATTCCCAAGCTTTTTCTGCATCTCTTTCATTGTATAAAGGTGATTTCTCATATAATCGAGAAAGGGTCCTATGATTCACGCTATCCAAAAGATGAAAATGGAAAAAGCACAATTTCCAATTCAAATATTTTTTCATGTAATTAATGGTTTCAGCGAGCGTAATCGCTTCTCTCCTGGCAAACAGGAGATGAGATTTTATCTTACCCGTTATCATGAAATCAACATCTTGTTCCTTAACTTCTTTAACCGACTCTAAAATGAAGGAATTTCTAATTATCTCTTGCGATATTTTTTCAGGTACCGTCCAGCCTTTTGTATTATAAAGACTACTGACATGGATTTTTATTTCACTTCCATCTTCCTTTAATTCAAGTAGCTTCACTCTAAATAGACAGGGTAAATCCCCATACTTCGTGGAAATCTTTAAAGATATCCATTCACTCCATTCCTCTTTTTCTATTATCGTCCACTCAGAGGAGAGGATTTGTTGAAGTGCCAAAACATCATAGTAATTTTTTTTAATGGAAAGAAGATAAGCATTAATTGCTAGGGGTACCTCAATATCCTTGGATGTAATTGTTAGGATTACCTTTAAGGGAGGGAAATTACTTGTAAGCTCTAACGAATCTTTTGTATCTGTAATTAAATATTCTTTTTGAGATCGATTTTTTGAATAAGATAATGTTTTTGGAGAGGATATTGTTCTTGGAAGAGATTCTGGAAGCGGCCAAGTATATAAAGCCATTGCTCCATTCTTAAAGTTACTTGGCCAACCACTAGGATAATTTAATACAAAAGGAGTAATATTGTTACGGTCAGCAACATCCCATATATATTCTGCCGTGCAATATCTAGAAAGAGACCCCCTTGACCTGATATCCAATGCTAAATCAAAAGGTTCTCCCGGAAGATGGGTATAAAAACTTGTATTTCCATGAACGGCAGTAGTTGCTCCCGTAGCAATGGTTGTCCAATTTGTAGGAGTATCACATGGGGGACAGGAAAGTCCCTCACAATAAACACCATTTTGATATAAACTAGTGATATGGGGTATGATTCCTTCCTTCATGAATTGTTTAATCAAGCACGGAATGGATTGATCAATTCCGATAACCAATATGCTCTTTGACATTATATTGTTATTTGATTGTTTTATTTTTTAAATTATTTATTATAACTTTTAATTTTTCTTCATGATCTAAATTTTCATTGAAAAAGTAAACACCTCCTCCTTTACCACGAAACACATTTTTGATCCTGAACCGGAGAATCTTTAATCCTTCTTTTAAAATTGAATTAAAAAAGGAACTCTTGTTTAAATTAAAAAAAAAAAAGAGAAAGAAGATGATTTAGCTTTTAGTTCTCTTTTTTAAAAGGTTAAAAGGAATTTTGAATCCTTCGGGGAAGGGAGATTTATACTTTTTATCTTTAAAGGTTTCTTCAAATTCTTTTTTCGCTTTCTCCACATATTCGGGCTTGTTCATAAAATCTAATGCGGTAAGTGCCATGACTTTTGCTGCTGCAATCATTCCTTTATGTCCAATGCTCATTCCTGCAGTAGCAGTATTTTGCCATGAGTGACCGGGGGAGCCCATGGTATGGCAGGCCGTGGAAAATTCCCCTAAAGGAGTGACCCATGATACATCTGCTACATCAGTAGAACCTGGTAATACTTGTCCTTTTCCTATTGGAGGCAAGATTATAGGACATAAAGGTTCACTGAATAATTTTCTTGCCATATCTTGAAGGTTTTGTGGGATGAGTTTCATGTATCCTTCCATTGAATTTGGTGGGATGGACTTGTTAATCTCTTTTGCAAATTCTTGCTCTTCCTTATTAAATCGCGGAGGACCAATGAATTGCATGTTTTCTTGGATCACGTTACTGATGAATTCATTATGAATTGGATTATAGGTGCCACTTAGAAAATTTACTTTAAGTTCTGTTTCTGTCATCATTTTTGCCCCTTCTGCAACTTTAATTAATCTGTTATAGATTTCTTCTACTTGATGTCGTTCGGGCGCCCGAACAAAATAATATACTTCTGCTTCTTCCGGGACAACATTCGGAGCTTCTCCTCCATTAGTAATAATATAATGAATTCTAGCGTCCGGAATGATATGTTCTCGCATATAATTTGCGCCAACATTCATTAACTCTACAGCATCCAATGCACTTCTCCCATTAAATGGGTCTCCTGCAGCATGAGCTGTTCTTCCGTAGAAATTAAAGATAACGGAGTTCATGGCTAAAGCAGACATCGTAGCTACTGCATTAAAGTAAGCCGGATGCCATGCTATGGAGATGTCTACATCGTCGAAAACACCACCCGGCTTGACCATGTATCCCTTGGCATTATACATTTCTTCTGCTGGGCAACCATAATATCTAATTGTACCCTTTGCGTTCCCTTCTTCAATTGCCTTCTTAATCGCAAACACTGCCCCTATACCAGCAGCCCCCAATAGATTATGACCACACCCATGTCCCGGAGCTCCTTCCTTAAGGATTGCTTTTACAGGCTCTGCTTTTTGACTAAGTCCCGGTAATGCATCATATTCGCCGAGTACTCCAATCACCGGTTTCCCCATCCCGTAGGTTGCAACGAACGCTGTGGGAATATCAGCAATGCTTTCTTTTACTTGAAAACCTTCCTCTTTTAAGGTATTAACTAGTAATTCAGAAGATTTATATTCTTCAAATCCTAATTCAGCAAATCCCCAAATTTTATCACTTAATTCAATAAACCTATCTTGGTTGGCTTGAATCCATCTGGAATAATTCTTCTTAAGATCTTTTAAATCTTGTGACATGTATTATACACCTTAGAATAATATATCTAAATATAATTATTATAAATCATCAAAATACTTTTACATGATTAAATAATAACTATTAAGGGTGAATTAAAAAAAAACTATAAAAAAACTTGAGAATAAACCTAATCAGGGAATAATAACTCTTAGAATGAGATTAATAGAATGGAAAGTGATATTCTGGATCTCTTGGTTTTTCAAAGCTTCGCAGTTCTATTTCTTTATCAATGAATCCTTCTATATAACAAAGAAATCGGTAATCCTGTTCTAGTACAAGGGTAATCGCTGTTCCTTTTTTATTCATTCGAGAGGTTCTTCCAATGCGGTGTACGTAATTTTCAGGATACTTTGGAACATCATAATTAATGACATGGGACACGTTGTTAATATCAAGTCCTCTTGCTGCCACATCCGTAGCTATAAGCATGTTAATTTGATGCTTTTTAAAAGCTTTAAGAATGTGTTCCCTTTGGTGTTGAGAAAGATCTCCTGAAATTAGGTTGACTCTATAATCAAATTTCTTAAGAGATGTTAATTTATGAGATAACCATGATGCGGTTTTTTTTGTATTGACGAATACTAATGCATGATCAGGCTTTTCTCTTCGTAATATTTTCAAAAAAGTTGAAAATTTTTGATCAAAGCGTTCTATCATATAATAATATTGTCTTGTATTCTTGACAGTAAGCTCATCTCTACTTAAATTGAGAAATTCGAAGGAATTTTTTGTGTGAGCCTTAACCATCTTTCTCATATCCTTATCAAGAGTTGCAGAAAATAACATTAACTGGTTCGATTTCGATGCTTCTTTAATCGAGGTTAAAATATATTTAATATCAGGAGCAAATCCCATATCCCAAAGACGGTCTGCTTCGTCTAAAACGACGAATTTTATATTGTTAAATGATAACTTCCGTCTCTTATATAAATCAATTATTCTTCCCGGAGTTCCAACAATTAGTTGTACTCCTCGATCGAGTTTCTCAATTTGATTATTAATGGAAACACCGCCATAAATAGTCATCGATCTAGCCCGATCACGACTTATTTTTTCAAACACTTCATTTACTTGCTTTGCTAATTCCCTTGTCGGTTCAATAATGATACATTCGTTGGTAACGGAATTCAACCGTTCAAGGATGGGTAATAGAAAAGCAAGAGTTTTCCCTGATCCTGTTTTAGCTTGGACCATAATGTTTTCCCCTTCTAAGATGAGGGGAATAGATTCTACTTGAACAGGAGTAGGTTTGGAAATGTTAAATATTGTTTTTAAGTCGTCAGTTGTCTGGTTATTAATACCTAATTCTATAAAATTCAAAAAAATGCACTCAATTCGCTATACTTTTTCGCTTTCTTCTTCAAGAGAAAAAATGTTTTAAATGTAATAAACTTAATTAAATGGAAGGGAAAAAGTAAAGAGAGTTGAATGATTTCTTTTTTTTCATTATCTTATATTTTCTTACATTTTAGCAATCTGAGATCGAAATTTAATAATTTCTGTGATTAAGATATATTTTTAAAAATCTGGTAATCTCTTAATTCTTGTCCATTCTTTATTCATCAAAAAATCAGACTCGTTTGAATCTTCATTTGAATAACTTAATAAGTCTACAATTATGGTGGAAGGAGTAAAATACCGTGCTCCAAAACCTTTATCCTCTTGACAATGATAGGTTTCTCTAAATCCATTTCTCTTTATCATGTTTAGGGTTTTTTCAAGTAATTCTTGAGCAATATTGATAAATCCGTGCTTTAAAAGTCCTTTAATGATTAACCAATTAGTAATCATCCGCGATGAGTTTTTCCAAGAATCTTGATTCGAAGAAATGGTACTTTTTTCATCCATTGAAATCTGAGGAACCGGATTCTTTGTCCAAAATTCTTTAGGATTTAATAAGTGGTCCTCCACTAAGCATGTAGCTTTATTCAATGGTAATCCGTCTAAAATTAGAGGGATTAATGAGCTTATGGTTTTAATTTTCTTCTTTGAGCAAGAAGGATCATGAATTCCTAGAAAAATTTCAAGATCTGCATTCCAACATTTTTTTAACAGTGAATTTTCTATTTTTGTTGCTTTAAACAAACAATCTTGTTTTTCCATATCATTTTTTAACTCATTGAAGAGAAATGCCAAATCCCGATACCCTTGAATAAAGAGACTATTGAATATTAAATCTTGATATAAAAATCCTTTATTCTTCCTAATCTCTGAAACATTCGAATTAGATTTCTCAACACAATCAAGTATTTGAATGTAACTTTCCGAGATTAGTTTAGTAGTACTTTGATCTTTAGTTCCTGAGTTAAAATATTCCTTGTAAATCATGGTGTCTTCGATTACATCTTCCCACGGATGAATTATATTTAAAAGATAATTTTCTTCTTTTGAAATAACACGAAAATTAGTTAGATAGTCGTAAAAGTTTTTGGTTTTCTGTATATTATCTTGCAAGAAGGTTCTCTCATAATTTTTATTATAAATAGCTTTCAATGCTTGAGCCAACAAGGGCATTATAGTCAAAGAACTGAAAGCTTGAAGCTCATACATGGTTTTAACTCGATTGGAGAGAAAAGGATAATTTCCGCTCCAAAAATTGATCCTCCTAATCATTCCCTCCTTAGTTTGTGTGAGAAATATTGATTCAAATTCTTTTTTAGCTAGTGCTAAATCGAAATGGCTATTAATTATTACATGAATGCATGAATCCTCCACGCGTTGAAATGGGTATATTCTGCGATTAGAGGAAGTATAAATGGTTGTTTTTGATAAGGTTTGATTTAATTTACACACTTTAAGATTAAATTCTAAGATATTCCTTGCTGCTTTTTCAAGCTTCAAAATTTGAGGATCGTTAGTTGAAATCAATTTTAGATCAATCTATTTAATTTAGAGGTAAAATATAATCAAAAAATATCATAAAATATTAAAATAGATTAAAAAATTTCGATATTACGATTCAAAAGTAAAGGGCAATAAATCTTTTCATTTTCGCATGAAACTTGGCAACATGAGTTGAAAAATTTCCGCTATTTTCTTTAACTTGTCTTGAGCTTTTATTCTCGTGAGAATCAAGATACTTCTTTCCAATTCATCCCGATCTAATGATCCTCCGGAGTAAATAGCTTCTTTTTCATTGAGAAGTAATAGATATCTCACGTTTGGATTATTTACAATATTGATGTTAGGGGTACCTTTTAATTGATCATAATAGGTTTGATAGATAGGGGGAATTGTACTCCGTTCATTAATTATTAGACTTATAGATATTTGTTTATTAGCAGCATTTATTAATTCTCTTGTATAGAAATTATCTACCTTTGGAGTAACCAGATTTATAAATTCCTCAGAAGAATGAAGCATTTCAATAATTTTTTCATTTACTAGATTTTTATGCCCTTCTCCACCACTCTGGTCTATTTCAATCATCCCAACTAAATTAAGAATCTTACTTTCTAAATTTTGCACTTCCTTTTTTAATCGCATATTTTCTACTTTTAATTCAACCAATCTATCGGACAATGAAATCACTTTTTCAATATTTATTTGATATATGATAAATTCGAATTATTTATTTTCTATAAATTTAATCTATTTGTCTCCAAGGGATTCCAAAAATTATGTAGTTCGGAACTTTAAATGAGAGTTGGGAAGAACGCGGATTTAAACTTCCTTGCCTATTATCTCTGATACTTATCTCACATTCCTTAATGATACTTGGAGTAAGAAATTGTTTTTGTGCGTTTAACATTGAAATGCCTAACTGTTCTCCTTTAATCAGATTCTCATAAAAACGAGAAACCACTTGATCGTAAACAGCATGCTCATTGATAGCAACCTTGAAAACTACTCCTGTTAGGTGACTTAAATTAATTAAGGAAGCAATTTGACTATAAGTTGAAATAGGATTCTCTATTTTTCGTCCATCAATATCGAACACTTGGATATCAAAGAAAATCAATAGACTAGTTCTGGAATGAGATTTTACGCTATTCTCTATTATTTCTCTTAATTTAATAATATTATTATCATGGGTAATTAAAAAACTCTCTTGAGGGTTATTCATCGAATAAATCAGGTTTCCGATAATATGAATAATATTGAAATTATTTTCTTTTAACGAATTTAGGATAAGATTTCGATTAGAATGTTCTTTGGTCAATGCAACAATCGTATTTATCTCTTCTTTAGAGGAAAATAAATTAGTAATGAATTCGCTTCTCTCTTCTCCTCCTGGAAATGGGTATATTAGGTCCTTTTTATTTTCTTTTTCATTCCATTTGAGAGGTCCTTTTGAATTTATACTTTCAATTAATAGCACTCGCAATTCTGAGCTTTTCTTTCCTTGCTCCTTTTGTTTTACAAGATTACTCTCAAAATCGATTGCTTCTAATGTTGTTGGGTCGCTATAATAAGTACAAGAATAATTTAACATGAGAAATTTATTGGGATATATTAATTCATAAGGGAATGCTACTTCTTCTGTAATAAATAAGATATGAGGGGTAAAATTCAATATCGAAATCTCAAATTGAGATAATAAGCGACGCAATACCTTAGGTAATAAAATGTAGGATAATATTCCCAAATCTTCTATTGAAAAATCCCATCTAGGCTTCTGGTTGCTAAAGAAAATCTCATCATAAATATCGCGTAGCTGAGAATCATTCCAATATTCTGAAGTAATCGATATTTCTTTTATCTCATTTTCTATCGACAACATTTTACAGTGAATCAATTTACCTGAAAAAAGGAAAATTGCAATTTGCTTTATAATGTAATTGGGATCGTTTAAAGAGGTGTCTTCAAACTCTTCCTGAAATGCATAGATCTTTGCTCGGTAGGCATCTGCTTTTACAATTAAATTTGATAAATCTTTCAAGTGAGTAAATATTTTTGGATTAAGATATGGCAGAATTTTCTGGGAAATAGAAATATTTTTCTCTTCAAAAAGTGCACGATAAAAAATTATGTTCCAGAATTCTTGCTCTTCAACTGAGGAAAACATGGATTTGATCCCCCATATATAATTATAAGTATAAAAATAATGGAAGAGATCTTGTTCAGTTTGCGGAATTTTGAGATGTGCACCTAATTTTTCTAAAGCTTGGAGTAAATACTTTTTTTCTTTAACTTTAGAAAAATTCTTGGAAGCTTCTGCCCATAATTCAATTAAACCTTTATCGTAGGTCAAATCTGACTGATAGATATAAATATCTTCCAAAAAAGAATACAGTTCAAACGCAATTTCATATCGATTCCTTTCTATAAAAAATTTTATATTACGTTGAAGGAAAGTAATTGCCTCACCAAACGATTGATATTCTTTTATTTTGTTATATAGATTTTTTAAAATAGCCGGGATCCACGTTGGTTCACTAATATTATTAAGATAACGAATCAAATCCTCTAAATCAGGGATAAAAGAAGCGAAACTACGCTCGTTCATTGTGATTCTCTTGAGATTTCCAAATTCATTTTTTAAATCATTTGGAATTCTGTTTAACAATAAACCACTAACTTCTTTGACAAAATCCGAATTATGAGATAATTGATATCTAAGGTTTACGTTTTCAAGCAATATATAAAGAAATAAAGCTCTCTTGCTAGGTTCAAGTTTTATTATGATTTTATTTAGCTCTTCCATGCTTTGGGTAAATAATTCTGTAGGAGATAAAGATTTAGTTAAAAAAGCTAATAAAACTTGCAACTCAATTAATTTTAGATATTGATTATTCTTTTTAATAATTATAGAGAAAGAATTAATAAATTTAGAGATTCCTGATTCGGAAGTTTTCTCATTTTCTAAAATATATCGCAAAAAGTCTTCATAATATAAATTAAATAAATATAAATCATTCAATTTTGATAAAAATGAAAAAAAACGCTTAGATGCATCTACATATAAAATATAATCTTCTTTTAATCCCAAATCTTTTCTATGCATGAGATTCTGGATGTAAGTCCACCAGGAATTTGATATCAACATTATTAATTTATGCTTTCTCTGAACATCTAACCATTCATTTTTTTCAATTGCTAAGTACAATCCGCCCAAGATTTTATCCGCCCAATGATGATTTGCATCTTTAAGCAAATTTCTAGCTAAAAATATTTTATTTTGAAAATCTAACATGAAGTTTTTTTTATATTCAATACTCACGGACAAGTTTTTTTACCCTTTTTGTTAAAGTTATTTCTACTAAAAATTCTATCAAACGTCTTTAGGAAGGTTATTTTTAGAATATTCTGCTTCATATCCGGGATTAATAAGCCAACCTTTTTGTAATAGATCTTTTGAATATAATATAGAAGCCCCAATCCAACCCATATTGTCCCTTTCGTCTACAGCAAGGATTCGGATATTTTGACTTATTTTCTCGGGAAAATATTGCATTAATTGATTTTTAAGGCGTTCTTTTAAACCTGGAATTAAACTTCCCCCTCCGGTAAGAATAATATTAGACACTAATTCTTCCCAATTCTCCCGTTCCCAAACTTTCACGATATTTGCAATAATTTCATCTAATCCGGCATAATTTACATGGAGGATATTAGGATAAAAAAGAGGTTCTGAGACGAGAAATCGTTCAGAATTCAGTTCTATATTACTCCCATCGGGTAGATTAACTACTTGCTTAAATTTAGTGGTTCCTTCCTTTATTTGCTTTATTTCTTTTTCAAAATTCAAAACACACAAGGAGCTTTTTTCTTTAATTTCTTTCGCAAGCCATTTATCAATGTAGGTATTCTGATTGGAGCTTTTTAAAATTAAGTTTAAATAAAATTCCGTGAGATCCTTTCCGGCGATGGGAAAAATATCTCGAGCCAATTCATTAGCAAATCCATGAACAGCAGAAATCACATAAGTATAGGATTCCCCTAAATTGATAACTATTCCTGTTCTTTTTTGTAATGTGGCAAAGATTGCTTGTTCTTCAGGTAAAAATAAAAGATATGGAAAATTGAACTCTTCAAAAAAAATCTTTCTTAATCGTTCTTTTTCTTGTTCGCTAACATAAAAGGGATTAATCATTATGATGGGTTGTTTATATCTAAATTCGGGTGCGATTCCTAATTTATCGTAATGATGGAGAAAAAATTTCGCGAAAATATTATAATTATTTTCTTTTTTAAATTCATGTAATTTTAAAACATGTTGATATTTCAAGGCATCATTTCCATAAAGATAATTAGTATCTTTTCCCTCAATAAATAAATCTTCAAGTCCATCGATAACTTCTGTAAAAAATAAAAAATCTGTTTGATCTGTATAGATGCTGGGTATAATAATCTTCGGAGAATCATCTCCCGCCCATCCAAATCGAAAAGTGTTATTTCCTAAATTTACGATTAAAGCTCGCTCAAAATGAGACATGATTTTTGAATCGTTAATATATACTTAAAAAATTCATGAAATTATTGATATTATTACATGATATATTGAAGTTGATGAATAAATTCATCTGTTTGTCTTTTTAATTGGTATTCTTTTACTTGTAATTCAAGCATTCCCAATACTTTTTTAAATTCCTCTGCCATTTGTTCTATATCGACTTTTGCCATTTTTTCAACATCATCTCTCTTTATTTTAAAATACATTAACCCCGTTTTAATGCGATCATAGGATTGATTGATATAATTTACTAATTGCATTGTATTTTTTTCCGTTACTTTCCTCATTTTCCTCAATATGGCAAGAATATTTGAAATTTGTGTTTCCCAGAGTTCATATTTTTGAGAGTCATCTTGATATAATTTCTCAATAAAAATAGCTAATTTAGTATAAATATCTTCTTCCTTTGGTACTTCTCCTTTCTGGACTTCAACCTGCTCTGGGATGTTCTGCTCTTCCGAAACATCCTGCTCTGATTCAGAAGGGGATAATGACTCTAGAGGGGGTATCTCAGAAGTCGTATCAGATGGAATCTCATTTTGCTTTTCAGTATTTTCATATTTCATCTCGGGAAGTTTTATTCTTTGTTGTTCTCCTTTTCGTTCTGTTAAGGGAATATCTTCCATTAAATATTCTTTTACGATTTTTTGCTTTTCTATAGTTTCTTGCTCAGGTGAACTTTTTTCTCTTAATTCACTTTTTTCTTTTCCTTGTTCTAATTTTTCAACTTGATCTTCTTCGCCCTCATTAATTGTTCGCAATAATCCTTGCAAGGAAGTTTCAGTTTTTTTAGTCGATAACAATGCTGAATCTAAAGAATAAGATGCTATCGAATCTTCCTCCTCCTTTTTTGACTTTGATTTTTTTTTAGGTCGAGGCATTTAAA
>CAYLZE010000133.1:0-12944 GCA_964388035.1 uncultured archaeon
GATTTTTTGTCGACCTTTCCTGATAGATTTCTAATTTTTGATTCATTATTTAATTATTTAAAATACACTCAATTAAAAAAAAATCTTGTATTTGATTTATTACCCTTTCTTTTATAAGGGTAGGCAATGGATCATAGTATGAATTTTAACATTCTATAAAAAAGTGGTATCATGAGTCAACAATTAATTACCTCAAAAGAAGCTGAAAAACAAGAATTAAGCCAAGTATTTAGTCAATTAGAGTCAAGCGAAAAAGGATTAACTTCAGATGAAGCTCAGAAACGTTTAGAAAAGTTTGGACCTAATGAAATCATGGAAAAGAAGGAAAGTCCATATATCAAATTTCTCAAAAATTTCTGGGGTCCGATTCCCTGGATGATTGAGATCGCAGCAATATTATCCATTATCATCTCCCACTATGAAGATTTTGCCGTGATAATATCCATGTTACTTGTGAATGCGGTGGTTAGATTCTGGGAAGAAAATAAAGCGGATAATGCAGTAGAATTATTGAAACAGAAATTAGCCTTGCAGGCAAAAGTATTACGAGATAATAAATGGACAGAAATGATGGCAAGAGATCTCGTTCCGGGTGATGTAGTGCGCGTGCGCTTGGGAGATATAGTTCCAGGGGATATAAAACTCTTTGAAGGAGAATATCTTTCATTAGATGAATCCGCTTTGACGGGGGAATCGCTTCCTGTGGATAAACAAATTTCTAATATTGCATATGAAGGTTCCATAGTAAGAAAAGGAGAAATGAACGGAGTTGTAGTAGGTACAGGTGGTAATACTTTTTTCGGGAGAACCACAGCTTTAGTTTCTGAAGCAAAAACAACCAGCCATTTCCAGCAAGCTGTAATTAATATCGGAAATTATTTGATCATTTTCGCTGTTAGTTTAGTGGCGCTTATTATCATCGTTGGGATAATAAGAAGCCAAGTAATTCTGCAACTCATCCAGTTTGCCTTAGTATTGACGATTGCTGCAATTCCAGTTGCCCTCCCTGCAGTTTTAATGGTCTCCATGGCAGTAGGGGCGGTAGATTTGGCGAAGAAAAAGGCATTGACAAAAAAGCTACTTTCTATTGAAGAGTTAGCAGGCATGGATATTCTTTGTTCTGATAAGACAGGTACAATCACCAAGAATGAAATTACTGTTGGTGAAATAAGAACTTTAGAAAATTTCACTCCTGAAGATGTAATTTTGTATGGTGTTTTAGCATCGAGAAAAGAAGATAAAGATCCCATTGATGATGCATTTTTCAAGAAGTTTGAAGAGAATAAGGGAGATATTTCTAACTATAAGATGGCAAAATTCACCCCCTTTGATCCCGTCATTAAACGAACTGAAGCTCTTATTGAAAAAGACGGTGAAAATTTCAAGGTTTCTAAGGGAGCAATCCAAGTAATTTTATCCTTGGTTTCGAATAAAGATGCGATTTCATCAAATATTAATAGCATTGGTGATAAGTTTGCATCTCAAGGATATCGTGCATTAGGTGTGGCCAAAACGGATAAAAATGGGACGTGGCATTATATAGGTGTTGCGGCTCTCTTTGACCCTCCACGAGATGATTCAGCAGAAGTAATAAAAAAAGCAATGGATTTAGGTGTTGATGTCAAGATGGTCACGGGAGATCACGCTGCAATCGCTAAACAAATGGCAGCTACCTTAGGAATGGGTACCAATATCATTTCCTCATCTGAGCTCTTGGAAAAAAAAGGGGAAGAGGCGGTAAGATTAGCCGAATCTGCAAATGGGTTTGCGGAAGTTTATCCCGAGCACAAATATCATATCGTTGAAAGTCTTCAAAGCAAGGGGCATGTAATAGGAATGACAGGAGATGGTGTAAATGACGCGCCGGCATTAAAGAAAGCCGATGTTGGAATAGCTGTTTCAAATGCAACGGATGCAGCTAAATCTGCTGCAGACATCGTTCTTACGGAACCGGGACTCTCTATAATAATCGGGGCAACAGAAGAAAGTAGGATTATTTTTGAGCGCATGAAAAGTTATGCTACCTATCGTATTGCTGAGACGGTAAGAGTACTAATTTTTCTAGTACTAGCTATTTTGATTTTTAGCGTTTATCCAATCTCCGCTCTCCTGATTGTCATACTAGCTCTACTAAATGATATTCCCATCATGACCATAGCATTTGATAATGCCAAACCAGCACCTAAACCCGTGCGCTGGAGAATGCAGCGGGTACTGATCATCGCTTCCACATTAGGTTTGATAGGAGTTGCATTTAGCTTTACAGTCTATTTAATCGCAAGAAATGTATTTTTGCTTAGTCCTCAGCCACTTCAAACACTAGTTTTCTTGAAATTAGCAGTTGCCGGACACATGACAATATATTTAACTAGATCCGAGGATAGAAATGTCTGGAACAAACCATATCCTGCATGGATTCTTCTTTTAACATGTGAATCAACTCAATTTATGGCCACTATTTTCACGGTCTATGGCATTTTGATGGCACCAATTGGATGGCTTTTAGCCGGATTTGTATGGGGCTTTGCAGGAATTGAATTCATTGTAACTAATTATCTTAAAGTGGGAGTTATTAGATGGCTAAATCGAAGACGGGATAAAAAAATAGTTTCAGTTTAATTCTTTTCCAATCTTAATTGACCTATTATTTTTTTTTTTTAAATATTTCGCTAAAAAAGATAATTTAACTTAAAATCTGAAATAAATTTGTTTAAATAGAATACTTACCATCATTTTTTAAGGATCATGTTATAAAAAACTTTCGATATTCAATAATACAACCAAAATTAACACTTAAATGATTGTATAACACAAAAAGGGGGTATTAATTTTGTTTGAAAACGATGAAAAAGTTAAAAAGCATCTACCGAGAAAAGAAGTACTTCTAATTCTTAGTATTTTTTATATTTTAATAATACTTTTTGTATATGTTGCTTTGAGAGATAGCAATACAAATCCCTATATTATTTTAATAGTTATCATCATTTTATGCCTTCCGTTTACATATCCCATCAAAAAGATATACACAATGATTAAGAAAGGAGAACCTATTTTCACAGATAAGGTTGAAAGCAAAAAAAGAACAAAAACCAATTTAACTTTTCCCCCTCCTGCCGATTTAGTACATAAATGTGGAAACTGTGGCTTTATTGTACTTAAATCGATGAAGAAATGCCCAAATTGCGGAGCGGATCTGACAATATAAAATAAGCTAATTAAAGCTAATGAAATAAAATCTGGTATGTAGGTTTTTCCATTAAACCAATTGATGATGCTACTGAGGGTGAAGAATGTACAGATTTAAATATACATTGAGATAATATTTAATAAAAGAAAAACGAATTAGAAACTTCTTTGTTCGGAATTAATTCAATTAATAGAAATAATAACAATTAATAAAAAAATAATTTGAGCGTGATTAAAACATTAATTCAACCATCTCAGATCAAGTAAATGAAGAAGTCCGTTTATATCGATATGTGGAAAAATTTTGCTTTCATCGGCAAGTAGGCACGAAAGGGGAGCAAGAGGCAGTGGAATTAACAAAAAAAGTTTTCAAGGAAATAGGATATAAAGAAGAGCAAATTGAAAAGGAACCTTTTAGATTTTCTGATTTTTATTCTGTGCATCTGATTAAATTAATGATCGTCATCAATCTCTTTTCCATATCCTTGATTTTCGTTATAAAGAACTTATTTCCCATATTCACGTATATTACCATTTTAATCATGCTGGCGGTTGTTATTTTTATTCTTAAAACAGCCCGGCATCCCGAAATTAGGGGATTTTGGGAAAATAATTTCGGTAAGTGGATTTCTGCTACTAGTGTCATTGCAAAAGTTCAGGCAAAAACTTTAAATCCCTCTAAGGTGGGGGATATAATTGTTTCAGCACATTTGGATTCAAAGTCGCAATCATACAAAACAATATGGAGGGTTATATTGTATAGCATTTGGTTATACAGTGAAATTGCTCTTGGAATGTTTTATGTATTTTTTTTAATCACGGTACACGAGTTATTCATATTTTCCACGATCTTTATTTACATCTATGAAACTGGAATTATAATTTCCACAATCTTATTAATAATATCAAATCTAATTTTATTCTTTCTTAAAACGGACAACAAATCAGTGGGAGCATTGGATAATGCTTCCGGAATGGCAATCGTCTTCGAATTGAGCTCTTACTTCTTATTTCATCCTCTTAATCAATTTAATCTGTGGTTTTGCCAATTTTCTGCGGAAGAATTGGGTACTATGGGATCCCGAACTTTCCTTGACAATCGAGAGAGCCAATTTGAAAAAGGAAAGATCTTTCAAATCAACTTCGACATGGTATCACGAAAAGGTCACGAAAAGAATTTAATCGAATATATCCAATCTTATGGTCTGATGCCTCCTAAAAAGATCTCTCCCATTTTGAATAAATATCTTAAGAAAGCAGCAGAATACGAGAATTTAAAAATACAAGGTTTTAATGCCACAGTTGGCGCCCACACGGATTCGCTTCCCTTCCACCAAAGACGTTATGATTCGGTAGATATAACCACTCGTGCTGCGACAAAATACACGCATAGCGAGCAGGACACTATTGACAAGGTAGATCCCTTAATCTTATTAGAAGCGACTCAAATCGTAAAAAGGATTTTATTGATGTTAGATGAAAAATTTTCCTTTTCTCATAAAGAATAGGCATCTTTTGATGGAGCTGTTGGATAATTAGCTTGAACCTTTATTTATTTTCTTAATTAAATATATATTACTAGTATCATCTAATAACATGTCTTAAAAAAAAATTAGAAAATCCCCATTATTGGTTTAAATATAAAAAGGGGATAATTTTTTCCTTGGATTAATCAATACCTCTCCATAACGGTTGCCGTTCAATTTTATAAGCTTTTTTCGCATATTCTTCAACCATGCGGTTTGTATTAAAATAAGAACCTATCATAATGGCATATTTCATTCGCTTTTGCCATTCTTTTTTGTTAGTTTGAAAGCAGGGAATAATTTGTTTTTCCAGTTTTTGATACAAATCCTCCGCATCCGCACGATCATCCACTTTTTCAGCATTGGGATCATCCGGTTCAGGACCGATTGCCCAACCTGCCATCTTCTCTGATAAATAATAACCCTCAATCCACCATCCATCCAACGTGGAGAAATTTAACACGCCATTCATCGCCGCTTTCATCCCGCTGGTACCGCTTGCTTCATTGTATCTCCTCGGGTTATTAAGCCATAAATCAGCACCGCTTACCATTAATTTTGCAAGTTCTAGTTCGTAATTTTCCAAAAATTTTACGCCAATTTCATACGAATTCCATAAATATTCGCTAATATCATCAATCTTTTTTATGTATGATTTGGATTGAACATCCGCAGGATGGGCTTTTCCTGCAAACAGGAGCTGTGCCTTATTTTTAATCATATGAGCCAATCGTTCCACATCCGTGAAGATTAATAAAGGTCTCTTATACTCCGCCATTCTCCGAGCGAAACCAATGGTCAACAATTCCTCACCAAATAAAATCCAAGAATGGGACCTTTCATACTTTATTAAATCCCTTTTTGCTTTCAAATGCGTTCGCCAAAGCTCATAATCATCTAGTTCTAATGCCTTTTCAAGATTATGAATATTATGATGCCAATCCTGACCCCATTCATTATTTAAAAAATTCCTCATGTAATTAGAAAGCCAATAACCATGATTAACTCCGTTGGTAATGGAATCAATATTATATCCCGGAAACATTTTTCTTGAAATTTCAGCATGTTTTTTAGATACCGCATTTACATAACGACTTCCATTAAGGGCCAAAATCGTCATGTTCAGACCATCTTTTCCCGCCAACTCTTTTATATTTTTTGGTAATCTTTCACGAAACACGTCCCGAGCTAAGTCATAATCAAATTCTTCAAGACCCGCTTTCACGGGGGTGTGGGTGGTAAAGACACAATGCTTTTTTGCCTCCTCAAGAGACTTGTATTTTTCTAACAATTCAAATACGATAAAAGCAGCATGTCCTTCGTTTAAGTGGTAAGTAGCTACTTCATTATATCCTAACTTTTCCAACATTCTATAACCGCATATTCCTAAAATCATTTCTTGTGCTATTCTCTCAAACCTATTAGCATCATAGAGAACGCGTGTTAAATTTCGCTGCCAAGGTTCATTTATGGGCAAATCTGTATCTAATAGAATTACGGGAACTACATGGCCCGTTCTTCCCACTACATTATATTGCCAAGCTTCAACACCGATTACTTTATCTTGCAATTTTAAATCAACTTTTTGATTCAATTTGATGAAATCCGTGCCGAAATCCCATTCCATCTCCTTTTCAATTTGTTTCCCATCTGGAGAAATTTGTTGATAAAAATAACCCGCATTGTATGTTAAAGTTACTGCAACTAAAGGAACCCCCATATCTGCTGCAGAACGAAGAGTATCTCCCGCTAGAACACCTAATCCTCCAGAATAAATAGGAACGCTGCTTTCCAGCGCAATTTCCATGGAAAAATAAGCAATTTTTTGATTTTTTTCCTTGATCATAATATACAACCTAACCAAACATAGTTTATTACAATGAATAATTTAATTTCTAAAGTGTGTTCTATTCTTTCTATTATTAATGATAAATTAATACTTAAGGATAATAAAATATTAAAGAACAAAATAGAGATCAGATAAAAAGAAAAATCTCATCCTCTATAATAGAAAAATAAAATAAGAATATTTGCCTTCGAATTCTAAAATTTAAAGATTCTCTCAATGAGGGATAACCTTAAAGAATTCTCAAAAGGGTAATAATGTTAGGTTTTTTTTATGAAATGGTTTCTCTTTCTTCCGTAATTTAAACAATCTAATAAACAATTGTAAAGGAACAAGCCCATGATATTATTATTCTTGATATTAATTTAAAATTTTCTAGATTTCATTTGAAATAGTATTAAATAGTTTGAAGATTAATATTTCGTTAATTATATTTATTAAAAGTAATAAACAGTGATGTAAAAAGGTGAAAATATGTCTGAAGGTGTTAATTTAAATTTCTCCACACTTGATTATGCATTGATGGCTTGGGTCTTTCTGATAATCACAATAGTCCTTTCTGTTATAGGCTTAATGTATGTCGCTTGGATAATGAAAAAAATCCAACAAAAGGAAAATGGTACGGAAGAAATGGAGAATATTCACAATTTGATCAAGTTAGGGTCAAATGCTTACTTAAAGAGGCAATATAAGACAATCTTCATTGTTTTAATAATTCTATTTGTCATCCTACTTTTTATTGATTTATTCATAGCGATTTCTTTCATGATAGGTGCAGTTTCCTCTTTAGTCGCAAGTTTTATTAGCATGTATGTATCCACGATGAGTAATGTAAAAGTTACACAAGCTTGTAGGAGAGATGTTAAGGAGGCATTAAAAATTGGATTTAATTCAGGGATGGTAATAGGGGTTTCCGTCATTTCTATTTCCTTATTGGGAATAAGTATTTTGTACATCATATTTGATTACAGTGTTCAAGACATTATTGGTTTCGCGTTTGGCGCCTCCTTTTCTGCATTATTTGCCCAGTTAGGAGGTGGTATCTTTACTAAGGGGGCGGATATAGGAGCAGATCTAGTAGGAAAACTAGAAGAGGGATTACCTGAGGATGATAAACGAAATCCTGCCGCCATAGCCGATAATGTCGGAGATAATGTCGGAGATTGTGCAGGAAGGGGTGCAGATCTTTATGAATCCTCTTCAGCAAATAATATTGGAGCGATGATTATTGGTGTTACATTATACGCATTAACATTGAACCCATTATTCATTATTTTCTCTTTAATAACAAGAGCGTTCGGTAATTTAGCGGGAATCTTTGGAGGGTATTTCTCAAAAATGCGAGAAGGGGAAGAATATCCAATCAATGCATTTGCTCGGGGGCTCACATACACTTCGATATTTAGCATGTTATTCTTCTTGCTCTTAACCTGGCTAAGCTTTGGTGTGGGATGGTGGCTCCTCTTTTTGTGTGCTCTTTTTGGAATTGGATTAGGTCTTTCTACCTACTTCCTCGTCGATTATTATACATCTTCCCGCTATACGCCTGTCAAAAGAGTAATACAAAATTCTGAGACTGGTGCTGCTACAAATGTGATAAGTGGGCTCTCATTAGGCTTAGAATCTCCTGCCATCCCTGCATTAACTTTCGTTATCGGTATTATCGTTAGTTTTTTCTGGGGTGAATTATATGGACAGCTCAATAATTTTGATAGCTATATTGGCGGCGTTTTCGGCATTACAACGGCAACAATGGGATTATTATCTATTACCACGATCATCTTAGCTTTTGATGGATTTGGTCCAGTTTCTGACAATGCAGCGGGAATTGCTGAAATGTCGCATCTCGGAGAAGAAGTAAGGAATAATTTAGACCGGTTAGATGCCGTAGGAAACACTACTAAAGCATTAGCAAAAGGTTTTGGGATTACTTGTGCTGCATTATCAGCAATAATCTTGTTCGAAGCGTTTTTAGAAGAAATAAAAGCTACTGATGTGAATATATACCATCCCATCATCATGGTTTCCTTATTATTAGGGACCATGATTCCGTTCCTATTCTCAGCATGGGCAATTAGAGCCACGGGTGCATCTGCCTATGGAATGATCAATGAAATCCGCAGGCAATTTAAAGAAGATCCGGGCATTCTTGCAGGTACTTCCTCTCCGGATTATGCTAAATGTATTGATATCGGGACAAAAGTAAGCTTAAAGAAGATGATTTTGCCCGCTCTACTTCCAACAATTTCTCCTATCATAATTGGTTTTATATTTGGACCCATTGCAGTAGCCTCTTTTCTAATCTCCGGAACAATTTCTGGTATCATTTTAGGATTTGTCTTGAATACGGGAGGTGGCGCTTTAGACAACGCTAAGAAAGCCATCGAAGGGGGCCTCCTCGGAGGTAAGGGCTCCCCTGCTCATGATGCTTCGATAGTCGGTGATACCGTGGGTGATCCCTTAAAAGATACCGCAGGGCCATCCTTACACATTTTCGTGAAAGTGCTAAATACGGTTTCTATCGCATTCGCCGGATTTTTCATACTCTATGGTGGGATTCTCATATTATAAAAAATGAGAATTCCCTTAAATTCTGAAAAATGAAATGAAAATCATAAATAAGGAAAATATGAATAAAATACCAACCAGTATTCATGTGCGATGAGTATTTCTAATTACAAAGACTTTTTTTTTTTATCTTTACTTTAAAGTTTTCTTCTCGACTCGAACTAAATTTTCTTAAACGAATTCTCATGAAACTTCATTCCTCATTAGAATATCATTTAGTAATGAGAACAATTCTCATTCATTTCAAATTGATATAAACAAAAAATACTTTCAAAAAAGAGCTATTTGAATTAAAAAATTGCCAATTTATTTCTGAGATTGTTCAATCACCCAATTTCCAATAACCTCTAGTGCTTTTGGAGATATAGTTTCCTCAATTTGTGCATATTCATTAATAGCTCCTGTTTTTGCATTTTGAAATAAATGATTCAAATTTGGTAATTCAATGATTTGATAACTAATATTTCCTCCTTCTTGAAGTGCTTGCTCTATAGCTGCGAGATTTTCTTTTGGAGGCACTTGAAGATCTTTTTCTCCATTGAGCGCTAACACGGGGCATTTAACCTCCCGTAAAGCAACTTTAGGGTCATAGGAGATAAAATCACGAAACCAAGGAGATAACACCATTTTAATTTGAGTGTCTAATGAATTTTGTGATTGTATGGGTAAACCTTGTTCTTTCATGTCTTTTAATGCTTCAGATAATACTTTTCTTACTTGTTGTTCCGCATGTTTCAAGTTCTTTTCACTTTTTACGATTGAAAACATGGCTTCTTGTATCGAGCGTTGCTTGGATATCAGCTCTTCCTTCGCATTCATTGCTCTTGAAATCAATTCGGCTTGCATGTAAAGAATCTGTTCTAAGGGTAATCCCGGTCCCGCCATTAAGACTATAAATGCAACATCCGAATTATTGCGCGCTACGAGCGGGGCTATAAATCCTCCTTCACTGTGCCCTATCAATCCGATTTTTTGAGAATTGATCTCATTTTGCGTTTTTAGAAACTCGATACCTGCTTTAACATCGCTTGCAAAGTCCGCATTAGTCGATTGACTAAAAATTCCAGTTGATGCTCCGACACCGCGATCATCCACCCTCAGAACAGAAATTCCTCTCCTTGTTAAATAATCGGCTAAGACTAAAAATGGTTTATGACCGAGAATTGTTTCGTCTCTATCTTCAGCTCCCGAACCAGTGATCAAAATAACTGCGGGATAAGGAGGTTTCATGCGGGGTAATGTTAGGGTACCCCCTAATTTGATATTTGCTTGTTCATTTCGATAAACGACTTCTTTTTCAATATATGGATAAGGCTTTTGGGGATTCTGGGGACGATGTGGTTTTTCCAATGGAAGTTGTGTCTTTATTAAATTTAATTCAAAATCGTGATTTCCCTGATTCCACGTGCCCATAATCGTGGAAGTTAAAGCTTCAAATTTTCCATTATATTCTGCACCAATTTTTCCAAATTTGAAGATTAACTCTTGTCCGTTAAAACTTACATCATCCGCATCAATTGTTTGCCCTTGACTGGTTAATGAGACGGATAAACCGCCTTGTAAACCTTCTTTAATTAAAAAGTAAAGGGATATTTCTGTTTCAGCTATCTTAATTACACCACTCCAATTTCCGTATAACAAGTCCGTTTTTTCGTTAAGCATATAAATTAAGATATTAAAATATTTATGAAGTAAATGTTTAAAAATTCTAGAAAATAGCCGTCAGAATTAGTAGGGGAAAAAATGAAGGATTAGAATAACAGGATTTCTTTTTTGAAGATATCAGGATTTTCTAAAATTTAATTCATATATAACAGAATCTAGTCGGAAGCAAGGTATAACAAAACAAAAAGAGTGAAGATGGAAAAAAAACCAACTTTTGATTGGTAAAGGGAAAATTAAACCGTAACAATTACATGTTTGCAATATCTAAGTTTTTATTTATTAGCGACCGGGATTTCTTGCTCTAATGACTTATTATCTTTTTTTTTCTTTACTTCCCTGGTTTCTCTTTTTTCTTCCCTTTTAATTTTATGCTCGACATAAGGGCGATATATGGTAATTTTCGGGGGTGTTAATGTTAAAATCGTCTCAGCTATTTTTGGAAATTCCGCTATGAAAAGAAATTCCTCTTTAGTTAATGGTCTTTGCTTTTCTACATTGGCAAAACGCACCAATTCTAAAATTTGCCTCGCTTCCTCTTCATTTTTAAAAGTATAACCAAAATCATTATAGACATGTTCAAAAGCTTTAATTCCACTGTACTCTCCAGTAGTAATCATCCTTCCCGTTTCTATTAACACTTTTTCTCCCCTTCCAAGTTCTTTATAATCATATAATTCATAATTACGTCTCTGCTTTAAGACGCCATCCGCATGAATTCCTGATTCATGAGCGAACGCATTTTCTCCAACTCCAACTTGATTTACAGGAATAGGTACTCCAAAGCAATGGGATGCATAATTTGCAATTTGCCAAGATTTACTCAAATCAACATTTGGGTCTAACAATCCTAATTCATTAAAATCGGCTGCGTATTTAAGTGCTAATATAACCGATACTAAATCTGCATTTCCTGCTCGTTCACCCATTCCGTTCACGGTGGTGTTGATATATGCATCTTGGCCCTCTTCAATCACGCCCTTGGCCCCTTCAATAGAAGTAGCGACAGCCATTCCCAAATCATTGTGCGTGTGAAGTTCAATGGGCATTTCAAGACCCTTCGCTAATTCTTTGCATCGAAAATGAATACGAAATGCTCTATCATAGCCCAAGGTGTCACAATATCGAAGTCGATCTGCCCCCGCTTTTCTTGCGGCATTGCCAAATTTTAAAAGAAATTCCATGGAAGTTCTCGAAGCATCCTCAGCATTCACCCCTATCGACCTAATACCGAGTTCACGTGCCCTTTTTACCGCCTCGACCATGGTTTTTATGACATCATCTTCATCCAGAGTTCCTTGAAATTTCCCTTCAATCATTTGTTTTGAGGTGGAAATGGACAAGTTGAGGTGCTCTATACGTGTTACCTCTACAGCTTTTTCAACATCAGCAACAATGGCTCGGATCCATCCTCCTAGTCTCATTGGCTTTAAGACGCCCATTCTTGCGAGCTCGAGGTTCGCGTTGATATAGTTGGTTTCATGTAAGGTAGTAGGAAATCCAAATTCTGATTGAAAAACACCCATTTGATTTAATAAAATATTTAATACGGTTTTTTCTATTTTAGCCAGCCCCAAACGAGAGGTCTGTACTCCATCACGATTTGTAACGTCGAGGATATAAATTTTTTTATCCATAATGCTTCATATTTTTTTCTATTTAATTATTTTACGTTTCTATTAATTGATAACTTTAAGATCATCATATTTTTTTTCAATTGGGGATATCTTGAAATGTTGGATAAGAATCGAAAATTACGATTTCGTTTTTCGTTTTGATACTTATTAGATGCATTATTTGCTTTAATATTAATTTATCCATTTATTAAGGAATGTCAAATGCTAATGGTTTAAATCTTCAAAGAAATTAATGGAATTTAGAGAGCCTTTCACATTAATTGCGATGGTACTTGTTCAAGATTCCTTTTTTGAATATAAAACATTTTTCAATTCTTATGTTATTATAATATGAAATATTTTATTAAAATGTTATTAATAGTGAATTATTTTTAGAGAATTACAAAAAGAATTAAACAATTGTATGATCTCAAGATCTTCATAAATGAATTTTTTGGCTATTGATGAACATTATTTCACTCCATAAAAAAAATGATAGATCCATTTGCTAATATTTCGAAAAATTATTCTAAAATTTAA
>CAYLZE010000134.1:0-1462 GCA_964388035.1 uncultured archaeon
TATGCCGAAAATCCTCCAAAATATGCATTAAAAATCATCCAAGGAACACCGAAGTAGGTTACACCTAAAAACGTGCCTGGTTGGCCAAAAGAACCCGCTGCCCAGCCAGTTTTGTAAAAAAATCCTAGCTCTATTATGGTTGAAATATAATATATGAGACTCATTATAATCCCAGCGATTCCAGCACTATGATAGTCTTTTAATGAGGTCTTCTTTTTTAGAAATTTAAAACTAATATCTGCGGAAAGTCCCGTCATTAAGCCAAAAGTACAATAGGCTACCACGCACCAAAAATTCCACAGATATTCGAATTCTAAATATAATTCTACGAATACTCCGATAGCGGCATAAGGTACCCAAATTAAAAAGCCTATTCCGAATTTTTCAGTCTTAAGAATAGCATGAATGACAATGAAGCTATTAAAAAAGGAGATCATGTAAACGTAAAACATGGCTAATCCATGATATGGTTCAAGAACTCCAAAAGCAAGGGTTTCCGCTCCTGAAAAAAAATCCCAGAAGAAAATTGATACGGTCAAAAAAATCATTAATAAGAAACTCGAAATAATCCAAACTTTCATATTTTGAAGATTTCTCATTTTTAAGTTAAATCTCCCAAAATCTAACATGTTATATAAATAATCATATAATATGACAATTATCATTCTAAAGAGTTATTATATTAAAAAATTTTAAATATTCCAATGTTTAAAGAATTAGTTTTTAAAGTAATTATTTTCTACACTTTTTTCTACCTAAAAAATAAGTATTTTACAAACCTTAATATCTCAATCTTGTATTTATAAAAACAGTATCCAACAAGTTGAGAAAGTAATAAAGAATGAAAGTTGAAAAAAAATATGATTAAAATTCCATATGAATTGAAATGTGAATATTTAAAAGAGCCGATTGAAATCGATTTTCCTAATCCTCGCTTTTCGTGGCTCTTATCTCACGAAGAACGGGGACAGAAGCAAACAGCATATCAAATAATCGCATGTACCACGAGTGAAAAAGCAAAAAGACAAGAAGGAGACTTATGGGATACCGGTAAAGTGATTTCTGAAAGTTCCATGAACATATCTTATAATGGGAAGGAATTACAAAGTAATAAACAGTATTTTTGGAGAGTAAAATGGTGGGACAATAAAGATCGCAATAGCGAGTTTAGTGAAATTGCAAAATTTGAAACCGCATTTTTAAATGAATTAGATTGGAAAGCATCATGGATAAGTAAAAAAGAATTCTTAGATAAAGCATTAAAGATAAAAGAACAGTTCAAAACAGAAACCCGAGATTTTAGCGGCCGAATTAAGTTATTTAAAGCATTATACCTCAGGAAAGAGTTTATCATTGAAAAACCTATTATACGAGCAAAAGCGTTTGTTTGTGGGTTAGGTCATTATGAATTGCGCTTGAATGGCAATAAGATTGGTACTCGAATTCTTGATCCCGCATGGAC
>CAYLZE010000134.1:1562-12867 GCA_964388035.1 uncultured archaeon
CTTTGGTTTGGAGAAAATTATGATGCGCGATTAGAAATGCCCGGATGGGATCGACCCACATTTAATGATAATTCTTGGGACAACTGTGTTGTGGTAAATGGGCCCAAATTAGCTTCCCAGTTAATGCAACCCATCGAAATTACTCGAGTAATGGCACCCAAAAATCTTTACAGCCCAAAACCTGGTGTATTTGTTTATGATTTCGGTCAAAATTTCACGGGTTTTATACGATTAAGAGTAAGAGGGTCAAGAGATCAACAAATTAAAATTCGCTATTCAGAAGTAATTAATAAAGATGGAACATTAAACACGGCAACCTGTCGAGGAGCTAGAGCAACTGATATTTACATCCTAAAAGGGGAAGGTGTGGAAACATACCAACCCCGATTTACGTATCATGGATTTCGATACGTGGAGCTGACTGGGTTTCCAAGAGTTCCTAAATTAGAAAATGTTGAAGGGCTATTTCTGCATTCGAATGTGGAGAAAATTGGTGAATTTAACTGTTCAAATCCATTGATCAATCAAATTCATAAAAATATTGTTTGGGGGCAGTTAAGCAATTTGATGAGCATACCTACCGATTGTCCACAAAGAGACGAGCGTATGGGTTGGACGGGGGATGCTCAATTAACTGTAGAAGAAGCTATTTACAATTTTGATATGGCACGATTTTACAGTAAATATTTGTGCGATATCCAATTAAGTCAAAAAAAAACAGGTAGCTTATCTGATGTGATTCCTCCTTATTGGAAATTATATCCTGCGGATCCCGCATGGGGTTCTGCCTATGTTGTAACAGCTTGGTATCTATATTGGTATTATGACGATGTGCAAATTCTTGCCCAACATTATGAATATATCCGTAAATATGTAGATTATTTAACTTCAAAGAGTAAGGAACATCTTCTTCTGTATTTGATGAAATACGGTGATTGGTGTCCCCCAGGAAGCATTCATCCGAAGCGAACCCCCTTGGAGTTGACATCATCGTGGTATTACTATCATGATGTGGTTTTACTTGCTAAAATAGCTAAAGTTCTCGGAAAAAATGAAGAACAACACGAACTTGAGCAACTTGGAGAAGTAATCAAAAAAGCGTTTAATGAAAAGTTTTTAAAGTATGGATATTGGAGTAAAACGATTTTTAAAGGAGATATTGCCCCTAACCAGACATCTAACATCCTTCCGTTATATTTGAACATGGTTCCAGCAGAGAATAGAAAGCAAGTAATATCGCAATTATTAGATAGTGTTATAACCCAATGCGATTATCACGTGGATACGGGAATTGTTGGAACGCGATATTTATTTGACGTGTTGACGGATTTAGGTTACCCTGAGGTTGCTTATAAAGTAGTAACTCAAGAAAGTTATCCAAGCTGGGGTTACATGATAAAAGAGGGTGCAACCACGTTATGGGAGCGATGGGAAAAGTTAGAAGGGGGTGGCATGAACTCACATAACCACATCATGCTGGGAAGTGTAGATACATGGTTTTACCGGAATTTAGCAGGGATCACGGCATTAGAACCGGGTTGGAAAAAAGTCTCGATAAAGCCCTATCTTTCTGAAGATTTAAAATATGTTTCCGCATCTTTAAATACTTATCGAGGATTTATAGGCGTGTCTTGGGAAAAAATTGAAAAGAACCTATATGTAATAATAAACGTCCCTGTAGGATCTGAGGCAAAGTTGTCCTTGCCTCTTCCAGATAAAAAAATGATCGTTAAAGAAAATGGTAAAATTATTTGGGATAATAATACCGTGCTGGAAAATTTAGATGGGATTAAATTTGACAATTTTGAGGAAAACCATGTAAATTTCACGTTAGGATCAGGTTTTTACCAATTTACTATGGAAAGTAAGGATGAAAATTAAAAAATAATATTTTTTCTTTTTACTTATTCTATTTTTAACCAAAAGGATTCATGATCTTGTATGCGTCTTCGAGCATCTTTTCTATTTTTTTCTCGCCTCTTTTTCCCAACATCCGTTTAAGTAGATCATATTCATGAGATTCAATTCCAAAATAATCTTGGGTTCGAGATTTCTCGCCATTCAAGAGATTAGGCTCAAAAAGATCTCCAAATACACTTGGAGGACGGCCATAAGACTTAACTTGTACCCATTTTTCATTCTCAAATTCTTCGTCTTGTAATTGATTCAGTGTTAGCTCTTTTTCTTTATAACCTTTCCAACTAGTATCCGTTAAAATTTCTTGGACATTACCATCATCAAGTAATAATTGACCGAATAAATTAATAGCTCCCTTATAAAATTCAAAATTATACGCCTCTACGATAATTGTATTTATTCCCTTTTTCAAGAATTTCGTAATGTCAAATACTCTCGTTCTATATAGGATAGGGAGAATTGCAAATGTGGTTCTTCCAGAAACACTCCCTGCTAAAGAATTATTGATGTAGATTTTCATGTGAGTACACGCGCAGCCTTGTAGAAATGCTTCTTTAACGGGTTGATCTAACGAGAATGTTTTTTTAAAATATCTTGGTTCGGCGGGAGAAATTTTCTCATCTACCCAGATCCACTCGGATCTAAGATATGGATCTTTAAACCAGATATTTTTACTTATTTGATCGGCTTTTTCTTCATACTCTTTAATTAAAAAATCGAATAATTCAAGGGTGTGATCCAAACAAGGTCTTTTAGCTTCTTTCAACCATAAATTCTCATATTGATTTTTCAAGATATGTATTTTCTCTTTCATGGCATGTATTTTTGAGATAAATTGATTTGCCATCTCCTTGTTTGTTTGAATTTTTCCAAGATTATTAGAAAGTTCCAGAGATAATCGCAACTTATCTGAATATGCTTTTCCCATTTGTGCACAGAATTCAAGTATTTCAAAATTATCTTTTTTAAACTGGATTCGAGGTTTTAATTCTTCATAGAGGTTCAAGCATTTCTCTGCTGCAGTTCCAAGCGCTTCATAATTTTTGATTGAAGGGCTAATTTTTTCTGATGGAAAGGGATGCTTGAAAAAATACATGTAGAAGGAAATAGAGATAAAGGCAGGTTCTACTTTAAAAAACGAGTTCAATTCATCTATTGAAGTAAAGAGGGCATGACATTTAGCCAGCGTTCCTTCCCTCAACCCATAATGCAGAAATCCCAGATCTTTCAAAAAGGAATCATGATCAAAATTCTGCACGGTCCATGATACTGCTCCTGTCATTATTCCTCCATAATACTCAAGCTCTCTAAGAGTATAATATCTATAATCTCCCCAATTCGAGTTAATTATTCCGGGGCATCCCTCATTTCTATATTCATACGCTTCTAGTGCTAGATTAACGAGATTTATGCTTGCACTTTTAAATTCTGGAAAAATTCTCTGCCAATTAAGCATGGAAGGACTTACTATTACATTAAATCCTTTTTCGATAAGTTGTTTAACTTTCGGATACTTATCTTTCGGGGAATAATCCCAATACATTAAAATGATGCCCTTATTCAAGTTTTCTAAAATTTCTTCATCATTCCTAATGAAATCATCATACATAATCACGTTTTCATTTCCCTTCTCTCGAGCAAGTTGATATACCTTTTCATAATGAGATAATAATGCCAATTTTCCTTTTTCTTCAAATAATTTCTTGGAGCGAAATTTTCCTATATCAAAAGTCTCATCACATCCTACGTGAAAATAGTTAGTTGAGAAACACTCACTTAACTCGGCAATATAATCATTTAGAAAAGGATAAAGATCATGATTTGAAATATCGTAGCATTCTGCACCGGGAAATTCTCCGAGAGATTCATACTTCTCATGAATGAGAATATTATCAACGTGACCCAAGCATTGAAAAATAGGGACTAATGTTATGTATCGTTCCTTGGCAAACGCATCCAATTCTTTTACTTCTTCAGGAGTTAATGCACCCCGATTCCTCCCAATATCGGGATGCTTGGGATGCGCAAACATGTCTTCCAAATACAAAAAATAAAAATTTACTTTATAATGACTTAATATGGTAAAATAACGTTTAGCACTTTCCAAAGAAAATATTTGACCGCGTGCGATATCATCTGCTATTCCTCTCATTTTAAAGTCAGGATAATCTTTTATTTGGAGATTGGGAAGAAGAAAAGAACTTGATTTCTCATGTTCTCTTGTTAAATGAGGATCATTCAGATAACTATTCTTTATTATTTGAATTAAAGTTTGCAGGCCATAAAAAACACCCTTCTCATTTAGCCCATATATCATAATAAAATTTCCATTGATTTCCAATCCGTAAGCTTCTTCACCGTATTCTTGCAATAGTGAAAAATCTTTAAGTTCATTGAAAAGTGTTTCTTCTTCTTTTGAGATTTTTGATATCGATAAATTTATTGTAGAAATTTGGTTTAAAAAATCATTTAAATCCTCAAGCAAGATTTTGCTATTTGCGAGATTAAACGTTAAAAAGCAACAATTAGAATCTAATATGGAACAAATGCTATTATTTGTTTGAGAAACTTGTTTTGGTTTTGGAATGAAAGTAAGAGCATTACTAAATTCTTTTTTCATAGGTTTGAGATTTTTAATCACGATTCTTTTGATTTTTGTATTCATTATCATCATATATTGAATTATTTCGGGATATTATAAAGAGATCTATTTGAGTAACTTTATAGTACCGAATCCCCACGAGGTACATGCTTTTTTTTAAGGTAGGAATGAAGCACAAAGAGAAAAGCAAATGAAAAACTATCAACTCCATTCAAACAATTTAAATACTTTGGAAATGAACTCATGAATATGTTTAAATTGTACTTCGAAATAGAAGAGATTTTTTTAAAGCAGATTAGTTGCTTTAACTCGAAAATAATTACTATTAAAAATAATGTTTCTTTGAGTTCATTTGCATGAGCAATCATAAACGGAAAGATGAATTGGAAAGAAAAAAATTTATTAAAGAGAATCCTAAAACCATGGAAAAGTTCCATGATGTAGTTGATAAGATTTTTGGTAAGGAACACGTTAAAGATTTAAATGAGAAGAAAAAAGAATAATCATGGAAATAAAATGAGCATGAGGATTCAATAATCAAATTATTGATTTAAGTATCGAAATGAGGGTAAATAAGATAGAAAGTAACAATTTAGAAGAAAACGAGCAACTTATCCAAAAGAAACAAAAGATTAGAAGCGAAATAGAGGCCTCAAAACGGCTTTTAAAACAAAAAGTAGATCCACTTCTAATTGCTGACATCTTCTTCCATAATTTTTACGAATTATTAAAAGATGGGATTATTTCCAAATTTCCAGAGAGTAATGATAAAGTAATTAAGCAAAAAGTAAGGGAAGTCATGGATCTTAATCAAAAAATAAAAGGAAGATCATTAAAATAAGAAATGGCTGAAATCGAACAGATATTAGATCGCTTAGAGAAAATTTTTAATGCAGTGAAAATGAAATACGTCATAGTGGGAGGAATAGCAGTAATTCATTATGGGCATATCAGGACAACTCAAGATGTAGATCTAATCATAGAGAATGAACCTTCTAAAATTAATCAATTGATGGGATTACTAAAAGCATATGATTTTGATGTAATGGAGGATCAATTTAAAATGGCTCTGAGAGAAAACACTCATGTAACCATCTTTGATAATAAAAGTTTTTTACGGTTGGATATAAAATGTGCTATTAAAAAGAATGAAATTGAGGTTTTGAATAATGCTATTTCGGAAATAATCATGGGAATAAAAGTTAGAATTGCTCCTCTCGAATATGTTCTTATAGGAAAACTTATCTTTATGGGGCTAATTGATGATGTTCCAGACGGAGAGTTAATGGAATTTCAAGATGTGATTGATTTTTTAACCTTATATCATAGTAATAAGGAGAAAATTGATCTAATTTCTTTAAAAAATAAAGCTAAACAAATTGGACTTCAAAACACGCTTGAAAGATTGTTATCTTTTGAAATCTAAAATTAATCAGATACAGGTTTTGAACTGTCTAATAACTGCATTATATAGTCGGCTACACCCTCGATGGCGTCCGAAATAGCTTCCATTATATCCATGGTATTTCCTACAGTAAAAATCGTGAACGCATTTACATCAAAATCTGTTTCTTGGAGGCTCTTTCTGAGATCAATATTTATCAAATCAATTTCATGTTCTAATCTATTTATATCACGCGCATATTCTTTTACTCTGGTTCGTTGTCCTAGTAAATCAATTACGATTTTATCCAAGAGCCCCACGCAGGTTTCGGTTCTTTTCATCATTTCAAGAATAAGGGAAAGGGTTTCTTCTGTGCATTGTTCCCAAAATTTAATAGGAATGGTATTTAACCTCCGTGCTACTCCCGTTGCGCAATCAGCCACATCATCTTGTCGTTTAATCAGGTGAGAAAGATCGATTCTTACACTGGTACTCAGCTCTCCCCGAGAGATTTCTTTTTGAATTTTTCTTCTCAACGTGTCTGCTTCTCGTTCAAATAGATCTACGGATTTGAAACTTTCTCGAGATTTTTCTAAATCCTTTTCTTTAAGAAGAATTTGAATGCCCTTATTGAGTTCTCTCACGCATTCTTGAGCTTTTTGAGCATGAGAAATGGATTTTTCTAAAACCGTAGTGGCTGTTTTTAATTTAAAATATTCGATTAATGATCCCATTCTTTTCACTCATTCTTCGTATTCTTTAAAGCTTTATAAACATGTATATATATCTATATATCTTATATAGATAAAAAGTTTAGTATAACCTCATGAATGCGAAACTGTAATAAATCACACCTGCAAAAATCGCTGCGATCGGAAACGTTAAAAACCAATATATCGCCATTTTTCCTAATCCTTTATAATCAACCTGTTTCTTTTGAGCTAAATTTAGTCCAAGAATGGAAAAAACAATCACATGGCTGTGGGAGATAGGGAGCGCTAGTAAAGTACAAATCATTAAAATGATAGCAGAAGACAATTGAATGATAAAACCTTCGCTAGGCCTCGCCTCTGTCATGTGACTTGCTAAATTTTTAATCACAAATCTTCCTACCATAAAAATCCCCAAAAATACAAAAATGCCACAGATGACCACGAAGAAATAATATTGCTGTAAGGTCAACGATTGATTATCATACATTCCATAAAAAATTCCGATGCATTCCGCAGAATTTGCGCCCACCCATAGCTCAGCAAAAATGACTGCAATAAGGAGGAGCCACCTAAATCTTTTTTCCGAATGTTCAATCTTATCCAGACCTTTCAATCGAGATAAAAAAAGCTTAGCCATTACAGTAAAAAGGGAAAAAGTAATTAATAGTCCAAATAGCGGTGATAAAAACCAACCAATAACCACATTTGTAAGCTTTGTATAATTGAAAGCATATTGCACGTCGAAATCCCCGTGAAGAAATGTATATACAATAACAACACCGAAGATACTTCCGACCGTACTATGAGTCGAACTCAACGGAATCCCGGCCAAGCTTCCGATTATAAGCCACAAAATGCTACTAACCAATACAGCTAATAGCATGTATGTTGTATATTTAATCCCTGGACCTAAGATGTCTGCACCGACGGTTTTTCCTACTCCACTGCTAAAGAAAATTATACCAAGTCCCGCAGCAAGACCCCCGGCTAATAGAGCGAATCGAAATTTTAATATCCCCGATCCTACCAATGGTGCCAAGGTTTCATCATTTGCCCCAATTGAAAACGCAAGAGAAACGCCCATTATTATTAGAACATAAAGAATGTCAAAAACGAATTCTTCCGACATTGTTATCTTAGATGGTAAATTTAATCGAAGATTAAATATTTAGTTGCAAGAAACTGTATGTATTCAGCGAAATCTTTAATATGATCTGCTAAAAGCATGATACCTTCTATGCAATCTTTAAGGTATACAAATGTTCTGGATAAATAATCCATGTCATAATTCCAAAGTGTTTCTAATAATTTCCATTCCGCTTTTCTCATTTTTCTTCGCTCTTCCTTGATTGCTTCACAGAGATCTCGGGAATTCGTTAAATCAGATCCTATGAATTGAACAGCTGAGGCAATGTTCTCCGAGAGAAATTTCAATGATTTCAAAATATTTAGAATTTGAAGTTTAAAATTTTCATCTGGGAAGATGACCCGATAGAGGAGAAGTTTGTGAGCAAGAAACTCTCCTATATTTTTTGTTTCATTAATCTTTCGGAAGACTTTTAATCGATCGGCTTTAGAAAACATTAATTTGGATTTAAATATCTTGGATTCAAAGGTTTTTTTCGTCATTTCTTCTTTTGCTGTTTCAATGACGGTCTTTAAACTCTTTTTAAAATTATCAAAATCCTCCTCTACTAAATATTCAATTCCTTGGATCAAGGTAGCGTTCTGTTCCTTTATTAGATTAGCAAATAAGTGAGTCAATTCATTGATATCTAGCTTTTGCAGGTCGGAACTATCCGGATTATCCATATCCTTAACACTTCTAAAAGTAAGTTTATATTATTTTTTCTTTATATTCTCAATGAGTAATATAAATCCATTTATATTCAAAATAATTTATATCTTGTTGATAAATAATGTTTTTCCATTAATAAAAAAATCAAATTTTGCTTTTTTTTTAAGAAAAAGAAATAAAAAGAGATTTTGAAAGCGATGTGCGAGACTTTTAACGAGCCAATTCAAATGTTGGGGTACAGTCTTTTTTTAAGCAACGTATAATCCCATTTATTTAGCTAGAGCTAAATCTCTTGAATTTAAAGATTCTTGATTGTTAATAACACGCGCAACATTAAGGTCATAAAGAAATATTATCAAAAATCCTACTAGAAAAAAAATCAGGGGGATGAGGGCAAATGAAACTCGTATTCCTAACAACGCATTGGCAGATTGCACGTAAAGGCCAGGGATAAATCCTGTCGAAATGAATATGCCTGCAATAATTAAAGAAAGAAATATTGTGGGTATGATATTTATTATCGTAAAAATGATCGCTATTATAGTGCCTTCTTGTCTTTTATTAGACTTTACCACGATCTCGTCGATCATATCTGCCATTAGAGGGAATATGAGTACTTGAGGAAAACCCATTCCAAGATACATCAATAGTTTAAACTCTTAAAAATTTTAATCGAGATTTTTAAGCTCTTATCTATATTTAAAAAGAATAATAATTAAAATAAAAAAAGGATAATTTAGAGTAATGAATTAAATAGATCTAGATACTTTTCTAAATGATTAATTAACAAGAAATTATCTTTTACTTTTAAACGACCTTTTTTACCAATTTCTTTGGCTTCTTTAGGATGTTCAATCAGATATACAATTTTTTCTGCAGTTTCTTCAATGGTATTTACTAAAAACCCATTGATACCATCATCAATTTGGAGTTTTATTCCTCCCACATTTCCTCCGATTACGGGTGTTTCTTTCCATAAAGCTTCGGTAACAGTTAATCCAAATCCCTCTTTTATAGATTTTTGCAAAATTACATCAGAAATTCTTTGGAATGCATTTACTTCTCGATCATGAACTCCATCCAAGTTCGATAATGTTATAATATCGGGATCATCCTTGGAATAATTGTTAATTTTAGCAAGCAATTCTTGACCTTCCGGATCATCAAGCGCCAGACTTCCAACTAGAGCTAATCGCATGGGGGTGCTTTTTTTTGCTAATTTAAAAGCATCGATTACTCCGAGAGGGTCTTTCCATGGATCGAATCTCGACACTTGAGTGATTAAGGGTTTATCTAATTTCACGAACTGACCTACAATACTTTTTGCAGTTTCTTCATCCATATCTTGATTTTTAGGAGAGAATGGATCAATTGAAGGCGAGATTTGGAAAATAGGTTTATTAATTTTTCTTGGCAAATATTCCTTCATCGTGAATATGAGTGCATCATACATTTTAATATAAGGTTCTACTAAATCCCAAGCGGCTTCATTAGGATCGGAAGTATCAATATGACACCGCCAAATCCACTTTCCTTTTCGATTCACGGCGTGATTAATAATAGGACAAGGTTGAGGATCATGAATAATGATAAAATCTCCTCGAGGCTTTAATTGCTCGAAAGATGCTTTGGCTTGTCCTAAAAAGATTTCTTTATCATTTTCAGAAAACTTTATCCTTTTATTTCCTTGTAGGGCATTATGCATGCGTTTACTTATTTCAAAAAATTGCTGAGATGCCGAAAATGCCTCCCAATTAGCATCTAAATTCAATTCCCTCATCAAGGGAACCATGTTTTGTAAAATCTCTGCTACGCCTCCTCCAAATTTTGTGGCATTAACATTGAATATTTTTTTATTTTTTAGGGGTTCAGCTTTTTCTCGAATTCTTTTTATTATATCTGTTCCAATTAACTTTTCGTATTTGTCGAGAATTTTTTTTGATTCAGACATTTTAACCATTTAATCTTTTATTTGTTTAATTTTATATATTACGGTACGATTCCTAAACATACTCTTAGTTAACATTTCTTACTAGTTTTCAAATATCAACTACTTTCTAATTCCTTTTTTCACAAATTTCAATTATAAAAAAAAAAATTATTTATCTTTTAAATCTTCAAAAAATTCGTCATCCAATAGGGATGCTTTCTGTTGTTTTCTTTTATGGTTATAATGTAAATACAATATTATACCTATTATTGGGCCTATGATAAGGGCCGCAATAAGGAAAGAGGCAAAAAGCATCAAAAAATATCCATTTTGCAAGCCAATCGAAAATATAAACAACGATATCATAAATGCAGTCATGGAAAGAGCAGAAAGAATTCCTCCAACGATACCTACCAAGAGTCCTATTCTAAGCAGATGATTTTGAGAAACCTCATTTCTAAGTGCAAATCTAGTACCGAAAAATGCTCCGAGGAATATTTGTATATCACCCGGCCATACAATTCCAATTATTAAGAAACCCAATGAAAGAAAAGCTACAAAAGAAATAACGTCATTGATTAAAATCCCCGCTATAACATTATGATTTCTTGCAGATTGATATAAATTTCTTATAGATGACAATTTTTCACCGTTTTTTCACTATTTTTCTTCGGGGGAATGTAACAAATTTAATTCGGTTTTTGCATCAAAAACATGAATGTAATTTTCGTCCCAAGATACATAAGCATCGTGACCCATTTTTCCAGGGTAAAATCCTTTATAGGCTGCCATTACGGAATATCCATCTGAGAATTCGAAAGTAACCATGGTTTCTGCTCCTAAGAATTCATGAACGTTAATTTTCACCTTGAAGGCTCCATTATGAGTTTCTGGTGTAATATTGATATGTTCTGGTCTTATTCCTAGAATAATTTCTTTGGAATTTGCTTTCGCAATCTTA
>CAYLZE010000135.1:0-12788 GCA_964388035.1 uncultured archaeon
AATTGATTTTTCTGAGGAATAAACATTTTATTACTTTAAGTTCAAGAAGCGGAGGAATTTCTCTATAAAAGTTCCAAACACCAGACTAATATAAAATACCGGTCTTCTTAATAATAAAAATCCTTGATTCGAGTTCCTTATTAGAATTCCAATCTTTCTTAAATTCATGCCTTGGTAAAAAATCGTTAAAAATAAAGGGAAACATCTTTTTATATACTGTATTTAATATACCATTTTCGTAAGGTAAAGTAACTATATTTTTAATCAAATGGAGAATATATTGCATAAATATTTTAGAGTGCTTCATAATATTAATTATTAATAATAGATTGCAGTGACGATACACTATTCCTTTCACTAAAATTGCGAGAAAAGACTTGGTACCAGTCATTTTAGTGCTTATTTTAATGTTCATTAGCATTGCTTGTCAGAACATGCTCATTCCCTCTTATTCCATCATAATGGTGGAATTTAATGTGCCTGAAGCATACATTGCATTACCAGATGCCAGTTTTGTTTTGATTAGCGCGGGGTTTGCATTGGTTTGGGGGTATTATACCGATCGCATTAATAGGACGATGGTTATTTTGGCAGGTGCGTTTTCATGGACAATCGGAATGCTATTAACTGCCTTTAGTATTTCGTTCATAATGTTATTATCCTCAAGGGCATTGAGCGGAGCAGGTTTAGGGTGTGTCTTACCCGTGGGATATTCAATTATATCCGATGCTATTCCACCAGAGGAACGATCCAGTTGGTTTGGAATGCTAGCAATTTTAAGTTCAATCTCGAACGGAATTGGGCAAGGACTATCTTCCTTCTTAGGGCCTTTGTTGACTTGGAGATTTCCCTTTTTATTATTATCGGGGGTGAGTATTTTCATTATTTTTCTTCTATTTTTTATAAAAGTGCCTCAAAGGGGAGCAAGCGAGGATGAACTCATTGATTTGTCAGAATTGAATTTAGAATATCACTATAAAATTTCTGGAAAGGATTTGAAAGAGATCATAAAGAAAAAAACAAATCGTTATCTAATGATTCAAGGATTTTTTGCGATCATTCCCGGCACGATCTTGATATTTTTCATGCTATCGATGCTTTCTACTTACTACTTTAACGAATTGCCAAGCATAATTCGCCTTCAAACAGCGAGTATTTTTGCAGGCATGGTTGGCATTGGATATTTATTAGGAAATGCGGTCCTCTCAAAAGTGGGGGATTTTTTGTATAAAAAAAATAAGGTGTATCGGGCTCGGTTTGCCACGATATGCATGCTGGTCACGGTACCGCTATGCATCTTAATGTTGTTGTCAATTACTCCTGTGAGCAAAGATTTTGTCCAATCCTTAAATTATCCTCAAGAGATTCCCACTAATGAAATATTCATGTATATTGGAAGGACAATTATTGGCGTTTTCATTGCTTATCCCACGTATATTTATTATTTTGTATTTGCGTTGCTTGGTTCTTTCTTCAGTACAGGGTGGGTTTCTAATAAAGCGGCGGTAATGATTGATGTGAATTTGCCCGAGCATAAAGGTACCGCTACTTCTTTCTTTAGCCTTTCTGAGCAGGTCGGAAAAGGTTTGACCTTAGTGATCTCTTTTTCCTTGATCACGCTTTTAGGAACCATTTTCAACATGATGCTTTTTGCGATTTTTCTATGGATTCCTGCGGGAATATTATGGTTTTTAGCTAGCTTGAGTGTTGTAAAGGACATGAAGGCAAAGTCTCGAATTTTAGCGGAGCGAAGCCAAAATACCATAATAGATTTTATTTTTGAACTCGAAATTCAATTAGATCGGGCTATCCAGAAGGTTCAAGATTCAAAATACTATATTGAAAAAGATCATCAAAAATTTAATCGATTATTAAATGATGCTATTAGAATCTTTGAATTCTGTGAAAATGAGGGGGTTTCACGGAGTATCACTAATATTGAGAAAAAAGCACACATTCTTAAATTAAAAACTCTCATGATTAAACAAGCCGCGAAGAAAAATTTCCGAGCTCTCAAGAAGGAATCTTTCACTCCGGAAGAAATGAAAAACATTGAAGAAGATTTGAAACAAATAAAATTAAGAATAAGTGAATTCGAAAAAAGCACCTTCATGGAAATCCAAACTCTTTATGAAGTGGCCTATTTAAAAATTGTGGAAGCGCGCTTATTACGAAAAAATGATTTCATAAAAAGTAGCGCTAAAATTGATCAAGCAATTACTACCTTTTATCGAGTGAATCAGCTCTTAAAGGAAAGATTGGATCACGTGGATGAGAAGGATTTAACGGAGGAAGACCAATTTGTTCGTGAAAAAGAGCAAGAATTTCTAAAAAAAAGTAACACATCATTATTAACGACCCTTAAAATAAAAGAAGAATATGACTCCATACTAAACCGTCTTGAAAAAATTGGAATTTCAAAGAGTGACTTATCAAAGATTTCGGAATTGACTCAGGAATACAATGTCGACCTATATAAAGTGATCATGGATACCTTTGGATTTGAAAATAAGGAAATATCCGTCTTAGAAGAAGTGCTAAGCAAGATAGATGAAATATTTAATCAATACGATACCGTAATCAATTATCCCGTCTTCTAACGAACTATTGATTTTTAATCACATTAAATTCATTAAATTACCAAAACTATTTCGGTTTTTATTTAATGCAATAGTTCGAAAGGAAAAGGATTAAAAGGAATTTATTTAATTTAATAATTCTTTTTTCATTTCTCTCTTTAGCATTCTTAATAATTGTTCTTTTTCATTAGTTGTTAATTCATTCGAGGATTTTCCCTTCACGTGGAAACGATCAGGATATTCTATTCCAAAAAACAAATTTATCAATAGAATTAAACAGTTTTTTACTGCAATGTATCTATTATTTACATCAGGAATTTTTTGCTCCAAATCCTTCATTAAATTAATTATGTAATTCCCAATCCAAACTTTTTGCTCATCACTTTCTTTAATTGGACCGTTTGCATAAAAATCCAAAAGTATATCGAGACAATCTTTCATTTAACTTACTTTTTGAACTTAAATTTTATACTGTAATGGAATGAAAGTGCATTTTAAAAACCCTTATTGGGAAAGATGATGATTTAAGTATTTATACTTATCTGTTTTCTAACTAAAATCAGAAACACTAACATGATATTAAAAAACTTAAATTTCAATTTGTCGGGTGAAATCTTCAATAGATTGCTCGATTTCCATGAGATCCTCCATATTTCTTATTTCTGAACTTGCCAGTCTGTTAAGAAATTCTTTCAACATTTTTTCTTTATTTTTATCTGTTGGAAATAGGAGAGAAGCTCGATAATGTTCCCAATCCAAGATGTTAGTAAATATCAAAAATAATTTTTCCATGTGGCTAAATTCTATAAGGCTAATGAGTTTTTCTTTCGTGAGAATTATTTCAGTTTGATCCTTGTAAAAACTACTCAGATCATTATAATAATTCGTGATGTATGCAATATTATCCAGCTGTGCGCGCAAAGCAGCTTGATTTATGGGGCTATCTTTATCTTTATACATGATTTCAAAATACTTCATGATGAAATCTTTAAGTTTCTGAAGTTTTGCTTGAAAAACTCTCGTCTTAACAATGCGTTCGAACATGGGACTACTTTTTGCTTGGTAAAAATTGAGTTCAAACTTCACGATATCAAGGATATCGAAAAATAGCTCTCGTATATCAATTTCCTCATTTATAACCATATTTTTTTAACACCTTGAATGAATGTTTCTATCACACACTTATTAAGTATTCAAAGTAATAAAAATATATTATTAATAGAATAGAAATATTAATAATCTTTATTATTTTTAAATTGATTTTTTTGGAGGGAAAGAACTTCCTCCAATTAATAAGTAAGTAAAGTTACCAATTAACTGTTATCCCCACATAGCTATAATGCTATCGGATTTTTTTGTAATTTTTGTAAATCCTAATTTTAAAAAAAGATCTTTAATGGAGAATTCCGTATATTTCCATTCTGATCGTGTTTTAAAGGCATTTATTCCGTCGTTATCAATAATCATAAAGTCTAATAGTTTAAATAAAGGAAGAGGGAGGAATTTGAACAAGAAGACAAATAATTTCCCTACCATATCATGAGCTTGTATTTCATGTCTTTTAACGGTTATTGGTTCACAGATGATCACTCTTTTAGCATTTTTCTTCGCCAATTCAACGAGTTTTAAATGATACGGGATGACATGGTGAAGGATATCGCATAAAACGATAACATCTTTCCTTTCCCGGAAGCGATTCCCATCATGATTGAGAGCAAAAATGTTTTTTTGCCTTAAAATAACTTTTTTAACCCTAATTCGCCCTTTCTCCCAATCAGTCCTTATTTTTCTTAAGAAGATATGATTCAGATCCCAACCTTCATAAATCATGCTGGGATGGAGATAACGAGCCAAAAATCCCGTGCCACAAGGCATATCCAATACATGCATTCCGTTGTTCTCATTATCCCTGCCATTTCCAATAAATTTTGCAATTACCGAGTACTTACCTTTTTGATCGTATAGTCGTTGCGTTAAAAAGTTATAAATCATTCCATTTCTATAAACAAGACTTCGAAACCGTGTTTTAGTAAGTTTAGAAATATCCGTTAAGCCCATTTCTTTAATAATCCCTAATCGTTACAAAAGATAATTATTGCAATAACATGTTATACTCTAATAAACGTATCGTTTTGGATGGACCGAATTATTTTTTTCTCGCCGTAATTTTGTTTATAAGAAGTCCTTTCAAATGGATTTTAATAACTCGAAAAAGGCTTTGAATCATGAACCGGAGGTCTTGAAATGGCTCCCGCCTGAGCGATAAAAACTTTAAATAATATTGCTGTGCTCTTCTTTTTGACCTAATTCTTTTCTCTAAAAACAAGAATCTTTTTACTATTTGTTCTAAAGAGATAGTATCATTAAATCCATAATAGTTGGAAGCTCTTAATGCCCATTTAACTGCTTCTAAAGTATATTTGATGGGATTTAATTTTTTAAAAGGAATTATCCCTAAAGCGAAGAGAGAGATAAATAAATTCATTATTATGCTTTTTAACATGTCATGCGTAGGAATTTCAATTAATTTTTTCACATCTTTTCTTAAATCCTTGCCATAAAGGATTGTACTATTGTCTATCACGCTACTAGTAACGATATTTTTAGGAGCGAATATATCAGAAAAGATTTTATTAACTCGGAAAATTTTCGAGAAGTTAATTTCTTCCCAATACTTTTGTTTTGTCAGGAAATGGCTTATAAACATGCCCGTGGTGCTCTGGAGCACGCCAAGTATTTTTTTAAAAATTTTGGAGTTATAATCATAAACGTTAAAATTATGTTTTATTTCAAGTGCAATAAAATAACGTTCTATTTCTTTAATATGGTGCTCAGATACGCGATCCTTAAAAATAATTAATAAATCACAATCAGAAAACATGGAACAGTTATCTGTATTAGATTTTTGACTTCCGAATAACATTATAGATAAGATTTTATTGATTCCTATTTCCCTATTGATTAATATGATAATGTCTTGGATATATGCTCGGGACCTTGGATTTAATGAGCATAAACTGGAGTTAATAGTTTTTCTAATTTCTTGATTAGTCTTCAATAAGTCTGCATCTTCCAATTTTAATCTTTTTACCAAGTATCTTAAATATTTAAAATGTATTTCATGGAAAAAAATTGATTTAAAATTAATTATAATATTTTTTTATTGCCAGCATTCAAGAATTTTAAAGTATCATATACTATTTCCCGTTTTATATCCTATATCAACAGCTTCCATTACGGTTTGAGGATTTCTCGCATCACCCACATTTTTTATATCAAACGTGCCCATGTTCCTAATTTCGTTTGCCAGCTCATCATTGGGTTTTACTCCTGTTGCATAATAGACATAGTCTATTCCACTTATTTGTTGATCAGCACCTTGGGGATCGAGATAATTTACATAATTTGAACCGATCTCAGTAACCTTAACACTAGTCATCATTTTTACCCCATAAGCTTGACATTTATCAAGGAGAACCCATTTAGTTGTTTTACCCAATGCAGAGCCCAGTTTGGGAAGCATTTCAAGAATTGTGACTTTATTTCGACCCTCATGTAGCAATTTTAATGCGACTTCCGTATCTAACGCATTATAAAAGGTTAGAAAATCAAAAGCTTCTACCGTTAAGGCCCCGTATTTGGCCAAATAAATGGCTAATTCAACCCCCGTGGCACCACCACCAATAACAACATTATTTTTCCCAACGGGAGCATCTCCACTTAATGCATCATTAGCCCAGAAAACATGCTTCTGCTCTATTCCCTTAATGGGAGGCTTTATCGGAATAGCGCCCGCAGCATAGACAACGAAGTCGGGGTTGAATTCTTTTACCATATCAACTGTTACTTGGGATTCTAAATGAAGCTGGATTCCTAATTTCTGAATCCAATAGTTATAATTATCGATCATTCGATGAAATTCATAACGACCTTCAGGTTTAAGAATGATGTTGATTAATCCACCAATTTTATCATTTTTTTCAAAAATATGAACCTCATGTCCCCGAATGGCTGCTACTCTCGCTGCTTCCAAACCGCCCGCACCCGCACCGATGACCATTACCTTTTTTTTCTTTTTAATAGGCTTTAACTTCGTTCTAGCTTCCTTTCCAGCTCGAGCATTTCTCAAGCAAGTAATGGGCATCATTCGAAACACGTTATCGAAACATCCTTGATTACACGCAACACAATTCATGATGTCTCTTACTTCTCCTTTTTTGGTTTTCATCGGTAAATAAGGATCGGCAATCAAAGGCCGTCCCATACACACAGCATCTGCTTTACCTGCTTGTAATACTTGCTCTGCCAATTCAGGTGTATTGATTCTATTTGAAGAAAATATAGGAATGGACACGTTTTTCTTGATATTTTCTGCTAAATAGGTATAGCAGCCAGGAGGGACGTCCATGGTCAGTTGAGGCGTTTTAGTTTCATGCCAGCCACCTGTCACATTAAAGTAATCCAAATATTCTCCTAATCGCTTGGCAATCACTGCTTTTTCTACATAAGTATTGCTCCCCGGTACAAAATCATCACCAGAAATACGATATCCCATAATGAAATCCTCTACTTTGGATCTCATTAATTCTATGGCTTCAATAGGAAATCTTAAACGATTTTCTAGTTCTCCTCCATACTTATCGGTGCGTTTATTAGTCTTTGGAGATAAAAACTGATCCATCAAGTATCCCGCATTAGCACATATTTCCACGGCATCAAATCCTGCTTTCTTTGCTCTAACTGCCGCAGAAGCGAATGCTTGTTGCTCGCGAGCAATATCTTCCAAGGACATTTCTCGGGGAGTAGTCTTGCTGAATTTACTATAGACGGGAGATGGAGCAATGGGTGTCTTTCCAATAATCTGAGGAAATGCATAGGCTCCTCCATGATATAATTGACAACACACTTTTACATCATCCCGAGTGTTATGAAGTTCGGTAGTAAATTCTGTTAGCTTGGGTATGTATTGATCATCATCGACTGCTATCATGCTTGGTAATCCTTTACCATAGATATCTACATAACAGCCCCCGACAATAATCAACCCAGCACCCCCTTTAGCCCTTTCCACGTAAAAATCAGTTAATTTACTGGTGATAAATCCATTATTCGCCAAGTTCAAGTGCATTGCCGGCATTACAATGCGATTGGAAATCTCTAAATTCTTGATTTTTAACGGAGTGAACAATTTAAAGAATTTCATGATGTTTTTCCTAATTATTATTATTTAAAATTAAAATAATTAGTTGCTTATTTTATTAAAATTTTGTTTAAGATTAATTTTAATGATGATTCTCTAAGGAAATTGAAAAAAGAGGAAAAAATAAATATTATCTAAAATAGGAATCTACAGGTCCTTTATCTTCTTCCATTCCTCGCTTCATGAAATTATCCGCTTGTCTTTTGAAATTATCTAAAATACCTTGCATCTCATCAATTTTTTTATCTAATTCTTTAAAATCCATGTTAATTTTCAAATAATTATCCAAAAGGGTTACCAAAGCTTTAGAAGCCCTTGGATCCAAACTCATCATGGGTAAAGGAATGGTTTCTGCTAACAAGCAGAACCCCGGAGCATAATTATTGGCATGAGCATATGCGGGTAGTATCCCGTTTGCACCCGCTATCACTCCACTCTCTAAAATCTTAGTATTTTCTTGTTCTAAAAAAGAATTAAGGAGATCAGGATCAGTACCACATATATGAACGAGCGGTGGGTCGGAAACTGAATCGGAAACTAAAGCTCCCATGCTCAAATACATTTTAATGTGACCATCGGTTAATTTATCCATTTCATCACAAAAAGTTTTAGAGAATTCAAAAACTCCTTTTGAAGATTCGGGTTGAAAATCTGCAGTAAGAAAAAAGAGATCGCTTGTTTCTCTTTGAATGTAAAAGACTTGAGCAGTAGGAAGTTCTAAAATGCCATTTTTGGCATTAGCTTTGGCGGGAAAATCAAAACATTCTATGGTATGCAGCAATTTAGCTCCGAGAAAGTCTTTTATAGAAGTAAGAGCTAATTTTGCAACGAGGGCAATTCCGGGCCACCCTATTAACACCACAGGATTATTTAGTTCGTCCCTGTTTAATTCCATTTCTTTATGAATATGAATTTGAATATCCACGTACAATCACTTTGTTATTTATTAATCACTAATAATTATAATTCCTTTAAATTATTTTGAATATAAGGCAAATAAACACTAAAGATTTACTACTTATTATTCATTAATTTTCTGACACTAAGCCATTTCTGTAATTTAAAAACGATTAATTTTAAATTTAATAAACTTTTCTCATGCATTAGGATTTCATGTTTCTAAATCTCTGGAAGTGGTTCTGGTAAAAATAATTGAATTAGATTTTTATAGTAAGAATTAAATAATTATTTTTTCCTATTAATCATAGTCAGAAATTGAATGAAGAATTCATGTTCAATAAAGAGAATCTCCTAAAGAAACCATGCTTAAGCAAAAACCCATAACAAGACAAGTACCGAGTATATTTTCCTATTTGGAGACTTTTTCTTCAAGATTAATGGCTTATTCAATCTTCTTTGGCGCCCCTTTATTAATTGCTCTTATCTCTACCTTACTTAGGAATTTAACTAATCATGTTTTTGATATTGAGTACTTGATCGAAATGTTTTTAATATTTTTTGGAAGTACTCTAATGGGAGTTTTAATCACGGAAATTTTATATGTTAGAAAAGCTCCCATTTTAAGATTACCTCCAAAAGGAGGCACGATTCAATTCAATACCTTTTTCGTGTCAGTTATTGGGGGATCGTATCTTTTTGGACAAATTACCTCCATATATTTCAAAAATATCACTTTTCAAGAGGTATTTCTCATGTTAGGTACGATAATTGCATATATTTTAGCATTTGTTATTTATTTCTCTTTCACTACCGTTGAAAAAAGTGGTTACCTCATCTTATCATTAACACAACCTGTTGCCATTCTTATTTTATATAGTATCTTTACGGAACAGGTTTCTATTCTTTTTTTCTTAAAAGCTATTGTATTTTTTAGTAGTTGTGCGTTTATATTTTCAATTTTGTATGCAAGAAAATTATTTCACGTGAGCAATATTCATAAAGAAGCGACGGGAATTGTGGGTTATCGGTTTATCAGGGCATTTATCTTATCATTAATGACAGAAGGAAATGATGGACCTATTGAAAATATATTTGATCGCGTGGGAATAACTTCTAATGTTAAAATTCAATGTCTCATCACGAGAACCATCAAAACTAAGAAGATTAAAGGAATATTTTTCCTTCCAAATACCCATTTTGGTCCCTTTAAGACGTGTGGCTCCTCTGATCTGCCGGAGGTAATCTATAAAATGTTTAAAGACATCCCTGGTGCTACAGTATACCATACTACTAATGATCATTCTTTAAATCTAACTACCCAAGCCGAGGTGGATAAAATTGTAGATTCCTTGAAAAGAATAGTGGAAAGTGCGAGTAAGGATCAAGGTGAGGAATGGATACAAGAGATTCAAGATGTTACTCGAAAAATATCTAATTCTGCAAAACTTTTAGGAACAAGAATTGGTGACGTACCCATGATCTTTTTAACTAGGCATCCCCTACCGTCTGATGATATTGAGCAAGAAGTTGGAGAAAAAATTAGAGAAAAAGCCATATCTAATGGTTTTAGAGATGTAATGATTATTGACGCCCATAATTCCATCATTGGAGACGAAGTTTTAATTGAAAAAGAGAGTTTAGAGGCAAAGGAACTTATTAAAGTTTCTGAAAAATTTTTTAAAAGCCAGAAAACAAATGAATCTCCTAAGCATTTATTGTTATATGGTGTTGCAAAGGATCCTTTAAATAACTTTTCTGAAAAAGATGGAATAGGTTACGGGGGAATGGTAGTACACTTATTTAAAAATTCCGTTACTAATCAAAAGACGGCTTTGATTCATTTTGACGCGAATAATGCTTACGTGGATATTAGGTCTTACATTTTAAACCTGTTGCAAAATAGAGGTATAGAAAGAGGAGAAATCACGACTTCCGATTCTCACACCGTTGCCAGGCAGTTTACTAGTAGAGGTTACTCTCCCTTAGGGGAGAGAATTACATTAGATTTCATTTTGGAAAAACTTGCGGAATTGTTAAAAATAGCTGAAAGTAATCTAGAGCCCATAGAATTTTTATATAAGGATGAAATAGTAGAAAACGTAAGAATCTGGGGAAATAAAAAGTATTTTGATGTTATCATGGATACCTTACAAGAATGTATCAGAGTTTCTCAACGATTATTAACATTTAGTTTAATCATTCCTACATTTTTCTCGTTGATTCTACTATTTTTCTACTATAATATTCAAATTTTATAACTTTTTTTACTCATTTTACCAAGAACCCCTTTTTTAGGTACTTTCGGGAAAATATTATCTTGATATCACCCGAATTAATATATCGCTTTGCCCTTATTTTTCTAAACTAAAATTGATATATTCGAAAACAAGATGATTACTTCTGAAATCAATGATTTAATCAAGATTTCCTTAATCGGTCATCCTGCCGTGGGTAAAACTACTATTATGAAACTATTATCTCAATCTCAGATCGATAGAACTTATTTGCCAACCCAAGGTCTTGACCTAAAGACCTTACGTACGAAAGATTTTGCTTTAAAAATATGGGATTATGGCGGTCAATCCGGTTATTTAAAAACCTTACTGAAAGACACCTTAATGGGAACGGATCTAATCTTGATTGTTACTGATTCTACACCAAGAAACGTCTTGAATTCACGTACTTTAATCGATATCGCTAATGAGAGCGTGGAAGAAGACTGTAAAATTATCGCCATTGCTAATAAACAAGATCTGTGCGAATCCGATGGGAGAATGGCTCCTAATAGAGTGGAAAACGTTCTTCAAGTCAAAACTTATGGGCTAATAGCCATAGACCCTATAGAACGTGTAAAATTATTAAATATTTTAAATCAAGAATTAAAACAAGTATTAATAAGAAAGAGGTTGAAAGAAATTGAACTTTAATCGGGAAGAAATTTTTGGTGCTTGTCTGATAGGTTTTGATATCATTGATGGCCCAGTACTCAAATGGAAGAATTTTCATGAAAAGAATACCAAAGTTAATTTAGATGAATTTGCCATGAATTTTTATCTGGCATTTCGAGGAGGTAATGCGGGCAAAAAGCCAAGGGCCATTCTATATGATGAATTTTACATTGTAGCTTTTCCGAATAATCTAGAGCTTTGTTGCTTGTTCATGAAACCTAAAGGCATTGAAGAAAATATCAAGGAATTAAATAAAATAGCCACCCGATTAATCTTGGAGAAAGAGGAGTCAGAAGACGAAGGGAATGAGGAAAAAGGGGAAGATGAGGGGGGTTCAGATGAAGAAATTGTCGAAGAAGTAAGACGTTTAATTGTAAATCTATTGAATGATACTGAAATGTCAACTCCAGAACTAAAACGATATTTCAAACTTTCTAACTCACAAATATGGAAAATAATGTCAGATTTAGAGAATTCCTTGAAAATAAAAAGAACGAGAAAAAAAGGAAGGAGTCAGATGTGGACAGCTAGTTAAACTAGCAATTAACGCGTTCTATATATCCAATCTTTAAGTTTTGTAAAATGACGGGAAAACATCATGTAACAGATATCAGGTAATTCTTTATCTTCATTATTAATCGTAATGTATCTTAATACATGATTAATCAAAAATATCCCTACTAACTCGATATGATAACTTCCGATATTCTGCGAGAGTTTGTTTCCGGAGAAACTTATATCCAGACCCTCATTACTCTTATAAGTTAATTCGATAAATATCTCAGGAAATACTTCTTTTTTAATTCTCCATCCTTCTGTTGTTTTCCAAACTTTTGCTCCTAAAAAAGCGGCAAGGGCATCCTTATCCTTTTCTTTTAATAAATGAAAAGGGTCATTTCTTTGACTTAAAACTTTTTCCAATAATTTTGTTTTTGAATCATATTTAGTTTCAAAGGGTTTTTCATGCTTGAGTTTTCTTTCAATAAAAGCCATGAGGATATCAATATATGTAGCGCTATCTTCTCCGGGTATCCAAGAAATTCGCTCTCCCGAAAAATAAAATTTAAACTCTGCTTCAACGCCATCCCCAAATTCATCCCCAATATAGGTATAGGAAATATGAATGTTGGCTTCGGGAAACATTGCCACACTTATCGTCCA
>CAYLZE010000136.1:0-12352 GCA_964388035.1 uncultured archaeon
CAAGCTTTATCATCACAAGCGCCTCGTCCATATATTTTACCGTCTATTAATTTACCACCGAAGGGATCCTGAGTCCATCCATCAGAAACTGGAACAGTATCCATGTGGCCATAAAGAATTAAGGACGGGCCATCTCCGCTTTTAAGAGTTCCTATTACATTTTTTCTTTTCGTAATAGTAGAAAGTCCAAGATCTTTAAATTTGTTTTCAACAAACTCGGCAATTTCTTTATATTTACCGGGTGGATTTTCAGAAGGAATCTGCACTATATTTTGATGAAACTTAACGATTTCTTCTTTCATTTCATCAATTTTAATTAAGATCCTTTGTTTTAGCTCTGACATAAGTTTAGAAATAAAATTTTCGTTTTAACATTTCTGGTTTTGTTTGAAACTGTTCAAAATTAACTAATAGAATGATCAAAATGCAAGATTTATTATTATTGATTAATAAAATTTCAAATATTCAGTTATTATTATTTATGAAAAAGTAAAAAATTAAATATAGAAAGAGATCAATAATCTACATATAAGAAAAATTTTCGAGGATTGTAAAAAAATGGTACTCTCTTTCATTGGATTTTTAGACGGGTTTACAGCTTGTTGTGTTTTATTTTTCACCGCAACCTTGGGAATTTTAATGGTGATTAAAGGGAGGAGGGTAAAGGCTAGGCTTTTAGTTATAGCAGGGTTAACTATTTTTTTCTCGGGATTAATTTATTTAGGGCAGACGGTGGATCTATTTTCCGTTCTCATGACTGGTAATAATATAGAACCCATTTACCTTTATGCTTATTTATGTAGGATATGGGTGGCTCCTACAGTGTTTTTTGGTTTTTATGGAAGTCTTGATTTGTTAATAAGTAGAGGGAAGAAATTCATCATTTTGTTTATTTTAATCTTGATATCTTTATTTGAATACTTTGTTTGGTTTGACACTAATAATTCGATAATTTTTAACCTACAATCTCCCGGTCAGGATATAATTGATGCGTCTTTTAACCGTGCTAATCCAATATATATTATAATGCTAATAATCTTTGTTTTAGGTGCTACATTTTTGAGTTTTGGGTTCATGCTAAAAGCCTATAAATCTAAGGGTATTTTACGAAAAAAGTATTTGTTTTTATCGATTGGGTATACAGTTTTTCTCCTGTGCACTGGATTTGATGTGCTAATTCCTCCTGGTTCTGTTACAATTGGCATTGTAAGAGTATTTTTAATGAGTTTTCCCTTGTGGATGTATTTAGGTTTAAAAGAAGAGCATCTTAAAATTGATGAGATTAAGCCTGAAAAAGAAATTAAGTTGGAAAGTGATCTATTTCGTATTTCTAGATTGAAACAAAAGGGAATCACTGAAGAAGATATTACGCTTTACAAGGAAAAGAAAATATGTTTGGTTTGTAAAGGTAAAGCCAGTGGTTTTAATATTTATCTATGTCCGAATTGTGATTCTTTATATTGTAATAAATGTGCTGAAGCCTTATCTGAGTTAGAAAATGCTTGTTGGGTGTGTAATGGACCAATTGATGATTCAAAACCTGTAAAAATTATGAAGTCAGAAGAAGAACTTGAAATGAAATTAGAAGATCCTGATAAATTTAAAAATAAAATGTAAAAGTTAGTATTAAAAAATTCCTTACAGTTTTTTCTATTTTTTATTAATTATCTCCTTACTAGTTAATTTTGTGATCAATTTGATGAATTATCTCTAATAATAAGAATAAAGAACAATTAACTAGATTAAATTTATTCTACATATAAAACAATCTTAATAATGAAATTAAATAAGTTTAAAGTTTTAGCAAAAGAAGAAATTGAATTAATTCATTCGGAAACGATACGATTATTAACTGAGGTAGGTATAATAATAGATTCTCCCCGCGTGCAGACATTTCTTAAGGATTTTGACGTGGAAATTGATGCTAAAACAAACTTCGTAAAATTTTCAGAATCCATAATTAAAGAATACTTGAAAAAGGTACCTCACTCTTTCAAATTATATAATCGAGAAGGGACAGAGTATTTGGACATTTCTACTGAAAGTACCCATTTTTTAACAATTGGGGCTCCTGTGAAAATTTACGATCCAGAAAGAAAAAAGGGGGTTCGCCCATCTAATCTCAATGACACAATAAATTTCATGCGAGTAATAGATAAATTAGATAACCTATCAGCATCACAGATTGATATCTGGCCAGGGGATGTAAAGTATACAACCATCCATGCCGTTTGCTTGTATCAATGGGCTAAAAATTCTCATAAACCCTTTGGATTTGGCTGTTATGGGAGAGTGCCCAGTGAAGATACAATGAACATTGTCTCTATTTTAGCAGGTGGTAAAGAAGAATTAATAGCAAGACCCAGAGTATACGGAATTTTTAATCCCACAAGTCCCTTGCATTTACCTCAAATTATGACCAATGGTCTTGAAGTATATGTAAAACATAAGCAACCCTTAATCATTGCTCCAGAAGCCCTCGGAGGCACTTCAGCGCCGGTAACCTTAGCGGGATTGCTAACCCAAACCAGTGCAGAAAATCTGGGTGCAATTTTATTGGCTCAAATGTATAGTCCCGGAGCGCCTGTTTTTTATGGTACTGTATCTCATACAACTGACATGAGAACAGGGAGCTCTGCTATTGGAGCAATAGAAACGGGATTGATCACTGCTGCCTTTGCTCAATTAGCTCAATATTATCAAATTCCTTCGCGAGCTCTGGGAGGTGTTACAGATTCAAAAACTCTAGACATGCAAAATGGTTTCGAACGGTTTCAAACGTTATTATTTGCTGCTCAAGCGGGTATCAATTTTATAACATTTGCAGGGACTTATGAGGCTACTTTAGCGGGAGCTCTCGAGTTACTTCCGATAGATAACGAACTGGCAGGTATGGTGTTGAGGGCTTCAGAAGGTATTAAAGTGGATGAGCAAACGATTGCTTTTGATTTGATCAAGAAAGTGGCAACAAGCACGACAAAGGGAAATACGTTCTTAAATGAACCACATACTTCAAAATATTTTAGAAAAGAACTATATATTCCCACGCTTGCAGACAGAAATCGAAGAAATACTTGGTATAAAAATGGTGCTAAAGATCTTATTGCAGTAGCTAAAGAAAAAGTGGATACCATTCTGAAGAATTTCCAAGAGTATCCCATTTCCCCTGACAAAGATAAAAAACTAAAAGAATACATGAAAATGGTCGATGAAAGAAGTTTAGAGTATTATGTTAAAGAAGAAGGAATTTCTCGTACAAATGTATCTCTTCCCGACGGAAAGGAAATTCAAACGTGAAATTTTGGAACAATATCATGCTGGCAAATATCTGAAATCTTCTCCTTCCTGATTTATTCACTTTTTATATCCATTTAACCCTATAATAAATGTTTATAGCGCAAATATTAGATAATTCCCCAATCTTAACTTGTCGTGTATTTTTAAAGAAGAAAAAGGTATATTATGAATTATTTTATTGTTCAGTAATTTTAATTTCTTTGAGAATGAACGGGAGCTGGAAATCTTCCTTGTCTATTAATAAATGATTCGCAAGAAACCATCTTGACGGGCATTACAACTGACCTGCCTAACAATCCTCCGAACTCGACTTTTTCACCTGGCTCTTTCCCTATAACGGGAATAATTCGCACACCAGTTGTCTTAGCATTAATCATCCCGATTGCGGCCTCGTCGGCAATAATCCCTGATATCGTGGTAGGAGGTGTTGAGCCGGGGATGCAAACCATGTCCAATCCAACAGAACACACGCTAGTCATCGCTTCTAATTTTTCTAATGTTAAAACACCTTTTCCCGCGGCTTCCGTCATGATCTTATCTTCACTTACGGGAATAAAAGCTCCTGAAAGCCCCCCCACGTAAGATGAAGCCATTAAGCCCCCTTTCTTTACAGCATCCGTTAATAGAGCAAGAGCAGCCGTTGTTCCCGGACCACCCGTTGTTTCTATTCCCATTTCCTCTAAAATGCCAGCAACGCTATCAAAAGGGCGGGTAGTTGGAGCTAATGACACGTCCACGATACCAAAAGGTACGTTTAATCGCTCAGCGGCTTGTTGAGCAACTAATTGTCCTACTCTAGTAATCTTAAAAGCAGTTTTCTTGATCGATTCTGCTAATGTCTCAAAATCAGTGCTATGCTGATGGCGTACCACATTTCGAATCACTCCGGGTCCAGAGACGCCCACATTGATACAACATTCTGCTTCCCCTACTCCATGAAATCCACCCGCCATGAAAGGATTATCTTCGACAGCATTTGAAAATACGACTAATTTTGCACATCCAATCGAATTTTCCTCTCTTGTATTCATTGCGATTTGATGGATTATATCTCCCATCATTTTAACCGCATTCATGTTCATTCCTGAGCGGGTAGAAGCAACATTTACCGAACTGCATACATATTTCGTAGAGGACAATACCTCAGGGAGGCTTTGTATCACGCATAAATCCGCTCTTGTAAATCCTTTATGTACCAAGGCAGAAAAGCCCCCCAAAAAGTCCACATGAACTTTTTCTGCGGTCGCATCCAAAGTTTTCGCGATTGCGATAAAGGCATTGGTTACTTCCGATGAGATCTGAGGCGTCGCAATTTTATATTTATGAAAAAGAGGGTCATTGAATGATTGAATATATTCAAGAGGCATCTCTTGAACCTCCTTCAATGCACCTAAAAGCAGAGATATTGGTGTTATGGTAATTCTCCTATTGATAATAGGAATCCCATAATCATCTTCTATTGAAGTGGCTACCTCTGAAAGATGTTGAGCTAAAGAAATGATTTTTGATTCAATTTTTTCTTCCATCTTTTCTAATTCACTATCAGCGCAATCCAATAAATTGATGCCCATTGTAATGGTCCTGACATCAAGTCCTTGTTCCTCGAACATCCTTTTTGTTTCAATTACTTCTTCTGGAGAAAATGACACGATTTCATGACACCCTAGGTTTTAAATACTTAAATTTGATATAAATCAAATGTGGTTTTTAATTAATTTGTTCTTCCATAATTTCATAAACTTGATTAATTTTTTCATTCTTCTTTTGAATTCATTCGAAGAACATTTTTTAAAAATATTTACTGGAAAACAATAAGAAAATCTTTAAAAATACCAAATTCTTTCCTTTTTTATTAATTTTATATGATTTCTTTGAGGTAACAATTTTTCTGATAATTAAATCTTTATAAAGTGGATTTTTCATTTAAGAATCGCTCTTTTTTAAGGAATCTATTAGAATATAATTAAAACTTAATAATTCCATAAAATATATTTCCAATTTAAAGAAAGATATCTAGCTTTTTTAACTTAGAATTTATAAGAATTGGAATATTTTTAAATAAATAGATTATTTATAAATCACCATATGATAATATATAAATATCACAATATCGAAAGATCTCTAATTATATATTCTCATTACTTCCATATCTACAAATACTAAGCACTTCAACTATAATAATAGTAAATTTTTTCTTGATCATCTTTTAAAGAAATATTAATAGAGGAAGTCTTATTTTATTTAAACATCTAATTCAATATAAAATTATCATTTAAAATATTTGTTAAAATTAAGAAATAATGAGCATCCATAACTATCGAAAAATTAAAATTGAGATCTAGACAAAAGTGTAAAATAAAGCGCATTTCATAAAAAATGATAGAAAATATGCTAGCATGAATATAAGCAAAGTTCTTGAAGAAATAATGATTATAAAGTATCTTATTTGATAAAAGCAAGACTTATTGATATTTTAGATGATCTAATTATAACGTCTTACACTAAAAATCAGTTTACTTTAAAAAATTAATCTATTTTCTTGAGAATTTATCATGTAAAAGATTATTTTAATAAAATGAAAATCAATTTTTTTTATAAAACTGAGACATTGCATTTAAATAGGCAAATTTACGAATTAAAAGTGAATAGATATATTTAAAAGAATTAGCATAGTAAAAAACTATGCTGCGAAATAAGAGGTGTTATGTTTTATGTATTACCATCATACAAATATGGGCGATTTGCATTTATTCAAAGATCGATTTGTCAAAAGGATATACATGTACACGTTGATATTGATGGGACTTACATTTGGTATGATTTTAACTGTATTAATTATTAAAAATACAGTGATATCCCAAGAATTAAACCTTGAAAATATATATCCATTGATTATCATCCTTAGTATTACATTTGCCACCATTCTCCTTCTCATGATATGGAGTCTATATAGGATGAAAAAGAGGATGGAAAATAATCCAGAGGCTTCCCAAAATTTTATAGAAAAGAAAGAAGATCCCTTACACTATAAGTTATATAAGTTTACTTTCACTACTCTCATTACTATCGCTTCTATAACCATGACAGGAATTTGGATTTCAGGATTTTTCTTGGACCCCACGGCCACAATTTTAATCGACATTTACTTCATATTATATTGGATGTCTTTAATACCAATATCTCTTTACATGTATTTCTGGCTTGCTAACAAGAAGGAACAATACGAAAACGGCATTCAGGTTCATATCGAGAAGAAAGAAGTTAAAAAGGAATTCATGAAAGAAATCGAATGGATTTATGAGGATCTAAAAATATTGGACAAGAAGAATCAACGAAAACAAATAAAAGAAATGCAGAGACATTTCATGAATGTTGAGCAAAAATACTTCCTTCTATTGGAGGATGATTTTTATACCATGCATATCGTAGACGAGCTTGAGACTGTTAGAAAACAATTCGCTAAAAAACTAAGTAAACCACTTAGAATTCTAAATGCCCCCCAAATAAAAAGTGAAGAATTAAGAAATAGAGCAAGTTAAAATTACCTGTCCTCCTATAAATTTTGGAGCGACTTTGGTTTGATAAGGTTTGTAGCCTTTTTTTTTGAAATTTTTTAATAAAAATCTGTCTTTTTGCAAAGAGAGAGAAATTAGGACTATTTCAATTCACATAATTACTGTTTTAATAATGATCTTTGAAGAAAGACGAAAAATAATAAATAAAATTCTGCTAAATTCGATGCATTTTCTTAAAAACATCTTCATGTTGAATCGAAACATAAATACCAATTTTTTCTCCCACCTTTCTTAGCTCATCAGATACTTCTTTTAGGGAAGTCGTGCTTTTTTCAAAATCTACGACCATGATCATGGTAAAGAACTCATGTGCATAGGATTGAGAGATATCTCTTATATTGACACTGTATTTAGCCAATACATTCGAGACCCCTGCTACAATTCCTGGTTTGTCCATTCCTACAACGGATACAATAGCTTTCATTTTAACGCGATAATTAGGATTAATATACAAATCGAATATATTATATTTAAAATTATCAAGTGCTTTAATTTTAATTTTTTCACTTTTTCTTTATTATGAGTAGTATGGTAATTATATAATATTTCTTTTAAGATTTAAATAGCAATTATTTAAAATTGCTGGTTTATATACGTGGAGTAAATTATCACTTTCTAAATAAAAAAGATGAATTTCAACCCGATTAAATGAAAGATTTTTTCCTTTTTAAAATTAATAACCTTCTTACAATAACCAAACACTTATGTGAATTAATATTTCTTCTCCTAATCTTAAATTCTTGTAATTTATTCAGCTGAATGAAAATGAAGAAAAAATCTTTTAAATATGAAGCTATTCAAATTGATTGAAGTTATAAAATGTTAAATTTAAAAGGACCATTGGATAAATATTTTGATAAAAATAGAAGTGCCATCAAATTAGCTTACATATTCTAAGGTTTAAAGGCATTACAAAAAAATAAATACTAGTTCTTTGACTACTTAATATATAATCGAAAGGTAAGTTAAGTTATTAAAAATCCATAACTGATATGGAACAAAAGCTTGGAATCTTAAATAGTATCTTACTGGAAGCAAATAGAGCAGATAATCTCAACATATTATTAGAGAATGTGTTAGATTTAACCTTAGAATTGTTAAATTTTAATGGAGGAGGCATCTATTTAATCGAAGAATTAACAAAAAGTGCACGCATAGCTTTTTCTAAAGGGTTCCCAAAGAAATTCATCGAATATGCAGATTATTTAAAAGTAGATACTTTTCCATATAGTTCTGTTTTACTTGATGGAGAGCCCATTTTTATTGAGAAGTATCATGACTTTAACCCGGAAGGTTCAGAAAAATGGAACATCAGTTCTGTTGCAAGCCTACCATTATTTTCAAAAAATATAATCATAGGAGCTTTAAATTTAGCTGCACATGAACATCATGCATTTACCGCTGAAGAAAAAGCCCTCCTTTTAGCAATTGGACGCGAGTTAGGGACGGCCATCAATCGATTAAAAATCGAGGAGGCACTTCAAAATAGTCGGTCCAATCTCCATTCTTTATATGAATCAATTCAAGATATGGTATCCGTTTCAGATCTTAATGGAAATCTCCTAAATGTTAATCCTGTCGTTCTGAAGCGGCTAGAATACACGGAGGAAGAAATCTACACCTTGAATATCTTAGATATTCATCCCCCTGATCGTGCCGAAGATCTACGTATAACTACGGATCAAATTTTAAAAGGAGAAAAGGATGTGTGTAATATTCCCTTTATAACAAAAAACGGAAATTTGATCCAAGTAGAAACTAAAGTAGTAAAAGGAAAATGGGGTAACCAAGAAGTTTTTTTTGGGATCAGTCGTGATACAACAGAGAGAAAAATGGCTGAAATAAAATTAAAGGAATCGGAAGTAAGATATAGGGATGCTTACGAGCAAGCCAGACTCTATAAAGATATTTTAGCCCATGACATGCAAAATATACTTCAAAACGTAAAATCTTCAAAAGAGCTTCTTAGTTTAAGCATTAATAATTTAAAACCTCAAACTAAACAAGAATATTTGGATATTATTGAACAACAAGTAAATAGGGGAAAAGAATTAATTGCTAACGTGCAGAAATTATTTCAATTAGAAGAATCTGATGTAATGTTAAAAAAAGTCGATGCTTATATTATTCTTGAAAAAGCAACCCAATTTCTGCGAAATAGTCATCCAAAAAAGAATCTCTCAATAGAAATTTCTGCTCCACGTAAACCAGTATTAGTAATGGCAAATGATTTTTTAACAGACATTTTTGAAAATTTATTAAATAATGCTGTGACATATTGTACTGAATTAGAAGTAAAAGTTAAAATTAAAATATCTGAAGCGAGGAAGGAAGGTAATCAATATTTTAAATTTGAGTTTAGAGATAATGGAATAGGTATTAATGATCAAATGAAAAAAATAATTTTCCAAAAAGGATATACAGCAGAAAAACGATCGAAAGGAATGGGTCTGGGCTTAAGTTTAGTGAAGAAAATCATCGGGAGGTATAACGGAAATGTCTGGGTTGAAGATAAAGTAAAAGGAGATTACTCCAAAGGGAGTAATTTTATTCTATTGATTCCAAAAGCAAATGAGGGGTAAGAGAAAAAACCATTCTAAATCTCAATTTAGATTACTTTTTACACTTCGATTAACCTCAATTTTTCCTTCTTTTATTACCATTTTTATCCGATCTTTATTTTGTAAGATTTTAATATCGTTTAACACATTCCCATCAACAACAATAATATCAGCCATCTTTCCCACTTCAATTGTTCCAATATCTTTTTCTTTTCCGCAAGCATGCGCACCTCCAAAAGTAGCCGCTTTTATTGCTTCAAAGGGAGTTAAGTTTCCATATTTTACTAATAATTCTAATTCTTTCGCATTTGTTCCGTGTTTGAAACTCTCTGATGAAAGTAAATCCGTTCCCATTGCGAGCATATTGCCAGAATCTCTAAGATTTCTCACACTTTTCTTTATTTTTTCCCATTCTATTTTTCCTTTTCTAAGAGTCCATTCTGGCATTGTATTCATCTGTTTTGGATCTAGAATTCCCGTAGCCACATATAATGTAGGAACAAATATTGTATGATTTTTTAATCCTAATTCAAGTGTTTCTTCATTTGGTGAATTGGCATGATCTATAACTTTAACTCCTGATTGTATCGCTAAATTGATTCCCCTTGTGCCTTGAGCATGTGCGCTAACAAATGTGCCTGCATTTTCCGCAATTTCCACAATTGCTTTCATTTCCTCCGCAGTAAACTGAACATCATCTGGAGAATCTTTTTGAGACATGACTCCTCCTGTTGCGCAAATCTTTATGAAATCTGCACCATGTCTAAGAGACAATCGGGCGGCTTTAATACATTCAGCTTTTCCATCACAAATACATGGATTTATTTTTTTCGCCCAATGGAGGGGCAAATAATGAAAATCATCATGCCCTCCTGTCGTGCTTAAAATCCAAGCTGAATTTATAATTCTTGGTCCTTTTATTGTGCCTTCTGAAATCGCAAGTTTTAATCGGAGGCAATAGGATGAGATTCCTCCGAACCACAATCTCTGACCGTGGTAAAGCCCACTTCGATTAAATTCTGAGCGTCTATGGTGGAACGTATTAACTTTAATCCCATCGGAACCACATGACTTTCATATATTACATCGTCAGTTTTCCATCCCATGAAGTGCATGTGAGCGTCGATTAACCCCGGCATAATAGTTTTATTTTCTAAGTCTATGATTCTAGCATTTTTAGATACATTTATATCAGAGAAGCTGCTAATTTCACTAATTCTTTCCCCTCTTATACCGATGCTTACCTTCTCTATGGGTTTTTCATTTACAACATCAATAAGATATCCATTCTTGAGTATAAGATAGTTTTCTTCACTCATATTTATTAAAAGTATTGTATGATATAATTCGAAATTTATTAGAATTTAATTATATTTTGCTTCGGAAATAATTAATATTAACAAAAAGAAAATCTCATTTCAATAATTAATATGATTTTCTTTTGATAGTTGTTTTTCTTTCTTATGAGCATTCAATTCCAATAATTTAAATTTGATTTACCTATAAATTTCTTATCATATATTATCATCAAACCCCAATGCCCTAATTCATTAAACCTCAACTTTTATATACAAATAAAACAAAGAAGAGATTATTAAAAATTAGTTATGAAAATTGAATTATAATGGAAAATATTCAGAAAGAAGAGAAAGTTAGTTACACTTCAAGATACATGTATTATAGTGTCTTTATAATGGGTATGATTAATCTAATCGATATATTTAGCTCAAACGTATCACCGTTGGTTGTCTCTTTTGTAGTGAATGAATTTTTTATTTCTCAAGGTGTACCAGAAAATATCGCATATGCTCAATATGGGCTAGCTATGTCATTAGTTTCTGTTTTTATGCTCGCTGGATTAGTAATTAAATGGATTGCGGATAAATACGGAAGAAAAATCGCTCTCATTATTAATATAATTGGAATTAGCATTTCCGCACTAATAGTGTTATTTTCATCAAGTTTTTTCATTTATGTGTTAGGAGTATTATTAGGCTCTGTTTTTTTAAATGCCGACATGCAAATGTTATTTACAATGGAAGAGTGTCCTAAAGATAAACGGAGTATGTTCGTTAATGCCGTAAGAATTGTTGGATTAGGGGGGGCTTTATTGGTATTACTTTTACGTTTCTTAATATTATCCGGAACGAGCTCACAATGGAGATTATTATGGTTATTACCTTTCATTGGTGGAATCATTGCTACTTTTGTTTCTCTTTTTACCATTAAAGAAACGAGCATCTATTTAACCATGAAGGCACAGAAAAACAAGGATTCTGGAGAAAAACAACAAAAGGAGAGTTTTATTAAAGCAATGAAAGACATCTCAAAACTTAAAAACTTTAGAATCATTATGATAATACTTATCGTTGGTATATTAGCAGTAATGGGCGGATTTGTCGATAGCACTTATATGGAGCCGTATTTTTCCCAAAACTTTACATTTAATGAAGTAAATCTAATATACGTGCTTCGATTTTTAATCAGCATACCCGTAAGTGCAATGATTGGGATAATAAATGATAAATTAGGGCGTAAAAAAGGATTGTATTTACATCTAATTTTAATACCCTCATTCCTATTATTGACCCTCTTTTTAGTCCAATTTGGTAATTTTATTCTCGTTGGCATTACTTATGGAATCTTCATATATTCCTTATGGTTAACAACTTCTACTACGGGTACTATTATAGGAGAATTGACTCCCACTAAATTTAGGGGTACCATTGGAGTATATTCCTTAATAATTGGATATCTGGTAATTTTTGTGACGACAATCATTTTTTCTATTTTACGCTTATGGTTAGGATTCGAAAGCTTGTTTCTTATCGCTTTTATTCCAGGATGCTTAGTTGCTATCCCCCTTGTCGTGAAATATATACCTGAAACGAGGGGAACGGATTTAACTAAAATTGTAGA
>CAYLZE010000137.1:0-11824 GCA_964388035.1 uncultured archaeon
CCGCTCATTTTAAAAAAGAAGGATAAAATTTCAAAGTTTACCGCGCGCAAATCCGTGCATCTTTTAGCCGGATTAGCAATTTTAACTTCTCCCTTTTATGTTTGGCCGTTTTGGCCCTCTATAATTGCGGGGACATTGACTATTCTAGTGTATTTCAGCTCTAAAGAATCAAAAGTAAAACAATTAAAAGAGCTATACGATGCAATCGGAGAAGAAGCTGAGGAGAAGGTTGGTTATTTGCAGGGACCGTTCTTTTACTGTCTTTCGATTACATTTCTTGTCTTGATATTCGGATTTCTGGCTCCCGATAGGTTCTATTTTCCTATAGCAGGCATTTTAATAATGATTATTTCGGATACTTTAGCCTCAATAGTGGGGAAAAGATATGGTAAGAGGAAAATCACGCTTTCTTGGACGAAAACGACCCGTTCCTTAGAGGGTTCGTTAGCATTTTTTATCTCAGCGTTTATTATCTGTTTTTTCTGTTTCTATATCTTTGGCTCTTTCATCCCAAATCACCAAATTCAATTAACTCTGGGAAATATCTTGTTATTTACGTTCATAACATCGATTTCTGCCACGGTTCTGGAGCAAATATCACCAAGCACGTATGATGATTTAATTGTACCAATCAGCTCTACGTTCATAATTTTTCTCTTCTCTTTACCGTTTCTAATGGCTTAATGGAAAAGGAAATTAAACATAATAATAAAAAATCGATATAAAATGGTTGACAAATATGATGTAGTTGTCATCGGCGCGGGAACGGGAGGTTCCATAGCAGCTCGATTTGCTGCTAAGGGTGGTCTAACTACATGCTTGATAGACACGAAACCGAGAGGGGAAATAGGCAAGAAGATTTGCGGTGATGCAGTGGGTAACGCGATTTTTGATGATTTAAACATTTCCCATCCGAAAAATGAGGAATTATCATGCCACATTAAAGGTGCCAAGCTTTACCCTCCCTCTATGAAGAAATGCTTGAAACTCATTGACCCAAAACAAGCAGGATATATTGTAAATCGCTTGGAATTTGGACAGCGATTATTAAACGATGCCTTGGATGCGGGGGTGAAGGATTTTTTTGATAATACCATGGCATTAGATTTAATATACAGCAACCAGAAAATAGATGGAGTAAACGTAAAATCAAAGTCTGGAGAGAAAAAAGAGCTAAGAGCTAATCTGATTATTGATGCCAGTGGTTTTTATTCACCAATAAGGAAAAATATTCAAAGTCCTCTAATTGAGAACGAGATTCTCAAGGAAGATACTATATTATGTTTTCGAGAAATACTATCCTTTCCCTCGAAAGATCAGGAAGTCATGGATCCCGAATATATTTCGATAATTTTGGATCAAGAAAAAGCTCCGGGAGGATACATGTGGTATTTCCCAAAAAATGAAAGTTCAGTAAATTTAGGAGTGGGCACGCTTCCCCAATATAAAGGAATGGTAAAGACTTTTTATAAACAATATGTTTTTGAACAATTTATTAAAACATCCAAAATTGAAGTCCTCTCTTCGGGAGGCGGAATAGTTCCCGTTCGGAGACCCTTGTGGTCTTGTGCGGAAGATTCAATCATGTTTGTTGGAGATTCGGCCTGTCATGTGAATCCATTACATGGCGGCGGAATTGATCCTTCCATGAGAGCAGGATTCATGGCGGCCAGCACTGCGCTCTCTGCTTCAGAAGATGGAGATTACTCTTTAAATAAATTATGGAAGTATAATCATGATATAATGACCAGTTTAGGGACTGAATTTGCCCCGCTCGATTTATTGAGGATGGTGTTACAAATTTTAAGTAATGCAGATTTAAATTTTGGATTAGAAAAAGATCTTTTGACGGGAGGAGAGATACTGGAAATTGCTTCCAAGGGAGCTATTAGGTTATCGGTAATGGATTTTGCCGTAAAAGCCTTTAAAGGTATATCTCGTCCGAATTTATTATTAGATTTAAATTATTTGAGATTACGAATGCAAGAAATTGCTAAACATTATAAAATCTTTCCAGAAGTCTTTAATTTAGACGAATTTAGGAAATGGAAGGAGAAAACCATTCAAATTTATGATAGAATAATAAAAATGATAATTAAATCAAAAAGCAAAAATGTCATGTTAAGAAGTGAAATATATGGTTGATGTAATTATAAACGAATATATAGAAAACAGTATTTATGAATATATCATTCAAAAACTTAATAAGGAGGGTGCATTGCATTTTTCCTTATTGGATCCCGATCCCATTCGACAAACGCCTAAAAAGGCAGCTAAAATGGCAAAATATGCCCAAGATGCAGGTTCGGATGCGATATTAATAGGAGGGAGCACGGTATGTGATCAGAGTTTCGTGGACAGGACAATTTCTTCAATTAAAGAGAGTGTGGAACTTCCCATCATCCTCTTTCCGGGAGGGATTTCTAACATATCGAAACAAGCAGATGCTATTCTTTTCATGTCTTTATTAAATTCCGAGGATCCTTATTTCATTATCGGTCAACAAGCAGTATCTTGTTATACCATTAAAATGGCAAATTTAGAACACATTTCGATGGGTTATATAATTATAGAGCCCGGTGGAACAGCAGGATTTATTGGTAGAGCGAGACTCATTCCTAGAAATAAACCTAAATTAACTGCCGCTTATTCGCTGGCAGCTGAAATGTTTGGACTTAAACTTATTTATTTGGAGGCAGGTTCTGGGAGTCAAAAAATACCTCTTGAACATTTAAATCTCTGTTCAAAAGTATTGAGTGTTCCCATTATCGCGGGAGGCGGTGTTGATAATAAAGAAGATGCGCGGAAATTTGTAGAAGCGGGAGCCAGTATCATCGTAATGGGCACGTTTATAGAAAATAATATCGTCAAAGATAATGGCTCTTCTCTTAAAAGCATAATAGATGCCATAAAAACTGCAGGAGCAGAGAATAAACGAGAACGTAAATTTTCATTGAAATAAATCCTCGTGGTAAAGGAGAAAAAATGAAATTAAAAGATTCATTCGAGATCATGCGCCCCGTAAATGATATCATGGGGAGCTTAACAGTCATCATCGGGATTTTAAACACCCGAACGGGAATAAGTATCCAAAATATTGTAATAAATTTAATTCTCGGCATTTTAACCTATTTTTTCATCGCCGCTTCCGGTATGATAATTAACGATATTTATGATTTAAATATAGATAAAGTAAATAGACCAGAACGCCCCATTCCATCCGGAAGAATAACCTTAAAGCAAGCAAAAATTTTATGGGTTGCCACCATTCTTATAGGAATGGCTTTTGCCGTCATTAATAGCTTGATAGTAAATATCGGCTTTATGAATATAATTGTTGCTCTGTTTTTCGTTTTTATAGGTTGGTTATATGCAAGTTGGGGGAAAAAAAGCGGATTTCCCGGCAATATCATAGTTAGTATTTCTTTTTCCATTGGACTCATTTATGGGGCTATATTGAATGATTCAAATATCCCTCTATATATTTATTTCTTCTTCTTAACATCCTTCTTTTTGCTGTTATCCAGAGAAGTGATTAAAGGATGTGAAGATATCGAAGGAGATAAAAAGGAAAACGTGAAAACTCTTGCGATTTGGATAGGGATTAAAAATGCTCGGTGGATTTCTTTTATATTTGCGTCATGTGCCATACTTTTTTTCATTTTGCCTATTTTTACGAATATCATTAATCCTTTCCTCTTTTTTATTAGCATGTTATTTGGATTAGTAGATGTTGGAGCAGCCGCAGTTCTAATGGCAATTAAAGAATTAAATAAGCCCAATCTTAAGAAAGTAAGCTTACTCCTTAAGGTAGGAGGTTTTTTAGGGTTAATCGCGTTTATCTTTGCTAGCATTTAAACTTTTAAAAATTATCCTTTTTCCTACATGAAAAGGGATTACTCTCCAATGGTAATTACCCTGTTCAACTAAATAAGATGAGGATAAGACAATTAAAAGAATCCTAATAAAGATTTAAGGACTATCTCCAAAAATGCTAAATCTATTGTGTAAAATCTAAACCATTAATTAACAACATGACAGAAAAAGTCATGTCTGATAGGAGGGGGTGAATTATATTTTTGGAAACTATAAAAAATCTCCTACTTTTACCCATCTATAATTACTATCCAAATTTTCATTAAATCACTCGAAATCAATGTTCTATGAGCATTACGATAAAATAAATATAATGGAATAATGATTAAATATAACCCATTACACATTATCATATTTACAATTTTAAAATTTTAAATAAAAATTCTACGAATGAGTAAGGAAAAAATGAATTCAATCGATTTGATAATTGAAGAATATCTAAATAACGTAAAAGCTAAACTTCCCGAATGGCTTAAATGGAGAGAAAAAGAGATACAAATTATTTTAGATGATCTTAGGGAACAAATTTTAGTAAATGCAAAATATTTTTCTGAACAAGCGCAGCTTGATGAAAATGCCATTAAAAAAGCCATTGCTCATTTAGGAACCCCACAAAGTATCGCAAAAAAATATAAAAAGCGGGGAACTCCAAAATTCTTTATTTCTGAAGAATTGTTCGAGGTATACTTGAGAGTCCTCTCAATTTTGATAGTAATTGTGGTACTTATTAACTTCCTGATTGGAATTTTCCAAATATTTAGAAAACCGTGGTGGGAGCTAGTGCTTGGAGTATTAAGCGGGAGTTATATTGGGATAATGATAGCTTTTATAGTCGTGACCGTTGTTTTTACCTATTTATCCATGGAAGGATTTCTTCCCGAAGATTTTGAAGCATTACCAAAATCCTTTGGAAGGAAAATAAAGGAATATTCAAAAGAACCCACCGCTGAACAAATTACTCCTGAAAACATTCAATGGAATCAGATAAAACAACAATCAAAAGAAGAAATATCTGAAATCCGAAGAGAAACAAAACAAAAATTAGATGTAGCTAGGCAAGAGTGGAAAGAATCTAAAACGAAGAAAAAAAAGAAATTTTATGAAGTTAAAGTGGGCGATTTAATTGGGGGAGCCATTTTTGGAATATTATTTGGATTATTTTTCATGCTCCAACCCTTTTTAGCCGTATATTCAGACTTCAATCCTTCATTTTTATACTGGTTAAGCATCTTTGGCTTGCTTATTTTTATAGGAGGAGTATTGAATTTAATCCGATTGGCTATTGGTACTAGCATAATTACAGGGCAACAAATAATAATGGTGATTTCTATCGTGATTAGAATAGCGTTCATTCCCCTATTTATTTGGCTTTATGATCACCCGGAAGTATTTCCCATATTATTATTCTCAGGATTTACAATTTCAAGTTTAACAGGAAACTCATTGCTTGTTTTTCAATGGTTCATCATCTTTATAATAGCGGTGTCGATTATTGGAATGATAGTGGAACTTGTGAAGGTTATTAGAATGTCTAGCTTAAAAAAATAACTATCTTTCATGATACATTTCTTTTTTATTATCTTTAACCTTTAATTATATCTCTCTTTATATTTTTTTGTTAAGAAGATGATTTCAACCCCTGATTTAACTGGCGAACTGGCTATTAAATTGGAAAAGCTCAAGAATTTTTTCCGAGGTAAAAACGTTCTTGTTGCATTTTCTGGAGGAGTAGATAGCACTTTATTAGCTTACATTTCTCAAAAACATGCTACAAAAACAGTTCTTGTTACTAATAAATCTGCTCTTCAACCTTTAGAGGAAATGGAGAATGCAGAGTGCTTTGCACGAGAATACTCCATCCCTCATGTAATAATCGAAATTGATCCCTTGAAAAATATTGACTTTGTCATGAATCCAAAAAATCGATGTTATATCTGTAAGAAAAATTTATACGAGAAGTTGATTGAAATTAAGGAAAAAAAGGGCTTGGATATAATAGTAGATGGTACTAACATGGATGATGTTTCGGGATATAGACCCGGGTATTCAGCAATTCAAGAATTAAAAATTGACTTACCCTATATCGAATGTGGGTTAACTAAGCAACATATTAGATTACTGAGCAAATATTTTAATTTACCCACATCTTCTAAACCATCCATGGCTTGCTATGCCTCTCGAATACCTTATGATAATGAAATTACAGAACAAAAAATAGAAATGGTTCGTAACGCTGAAAGCTTCTTGAGAAAGACCTTCTCTTTAACGCAATTAAGAGTTAGATTACACGAGAACAATCTTGCGAGAATAGAACTACTTCCAGAAGAAATGGAAAAGGCCCTTTCACTCAAAAATTTCAATTTAATCAAAGATAAATTTAAAGATTTGGGGTTTACATACATCACTCTTGATATAGAAGGATTTCGTTCGGGTTCTCTGGATGAATTTCTCTAATTGTAATAAATGTCATTAATTAAGAAAGATAAAAAAGAATCTTCTCAAATCTAATTGAAGATTTTATGAGCTAAGCTCCTGCATTTCTTAAGAAAAATTATTACCCAATAAAACCAAAATTTAAGATTGCTCTTGTTTAATAAAATTTATAATTTCTTTCCTTTTATCTAATGCCTGCTGTGCTGCTCTTTCAATCTTCTGTTCCATGAGATTGACGGTATCAGGGGTATTTTCTCCTATTTCTTGTTTAATTTTAGTGTACGCAGATTCTCTAAATCGGGGCAAAACATTTTTCTCTTCCTTCTCTTGAAATATCATTGATACGCTATTAGAATCGTCCACAAACCCTATTTCATTACACTTGATATTTACTTCTTTTAAATCTTGAATGATCCTCTCTGTAATGCCCTTTTCACAATATATTAAAAGAGCATCTAAAGAAACCCCTAAATAATCCACATTGACTTTTTCAAGCAAATTTAAAACGGAAGGATTGACTAAATCACGCACGCGTTCTTCATGAATTGTAACTCCACATTTTGCTTCATAGTTAATCTCATATAAATCTCCTCGCAAACCGCCATTTGTCACATCACACATGGCATGGATTCGATCTAAATAATCAGCATTCAAAATTACCTCACTAGCTTTAAGAAATTTTAGATTCAAGGTTTCTTTCGCAACATCATGATTCCCAGAATATATTGCCGTTGTGGAAATCGTCCCTCCGCCAGCGCCTTCTGTCATTAATATACTATCACCAATTTGAATATTACGCCGCACCAAGAGATTTTTATTAGCAAGACCCACCGCAGAAATACCCCCCACAATCCTCGTGCCTATTACCATATCACCCCCAATCCGAAGAGTCGATCCTGCAGTAATGGGAACTCCAGTTAACTCGGAAACCGTGGAAACTCCCGCCATGAAATCAAAGAGCTTGCCAACATCTGCATCATCCGCAAGATGAATATCAACCATTATTGAAATTGGTTTAGCTCCTTTTACATATAGATCCCTCAAAGCGGCACGCGTGACGTGGAAACCGCATATAAATGGGAAATCACTCAACCTTGAGTGAATGCCTTCCATTTTTGAGACAATTATGAGATTTTGCATGTCATAATTCTGATTTTTGAAATATGGGGCATCCATTAATCGAATTGCTCCAGCATCATCTAACGAAGAAGGAGATAAGAATGGCTTTTTATCCGTTTCCGAAAGACCAGCAATTAGTTTGTGAACAAAAAAATCTCCTGCTCCTCTGCATCCCACGCCTTGTTTTCCTACTGTTACTTTTGCTCCGTTAATAGTTAAAATATTTTTTATAAAAGGATCTTTTATTGATTGAACATCGCTTTTCTTACATTCCTCCAACACTGCTTCAGATAATTTCTTCGCGTTTTCTGGGGTGATGTCCTTAAAATCTAAATATTCTTGAACTAACCTTTTAACAATTTGCTCATCGGTCTTTTCCCTCTGCATTAAGTTCCGGGTTAATCCTTCTAAATCAGTCATCTTTTTACCTTATCAGTCCCTTTAAAGATTAATTATTTTAAGCTTGTTTCCTCTCTTTTATAAAAGAATTTAAAGCTAAAATAATTGATTCTTAAATTTTTTATAGAAAGACAAATATTAGATACTCAAAAGGACCTAATTAATTTTTAATTAAACTCGAATTCAAGAATATAAATGTCTCAGACTAGCCCATTAATCAAATGTCTCTCTGAATGCGATAAATGTACTGAAGTGACTGTTGTTAAAGTGGAAGCAGGGCTGTCGGCGAAAAGAAGGCTGGCCAATTTAGGTATTATTCCGGGAACGATTATAGTAAAAACAAAATCCGCTCCTTTTCAAGGACCCGTTGAAGTTTCAGTCAAGGGGACCTCTCTTGTCTTAGGCAGGGGACTTGCTTCAAAAATAATAGTTAAATGTGGAGATTATTGTACCCTCCCCAGCTGATATAAAAAATGCTCATTTTTATATGAGTGGTATTCATATCTTGCAAAATATGAAAGAAAGAGTATTGATTACATTTGAACTTATATGCAAGATACATGATTACCTTTCTTAATTTTAAAAATTTGAGCAATAAATATAAAAAAATAAAGTTTTAGAATTAAATCTTCATCTTTTTTTAACAAGCACGAACATTTTTAAAGAAAAGGTTTTCCTATTTAGATTTGTCTAAGTTTATATGAAGGGATTCATTCTACTTAATAAGTACCCGAATATGGATAAATATGATAGAAGGTTTATTGTATGGACTATTACTTTCTTTAATCGCGGGGTCTTGCACTGCTATAGGGGGATTAGTGGCATTAGTTTTAAGAAAACCAATATCTAGTAATTTTATTTCCATTATAATGGGATTTTCTGCGGGCGTCATGATTTATATCTCCTTTGTAGAATTATTACAAGAAGGAATACAGTCATTTGGATTAGTCATTGGAAGTTTATTTATGCTTTTGGGAATGGTAATCATGTATATTATTGACATTTCGATATCGCAGAAATATAGCTTTGAGGAATCAGTACATGAGCAAAAATGCGATGTTATCAATCATAGGTTAGAGAAGACTTCATTTTTGGTAATTCTTGGGGTATTTATACATAATTTTCCCGAAGGAATGGCTACTATTGCGGGATCTCTTAAAGATCTTCAATTAGGAACATTGTTAGCTTTTGCAATCGCACTCCACAACATTCCAGAAGGAATAATTATAGCTGTTCCCGTATATCTTTCTACGAATAATAAGAAGAAAGCAATTTATTGGTCTTTGATCTCGGGAATGAGTGAACCAGTTGGGGCTCTCATATTTGGAGCAATATTCTTTTCCTTCATTACAGATTTATTACTTGGAGCCTTACTCGCCGTGGTGGGAGGCATCATGATTTACATTTCGATTGATGAATTACTACCGGTTTGTCATTTATGGGGAAATGAACACATCTCCATAGTGGGGATAGCAGGTGGCTTTCTTGTGATGGCTCTGAGTTTAGCTGTATTATAATTCATTTTCTATTCACCATTCTTTTTTTAAGAGATTATTATTATATTTAACGTTAAGATTTTGATAAATCTTCAAAATTTTAGATCCATATCTATTGGTTAATAATTTAATTAATAATAAATGATCCCCAATTAGATTGACCTAAAACTTAAATAAGATTTAAAATTATCATACCTTGAGATACTGAAAATGGTCTGATATAAAATGGACAAATCTTTCCAAAATATAAATAACATTCCTATGTGCTTACATAGTTGTGAAAGCGGGGTCGAATTGAAAGTGCTTAGAGTTGATGCGGGGATGTCGGCGAAAAGGAGACTTGCTAATTTAGGAATTATCCCGGGTGTAAAAATTATCAAAAATAGAGTTGCACCTTTTTGCGGACCTGTTCAGATTTCAGTAAGGGGAAGTTCTCTTGTTTTAGGTAGGGGACTTGCTTCAAAAATAATTGTTATTGGAAAGTAATTTAAAAGAAGTTTTTTTTTTAATTTAATTATCTTTTAAAAAAAGAGTTAAGAATATTTGTTGAAAGATCTTAATTCAATTTTGAATAATGGCTTTAATTTTAAATTAGGGTGAGCATGAGTCTTTGAAATCAAAGCATTGTATTTTGAGAAAGAAAAATGATAAAAAAGGAGACTCATGTAATCTCTTTGTGGGTTATAATAGATAGATAAAATCATTTTTTAAAGTCTTTTTAAAATCATTTTTTAACCTTACGAGTAATCCATTTAGGAAGACCAAAATTATTAAAGAGTTGATAATATCGCGCGTGAAGGGCCTCGCTCCTTGCATTTAAGGGGTTACCTTTCAAATCGATTTTTTTGTAATCCTCTACTTGACGGGGGAGCGCCTCGATATCCGGGAAATCCGCAATCTGGTTGCCATCAAGAACGATATCTTTTAAGGAAGGGATGTAGAGCAAGCTAGCGGGGAATTCCGTGAATTTATTTTCGCGTAATGCCAGAAATCTCAAGGGAATGCTCTCGGTATACATTTCAGGTATGGAAGAGATAGAATTCTCGGATAACGCCACGTGCTCGAGAGAAGGGTGATGCAAGAGCCATTCAGGAACCTCACAGAGCTTGTTAGCAGATAAATTTATCGTTTTAAGATTTGGAAGACAATGCGAAAGATCGGGCAATTCGGACAGCTCATTCTTATTAAGTTCCAATTTTTCAAGGGCTCGAAGGGAAAGCACCTGTTCGGGAAAAGAGGTGAGGTCGCACCCGGTCATGTCCAAGACTTTTAGATTTTGCAGTTTTCGGAAAGATTCAGGAAGCCCCTTTAAATTATTATAATTAAGACAGAGATCTTTTAAATTGCACAAGTCTCCGAAGTTATCGGGCAGCGCCTCCAAATCCGTATAAATGAGATGTAGGTCTTCTAACGACACCATTTCCGAAAACCATACAGGTAGGCTCTTGAGTGGATTTTTGCCAATTTTCAGGTTCCTTAAAGTAGTCAATTCCTTCAGCCATTTGGGAAGAGTGGACAAGTTATCGGACATTAAATCCAATTCCTTGATTCCTTTAAGCTCTCTCAAGCAAGAAGGCAAGCCGCTGGATTTAATTTGAGAATTAGAAAATAACCTCAATTTTGAGATGGTGCCCGTTCTGAAATCGAATTCCACACGATAGAGAGCCGGATTCGAGAGTATGGGCAAGTTATATTTTTCCACGAGCTCCTCGAGTATTTCCCGCTCCCTCGGCAACAGGAAGTCAAGCTTTTCTTGCCATTCAAACTCAGAATCAATGAGCCCATTCAAATACCCCCATAAATTCTGATTAGTCGAGGCTTTAAGCCGTTCCAGCAGCTCTTCCCGATAGCGCATGCGTGCCCGAGAGTTTATCTCACCTAATGCTTTAAGCAAGGGATACGAGAGGCGGTAATCCAGGAGGCGGGTGTCGAAATCATGCTCCACCCATGCTTGTAAATTGGAACAGTTCACGAAAAAATCCAACTCGCCCACATCCTCGCCATTTATCCGCTCAGGGGGCTCTCTTTCGAGAGTAAAGTCCAGGTGGTCGATGATGTCATTGATTGATTCGATCTGCTTGAATTTGGGCATGTCCTCGGCGGGAATGGCAATGGGCACGAATCGACATGTCATGAATCTCTCTCCATTAATGAAAATAAAAGATTTACCATCGATGAGATTGACGGTAAATAGCTCCTTGCCCCGACGGTCTCTAAAGACCATCGATTTTTTAATGCGGCGGAGCCAAGGAGAGGAAATTGAAGTCATGGTATCAATCTGCTTTTTTATTTTTTTATTTTTATTTTTATTCTTTTTAGTTCTCATGGTGTAAATAGAAACGAGAGAATAAAAAGATTCGGACTACATGAGATTTGAAATTTCTTGCCTTTTCATTCCTCCATGTAATGCGGGACGTCATCAAAAGGCAAATTCCAAACTTTACCAAGAGATAAGGTCGATCAAAAATACCAAAATGCGTTAAAGTCATATTGTGTTTTTT
>CAYLZE010000138.1:0-11525 GCA_964388035.1 uncultured archaeon
ACCTTTTTATTTGGGTTTACTAAGGTTTTAAGATATTTGCGCAGAAAACCCGAATTAATCGAAACAGCAATGAAAGGGTTATTAAAATATTGGTCGGACTATAATGAAAGTTTTTTAGGAGAGGTGGGGGAATATCTTGATGTTGTTTGCATAAATGGTGATTTAGCAGAGCAAGCGGGGCCTATCATGAGCTTAGATATATATGAAAACATGATAAAGCCGATTGAAAAAAAATTATCAGAAAAAGTTCATGAACTTGCTGATATTAAAATCAATTATCATTGTTGTGGTTCAGTTCCCCTATTTATCCCCCATTTTTCTGAGATTGGGTATAATGCAATTAATCCAACGCAGATTTCAGCATATGACATGGATCCTTGTAGCCTTAAGAAGAGATTTGGAAATAAAATTACGTTTTGGGGAGGTGCTTGCAATACGCAAAAGACCTTGCCGTTCGGGACTCCCGAACAAATTAGGCTTGAAGTAAAAAGAAATCTAGAGTGTTTAAAACCAGGAGGAGGATATATTGCGGCAAACATTCATAATATTACCGCTGAGGTACCTCCTCAAAATATAGTAGCCATGTTTGATGCATTAAATGAATTTCGACGATATTGAAAAAAGAACAAAAATCTTATTATCGATACAAAAAACATTATCTTGGGAATTTTAAAATGAAAAAAGCTAAAAAAATCATAAATAATCCCAAGGAAGTTGTTTCTGAACTTCTCGAAGGAATCATCGCAGCTTATAATGGTAAAATTAAAAAGTTAAATGGAGTAAATGCTCTGGTCAAAACGAAGATTCCGAAAGGAAAGGTAGGATTGTTAATTGGTGGAGGAAGTGGGCATGAACCTCTTTTTCCGGGTTTTATTGGAGATAACATGGCGGATGGAGCCGCATGCGGTCATATTTTTGCAGCTCCCACGCCCGATATTATTTTTGAAGCGACCAAAGCATTAAATCAAGGAAAAGGAGTATTATATTTATACGGAAACTATGCGGGAGATAACATGAATTTTGACATTGCGAGCGAGATGGCAGAAGAAGCGGGGATTCAAGTAAAGACAGTACGGATTTGGGATGATGTGGCTTCTGCACCCTCCGAAAGAATGGATGAAAGGAGAGGAATTGCCGGAGATCTATTTGTAATCAAGATAGCAGGTGCGGCATCTGCCACAAATGATAGTTTAGAAGAGGTGCTTAGAATAACGGTGAATGCACGCGATAATACCCGAACGATGGGTGTTTCTCTGGCAGCAGGTTCCATTCCGGAAACAGGAGAGCCCACGTTTGAACTACCTGATGATATGATAGAAATTGGTATGGGACTTCATGGTGAACCAGGTGTCTCCAGAGGTAAAATGAGGGAAGCCGATCCATTAGTGAATGATATGATGGAGAGGATCTTACCAGATTTGCCTTTTAAAGAGGGGCATGAAGCATGTCTATTGATTAATAATTTAGGATCCACCACAATGATGGAAATGTTGATTGTTAATCGCAAGGTTTATCAAATTTTGAATGAAAAGGGGATAAAGATACACGATACCATCATTGGAACCTATTGTACTTGTCAAGAAATGGCGGGATTGTCCATAACGTTAATGAAATTAGATGAAGAACTCAAAAAGTATTATGATATGCCTGCAAATTCATTATCATTTAAAAAATTGTGATTATTATGCCCGCGAATTATCTTGATTTAAAGAAGACAAAAGAAATGTTCATTTTCCTATCTGAAAAAATGATTGAAAATAAAGATGTTTTAACCCAAGCAGATAAAGTAATAGGAGATGGGGACCATGGAGTTGGTATGGCAAGGGGATTTGAAGCGGTAAAAGATAAGTTAGAAAATTCTGAATTCACTAATTTAGGAGATATGCTTTCGACGATTGGGATGAGCTTGCTTACATCAATAGGGGGGGCAGCAGGGGCTATATTTGGGGAATTTTTTCGAGGAGGGGGAAAAAATCTAAAAAATGAGTCAATTTTTGATTCCTTAATTTTATCACAAATGCTTAATGATGGATTGGAAGCTGTTAAAAAAAGAGGAAAAGCCTCAATTGGAGATAAAACGATGATTGATGCTCTTGAGCCCGCGACTCTAAAAGCCCGAGAAAGCAGGGCTCTGTCGCTAAAGGAAGCATCCCAAAATGTTGCTTCAGCCGCCAAAGAGGGCATGGAAAGTACGAAGAACATGATTGCCAAGGTTGGTAAAGCAAAAACCTTAGGAGAACGTTCTATTGGTCATGCCGACCCAGGAGCAATTTCTACATGTTTAATATTAAAATATCTCTCTGCCTTTATTAATGCTCAATAAAATTGGATTTTAAAAAGAAGATTACATATTTATATGGAAAAAGCCTTAATTAATGGCCCCATTATCTTGAAGAATTTTTTGTTTTACATATTCTGCAGCAAGCCTCAAGCTTCCATCCTTTCGGAGAAAGCTACAATACGATAAAAAAAAGTTCCCTTCCATTAAATGTCCTGCCATCCATCCAATATTCTCCTTTTTCAAAATTTCATGCTACTCTCTAATTCTCTTAAGTTGGGTCTCTTCATCGGGCTGTTGATGGAAAAGAAAGAACCTCAAAGTTTCATGGCATGAGATGGGTTTTCCTAGTTCATTTGCTTTTCTTTTAAATTTTCTTATTATTACTAAAATTCCGGTTTTTATAATCAATGAAAATATTTTCTTTTTTCCACATTGCCATCTCAAGTTGTTTCGATTGTTATTAAAATAACCATTATTATTATAATAATTTAAAAATCTAGAAAATAAAATAAAAATAAGAGCATTTTTATATAACATGTATGCAATATGATTTATATATTAATCTTAAACCATTTAGTAATACAAAATAATCATTAATGATTGATTCATGAAGGAAAAAACCATAACCGTTCGGATATCTGACGTTCTCTGGGATGAAATTCAAGAGGTTTCCAAAGAAAAGGATTTATCTCAAAGCAAAATTACTCGTGCCGCCTTAGAAAAATATTTATTAAGAATGGGAAATCCATTTCCTCTAATATCATGGGGGAGAAATGAGTTTTCATTTGCCTTATCCTGCCTAAGCGATTTGGAATTAGATAAATTAGCTGAAATTTCAGTCCAAAACGGTATTAAAACCAGAGATTATTTTGTAAATAATTTTCTTAAAACTGATAATCTGGAAGATTTTCAAATTACCATACGAACAATCATATATATTCTCGAAAATTATGCTCTCAATCCCGAAGGACAAAATTGGTGCAAAACCATAAAAAGCATATGGAAAGGAAACTGGGTCTTAATCATTGGAACCCATGAAAATGGGCTCCATTTTTCAAAATATGTAAAATTCATTTATTTAAAATATTTTAATCTCTATTCTTATGACTTAATTAAAGAAGACTTACAACAAGATAAATTAACATTAGAATTTGAAAAACGTGACCTTTAAATTTGGTCTCTAAGGAAATCCATTTGCTTTCAAATTTAGTTTAACATTAAAAATTCAAATGGATCGAGTCAAATTTCTCCAGTTCGAAATTTATTTCTGATTTCTTTTTGTTTTTGAGTAAGCACTAAATTTGTTAATTTGTTAATCTCTTCCAACCATTCCAATTTTTGTTTGGTGGAAAGTTCCTTGTATTTATTTATTTTTTCAACATCAACAGTATAATCATATCCATTCATATTATTTACCAAGCTCCTCTTTCAATCTTTCTAATAGTTTCACATCACTTAAATCTTGATTTCTTCCAGCATGCATTTTCATGGTTATTAAATCATCCATGGCTATAAGATTTATTTCTATATCCTCTACTCTTTTTTTTATTCTTCTTTCGTATGCAACTTCGAAATTTAAGGGATGTACTAAGACAATATCTATTTCCTTAAAATTATCGTTTTTATTATAAAAAGAAAATGCCTTAAGATTTCGATTATTAATCCATTCATTTAATAAGATGGGGTCTAACAGATTTTTTGGATCTACGGGAAGACGTGGGATATATCCTAGGTCTTTCAATAACTCTAAAAGATTAAAGATATTTTCTTTTTCCATAGATATTATTATGTCTATGTCTTGAGTAACACGAGGTATGCCATGTAAGTTAACCGCTAAACCACCAACGATTAGATATTTAACTTTTTTCGAATATAAAGCTTCTAAAATTTCAAAATAAAACAAAAATAATATTACTCCTCAATTTAATATTTTCATATATGATTTAATCTATAACTTTTTAATTTAAACATTTTGGAATCATTATATATAAAAAAATAAGAATTATTAATTTCAAAAAAGGAAAGGTTTAAATGATTATAAATGATATGTGTTACAAATCATTTATATATATAAAGTTATACAATATTAGATGAATTATGAATGATTATAACTATGGCTCGGGACATTTTGGCGAATGGATTAAAGATGAGTTTGGATTACCAGCATATCGTTATACTTGTAACCAAATTAAGGATCCTAACGCCATTTCTCCTGTTAACAAGAAAATTACTAATCCAAATGAACACCTCTTTTTAATAGGAAATAATCGATTAGTGGGCGTCGCGTCAAATTATGGTTATGTACGGATTAGACAAGATGAAGGAAGTCCAAAATTCATAAATGATTATTATCCGGAGATAAATCAATATGCGGGGGGGTTTGGCTATCTTTTTGATGGGAATTCGATTATTAGTACATTTTATCAGGGAAGAGAGCAGAATGTGGAGAGGATATATGGAATTAGTTATTTTAGAAAACGACTTCAACTTGAAAATTACGAAATAGATCAATATCTGTTTGCTCCTTACGGGGATGTTCCTTTAATTATCTCGCAAGTAAAGGTAAAAAATAATCGTGATGTTGCCGTAGATCTCCAATGGTATGAATATTGGGGAGGATTTAATTATCAATTTTCTTTTGAAGGAATAATGAAGGCCATAAAGGACAAGGATATCTCTGCTGCTCCAGAACTTCGAAGAGAGAAAAGTAAAAAATTTAAAAACAAGTATTTTCTTATCAATGAGAAGAAATGTCTTTTAAATGTGAAACATGATTCAAATTTAGTGCTCCCAGAAGGATATCTAGAAGCAATGGAAGTCATAAAAGACAAACGCATCAAGCAAAAGCGTCCCAGCTTTGAGGATCGATATCCTCCACCTCTTTTCCTGCTCTCACTGGATGAGGATGTTGATGGATGGAGGACAGATGCAAATGATTTTTTCGGCAATGGTGGAGTGAACTCGCCCGTAGGAATTAAAAAAGAATTTCAATCAGAGATGACGGCAGAAGGTCCAGAAAGTTCCCTGATAATGATGCGAATGTTTAAATTAGAACCCGGTGAAGAAAAAACGCTTTACTTCGCATTTGGATATCTTGCAGAAGATTTTAATTTAGAAGATTTGACTACTCAATATCCTCAGGATTTGGATTCATTACTTTCGCAGACGATGAAGAAATGGGATGAGAACCGCATCAAATTAATCATCCCAAACCTGACTTGGGTTGATAGAGAGCTAGCTTGGCATCATTATTATCTTAGAGCAGCCATGACATATGATAGTTTTTTCATGGAACATATCCTCTCTCAAGGGCATGTTTATCAATACATCGTTGGATTTCAGGGTGCAGCAAGAGACCCATTGCAGCACGTTTTCCCTTTCGTATTATCTGACCCAACGATTCTAAAAGAAATTATTCGATATACATTAAAGGAAGTGCAAGAGGGAGGTGAAATTCCATATGGGATAACGGGAAATGGCATGATCATGCCGGCTCCATGGAAGCCCAGTGATTTAGAATTATGGCTCTTGTGGGTCGCAAGCGAGTATGTTTTAGCTTCTCGCGATAAGGATTTTCTGAACGAGGAAATACCCACTTATCCCATACATGGTAGAAAGGCAGGAAAGGCATCGGTTAAAGAATTGCTCAAACTCTGTCATGTCCATTTCTCACAACATACGGGTAAAGGAAAACATGGCTTGCAAAGGCTTTCAAATGGAGATTGGAATGATATGGTAGTGATTGGAAGTTATACGGAAGAACAGCAAAATGAAATCCGAGCGAAGGCAGAAAGCGTCTTGAATTCCGCAATGGCCATAAAAGTTTTATCTTATTTTGCTGAAATGCTAAGGTTTGTTAGTGAGGATGCACTTGCATTGGAAGTAATGGAGTATTCCAATTCTTTGAAAAAGGCTGTACATGATCAATGGACGGGGAAATGGTTTAAACGTGCTTGGCTCACGGAAGAAATAGGTTGGATTGGAGAGGATAGAATGTGGTTGGAGCCCCAACCTTGGATCATTATAGGAAATACTGCAGATAAACAGCAAGAAGAAATACTCATGACTTCATTAAATGAATTGGTTCGAAAACCTTCTAAAATTGGGGCGACATTGCACAGCAAACCATTATATGAGAGAGTAAACCCCGTGGGGATGGGTACAAATGCGGGAATTTGGCCTTCAATTAATGGAACGTTGGTTTGGGCTCTTAGTTTAGTTGATAAAAATGCTGCTTGGGATGAATGGAAAAAAAATAGCCTCGCAAAACACGCAGAAGAATATCCAAAAGTATGGTATGGTATTTGGAGCGGTCCCGATACGTATAATTCCGAATATTCTAAATATCCCGGACAGACGATATTTGATGAGTTTTATTTAACGGGAAATCCCGCAGATCACTCCACCGAACTCGAGCTTGGAGGGTTAAACTGGACCGACTGGCCCGTATTCAACCTGCACCCTCACGCTTGGCCACTATTTAACACCAAGCATTTAATTGGGGTGGAATTTACTAAAGAAGGCCTGGAAATTACTCCATCATTGCCATTCGAGCAATATGAATATTCTACGCCCATTTTAGGGTTTAAAAAAGATCAAAAAGGATATTCTGGATGGTATGCTCCAAAGAAAGAAGGAACTTGGACCATTACTATTACATTGTCTACAGAAGATTTAAACCGATTAACATCAATTACCATAAATGGAAAAACGCAGTCTTTAATAATTAGAGAGGGTAAAATTGTCTTTACTGGGACGTCTGAGGCTGAAAAACCTTTAAAATGGATCGTTAATTAACCATAAAGAACAAAATAAAGATGTGAAGTAAATATGAATTCATACTTTTTTTTATTTCACCAAGATCTTTTATAAATCAATTATCAAAGGATTTTTATAATAATTAAGCGAACAAATGTTAAAATTTATATGAATTAAATAATTTATCTGATCTAAATAAAAGGAATGATGAAATATGGATTTCGAAAAATTAACGGAATTGATTGTCGAATTAGAAGTAGATGATATAAGTGCTGCAGTAAAAGAAGCATTAGATGAGGGAAAGGATCCATTTGATGTTTTAAACGCTCTCACAAAAGGGATGGATGAGGTTGGAAGAAGATACGAGGCTAAGGAATATTATCTCACCGAACTGGTCTTAGCAGGTGAAACCATGAAGGAAGCTTTTGCTATTCTGAAACCTGCATTAGCCGCAGCGGATAATTCTCAAGAAAAGAAAAAGATTATACTTGCAACCGTTAAGGGGGATAATCATGATATTGGTAAAAATATTTTAGGTTCATTATTATTGAGTAGTGGATTTGAGCTCTACGATTTAGGCATGGACGTGGATGCTAAAGCTATTGTGGATAAAGTAAAAGAGACTCATGCCGATGTAATTGCCCTAAGTTCCTTATTAACCATGACGGTTGAACAGATACAAGCCGTCCATGAGGCACTTAAAACAGCAGGACTGAGAGATAAGGTGAAGTTAATCGTAGGTGGAGCGCCTTTAAATATGGAGCTCGCCAAAAAGTTAGGTGCTGATGATTTTGCTGAAGATGCCGTTGATGGTGTTAAGCATATAAAAGAACTGTTAGCATGAATAAGTAGTCCAAATTAATTTTTTTATTCTTTATTTTAATTTTCTCTCTTCAAGGAACAATATCAAATTTTTAATGCGAATAAAAAAAAAAAGAATTATCTAAATAAACTTAATATCCATGTAGAAATCTATTTTACACTCAATTGCATCTTCTAACAGATATAAAATAAAAGAAAGAATTAAGCAACAATCTCTGCTCTTAATTCTGTCAAGACTCTTTTTACATCTTCTGGGTGTCCATTAACAGATACTTTTGGCCATGTATGAACTATCTTGCCTTCAGGATCAATTAGAAAAGTGCTTCTTATAACACCAATAGATTCTTTTCCTCTAAAAGTTTTTTTGCCATATGCACCATATTCTTTTAACACCCTATTCTCCTCATCGCTGAGTAAAGTTACTTTTAGATTCTTTTTTTCAGCAAATTTAGCATGAGATTCAGGACTATCAGGACTTATTCCTATGACTAGGGCATCTAATTCCTGCAATTCAGGGAGTATTCCCGTAAAACCAATCGCTTCCGTGGTACAACCAGGAGTATTATCTTTTGGATAAAAATAGAGAACGACATACTTTCCCTTAAAATCCGTTAGGCAAACCTTTTTATTATCCTTATCGACAAGGCAAAATTCTGGTGCCTTTTCTCCAACACTTAATTTTTCAGCCATTTTCAAATCCTTATTGAAATATTTTGTTTTTGATAAATTTCTATTAGAAAAGAGATGATTAGCCAATTTTAAGGTAGGCACTATCAACTATAAATGAACTCTAAGAACATGCTAATGAAATTTGGAAAAAATTAAATTTTTCATTTTTAAAATAATCCTTGGATTTGTTGTATTTTTGCATGCTACTACTAAGAACTCCAAACGATATGATCTAAAAATAATATTTCTGAGTTGCGGGATTCACCTAAAAAAATGAAAGTTTAAAGTTTATATGTATTAAAACACAATTTTAATAAAACTGATTCTTTCATTCTATTGGTTTTAATTTTGAAAAAGTTTGACGTTATCTTCATTCATCCCCCCAGGTTATTACAACAGAGAATTGGATTTCATGGTAATTTGGTTAGGGGTGCATATATCTTTATTCCAATGGGAGTATTTGCCATTGCTGATTATCTGGAAAGAAATGGATTTGCTGTCAAGCTAATAAACTATCCATTGGAGCAATATCTCAATCCGGATTGGTCCTTAGAAAATTACCTTAGACAAGTTGAATTTAATATTGTTGCTATTGATTTGCATTGGATTCATAATGCTTTTGGAGCAATTGAAGTGTCAAAAATGGTCAAAACGGTGAATCCGAATGCTAAAGTTATTTTAGGAGGGTTTAGTGCCTCATATTATGATCAAGAAATACTGAAATACTATCGATCAATCGATGGTATTATAAAAGGAGAGGGTGAGCTCCCCTTATTAAAGTACGCTCATGAGTTTCAAAATTCTAACTCTTGGGGCTCAGTACCAAATTTAACGTATCGCACGGTTTCAAGCCACATTAAGAGGAATCCTATAACTTATGTAGCAGACACATTGGATGATTTGAATTTTACAAATGTATCTCTCTTAGAGCATGCGAGAGAATACTTTGAACGTAGTCGAAAAATAATGGGAATTTCTTTTAATCTTCCCATTGGACGGGGTTGCCCATTTAACTGCCCATATTGTGCGGGAGGTCAGCGTGCTCAACAATTATTATCGGGGAGGGAAATGGTGACATTAAGAAGTCCTGAAAAAGTCGTAGAAGATATCAATTTTATTGCCGACAAATATGATATTCCGAGTATTTTCTTCGGCCACGGGATTTATCCAGCAACATTTAAATATTTTAAAACCATTTTCCAACTAATCCAAAAGGAAAAGCATGATATAGGAGCAGATTTAGAAATATGGCGGCTCCCTTTCACTCAAGAAATGTCGAAAATCTTCTCAAAAACCTTTACTAAAAAAGATAGTTCCCTTAGCATTTCTCCTCGCACGATTTCCAGCAGAGTACACGAGAAAATAAGTAAAATTTGTGATCCTACTTTTAAATTTCCTTTAAGCCAAATAAAAGAAGTAATAGATAATTCCATTAAATTTCAGACCGATCTGAGGATTTGGTTGACAATAGGATACCCTTTTCAAACCATTTATGATATTCTTAAAGATATTAGGTTCGTGTTGCATTGTTTGGTTAAGTATGGAGGTTCAAGAGCAAAACCTATTACCATAATGAATGAGTCCTATTACATTTTTCCTGGATCTCCCGCTCATCAAGCTCCCGAGAAATTTGGGGTAAAATTGAAATATGATTCTTTTCCTGAAATTTTGCAGGCATTTAAAAAAACCAAAATATCATTTTTCTATAACGTTTTAAATTATGATAAAAAATATGTGTCATCTCATTTAATTAAAATTTCAAATTTACTCTTTTTTATTAGTTCCTCTCCATTATTTTTATCAATGGGGTGAAATGATACCGAATTTAAGAAAGATACAGGATTGATGGATGAGGTACATCTTTCTAGCAAGCTAAGTGGCAAAAATTAGCGTCATGTATGAAAATTATATCATGATTTAAATATATTATAAAATATATTTCTTCATCACATTATTTAAGAGCCATGAAAAATTTAAAGAAGATACAAAAATAAATTTAAGAAACATAAATAGGACTACAAAGAACTTAAAGAAATTTCAGACCTAACAATATGCAATACATGTGAAAGGAAAAAGGTGGATTAAATTAAATTACATGTGGCTACAAATTGGGACCCTATTTTAATTGATAAATTGACGAAGTATCCTGTAGCAGATTTATATGGGGTAGCAGATCATTCTATCGTCGGAGGAGGGCGGCCCTCATTTCTTTTACCAAAAGTTACAACAGAACAAATTGCGGATTATATTAAAAAAGTTCATGATAATGGCATGGAGTTCTCATATTTATTAAATGCGCCATGCATGGATAACATAGAATATAATCCAGAATATCATAAAGAGCTAATAAAGTACATATCATGGATAAGCGAGATTAAATCAGATAGCGTTATCGTTACCATCCCTTTTTTAATTCAAGTGATAAAGGAACAATTTCCCGAATTGAAGATACGTGTGTCCACAATAGCACATATTAATAGCGTGGCAAGAGCGCGATTTTATGAAAAACTGGGGGCGAATGAAATGACTCCTGACGTTATGATCAACCGTGATTTTACTACATTAAAGAAAATCAGGGAAATAGTTAATGCTAAAATAATATTGCTGTTAACGGACGGTTGCTTATATCAATGTCCATTTAGATATTATCATTATAACATTTTGGGTCATGCATCTCAAACATATCAACAATTTGAGCGTAATTATATTGATACATGTATTTTAAATTGCAGTGTGATTAAGTTTTCAACTCCCGAAGAAGTACTTAAAGCGAGATGGGTTCGACCAGAAGATTTATCCCATTATGAAGCCATTGGAATTGAAGATTTTAAAATTGCGGGACGAAGGATGACAACCGATTGGATTGTCAGATCTATTGATGCTTTTTCTTCAAGGAAATATGAAGGAAATCTTATCGATATAATACAAGGATTTTCAATGTCTTTTGGGGGACTTCAAGAGAAAGATCCTAATCTCAACTTGAGAACAACGATTG
>CAYLZE010000139.1:0-11489 GCA_964388035.1 uncultured archaeon
AAATTCATCGATAAATAACGGTTTGATAAATTATAAGAAATTTCTTATTTGATTAAATCATTAAATCTCATGATTCTTGGAGAGTCATTTCTTTTTAAAAATTGGACTCCTAATTCTTTTTACTTTAAGAAAGAAATAATTACAATATTGGAGCACGTGATACGCTCTAATCATCGTAATTGAAACAAATCTTAAAAAATGAGAGTGACTTTTTGTATATCATGGAGAGCAAAGAAAAACTGCCATCAATGAAATTTTCGGGAGCTTCAATGCTTGGGAATATTAGTACAAAGCGAGATATTATAATCTCTGGCGGCTGTAAAGTCGATGGTGATATTGAATGCAATTCCTTTAAATGCTCTGGTTCCGTTGTTGGAGCCGGAAATATAACCGCTCATGGTAATTTTAAAACTTCCGGGAGAATGAAGTTAGAAGGTAACGTTAGAAGTGAAGAAACTTTTCATTCCTCGGGGTCAGTTACCATCAACGGGTCAGTATATTGCGGGAAGATTTTTGATGCTTCGAGCTCCGTAAATATTAGTGGCTCTGTTCAATGTGGTGATAAATTTCTCTCGTCAGGTTCCGTAAAAATAGGGGATTTTGTGGAGTGTGGAGGAGATTTTAAGAATTCAGGAGGAGCTAAAATTCAAGGTAAGCTTTTCGTACATGGCTCTCTACATTCTTCAGGTCGAATGAAGGTATTTAGCTTTATTAAATGCGAAAAAGATGCAAAATTTAGTGGAAGTACAAAAGTTCAAGAAGATATCACGGTAAATGGTGTCTTAAATGCATCGGGTCGTATAGAAGGTGAATTTGTCAAAGCCAAAAAAGGAATACAATTATCTGGAAAAACGGAAATTTTCAATGATTTAGAATCTGAAGAGTATATCAATGTCATGGGGGGATTAAGAATTGAAGGAGATCTCATTGCGAAACGAGTCTTTTTTAAAGATAATAAGTTTTGGATTATTAATATTAATCCGGATAAATATTATCGTGAGATAAAAGGCAACATTGAAGCAAAAGAGAGTGTTGATATTAATCGTGCATTTGTAGAAGGAAATATAAAAGGGAGAAGCGTAAGTATAGGAAGGTACTGTAAAATTATAGGGAAGATCTTCTATGCTGATAAGATAATTGTAAACAAATCTGCCGAATTAGCAAATGATCCTATTAAAATTGATGCTAATCAGCTCTAAATTATAAATTATTTAGTTTTTAAGATATTATATTAATTTTTTATACTTGAAATTGTTGACTCCTGGTTTTAAGGTCCCTGTCAAATAAAAAAAAAAATAGAAATAAAAGAAAGTTAATCGCTTAACTATTTAGAGCTTTTTCATGAGCTTTTGCATTTAATGGCAATAAGGGAGCACAAGCCATTAGCTTGGTCACATCCCCCTCAATAACATAGGTTCCTGCCATAGTAGCTTCAATAGGATTAGATTCTCCAGAATTCACTTTCTTAATGGTCTCAAAATTAGTTTTATGTAAGATTTTCGGGACTTCAGGTCCAGAATACTCTCCCATCCCCCATTTCATTGAATCTTTTTCGATTTTTTGCCAATAATCCATCTCTGGTCTATCGCTAATCTTGTATTGAAATACCAGAGGAGCAACTGGTTCTAACATCGACTTCAAATCTGGCAGCTCATTATAAGCTTTCATGAAGCGTGTAAGATACGCTTCCCATTCTTCTTTAGTGTTCATTTTAGACATCACATCTTCTTGTTTTTTATTATTTTCTTTTATTTTTATAGGTTCAAGTTTCAAACCTTGGTTTTCAGCCTTTTTATTAATTAAATTAGTTCCATATGGTAATGATTTTATAGATTTAATTTCCGCCTCGCTTATATAGAGCGAGGGATCAATACCTTTTTCAATGCAAAAATCAAGGAAATCATGCTTAAAAGGCTGAGGAACTAATTGAAACGTTATTGAGATAATCAAATCCTTAGTAACGACTCTCATGTTATTTTTCTCTGCTGTTCTTTCAGCAGTAAATCCAATTCCTTTTTTTGCAGCGAGGTGCATGCTTTCGGGGACAATTATCATGGTTTCTTCAAGGAATTTTTCTGCATCAGAATCCCATTGAATTCCAAAATAGGAATCGCTTTCTGCTTTCTTAATGGGAGGTTCTAATTGTCTTTTTTCTTTGGGAAGATACATTTCTCCCCTATTTAAATAATCGTAGAGAAAAGCCATGTAATTTCGATAGGACTGATTACTTGCTCCCGAAGGAACGAAATACGCTTTATCAGCGAATTGATCGCAATAGTGACATGTTATCCCGCAGATTTCTGCACATTTCTGTCCTTTATAGGGAAGATTTTCGATAAAATCTTCTAGCTCCCCACTCTTGAGCTGGGCATTAAAATCAGGGACGCTTAACAAGATGCTTTGATTATCTGCATCCACACCCATTTTTTTCTCTCTAATAGAAAATTCCGAGAATTGATTTCCCGCCAGTTCCAAGGGATCTGAAACAAAAGAATACCCATTAAAAATTTCACCTATATTACCCTCGTGAAATTTTCTACTATAGGCGGTTAATGCTCGATACAACCAATCAGTACCATATCGTCGTCCTGAGATTTTAAAATAATCAATCCCAATATCGATGTATTTATCTATATCTGAAGGTTGAATCCATTTGCACATGATTATTTGGGAGGGATCGAGTGCTTTTTGATTTTGACAAGCAATGGTTGCCCAATCATTGTAATATCCTTCTAATTTATCATGGGTTTGACTTGCATGCGAGCATTCCGTATAATGAAAGAATCGAAATGGACATTCATTTAAGCAACAATCATTCGTTAATAATTCTATATCACATTTTATTTTCTCTCTAATCTCCTTGAGTAGGGGAAAATTTCGATTTAACATTATAGATAAAGTAATAACTCCCTCCCGTCCCACTATTTCCTCCCATTCTAAAGCTCTTGAGAGGGAATTCACTTCAGATATGACCGAAACTTTCAATTTTAATTTTGGATGGTAAATTTTTGCAAAGTTCGCTAAATATGGATCCGTTACTGTTAAATATTCAACATTTAAATCTTCTAACCAATCTAATTCTTTGAGTGCTAAAGCTTGTTGCTCTTGATTAAACATGTAAAAACCTAAACACATGCCATTCCATAACCACGTAAATTTTAACCCCATTTCATGGACTTTATTAATAAAATCTTCAATTTCGGATTTTTGCCTTTTTGCCATTAAGAAAAATGGTCTGCCTGACCCTGTAAAACTTAGATCAGAGGTTCCATACAAATCATGAACTTTTTCAATTAAACCTGGTTCTTCTCCGATTTTATTTAATAAATCCATTTTCCAGTTACATGCTAGCGATATTCTCATTTTTCCTTTTTTCCTACTCCTTTTTGAATTTCGCCTATTTTTTTATTTATCAAAGTAAGCATTCTTTCTTTTTGATTTGGATCCTTAACTATTATCTTTTTATTGAAATCACTACAGTATTGACTTATTTGCTCCTCGAAGGGAAAAGGAGCATTATATGGAAAATCATGACAGAAATCTTTAACATTTAAAGAATTGAACTCGTAAATTGACGCATTCATCGTATTTGGATCCCAATAATCTCCGTAAGGAGTAGGAATCCGAATATAATCGAATAAATTGAGATCTGTGGATTTCTCCATGTAAGATTTCAAGATATTCATGATTTTCGAAACTGATAATTGATATGTGGAGAAAAAGAAATAATTAAAGCCTAGATTTTCATATTCAATAATATTCCAAGGAGAAACCCAACCACCTTTTAAAAAGCTAACAGGTTTCTCAATTCGCTGCTTCCAACAATTTAATAGGGAATAATCATAACCATCTTGAACATCTGATACATTCATTTGATCCCAAAAGATAGGTGAATTAATTGTTCTATGACTTTGTAAATTATGATGTTGATACCAATAGATACACCCCCAATTACACCCAATATTTAAGGGGATTATAAAATCCAACGATTTTCCGTTGTTTGACTGAGCTTTCATCTTCATGAAATTTTTGAGAGAGTTAAAAGATCTAATAATATCGGGGTGGAGAATAATAGAATGTGCACCAATGTTTGAAAAAATTCTTGCTCGATTCATTGATGTAATATATTGGGAATATGATACGTAGATCTTCGCTCCTTGATACTGTTCCTTAAAAAACCCAACATTATTGGGAGATGATAGTAAAATTTCGGAATATCCTATTGTTTTTAATGATTGTAAGAGTTGCATTGTAGCTTTATTATGTTCCGAATGAGCTTCAAGATTACCTTGGCAAGTAGAGTCCAAACCGGCTATAGGTATAATGCCCATTTCCTGAATAACTTTTGTATATTCTTCAAATTCTGAAAAAGAGTACTGCTTAAAAGGCAGGAAAATCGAACTATTTCCAATCGGGGTATTAGGGACGTGAACTACCACGTGACTAACTGGTATCTTCTTTTCTTGAATTTTATAGATTAAATCTTTATTATAATTTCCTTCGAGTACAAATTTCATACTTATACTAAAATCCTCATTTTTAATTAAAAATAAAAAAAAATTATTTATAGGAGTTAATTCCCGCTTGAGCCCCCATGAGAAGGAAATCCACCATTGTTCCATTGTAATCGTTCTCTATCTTATAGTAGATTCCTTTAGGAGCAAAGGTAACTCCATATATGAACTTATGAATTTCACTTTGAAAGGGGGAGGTATCCACGAATTTTTTAATAAGCGGATGAAGTTCTGTAGGCACCTCATCAGCATTTTGACATGTTATGCCAAAACAAATCCTTTCAACCTTATTTGAATCCCAACTAAAGGTATAATTTAGATGAGCAGCTTGAGCACATTTTTCCATGATTTCATCAGAAAGTAAGGTAAATCCTAAATCACTAACTAATCCTTTACAAGCATCTAATGTGTTGTTTTCCGGATTGCTGAGCATGAAATAGATATTAGTGGTTTTATTGGAAAAATCGAATGCAAAAAGACTAAAAATATCTAATCCATGTTTTTTAAAATAATTACTATAATTTTGAACACTTTTAGGATAATATTTCATCGAAAATATCGGATCGATGGTTCCTGGTACCACAAAAGGCCATATTTTGGATAACCCTATTCGAGTATCTAAATCAATTCCGTATCCCATGATTTGAAATGTATTTATCGCTTCTTTTATCGCATCATGAATTATATGACCGTCATTTTGAATAAGCCCTTTCTCAATCGCTGTAGTATATGCATCAGGATCATGCATTTGCATTAATTCTACATATCGTATCGAAACATCTCTTTTTTCCACTGGTTTAGTAGTAGTACGGATAGATATGGAAGAACCCGTGAAAAATTGTTTATAGGCTTCCAAAACTTGCCATATTGCCTCTTTATCGTTGCTAACACCAACCATACTGCATATTTGTATGGTATCCTCCACCATTCGTTCGAGATTATTATTGCATTTGAAATCTCCCTTTACTTTTGCTAAATATCTATTATAATCTACTCCTAGATCCTTTAAATCTTGAATCATAGTAGGCTGAAAAGCGGGGGGAGTAACTTCAAATAATGCTGCTACTAAATCCACTTCTGAAACTTCCGTTCCTTTCCTCTCCGCGCATTTCTTCTCTGCACCACCAGCCAATGCTGGTCTTATGATCGGTCGAACAGTTTCTGGTATTCTATTGACCGCTTTTTCATAAAGATTTCTAACATCTTCATTCCATTTCATTTTTTAAACCTATTTAAATCCTATTACTTTTTGGTTATTTTATTCAATTTTTATGTATATTCTCATTTTATGTCTGATATTTTGCAAATTGAATATTACTCAATTCCGCAAAACCATCGGGATTGTTTATCCCTAATCCAGGTGCCATCCACCGGGTATTAATGGAACAATATTCTCTAATTACCTTAAAAAGTTCAGGTTCTTTGATATTTGGGGATATATAGAATTTTGGTCTTAGTAGATTTTGGTTTTCTTGTATTATGCCCTCTTGTTCTGCTAATAACTGAAGTTGGGTGTGAGGATAAATTCGTAAGCCAATAAAAAGCAGTACATCCCCATCACCTTGCCATGCTCTTGCTTTATAACTCTCGATAGTTTGTAATGAATCGAGAGAAGTGCGGACAGTCTCTAAGGTTTCTTGCGGTCCACCCACTATCATGTGAATTAATTGTTCTATCTCGAGCTCAAAGCATTTCTCAGACGTAAGGATTGCATCTTCGCTTAATCGATCTTTTTGCATGTATTGAAGCATTTCATTTGACAATGATTCCATTCCCGTTGCCAAGTGTATTGCCCCACTTTGTTTCATTAACGGCATTATATCAAGAAAATTTTTATCCGGAACATAATTTGCTCCCCAATTTAAATCAAGATCTTTCTTTACTATTTCTTGACATAAACTTTTAATATATTCACGATTTAAATTAAAGACACTATCAACAAAAAAAACATTTTTTATTCCATAATTATTTATCAATGAATCTATTTCTTCTACAACTTTTTTCTGAGATCTATATCTTACATTTGAGCCCTCGATATATCTGTAACTGCAATAAATGCAGTGTTTAGGACACCCTCGTTTTGTTTGGATATTGCCCCAAACTTCCCCATTTTTATCTAAAGGGTTAATCAAATATGCTTTATTATCAATTAGTTCTCGAGCGGGGTTTGGTAAATCATCCAAGTTATTCACTCGCCAAGGAGGCTTCTCATGATAATTTCCCTTGGAATCTAAATAACAAATTCCCTTTTCTAATTTTCGAATATCTTCGCCATTTTCTATTTTTTTTAAGATTTCAGCAAACACATATTCCCCATCGCCGATAACACCGTAATTATGATTAAGATCTTTTAAAATTTCTTCGGAAAAAATTGAAAATCCCGCTCCTCCGAGAATAATGGGAATTTCTGGCTCAGCAATTTCCTTAATGTACTGAATTACATTTCGAGCTGGTAAATAAAAAAATAAATTTCCAGGATATGTTGTTGAATCTATATTACGTAAGGTAATTCCAATGACATGTGGGCTAAAATTTTCAATAGCTCTTGAAATATCATTTCTCGAATCATTACTATTTGTTAAATCCAGTATTTTAACTTGATGACCTTGACTAAGTAAATAAGAGGCAATATATGCTTCTCCTAATGGGGGTGCCATGACATGAATTAACTCTCTACTCACTGAAATCATTAATGCTCGCATGTTCAAATCCTCGCTATATTTGTAATTTTATTTCAATTTTAACTATTTTTTTTCATTTTCAACAATTTCAATTTTTTTATCTTCCAATGAATCTTCCATTGGATCATGATCATTTTCATGCCAGCAATAGGGGAACGAAGCGAAAAAGTCTCCCGTTTCACATTCCGTATGAACCCTACAACCTCCATGACAATATTTTAGATGGTGGCAGGATGCACATTTACCCGTTCTTTTTCCATCTCTGATATCTTTAAAAATTTGAGAATTTAATATATCTTGAAAATCGTCCACTAACGCATTGCCTAGAGTCAGTTTTGTAGGATATCCGCAAGGATAAATTGTTCCATCAACACCTATCCCCATCATCGTTCTACAAGCCAAGCATCCAACACCCCATTCAATTGCGGTTAATTCTTTATCATCTTTTGGCATTTCCATAAAAGGGGTCATTTCATAAATTTCATATGCAGGAAGAGTTCCTGCTTCTCCATTTCTAATGGTCTCTATTGCGTGTTTATATTTGAATTTATAGAGTTTTTTATATTCTTCTTGACTAAGCCCAATTTCATTCCAATAGGTAGCTGCGCGGTTTTGCTTCACAACCGCTCTAAAGTAGGGTTGAGCGCCCCATTCTTCCGATAATGTTTTTAACTCTTCCAATTCATTGATGTTTTGTTTCATAACGGTAATTGAACTACACACGAATAGCCCATACTTTAAACAATTTTCTATAGCTCGCTTTGCGTATGTTAATGAATCGGAAAAACCTCGTATCTTATCATTTTTTTTGGGATCTGCACTATCAAAACTGATAAACACGTGACTCATGTTATACTCCTTGCACATCTTTGCGAACTTATCATCAAATTTAGTACCATTCGTAATTATGGCATGGTAATATCCCTTTTCACTGCAAAATTTCATAATATCTCCTATATCTTCTCTTAACGTTGGTTCTCCCCCAAACCAGATAAAGCATGCATGACGTCCTTGTTCTCTCAAGCCAGATTCGACATTTTCAATAATTTGACACCATTTTTGGGATGATAATTCTGGTCTTGGTATCATGTCATCAGCAGCACAATGCAAACAATTCATGTTACACCGATCGGTTATATACATTGCAAAGTGTATGTTTCCGGGATGAAAAGCTTCTTCTAAGGTGTCCCAAGAACATTCGATTCGATCTCTAAGCTCTTTTAATTCCATGTATCTTGTCACGTCTATTCCTAGGGAAGTTAAATCATTGACCATCATCGCTTTAAACGCTTCCGGAATAATATCGAAAATTCCCGTGATCAAATCCCCGTCTTCTATGTACGATCCGTTTCGATTAAGACATCTCTTTTTTGCTGCTTCTACTATTTGGGGTTGTACTGCAGGACGAAAACCATCAGGAATTTGGTTTACGATCCTTTCAAATAATTCTTTTGTATCTTTATTCCATTCCATATTTTTTCACTCATTAGCAGTTTTCATGAGAATGATCATCTTCATGCCAACAAAAGGGAAACGGCGCCAGAAAATCACCCGTTTGATTTTCCGCATGGACTCTGCACCCACCACCGCACATTTCTAAATGATGGCATGTTGAACATTTTCCTTTTATTTTTCGATCTCGTATCGCTTTAAACATTTCCGATTCCATGATTTCATCAAAATCTTGCTTAAGCACGTTCCCTAAGGTTAGGACCGAGGGATAATCACAAGGGAAAAAATCTCCATTTATATCTATACCAGAGACAGATCGACATGCTTGGCATCCGACCCCCCATTCTAAAGCAGTTCGTTCTTCATCATTAAGTGGGCATTCCATGAACGGAACCATGTCATAAGTGTAGAATTTATTGAGAGATGAAGCCTCCCCTTTTCTAATTGCTTCTACCACATTTTTATATTTAAATTCATAAAATGTCTTGTATTCCTCGTGATTAAGTCCTATTTCCTCCCAATTTTTTTCTGCATTTCTTTGCTTAATAACTGCTCTGAAATATGGTATTACACCCATTGATTCCAATTCATTTTTAATAATTTCTAATTCATCAAAGTTCTCTTGTTCAACCGTTGCTGTACATATGACAAAATGCCCATACTTTAGGGCATAATTAATTGCTTGTTCAGCTTTTTCTTTGGCATGGGGTACACCCCTAATTTTTGCAGCTCTTTCTGGAATCGTACTATCGTAACTGATGAATACATGGCTCATTTTAACCTCAGCACATAGCTTTGCAAGTTCTTCATCAAAAAGCATGCCGTTTGTAGAAATTGCTTGATAATATCCTTTTTCGCCACAATATTTTATTAAATCTTTTAAGTCCTTGCGTAGGGTGGGCTCTCCACCAAACCAGATATAACACCCGCGTCTCCCGCGCTTTCTTAGCGTTCCTTCCACATTTTCAATAATTTGAGTCCACTGTTTAGTAGTTAATTCTGGGCGTTTTTCCATTACTTCTGCGGCACAATGAAGACATTTTTGATTACATCTATCAGTTAGATACATGGTAAAATGATATACTCCTGGTAAAAATGCTCCACCTATTTCATCCCATGTTCGAGCATAATCCTTTCTAATATTGGATAATTGAATATACCTATCAGTATCAATGTCTAATTTTTTGAGATCCGCTACTACTGTTGGTTGAAATGCTTCTGGTGTTATTTCAAAAAGAGCAGAGAGGATATCATCCTTTTCTATAAAACCGGAGTTCCTGAGTCGTGCGGTTTTTTCAGCCGCTTCTCGTAACATGGGTTTTACCGCAGAACGAAAAGCCTCAGGAACTTGATCTGTTATTTTTACATATAGATCTTCCATATCTTTTGGCCAATCCATACTTATTCACCTTCTTTTTAATTTATTTTTCTTTTTGGTTTTCATTTAGTAATTTTTTAATTTTTAACATGGATAAAAAATGGTAAAAATAGTTTATCAGAACAAAAAGTCATTTCATTCCTTTTTTCAGAACAAGTCTTAATAGAGTGAATATGGTTATTGGTTATTTTGTAATAAAAGAAGAAGAAAATGCGAGTATTTCCCAAAAATTTAAAAATAGAATGTTTATGAGAAAAAGTATAATAATTACGGGATTTTTTAGATGAATCCTTAGAAGTTTTAATGGTTTTAACCCCATAAAAATCCCCATTCCTTTTAAATCTAATAGGAAATTTAGAAATTTCTTCTAGATATTGAATTCGAAGTATATCTCGTTCTTTGAAGTAATTTAAGGGTTGAGAAAAATACAAGCCATTCGGACCAATATATTTTAATTCATTCATTGACTCTTGCTCGAAATTTGACAAATCTAGATCAAAAAGCTCCGGATGATAACCTAAATCGCAATACATTTCGAATTCTCTATAGGATAGGATATATATTTTTACATATTGGTAAACCAAGGATTCAGCGTGTAATATAATGTCTACAATAATGGTGATATCAATTAAATGCCCAACCGTGAAATTCATAATTTGAAATTCCTTCGGTAAGAAAAATAGGATATTGATGGTGGGAAGAGATGGAAAGAAAATTGAACTTCCGGAAGATATATAAGCATTGAATGACGATGAAAGAATGGATAAATCTCTCAGAAACATGTAGAAAAAGACAGCTGGCAGACAAGAAAAAATGAAAATTAGGATGAGAATTATTCTGATTCTATTTGAATTCTTATATCTATTCATCGTTCTTAAGTATTGTGGTAAATTTATGTCTATACTTTTAAGATTATTCATTTAAGAGTCCATATTCTTTAAGGCTTTGTTTCATATCTGCTTGAAAAGGTCCCGGCGTTCCTTCCAAAAAAGCCATCCTCATATCTTCATTATTTACCTCTTGTCCCCCTCTCTTTTTTGCCTTTTCTTCAGCGAGAGATGAGATTGCCATTCTTGCCATTGATTGAAATTGGGAAGGCGTTAACTTAATTAATTCATCAAAAATTTTTACCGTTTCTGGATTCCAAGCAAATTTCAGGTTTTTTTGGTCATCTTGATCTCCAGAATTAATACCGAATTCACGACTAGTAATGATATTTTGAAGATAATTCTGAAGAGATTCTACGTATGCTTTTGATTTTTCCTCATCTACGACAACAGCTTTCTTTGCCCATTCTTTGCAATAATTACATTCACCGCACATGGCTATACAATTTTGTTTCTTGAAAAATTCTATAAACCCATCTAATTTAGTATTATCAATATACATCTTTGAAACCATCTCTTTCCCAATCGTTGTTCTCAAGTTGAGATTAGGATCTTTCTCTTGAAGTCCCCCAAAAGA
>CAYLZE010000140.1:0-1118 GCA_964388035.1 uncultured archaeon
TATTATCGAGATTGCGCTGCAGAATTTTTAGATAAAGCAAAATCATTTCATTTTATATTTTATGAGATTTAATTTCAGATAATCATTTTTCTACATTATTACAATTAATTTCAAGAATGTTTTGCTCTAAGGTAATTTTAAATAATATCATTAATGTAAAGTGACTATAATAAATTTTTTTTGTAAAAAAGGTGATTGAATATCGCCTTAGCAGATTTATCTCAATTAGATATTTTAAACGGATTTTTTACGCTATTTGCTAACATCTTTGCCGTTGTAATAGGGCTGATCATTGCATCAAAATATTTTACTTATAAAAAAAAAGAACTTTTAACGGTGGGAATAAGCTTAACTTTTGGAGGCGTTCCTTATTGGTCAAGCGGAATAGCTTTTTTAACCATCATTTTCTTTGATTATACACCGTCTTTAAGTTTCCATCTATATTTCGATCTATTGGTTGCTGTAGGATTATTATTTTGGATATATTCCTTTTCTTTATTGGTTCAACCCGAGCATATAAAAAGAAACATGGTAATAGCATTAGTTCCATGCATTATATACGATGTAGTTCTTTTTATCCTCATTCTTATAGATCCTACTAGTTTAGGAAGAAGAACGGGACCAATTACGGGGGAAACATTTCTTTTCATGACGAGTTTTACTTTAATCGTGAGCGTTGTGCTGGTAGTCACATTCTTAATATTTATCAATTTATCTTTTAAGTCCAAAATACCTAAACTTCAATGGAAAGCACGATTTCTGTTAATAGGTATAATATTATCAATTATAGGTTCAATGGTTGGTATTTTTTTTCCCGATACTCCTTTTGTAATAATATTCACTAGAACGTTGAGAATAATAACATCGATTTCTAATTATTTTGGCTGGCTATTACCTGATAGAGTAGCTAGGTTGCTGATAAAAGAAGAAGGGCTTGAAATGGAGCAAATTTCAAATTGAATCATCATATTCTTGACAAATTTTTAACTAAGTATCCAATACCATTTAATTATACTTCTTTTTTTTTAAAAATCCAATCGAATTTATTAAAGATAAAACAACTTAAAAGATATTATTAAATAAAACCAAAATCTTGGTATAATCCCGTTCAAATGTTC
>CAYLZE010000140.1:1218-11332 GCA_964388035.1 uncultured archaeon
TTCAGACTCCTTAATCTTTCTAAGTTGTTTAAATTTAAGATTTATGTTATGAGCAAAAGATCTATCATTATTATAAATCATGAGTTAAAACTGTTTTCCTACTCCGTAATAAATAGTATAAGTGCTTATTAAGGCAAATAAAGAGAGTAAGGACCAAATTGTTCTAAATACCGAATCATTAATAAAATTGGAAATGGACGTTCCTCCCCATACAAAATAATATAGCCAAATCCCGATCAAGTAATATCTAAATCTTACTTTAATCTCCTCATTTTCCAAACGAGAATAAATCTTTAATGAAAAGTAGGTCGTGGGGATTATTGCCATTCCAAGGCACACGAAAAAAGCATACAGAAAAAATGTGAGATTCCATACTGGTTTCCAGTTAGTAGATGCATCGATAGTCACTCCCCCATTCATGCCAATTATAAAACATCCGGATAGAAGAAGAGCGAAGATACCTATTAATAAGAACTGTTTCGTAGAATTTACTATTCTATTTGATTTAAGAAGCATCAAGCTGAAAATCAAGAGGAAAATTAATCCAAAACAGAATAAATAATATGTTAATAAATGTAAAACCATTACCAAGGGATTCATGGTAAGAGCGGCATAAATCACGTTAATTACTGTTCCGGATGCTACGGTAATAAAAAACAATGATAATATTTGATTAATTCTTTTAGTAGATCGCCGAAGAATTAGAAAGGCAATAAAAAGAAAGTATATTCCTCCTGCCCCTAATTGAACTACATAGATTTGAATTATCCTAGCGAGATCCATTATATCTGGTAAATTATATCAGGTAAATTATATTCGTTATGTAATGCATACAGTGTTTTTCATTTATTTAATTTTTTATAACAAAAAATAGATCCCATTAAATCTTGAAATAGGATAAAAATAACAAGTATAAGAGAGTATATTCACAAAAATAAATTCAGATTTAATTACTCATTAGACCTTGATATTCAAGTTACTCATCAAGAAGATCACTTTCTAATAAGAAGGACGTTTGCTTCTACCTTTCCTTTTATCAAAACCTTTTCGATTACCACTATTATTATCATTAAATGGTCTTCTCTTTCGGGGACCTTTTTCTACCACCACCACGTTGCTAGCTTGTGGACCTTTATCGCCATCGGTTACTTCGAATTCAACTTTATCTTCTTCATAAAGTTTCTTGAACTCGTTCTCGTCGGCCTGAATGGCGGAAAAGTGAACGAAAATGTCGCTACCATCTTCTCCGGTGATAAATCCGTATCCTTTTTTAGAATTAAACCATTTTACGGTTCCCTTTGCCAATTCTAAAACCAGTTCTTACCTATTTATTATTTTAATTTAAATGCAAAAAGTTATTAATAATAAGCATGCATGGAAAATAAATTTATTCTTTTCGAACTTTAATTAAATTAAGCTTATAACGGGACGGGAGGGTCTCTTCTTAATTGGTAAGGGAATCAATCTGTAATTCACTTGTAACAGGGGTAGAGTCTATATTATTGAGTACTGATTGAAGTGAACGCGAGATGTTCTAAATTGCACGCTAAGAAAAGGTGTCATGAATTTAAGGAGAAGCCTTGCTTTTCCAAGGGATTAATATTAAGGCCATAATAATTTCTTGCGATATAGATAATTTGTTTTTGTTTTGATGGATTTAATTTTCCATTCTCAAGTAAGTCATCTCTGACATGTACTTCCAAGACTTCACCAAGATAAATATCGTGAGTACCAAGGGATATTTTTTTTACGATTTTGCATTCAATATTAATGGGGAATTCTTGTATTAAGGGTACTTGGACGCGTGATCCCTTTTCTTTGGTTAACCCTAATTCTTCCCATTTATTTATTTTTTTCCCCGTGCGCGTGCCGCAAAAGTCCGTTTCCCTGAGCTGATCATTAAAGGGGATATTAATGACATACTCTCCCAATTCTTCGATGAGAGCATGGGAATACCGAGAGGGTCTAATGGAGATGGACATGATCGGTGGTTCGGACACCACCCGAGCAACCCAGGCAAGAGTTATGAGATTTGACTTTTCCCAAGAACCCACGGAAATTACCACTGCGGGAGAAGGTATGGGAGTGATATCATTATCTATTTGTTTTTTCATTATTTTACTCTAATTCATTTAAGGATTTAACTTTTTAGTAAATAAACCCAAATTTGTCATTTTTATTATCAAACTGGCAAGGTATTCTTAAAAAAATAAGGATTTCTCCTTTTCGCAATTTAATAGAGGATTTATAATTAAATATAGAAGAGAATAGGAAAGTCCCTTCTTATCTGATGAGCTCATCAATCTTCCCCTTTTAAGAAACCGTATTAAATTAAATGGTATTGTGTTCTCGAATTAGAAATGTTATTAATTTACTCTTCTTCTCATGAAAAATTGGTACCAATCATTATAAATTGGATAAATGCATGAATTAATGAAGGAGGCATGATTTAATGAAGGAAAATAGTATTTATCTAAGCCAACAATTAGAAGAATATTATAATTTCAAAATTTTGTATTTTAAATTAATTTTAGAGAATAAAAAAAAGAGAATACAAATTTAAAGCTTGCTTCCACATGAAGGGCAATATTCTATTTTTTCCTCTACTTTCGCCCCACAATACGAGCAAAATTTAGTTTGCGTGCTTGAACCATCCGCTACACGAGGAATTATTTTCTTTTGCTCAGAATATTCATTTATCGGTTTAGGAACTGCTTGAATGGGTATATTTTGAGGGGATTGTCGGTAAACAGGTTGCTGGGGTGGTGGCTGCTGGTAAATAGGTTGTTGGGGCGGCATTTGAATTTGAGACGCTTGTATCGCTCTGGATTTGGAGGACCTCGTTTTAACTATAGCGACAATCACACCAATAAATACTATAGCAATGATAATTCCAATAAACACTGCTTCTATGGGAAGAGGATCAAAAACAACATTATATGAGAGAGAAGTAGATTGTCTGTCTGGATCTAAATTCAGGAATATAACATACCATACATCAGAGTATGGTACTTGAAATTCTCCTGAATCTGAACGGTAATTTCCATGAGATAACCAATAGTAGGTAAAGGTATTTCCATTTTTAAAATTGGCGAATTCTTGATAATCCATTGCTATTGCCGTGATACCTACATAAGTATTTGAGCCCTCAAAACTCCATTTTATGGAATGAGAAGCAGTATCATGTTCTGCAACATAGTAATTATAATATAGGGTTAAGGTATCTGATACGGAAGGTTTAATTTTAGAATCGTTATTTTTCCCTTCTTGGTTGTTAGCTACAATGATGGGAAAAAATATCGTTCCAAAAACTATCATTGATAGCAAAAGTATCGTGAAATAATAGGATGTTTTCTTAAGTTTCATATTTAATCTTAGAAATTATTTTCTAAAAGTGTCATGAAATAACTTGCTTTTAAATTTATCAAAAAAAGAGTTATAAGTATCATGTACCATTTTTAAAATGATTTTAGGTCCTCGAGATCTATTGAGGATCTCGATAAATAAGATTGACTAAAGTAATAAATGAATTTATCTCAAACACATGGTCTATTATATTAATAAGTTAATTGAAAGAGGTTGATTGTGCGTGAAAAAAAAGGCTGGAGTGCAAATCTAATGAATAACTGCTTTTCTGAAAATTATAATTGAGCTTTATATTCAAAACTGTTAACTCATTATTTAAAGAGTAGTAATTTACTCATGAGAAATGCTGGCATCTTCCTTTCCTAATTTAATCAACACTCTTTACCTTCAAATCGAATTAATTACTAAAATAAAAATAAAAAAAAGTAGAAATTTTAAATTACAAATATATTACTAATCCTACCATCTCAATCCAGATAGCTATGGCAGTAAACATGAAAGCTCCGAGAAAGACTCTTCCCGTATTGCGATAAAAGAAAATCGACAAGAAAAACAATACACTTGCCAAGGGGATGAATGACATGAGTTGGATTTCCATCATCGGGGATACCCACAAAATGGAATTGAGGATGGGGCTTCCTCCAAACCACATGGGGGCGTATTGAACTAAAATGACAACCACGATACCCATGAGCATGGCATAACAGACCTTAAGCCACCACACGACGTATGTTTTTATAGTGGATGATTCTTCTTTTTGTCGCAGCATCCCAAATAGAAAAACTCCGCCATTTAATACACTAAATGCTAGTAAAGCCCAAATATAGAACCAAAAATCAATGAAACGGGTTGTTACAGTAAAGGGTTTTAGGAAGGACCATATTCCTCGAAGTTCCACGTTCAAGAGATAATAAGCAGGAAGCGTCCATGCATACATCCACGCAAATAGAATGATTGCGATCAATAATGTTTTTCCCAGAATGTCCCAGTTTATAGGTACTTTTTGCCCTTCTGTGCCTTCGAATCCAAATCCTAAATCTTGGAGAGTAAGGCTTTGATCTTCTTTCTTAGTAGACTTGTACCAGGATCTAATGAATATTAGGGAGATAACGGCATTTACAATGAAAAATAACATGAAAGCTGATGCGATGCCTATCGTGTAAAATGGGGGGAGAATGAGTGGATTTGGGAAAGTATCTGTAAATCCAAAAGGTAAATAAGGGGTAAGGAGCAGATAGGTTATTCCTCCAATCGCCGTGTTGAGGGTTGCAAACATCCACCATTTCTTTTTTTCGGGAGTAATGATACGTTCGGGCATCGGTTGGGCGACTCCCTTAAAAAAAGAGGTTCTTATCAATAATTTAAAAAGTGGAAGTATTGAAATAAGGGTTGCCAAGAGCGCAATTAACCCAAAAACTTCGCATCCTATCCAAATTTGGTGTGAAGGATCAGCAATGACCCAAGCTTCTGATTCTGATAACCCTTTTAGGGCTTGAAGCATCCAAGCAACGATTTCTGATGTTCCTTTAATGTTGCAAGTTATTCCAGGATGAGTTGACATTAATAATGCATATCTTCTGGCCGAACCATCGGAAAAACTCCCGTATGTCTTATCTGCTTCTCCCACGGAACCGCCATTATTAATGCCGATTTGTTGATACCCACTTTCTAACCAAGTTTGTTCATCTTCTGTAGCTGCTCTTCCAAATTCTTCTCGTGTTGCCCATAAGTGAAGCAAGTTATGGTATGCTGGATTCGCATCATCGGGACTGGGAGCAAATGCTTGAACAGCGATTGCATCGTGGTCCGGAAATGCAAGCGCTATTTGTCTTGCATTATCAGAGCCCATGGAGTGGCCGAAAATGCCCATTTTATCTCCATTGACGAAAGGTAAACTTTTAAGATAAACATAACCGTCAAAATAACTTTTCGTGGGCAAAATCAAGTCATCTAATAAAGAGCCCCCAGAATCCCCATGTCCTGCTTGATCGAGGGAAAGAACAACAAATCCTGCTCGTGCTAATTCAAGTGACGCGGGTCTTTCCACGTCCTTATCATTATTAAAACCATGCAAGCCGAGAATGCCCGGAGCGGGATTAGAAGCTGTTACTCCAATCGGACGAAATAACTTACCCACGAGTCGCTCGCCGTTTGATCCAATGAACGTGATGGTTTGAACCTCCACTTGTCCAAAATTATTCTGAAAAGCCGATGACATGACGGCAGAGACGTTTAAAAGGATGACACAGAAAATCAAGGAAAGAGCCATTTTATCTTTCTTCAAATTTTCTAACATGTGAATTTCATTTTTTTATAGTCTAAAGTGTTTAGTAAATTGATTAAAAATAGTTATTGATATACGAATATATAAAGGTTTTAGTTTTTTCAAAAAAAGGTAAAGTTATATTTTCTAAGATCAATTAATCAGTATACCCTCATGATGGCTAAGAAAGACCATTCACTCCATACAATGTAAGGTAAATCATTGATTCTCCCAAATTTTATTTTTAACGTAAGCAGAATCGTATCGAGAAGACCATGTATAAGAAAGTAAGCATTAGATCTTAGAAGTAGGAAATTACATTATCCTTAGCAGGCAACTCTACGTATTATGGAGAGATAAATGTCCTTGGATTACTATTGCTAAATTAAAGTTAATTGATTCCATTTCAACCTCACAAAAAACTTTATATTTAGAATTGATACTACTTTACTTCAATCCAATTTTTCACAAAAGAAATCTACCTAAATAAAAAATACATGGAAAAAGAAGTTCAAGAATTCATTAAAAGTCAATAAAGAGGATTACAATGAAAGTAAATAAATGGTTATATATTTTCTTGTTTCTTTTTACATTAGTTTTTATGTTACCTTACGGAACTGCTTCACAAACGGTATATAACCATGATGATGAAATTCTCCCTAATGATGATACAAATGTTGGTCTTGTATGTGTTGTAGGAGATCTTGTAGAGATTAATTATACCATCAAATCCGGACCCGGCCTTAATGTATGGTTTTGTAAAGAAGAAGCTTTAAGTTCAGGAGTCCCACCTTCAAGCTATATTTATCGTGACATGAACTCTAAAAGGGGATCTTGGAGTTACACTGTAGAATCAAATGATACTTATTCTTTGGTATTCAAAAATCCAAGTGATGAAAAAGTGTCATTTAGTTGGGATTATAGGGTTACGCACAAGATGGGTTCTACGAGTACAACTAATCCATCTAATGTAATTCCATTTGGGAGCATTTACTTCATCATCTTTTCAATTGGTACTATTTCCGTGATCTTGCTTATAAAATCGAGAAATAAATTTATCATTAAAAAATAAATAATAATTATTTTTTTACACTCAAATTTTTCTTTAATTTTAATGATTTGAACTCATCAACTTATTTTATTGGCACATTTCATTCTAAAAGATAAATTAAAGAAAGTAAATTCTTTTTTGAGCACTTTGAAAAATTTATCTATTAGTCTGCTATTCCTATTAGCAGAATCTTGTGATCTAAGAGGTAAATCGTGTTATTATTAGGTGAAACTGGATGTTATTCTAATAAAAACAAATTATCATATATTAAACTCGGCAAATAAATAGTAATCCATTGTCTTTTATAGATGTTGTAGAATAATATTTATTAAATGCAATTTATGGATAATTTATTATGGAACAAAGTTTGATAGAAAAGCTTGGATTTGAAGCTTCTGATAAAGTAGTAATACTTCATATTGATGATGTTGGATTTTCTCACTCTGCGAATGTGGCAGCTTTTAAATGCTTGGACTTTGGTGTGGCAAGTTGCGGCTCAGTCATAGTTCCTGCTCCTTGGCTTCTGGAGGCGGCTTCAATATGTAGAAAAAACCCTAAGTATGATATTGGAGTGCATTTAACTTTAACATGTGAATATGAACTATATCGATGGCGAGCTATAAGTAGTGTAGATCCTCAGAGTGGGTTATTGGATTCCGAAAGGGGATTGTGGCGAACTGCCGAAGAAGCAATTGAAAAGGTCTCCGTAAAGGCAGCTGAACATGAAATGCGCGCCCAAATTGAGATGGCGATTACTAATGGTATCGATATCACTCACATTGATTCACACATGGGATCGGTCATGGCTCCGAAGTTCTTGCCGGCCTATTTGAAATTAGCTCGTGAATATAAAGTTCCTGCTTTCTTGCCTCGCGTTACTAAAGAACAATTGGATGAAGTTGGATTTGGAGATCAAGCCGATATTTATTTGAAGTTGTTTGAGAAATTAGAACAAGACGGGGTGCCTTTATTGGATCACATGTATATTGAGACTTTAAACAAGCAACCGGATAAAACAAGATATTATTGCGAGCTATTTTCACAGATACAGCCCGGGCTCACGCATTTATTATTTCATGCTGCAAAAATGAGTCCTGAATTACAAGCTATAGTCCCTGAAACAGCGGAAGCTAGAAATCAGGATTTTGAAGCTTATACCGACCCTCGGATTAGAGAATGCGTTGAGAAAAATGATCTAAAAATCATCGGGTATAGGAAAATTAGAGACCTAATAAGATCAAGTTAGATAAACAAATTATTTAACTTAGAGCTAAAAGATGAAAATAAGAAGTTAAAGGACCATCGAAATAGAGGCATCCTCCATTTTTTTTATTTTCAATGAAAAATTTACTATTTCAGTATTCATTCTCTCTTTTTATTTGTTCTTGCGCATGATGTAGAATTTGGATTAAATATTTGCAAAATTATAAACAATAAAAACATATTTAAAAAAATTTGTATACAATCAATAATTATTAATATATATTATTGTATACATTACGTGATGAGATGGATATTAGATTCCTGCACGTTAATATATTTAGTCAAAGCTAAATTATTCAAGAGATTCAATGAATTAATAGAATTTAAAATGGTAATTGACACTAGTGTATTTGAAGAAGTCGTTATAAATGGTAAGAAAGAAGGCTATAAAGATGCATGTGAAGCAGAGAATATATTGAAAGAATTTAAGATTCCAATAATTCCTATTGATGTGTCAAATGATATTGAACTTTTCAGAGATGCGGGAGAAACGAGTTGCTATATATTAGCTAAAGAACAAGGAATTTGTCTAACATCTGATGACAGAGCCTATAAAAAAATTAGAGAATTAGAGCAAAATACCGTTCGGTTAGATACTTTTTTCTTCCAAAAATGTAAAGAAAAAAATATAACTCCAGATGAATTCATAAAAATTTTAGAGAAATTAGAATCAATAAATGCAACAAAACCAAAATCCATCTTGTTTTTCATGAAAAAACTAAATAAAATGAGGTAATATGAAGTGACTGATGTTATATCAACTCGTCTTAATGAGAATGAAATCGAAGAATTAAATAAAATATGTGAAAAAGAGAAAGTAGATCGGTCAACTCTTATAAGAAAATTTCTATTAGTTCAGATGAAGGAATATAGAATGAAAGAAGCTGGAGAAAAATATAGAAAAGGGATTGTAAGCCTAGCTGAAGCTTCAACTCTAGCTAAAGTATCTATTTATGAAATGATGGAATATGTAGATCGAGAAAAGATCCAAACCCCACCGCTAACAAAGGAAGAAATGGAGAGAGAGCTAAAAGATTCGGAGAAAATATTTAGAGAATTGGAGGAACAATAGGAAAATTAGAAAAATAGGAAGATTCTATAAATTGTAAAAATAATGGCGGGATCAAAAGTGTATCCTATCATCGAAATGGAAAATTATACCGTTTCTTTACGTGATGATTCTCATTTTAGTATTGGCACGTCTCCATATTATGCCCATCAGAACGCTCTTGCAATAGATATCTATCAGCAATTAACTTTGGAAAATTATGAGGCTTTTAGCCCCGTTTCGGGGAAAGTGATTAAAATTAAAAAGCTGATTGCCCCTAAACCTAAACCAAAGCTGTCGAATGGAGTAAGTCATGATTTTTTAATATTAATCGAAAATGAAATTGATCCTAAAATCATATTTAAGCTATTGCACGTTAATCCCTCGATAAAGGAAGGAGCACGATTGGAAGTAGACGATCCCCTGGGATTAACCCTACGCAATGGATATTTTGCTCATTGGTCCACCCCACACATCCATCTGGAAATTAGGCCCTTTACAGATACAACGCGTGCAAGAGGCGGTAAATCCTTCTCTATTCTAAAGAATTCTAATGGTAAACCAATTCCTGCTTCGCAATCGTATTTGGATGCCATCCCTTTAGAAATTAAGTTTATTTGTCCTGAATTCGCTCTGGCTATCTTACCACTAAATCATTACTTTAGGATAGGGGATATTTACGGAATTAAAGGAACATTCGGAGCTCATGATTGCATTATAGACGGAGGAATTCCCATGTATAAAAATGGGGTGATAATTCGCAATGATTTCAACGATATTCCCTTGAACTCAAAAATATGGTGGGGAAAATTCAATATTGGGGTTTTAAAGGAATTCAAACGGGAGTTTGGACTCTATAAATTTGTACCGATGACTATCAAGATCGATGGGCAAGAAATTAGGGGGCTCTCTCTATTCTTAGCTAATTTCGAGCCATTATTAAAAATAATCCCGTATGATAACTCAAATCTAGAATTCCATGAAAAATCTAGTGTATATTTAACCATAAAAAATGAATCTCCAATTTAAAATTGCTGCATTGGTAAGTTAAAAAGAGGGCGTGGAGAAGTTAAGTTTTTTCAAATTTTAAAACAATTTTTTCGGATTTTGAAATTTCGATAAC
>CAYLZE010000141.1:0-11241 GCA_964388035.1 uncultured archaeon
TATTATCCCGCCACCAATCAATCATCTCTGGTGTAACTGCTGGAAGGTAATGATCAACTACTAAATCTATAGCTTTACCCTTCGACCTTTTAAAGGTTTGGTCCATTAGTTCATTTGATTTAAATTCTTTAGTATTTTTAGACACGTATTTAAAGCCTCCTTTTATTCATCTTCCCTTGACCACGTTCCTAAAATATTATTTATCAATAACATCATTAATGATGGTAATATAGGAGCATTGCTCCTTTTAAAAATTCCTTCTTTTGATTAACAAGATTTGGACAAATTTTCAAATTACTCATTTATAAATTTATTAATATCGGCTAATAATTTATCTTGAGACTCCAGTGGTCCCAGTATTGTCTTATAATATATTTGGCTAAAAATATTCTACTTTTAATACTATTCGAAGCATCTCTGATATCATTTTAGCGCGTATTGCCCATATAAAAAAGAATTTATTCTCAATTGGGAAAATGATGGAATCAAGAGCCTTTCTATATTCAGTGTCTTTTTCTGATTTTATTTTTACAATGAATGATGAAAAAGTTTTACTTTCAATGGATAATTTGCTTTCAGTAATTCTAACATTATGTAGTTTGAATTCATCTTGAAATCTCTCTTTTATTATTCTCTTTATTTGGATCACTACATAATTTAATTCAGTATTGGAGAATGGCAATAATAATGGTTGTTCTTTTGTCGTTTTCTTGTTTGTACTGGATGTTTCCTCTACAATATGATCAAATACATAGATATGAAATCCACCATAACCCTTAAATGGCCCAGCTTTAGGAGAATCGATATTATAACTATAAAAATCATATCCAAATACTTTCGACTTTTTTTCTACAAGTTGATATGAGATTTTCCATCCTGAATTTAATAAAGGGCTCACATAAGCCCGAATAAGTGGATCAATATCATCTAGTGTATATTCTTCTTTTTTTTCATATATTTTTTGCAAGCGATCCAGAAAGATTGAAGAAGTATTTCCAAATGTTTCATAATCTTCCTTTTTTTTATTTAAAATTCTATTATATAGAGTAGATGGTTCTAATGCAATGAATATTTTTGCTTTATTCAAAGTTTTTGTCGAGCTTTTATTTATTACAAATCCCTTGATAAGTAATTTTTGTAGAATATGATAAATTGTAGTTCTCTCAATTTCTTTCAATTCTAGATTTAATATTCTAACTGTAGTTCCTTTTTGACCATATTGAATTAAAGTATAATATACATGTGATTCCTCTTTATTAAGACCTGTATTGCCTAAGGCTTTTAGAATTTCATCGTCAATTTTCCTTTTAACCATATAATATTGATTAATTTCATAATATTTAAATTAGTGCACTTGTTCTGACACAATAACATTTTTATGTGTGAAATTATTCTGTCACTTTAACACTTAATTTGTTTGAGGTCGAAAGAATGTCAGAAAATTATAAATTATGGTATAAAGTAGCACGAAAGCTTATAAAGTCAGGAGGTTTCCCATTTCCAGTTACTGATTCATTGATCGAAATAATTAAAGAAATATATACAGAAGAGCATGCAAAGATTATCCTCTCGTTTAAAAAGCGCTCAATTAATTTAGATCAATTAATCGCCATATCAAAATTAGATAAACAAACAGTTCTTAAGTTAGTGGAGGAAATTATAAGAAATGGCGGAATGGTTGTAACACCAAGTAGAAGTACGGGTATGATGGTTTATTATTTATTAGGTCCTGTTCCGGGTATTTTTGAAATGCAATTTATGAAAGGTGAATCTGGAGAAAAACAAAAGAAATTAGCTAAATTATTTGAAACTTATTTTCAAGATATAGGAGAAGGGTACCAAAAAAATTATGAAAGTACTATGAAAATATTTAAGGAAACAACGCCACTATATAGAATCGTTCCGGTGGAAGAAATAGTGGATGTTCCAGAGGAAAAGATATTACCATTAGAAGCAGCTTCTCAAATAGTAGAAAAATTTGATGTTATATCAGTTGCGAACTGCTATTGCCGACATCACAGAGCACTTTTAAATGATCCTTGCAAGATTGCAGCCCCAATAAAAAATTGCCTTTTTTTTGGAAGAACTGCTCAATTTCATATAGATTATAATTTTGCTGAGGAAATTTCTAAAAAGGAAGCAATAAGATTATTGAAAGAAGCAGAGGATATTGGACTTGTACACAGAACATTTCATTCATATCAAGATACCAAGAATGATGAATTTGCCATTTGTAATTGCTGTAAATGTTGTTGTGAAGTCTTTCACAGTCTATATGCTGGGAACATGCCAATGAAAGCACTAACTTCTTATATAGTCTCATTGAATGAAGAATTATGTATAGGATGTGAGACATGTGTTGAAAAATGTCCAATGGAAGCTATAACCTGTTCTGATGAACTTGCAATAATTGATGAAACAAGATGCATTGGTTGTGGAGTTTGTGCACACCATTGTCCGCAAGAAGCATTAGAATTAAAAAGAACTGGCTCAAGAGAAGTAATTACACTAATTCCCAGAATTGAGAAAGCGATTTAGATTTAGTATGAATAATTAATTATCTCCTTTTATTTATTTTACAATCAAGGTTCTTAATAAAACACTACAAAAAAAGTTATTAATTTAATAGACTACTATCAAATATTTAAATAATTACGGAACTCTGGTTAAATTATAAATTAGAAATATGCTCATGATTAAATAAATTTAAAAGAATAACTCTGCTGGAAAAATAATAAAATCGTTTGTTGCACTTGGTATTATATACACTTATGATAAAAAAGCTAAAAAATCGGAAAGAAAAGTACTGGTCTCTTCTTTCCAATTATCCTGAAGAGCTACTTCTTTCCAAATCTCTCCATTTAGACCACCTGTATGAATCGGTAGGGATTTCTCCAATATTTTTATTTGTGGAAAAGCATCCGAGATTCTGTTCTGAATAAGTTTACAAACATTATCTCCCGTATAGCAATTAAAAACTGCTGCTTTACGGATGCTTGATTTTTCTCCTTGTTTTCCTAATTTTTTAATATATTTACCAAGGGTACGAGTTGGTTTCCCAAAATGAGTTGGACCCCCCACTAGCAATGCTTTAGGTTGAAATGCTAGTATTTCTGCAGGCTTGCTCCGTTTAGTTCCGAATAGACCAACATCATGACCTGCTGCTTGTATTTCATCTGCCATGAATTCTGCTAAGTATTTCGTATTACCAAACTTACTATCATACAAAATTGCAATTTTCATTTCAATTCCCTCTATTTTGCCATAAAAAGTTCCCATATTTGTTCAGAAGGATTATAAACCAACATTTTCTGAGCACAATTTCTAAATATAGTACTTTTTATTATTTTAATCTCCTATTCGTCAATATTAAAGATTTTTAAAAAATTTTTTGCAAATTCCCTATTCTTATTCCAACTCCAAAAATCACTTTACTAGCTTAGATTTATGTAGGGAATATTTCAATAGCTCTCTCATAAAATTTAATAAAAATTTTAAAGGGGAATGTTTGCCAATTTCTCTACCGCCTCTTAATATGGTTAATTTGGTGGAATTAAAAGGCGAGGAGTAATTTAAAATTCTTATAATTACAATTGACAAAAAATACATTCACGAGTGATTTAAAATTAAAAGTAAGGAAAATTAATAGTTAGAATTCATGTTCTCGTTTTCAAGGTTTAAAATAAATCCAATTTTTATTTTTAAATCAAACTCTTGCTAATTCCATTTTTTTGTTACTAACCAAAAATCTTGGAAGAGAATCATATATAATGTTACTATAACAGAGCCTATGATAAAGAAGATTGAACTGATTAGCCACAGCATGGTGGGCACTAAAAAGAACAGAGCTCGAACTCCGATCATCCAATGATTTTGCGCTGATATCAAGGTTTTTTCAGTTACCTTAATACCTTGTATTTTCCCCATGGCATATTTTTGAGGATTTCCGCTGATTAGTAAGGATAACCGTGTGACAAATCTCAAGGACAAGATAAAGTTGAAGAGAGAGAAAATGATAATGAAAATGTTTACACTAACTTGAAGTAGAGAGATAGAAATATTTAGAAGAATTATCCCTCCATTATTAAATAAATCACTGGAGTAAAACCCCACGATAAGCCCGAGCAAGATGAAGAGAGCTGAGATAAAAGCAGAATTACCCATAATAAAATTTCTCAGCGCCTGAACGGCGGCAATGGGAGAATCGTCTTTCAGTCGTTCTTCCACCCAATGAGCATAAATTAAACGTACCGTATTTCTTTGAGAGGGCGTTTTTTTTCTAATATTTATAGTTAATAAAGAGATGTAGATTATAATACAAGAAATAAAGATGATTAGAGCAATTTCATCCAACATTAAATTTTCCTCACTATTTTTTTGTTCATAGATATTAAGAGTTCTTTAAAAAGAAATCCATGTTCAAAACAAAATTAATAATTTTTATACTTTAAACTTTTGTTCCCATATATTAAAAATCTATGTTAATTAAAAAAAAAAAATTAGGAATAATGAAATTTATTCTTCAAAAGAAGGATTGTTCCAAGAAGAGAGAGCGCGAAGAACAAGGCAAAATAAATCAAGGGATACCCTGAAATTATACTTTCCACGTGGTCAATTTCAAAAAGTACTTTACCTTCAGAATTTTCGATACTTATCCCCGCATACATGCCGATCCCTCCTATATAGGAATACGCAAATTGAACGGTCTGTTTTAGACCTAATGCGGTTCCAAATGCACTATCTTTATCAATAGTCCAAAAGACAGTTTGATCCTCTGGCACCAATCCGGTCCCCCATTGAACTTCTAAGAGGTACTCCTTGATGGGAGTTGGAACCCATACTTTGGTCCAATAGTTCATGGTCCCCAAATCTTTTGGATTTTTAGGCATCCACGCTTCTTGATCCTTAACATCAGGTTGTTCGCTGAATTCCCCACTGGTGGGATTCCACTCATTATAAATTATGCTCCATCCTTCCTTTCCATTAAGTGGCTTCTCTATCTTGCTAGTCACTACCGTCTTTTGCCTTTGCCCCACTTCTAATCCTTTGAAAAGCACATTATCCGCCCAATTATCTCCAAAGGCTTGCTGTAATCCCGTAGCATCAAGTTGCTTAACTTCTTTGACATATTCCTTGCCTAAATCGACGCTACAATAATATTCTTGAGCAAATACCAGAGAGAAGGGGAATAATAAAAATAGAATGCAAAATGCAAATAAAATTGCTCTTTTTTTCATGATTAGCTTCTCTATTTTTTGTTCATTCATCATGATTCTATGATGAAGTTACCTAAATTATCTTAAAAATCATTTAAAAAACTGTGTTTTTTCTTCAAGAATTCTGACATGTACAAATTTATCATTAATGAAATACACGGTTCCCACCTGTTATAAACTGCCTCATTTTCTTTTAACATGACATGATATTAACTAGCTATTGTTTAATGTTGTATTGCTGAAAAAAGAGCTTCAATATTTTGAGGAGGAATATCCGGTAATATTGCTTCATGGCTGGGTGAGATAATTAATCCCGTTGGGAAAATCTCTTTTAATTCACCGACTTTTTCTTTAATTTGATTAGGGTTGCCAAATACTAATAATTCTTGATGGTCTACTCCCCCACAAAATGAAATTTGATTCCCATAATGTGTTTTTAGTCTTTTAGCATCCATGTTTGTTGCTAATGCTTGAATGGGATGAATAGCATCTATCCCTAATTCAATAAGTAGGGGAATTGCTTCAAATATCGACCCACAAGAATGATATATTACTTTTAATCCATATTTTTTAGCTTGATCCACAAGTTTTTTTGTCCCGGGGATCGCAAATTTCTTTAACATTTCAGGCGAGAGCATTAGACCTTTCTGACCCCCAAAATCGTTTCCAATAAGTACCGCATCAAGCATTCCTCTTGTTGCTTCATAAAAGATTTTATTAGCCTTGAGATAAAATTTAATGATCTTATCATGAACAGCATTAACAATATCGGGATACTTATACATTTTAACAAATGCATTCGTCATCCCAAATGCAGAATATAGATCTTGAAAGTGAGCTGACCACAAAATACCCATTATGGGAAAACCTTTTGGCGTATCCTCTATAATTCTCCAACATTCCTCGGGATCCATGTGATCTTCTGGATCTGGCCAATTAAATTTGTCAATATCATCATTAAGCGGATCATAATAATCTTCAAAAAAACCAGGAGCCGTTAAGGTTCTATTTTTCATGGTTTGCCCTTTTTTAGGAAAATCAAAGGCCATGGTGATATGATTGTTTGGAGGATCATGATATGGAACATCTACTGTCCAAATATCATCATTAATTTTCAGCTTTAATTCTCTCAAACTTCTTTCTTTAAAATGGTTGAATAGTCCTTCAAGCGCTTCTGGAACGGGTAATCCTAACCAACAAGCAGGTCTATCTACCTCTTTTCTTTCAATTGTGGCGTAAAACCTTTCTATATGGTCCAATTACGTTTCCTCCCATTTATTTTAAAGCTCATTTGTTATTTAATTTTAAAAGAAATTGCAGGAGAGTTTTTGAAGTTATTTGGAACGGAAATAATAATGTATTCTGTTTCTTCTTTCCAATTTAGATTTTCTTCATTTCCAAGGAGGGTAATGCTAAAAATTGGTTTCAAATCTTCTTTTTTTAGCGTTATCTCATCGGTCTCAATTTTACCTAATACAATAACATAGAGAGAATCTTTTTTTTGCGTGAATCTTACGGGATAATTTTCAGCAGTCGAACTTTCTGCATGATTCCAAGGTCTAGTTCCATATATGGCTTCTCCGTTTATATCTAACCATTGACCTAGTTCTAAAATCACCTTCTTTTGTAGGTCTGGAATAGTTCCATCAACCATTGGTCCAATATTCAGGAGGAGATTCCCGTTTTTCGAAACGATATCTACAAACATGTGAATTAATTCTTCACCAGACATGTAATCTTTTTCAGTTTCAAATTGATTATATCCGAAAGACATTCCTATCCCTCTACACGCCTCCCATTTCTTCTTGTTGATTTTCTTAGAAGTCGCATATTCTGGGGTTAAAAAATCATAATGAGCTAATTTGGTAAATATTCTTTTTTCGGGAATGATTTGTTTCCATCTATCATTAACAACCCCTTCCGGATTCTTATTATAAAAATATGCAAATATTTCAAGGATATCTTTCCCAGGTGGATATCCCATATCTGCCCAAAGTATCATTGGGTCATATCTATCAATTAACTCCAGAATATGGTTGTTCACATAGTTTGTATAATCTGGAGGATTAATATAATTCCCTAAAAAGCTTTCTGGATCTTTTATTGGATTAAGATTAAAGGTCCAGTCCCATGCAGTGCTATAATAGAAGCCCATTTTCATGTTATTTGCTTTAACTACGCTAGTTAGTTCACCGACAAGATCTCTGCGGGCAAGATAATTCTCTTTATTCGGATTGGGGTGTTTACTAGGCCACAAAAGAAACCCATCACAATGCTTCGTGGTAAATACCACGTATTTTGCTCCGACCTTTTCAAATAACTTCACCCATTCCTCTGGATTCCACTTTTTTATCGCTTCATTGAATATCGGAATAAAGTCATCATATGAGAAATCTTTACCATACTTTTCAAAATGATATTTTTGTGTGGGACTATCAGGTATCCGGAGTGAATTGAGATACCATTCTGCGTAAGGATTGTTTTTAAAATGCTGTTCTAAACCTCTTTTCATAGATTCTACTAAATCAATACCCGTAACTCCAAATGCCGGAATGGAATAAAGCCCCCAATGAATGAAAATGCCCAATTTTGCATCATGATACCATTCTGGAACTTCATGTTTAGTTATGGATTCCTTATCTGGTGTATAATTCATTTTTTAAATCACAAATTTTGAATTAATTTAACAACATAATTAATTTATACTAATGAAATATTTACTAAGGTTCTATATTTTTCTATCATTCATAATGATTATCTGATGAAGTTATCTAGATTATCTTAAAAATCATTTAAAAAACGGTGGTTTTCCCCGCTTTAAATATTAAATTGTTTATCATAACAGAAAAATTTTAAATATTGTTCAAATATTCATTTATTGTTAATTATCATCTATTGTTAAGAAAATCGGAATCAGGGTAAGGTAAAATATGCGAAAAGATAAGGAACTCGATGAAATTGATAAAGATATCATTAGGATCTTGCAGGAAAATGCTCGTACCTCCTATAGGGAGATACAAGATAAACTTGGCATAAGTATCGGTACCATCCATAATCGAATTAGTAAACTGAAAGAGAGTGAAATCATTGAGGGGTATACATTAAAATTAAATAATACTAAATTAGGATACAAATTGACATTTTTGATTAGAATTCAAATCGACGGAAAACATACGGAAGAAGTACTGAAAGAACTTTCTAAAATGCCCGAAGTATGTTCCGTATTCCATACCACCGGGGATCAATCCGCGGCTTTGATATGCCGGTTCCGGGAATCGGAAGATATCCATGATTTCATTCGGGAATTAAATGAAAATCCCCATGTATCAAGAACTGTGTCAAATCTAGTCCTAAAAGAATACAAGTCATCTCCACACGTCCTCTTTTTTTAGATTTGGGAGAATAAATTAGAAATATTGGGACGCCGCTACTTTTATGTGCACTAACTCTTTCTTTATAATGAGCAGGAAATAGGAAATAAAAAGACACCCTGTCTGGACCCAGCAGAGAATATCTTAAGAGAAATCGATAATCTTCGGTTATTATTTAAATTATATAAATATAAATTATTTATATTTATGGAGAGTTATATCATTATATAATCCAATTCAAATTGATATAAAAAGGGAAAAAATGCCAACTATATACTGCTTTTTTCAACTTCCGGAGCATGTTGAACAGGTATGGACTAAAAATGTGCAATTTTGGAAAGAAAAAAAAAGTAAAATATTAAACGAGTACCTTTCGGAATCTGGATTATATCGGACAATGACTATCAAACATGGAATTTCTGCTCATATCTATGGAACTTCTATGGGAGAGAAATATAGACTAAGATTTGCTTATCTTCCTGACGATAATCTAACTCAAGTTGAGATAGAGATTAAATTTTCCTATATGGGCAGAGGATATGTATGGAAAGTTCCTAAAGATATGATCACAGATTGGGCTTTCCAAATGGATTTACCTCAAGTAGAGTTTTATACAAAGAAAAAGAGTTTACAACAAAGGAACGAATTTGAAAAAATTTCCGATATTATAGAAAATAAGGGAATTATATCCAAAAGAGTATATTGTCCTCATTGTGGATCTGCGAATACCTACAAAACCTTGTATTGTAAAGATTGTGGCTTAGACTTGCGATTAAAGAAGAAGTAAAGTATAAAATACTATTTTTATGCAAAAAAAGAAGGTTTTAATGCAGGATTTCGTTTGATTTAATAATGCTTCATTCAATCTGATTTCTCGGTGAAAATTTTGGAGGGACGAGCGAGAAAAAAATATGTAAGAAATATTAACCATATATTTTTTAAATTTAAAAATATTTCCAGATCTCAGCAAGAAAGGATTAAATTGATCATCACCATCCGCTACAATTAGAATCAAAAAAAGTAATTACAAATAAAGGTTCAAGTGAGGAGCAATGAGTATTGAACGAAAACAAGGGTACTTCTCCTTAGTGTTACACGGGCATATTCCTTGGTGTAAGCGATCCGGTGTTTGGCCCGCGGGCGAAGAATGGATAATGGAAGCAATGTTGGAAACCTATATCCCCATGCTAAACGTATTAAGAGAGTTACGCGAGAAAAATATTAAAACTGCAATCACTATCAACATGACCCCTATTTTAGCCGAGCAGTTATGCGATGATTACATGAAACATAGATTCACGGAATACATGGAAGGTTTAATTGCTCGAGCTAAATCAGATATTAATCGGTTCGAACATTTTCCCCAAAAAAAGAAGATCGTCGAATTTCATTTAAATAATTTTCAGCACGTGCTTGATACCTTTTACCATAATTATTATCGAGATCTTCTGGGAACTTTTAAATGGTTACAAGAAGAAAAGATGATTGAATTGATTACTTGCGCCGCTACCCATGGATTCTTACCACTCTTGGAACATGATTCAGGAGTATTTTCTCAGATTCAAGTAGCTGTAGACACTCATGTAAAACACTTCAAGCGAGCACCTAAAGGAATCTGGTTACCCGAGTGTGCTTATAGGCCTAAAGAATTGAAAGAAGGAAAAGTCAGAGAAAGCATGGATTATTGGCTAAAAAATTCGGGAATTGAATATTTTTTCGTGGATTCTCACGGCATTCTGGATGCTAATTTAATCGAAGCACGTAATGATTTGGGGTTAAATACTAATTATGGGTATCAATTAACCACAAACACTTGCGTTTTTGGACGAAATGTGAGAACAAGCAGGCAAGTCTGGGATGCTAAAGAGGGATACCCCGGTAATGAAAATTATCGCGAATTCCATAGAAAAGACGCTCAATCGGGATTACATTATTGGAAAATAACGGATAAAACAATACCTAATGATCAAAAGCAATTATATGACCCCGAAAAAGCTCAAGAAACGCTAATTACTCACGCTCATCATTTTGCTAAGCTTTTAGAAAGTGAAACAGAGCAATTTTATAAAACGCATGAACTTGAAGGGATAATCGTTTCCCCTTTTGATTTCGAGCTATATGGGCATTGGTGGATGGAAGGGATTGATTGGTTGAGAAATGTATTTCAACTTATCAATGAAAGCAAGGTTATAGAAATGATTACGATTTCGGATTTTATAAATAAATATAGGGACCACTTTTCTTTAATAGAAATGAAAGAAAGTAGCTGGGGCGAGGGCGGGCACTTTAAGATTTGGAACAATCCCGAACACGGCTGGATATGGCCCTACATTAATAATTCCATCAAACAATTAGAAGATTTGTTAGAAAATGTTCCTAATCCTACTGAATGGGAAGCAAGGATATTAAGGCAATGCGCTCGCGAGTTATTATTAATGGAAGGAAGCGATTGGCCCTTTTTATTATATACAAAACAGGCAAAAGAATATGCCAATCAGAGATTTCATCATCATCACCAGAGATTCAACAAGTTAATTTGGGCGGCGAAAGACCCGAATGATAAAAATCGAATTCCCTTGAGAGAATTCGAAGAGATTGAAGCAATCGATTCCTGTTTCCAAGAATTGAACATTGATTATTTTCGGAAAAAGGAT
>CAYLZE010000142.1:0-11222 GCA_964388035.1 uncultured archaeon
CAAGGAATCAATATATGAATCACGATCTAAAAAAATCTTAAAATGGTGAAGTAAATATCCCCAGGAAATTAAATTTGTTCGCTCCCTACCGAAAAGTGCAGTTGGATAAATTTTAAGAAGAGTAATTCGAGATAAGGAGACTGAAAAAGCAGGTAAGTAATAAACTATAATTATAATTTTATAATCACTCTTTTAATTTTCCATTATTTATTTTCTATTCCATTTGTTTTTAAACCTTCTAATAGGAGAACTAGCATTAGATTGTGAAGATAACAAATTAAAATTTTCATATTTTAAAATCCATTCAGGGACAACATGTTTTTTTTACTTTCCCTTAAAAGATCAGTATAAGGTAAAAAGAATCGTTTTTTAAGTGAATACAATCATTCCTTACTAAGATGGTTAATTTAATCTTTAAGTGCTCCAAATCTACTTAAAATAAATAAGGCGAATTTGTGATCTGTTCGGGTCTTCCCTTTTTTATGATAAAATTATCTTCCAAATCAATAGCGCCCCAATTGGGGATAATTATTTTAGGTTCTAATGAGATTACCATGTTCTCTTCCAAGATTTCTTCATTATTTGCTAGGATATAAGGAGGTTCATCTAACTCAAGACCGAGTCCGTGTCCAAGCCCCTGATAATAATATCCATCACCTTGAAAATAGGTTCCCAGATTTTTTTCATCTAAAATTGCTTTAATCTTTTCATGGATAAGTTTTATAGAATTTCCTGCCCGTAAATACTCATTAGCAACATCCAGATAGGTATTTTTCAAAAGTAAATACCTTTCCTTAAAGTTCTCGGGATATGTTTCAACAAAATACGTTCGTGCATGATCTGCATGATACCCTTGATATAGTACTGCATAATCGCACATCACGATATCACCTTTTACTAGTCTTCTATCACTATAACAATAGGGCACGGCATTCGAAGTACCGCTTCCCGATAAAATAGGGAACGTGCTAGGCACCCAAAGATTTTTTCCACTTGCTAAAATAAACCAATTTTTTAAATATCCATTCACGATAGTAAAATGCATGCTGCCGTTTTTCATTGATGCGTGCATTACTTCCGCCGCAACTTCATTCTCTCTAATTCCAGGTTTTAATATCTGGGGTATTACTTCTTGAGATTTTTCCGCTACTTTTCCCGCTTGACGCATTATCTCTAATTCGGCTGAGTCTTTAATCATCCGTAATCTCCTCAATTTTATTTCAATATTTACGATTTCAACCCCTTTTAACATGCTTTGATAGGAGAGAAAATAGGAAGCAGGCAAAGTATCCAATTCCATTCCGATTCTTAAGTTCTCCAAGGAAGGATGATCTTTCTTCAGATACTCAACAATTTGACTAGTTTTTTTTAATTCGATTACATCTTTCAAAACGGATTCTTTTTGAGCTCTAAAAAAGTTTCTTCGAATAAATAAGTTAGATTCTCCGGTCTTTGAAAGCAAAAGGACTCCATATTGGGCAGTTCCAGTAAGCCAATATAAGTTTTGGAGATTAGTTATAAGGATATAATCTAATTCCTCCTCTTCAATTAAATTAAAGGTTTTCTTAAAGCGAATTTCGTAATTGAACAAATGATTCGGCATACTATAGTAGAAAAATTAACATTGAAAAATAAACATTGTTTCAATATCCACCATCTCCACATTTCTATGATTATTTCAAAGTTGTAATTAAAGAAAAAAAACCCTGTTTTCATGTTAATCTCGCATTTTTCAGAAGACATTATTTGATTTCAATATTTAAATTTGAATTTTTATAAAATATTCAAAATTCGATATGTATAGACATGCACAACACAAAATTTTAAAAAGGAGGTGATCTTTTCACAAATAACATCGTTGTGTATATATATTCATAATAAAAAATTTAGGTGTTTAAAAAAATATGAGTTTTCGTGAAAGTGGTAAAACAAGCGAAAAATGGACCACAAGGGATATTTTATACGTGGTAATTCTTGCCGTTGTCGGTGCAATTTATTCCACATTTTCTCCATTGGGCAGCATAATTAATACAGCATTTCCATTTCCAGGTTCTGGATGGTTAGTAGCGGGGATCCATACCATGTTCATTTTAATAGCTTTTGGTTTGACACTTAAGTACTTTTCAGCGACAGCAGCAGGGGCAATTAAAGGACTTTTTGAATTGATTTTTGGAAACGTAAGGATTGGCGTGTTAATAATTGTTCAAGCTGCAATGATTGGACTTATCATTGACATTTTTTATTTTCTGTTCAAAGCTTTAAATAAAGAAAAAGCACAAAATGATGAGGGAATTCTTAGCTGGCTTCTTCCTTGGACGATTGGCTCGGGGATTGGATCAGCATTAGCACTCCCCATTTTCTATGGTGCCTTAGGTTTATTGGAAAATCCTACCATGCTAGCCACATTGCCATTCATGATGTTCATTGCTTTTATTTCCGGCGTCGTGTTTGGCGCTATTGCTCGCGTAATCAGAGAAGTAATCGTGAAAGCAGGCGTGCCTTCTGCTATTATAAGAGGAGAACCACCTTCAATAGCTACTACGCAATAGTGAGAGAAAGATGGTTGAAATTTCAATTGAGGATCTTACATTTATTTATCAAGGATCCACTACTCCAGCCCTGAAGGATATTAATCTCTCTATTCCGCAAGGGAGCTTCATGTTAATTGCAGGACCCTCTGGAAGCGGAAAAAGCACGCTAGTAGATTGCATAAATGGGTTAATCCCTCATAGATATAGAGGGCGTGTGAAAGGAGTTGTTCGAGTGGACGGAGAAGATTGGTTTGATGTGGATTATTCCATTTTAAGTCAGAAAATTGGGTTGGTAAGACAAGATCCTGATTCTCAGTTGGCTTGTGAAGATGTTTATTCTGAAGTAGCTTTTGGACCGGAAAATTTATGTCTTTCTCGAAGTGAAATCAACGAGCGGGTGGAATGGGCTTTAAAAGCGGTAGATGGCATGAGACTTATTAAAAGGAAAATAGCCACCTTATCGGGAGGAGAAAAACAGAGGATTGCTATTGCTTCCATGCTTACCATGAAGCCAGAGATTCTCATTTTGGATGAACCGAGCTCTTTTCTGGATATTCCCGCAATGCAAACTCTTTGTAAGAATTTAATAACTCTCCGAAAAATGGCTCCGAAAATGACGATAATCATTATAGATCATGAATTATTCAATATTCTCCCATTAATACAAAATTTAATTATCATGAATCAAGGAGAAATCTATCTGGAAGGACATCCTATAACCTTAATAACAACAAGACTTGATGAAGTAGAGAAAATTGGGATAAGAATTAATCCCGCACTTTTAAATTACATGAAGGAAATGATCCCCGATGAAACAACAGAATCAATTAAAGAAGGAAACCAAGATTATATATATAAGAAATTAAACAAAAAGTTACTATTTGAACTGGAGTGCATGAATGAATTTAATGAAAGATTGCAATTTACAGGAGTTCCCTTATTAGAAGCAAAAAACTTATCTTATACGTATGAAAAAAATGACTTAGAATCATCAAAGAAGGGGCAAAAACCTTTATATCCTAATAATAAGCTAGCTATTAAAAATCTTGATTTTAAAATCTATGAGGGAGATTTTATTTCTCTCATGGGGAATAATGGAAGCGGAAAAACAACCTTATTGAAATTATTAGCCGGACAATTAAAACCCACGAAAGGTACTATTCTTTATAAAGATCATGAGCTCTCATCCCTAGATCCTTTTCAATATCTTAAAAATAGTGGAATGATTTTTCAAAATCCAGAACACCAATTTTTCAAGAGAACAGTTCAAGATGAAATTTATTACGGTCCAGACAATTTCAACCTAGAAAGATCCTCAATTGAGACGTATGTTGCCACGTTAATCAATCATCTAAAGTTAGATCAATATTTATCAAAGTTACCCTTTTGCTTGAGTTGGGGAGAAAAAAGAAGAGTAAACATGGCTAGTGTTCTTTCCTATCTACCAAGCATCCTATTTCTGGATGAAATCTTCATTGGTCAAGATCTCCATAATGTGATGATTCTCCTCAAAGTTCTAAAAGGATTAAATCGGAGATTAAATCAAACAATCATTATATGCACCCATAAACCCGATTTGATTCTAACCTTAGCTAATCGGGTAATTTTAATGGATAAAGGCGAGATTATTATAAATGGAAGCATAAAAGAAAATTTAACCAATATATACAATTTTTTTTTTAATTATAACTAAAAAACAGAATTCAGATCAATATGTTTGTTAGAAAACAGTTAGAAAGAAGGGAAAGTAAGAATTTTTTCTTTCAATTAAATCCCATGGTTAAATTCCTATTTTTAATCATTTTTTCACTTGCATTATACATGATTACAGAATTAATTCTCATTTTTATCATATTCTTAATTACTATTTGTATTATTCCTTTAACTGGTCTTAAATTTAAGGAAGTAAAGACCAGTATTTCATATTTACTTAAAATTCAAGTTATTACCTCTATTTTTTCCATAATAGGTTGGTATGAAGACGGGGTGGAACCCTTATTTTATCCTTTTCCCCGGAATTGGCCAATTTTAGGGGATGCACTTCCAATCTTTCATAAAGGACTTTATTATAGCGTTAGAAATCCCCTTATTATCTCAATTGTGTTACTAACTGCTTTAATTTTTATATATACGACGGATCCTCCCAAATTTGCAACCTCTCTCAATCATCAATTGAAAGTCCCCATACGTGTATCACAATGTTTGATTATCGGCATGAATTTTGTACCTATCATCCAAAATGAAATGCACATTCTCCGTGATGCACAAAGAGCGAGAGGGGAGAATTTATTTGATTTCACAAAAAAGAAACGAGCAAAGAACACCATAATGTCAGCATTGTCCTTTCTTACTACTTTAATGATTATCATTTTACGCAAGGTAGATAATCTTAGTGTTTCTTTGGACAAAAGAGGTTTGGGCCTTTATAAAGAGAGAACGGAAGAACCAGTGAGATGGAATAAAAAAGATACCATCATCTTGATCATTACATTAGTAATACCGCTATTGATCATACTTTATAATTTTAAATTGTTTACTTTAAATGTACCCAGTCTACTTTCTTTATTTACAAAATGGGGTATTATAGGATGGGTTACGAATAATCAATGGATTTTTGGAGCATTTATCTTTTCTTGCGTTGGTTTTTTCATACTTTTAGTTTTAAATTTTTATAGAAAAAGGAAGACGTTGAAAAAAAATTTAGAAAGTTTAAATGATTCTACTCTCTTTCCAGAACAGATCTATTCTGAAAAATTAACGGAAGCGGTAAAATTAATTAAGAGTTTAGATAATACCCTTGAATATCCTATTACTGCGGGGTTTACTAAACATTAAATAAAAAATTAAAAAAAGTGAATGAAATTAACTAAAATTAGTCAATTTTTAAATCAATAAATTTTCTAAGAAGTGTGAAGATATTTATGAAATGTACTAATTGCGAATATAATTGCGAATTATCAGAAAATTGGTCCGGAATATGTAACATGTATAGAGTTAACGATTCTAAAATAGAAAATAGATTTTATTCGGAATATTTAATCAGTGAATTTTATCGGACGTGGATTGAATCGGTTCCAATGTTTCATTTCATGCCGGGCATAGTCATCATTAATGTGGGTACGATTAGTTGCAATTTTGATTGCAAATATTGCCTGAATGAACGTTTGGCCCGCGTTAATCCAAGTAATTCTGAACGAATAAACTTATATCCTGAAAACCCAGAACGGTTACTTCGACGAGCAAAGTTAGGGGGGGCAAGAGCAATCGTATTCGGGGAAAATGAACCGGCTGTGAGCATGAATTATGTTTTGGACCTTGCCAAGGAATGTCATAAAAACAATGTACCCTTTGGGATTTCGACGAACGGATTTATGACAACCAAGGCATTGAATCCCTTACTCGAAGAAGGAATTGATATTGTGAATTTCGATATAAAATCTTTTAACCCGCAATTCCTAAAAGATATAATAGGCATAAAAGGCAAACTTGCAGAGGAAGCTAAAAATATCTTTCTGAGAAATTTAAAGATAATTAATAATGATGCAAATGTAAAAATGCTCGAAGTTAATACTCCGGTGCTACATAACATGAATAGCTTCGAAATCGTCGATATCGCAAAGGAAATTGCAAATATTAGTAAGAAAATTCCTTATCATGTGCAAAGAGTAGTTCCAGAATATCAATATAAAGATCCAAATCCTAATATTGGACAAAGATTAGATACTAAAGAATATTATCAAGAAATTAAAGAGATGTTGGATTATGCCTATTTTGGAGCTTTTCCTAATTCTCCACACGTGGATACATATTGCCCCAATTGTAAAAAACTTTTGATTAAAAGGGCCGACCATGGCGGATGTCAATGTGAATTATTAACTAATGCGTTAACCACAAATCGTTGCCCAAATTGTAAGGAGGAAATAAATATAATTTTACCTTAAAGAAAAAAAATACAAGTAAATTTGGAAGTGAAGCCTCCAAATATAAAATGATTAATAGGGGATGGAAATAAACCAAAACATTATTCAGAGAGAATGTTTGCAAATTACCAATGATGGACGCAACATTTTTGATTTGCGAACGGGAGAAAAGATAGAATATAACGGTAACCAAAAGATCGCGGGAGTATTACCCATAAATTTTTCGGGACCAATATATCCAGGAGATCTGTCTGAAACTAGTTCAGCTTGGGCTATAGACTCCGCAATCGCTCTTAATAAGATTTATCCTTCCCAATTTTTCTTTTTCATATTTGCAGACCCCATGTTAAAAGCTAATTATCAAGAGGACCCCACAGATAAAATTCGCAAAAAGGCAATAGAAAATGCATATAATCAAATTAAGCGATTCACAGACTATTGGAAAGAATCTTTTAAAGAAGAGATGCGAGTTTTGGTAATTGGGACCGGGCAAGTAGTTGAATTTGAAGGATTTATTGACTTGATTGAATTAACAGAAAAGTATTCGAAGTACACTTTCATGCCCTTTGAAGGATATACGGGTATTTTTCTTCAAGATCTGCATGGATATGATTATGTTGCGGGAAAGGAACCAATAATAAAATTAGGATCCCGAACTCCAAAATTGCGTTCTAATTTTACAAGGGAAGAAGTTCAATTCTTAGAAGAATTAAAGAAGAAGGAATATTTTAATCAAGTCATAATTACATCCGATCTAATTGAAAGAAACGAAACTTTTTCCACAGAATTTCTTTCATATGCACCCGATATTCTATGTACGGCGAAACCTGGGAAATATTTCATGTTTCCTACAGCAACTTCCCGCAAGTTATATAAAATTCAATCTTATACAAGACAAATCGGATATACAACATTGAATGATTGGGACTTGTCAATCCCGTTGGAAAAAATAACAGATATTTTTTCATCAACCCAAAAAAATGTACGGAAAGGCCCATCAGCATTAGCTATCATCGAAGCAGCTGGACCTCAAGAACTGCCAAATTACGAAGGACAAATTGACACTACATGGAAAAATTTACCTTATGGAGCCGATCATAATTTTCTTTTTTCTATTAATACGGGAAAGTCACTCTTTCATACTCCTTTTCCTTATGGAAGTGATCCTCAAGCAATTAGAACTAATTACTATCCTTACAGTTGGGGGAAAGAACCCCTATCAAATGCAATTGGGACATTTCTCTCTTTAAAGGATGTAAAAGCTCGCTCTATCGCAGCGGGATCTCGTTCCATGTTTTTACACATGTTTTCGAGTGCAGATATCGTCGTGGAACCATGGGTACGAAATCGCACGGAAAATGGAGTTCTCTACGTTTTAAATAAAAATCAAATTTTTCAAAAATTATAACTAAAACTTTTTCAAGAAATGGTAGAATTATCAAAATAAGAAAAGAAAATTGAATAAAAACAAAAAATATAATAAAAAGTTAAAGAATTTCAAAAAATAGTGAAAATAATGACTGAATTCATAAAAAAAACAAAAGAAATATTAGATCAAAAAGTAAAAAACATTAAAATCCCCGAGACAAAAGGGGTTTTAGTGGGTAGAGGATACCAAGCGGTATTATTAGACGGCACGATGGGGGTTGGTTTTGCGCCTCGCCGTCCATCTCCAACTTGTACGGTTTTTAAAAAGCCCGGGAGTTTGTATAAAACACCTGCTATTGAATTGGCAGAACTTGTCATTTCTGAGGTACCTATCGAACGGTCAATAGGAATAGGAGCATTAAATGCCATAAGTCAGTGTATCGTTGATTCTTCTCCAGAAAATTATAACAAATATATCAACCTTGATTTGGAAAAACTAATCCCATTAAATAAGAATATTAAAGTTGGAATGGTGGGGCAAATCGGCCCTTTTATTAAACTATTAGCCACTAATTCTGCTGGTTTAACCATTATTGATGATAATCCTGCAATTCAGACGGGAAAACAAGGGAATAACATAATAGTATCTCGAAATATTGCTGATATAGAGAATTGCGATGTAGTAATCATTACGGGATCGACTGTTATCGAACATTCTCTTGAAGGCCCCTTGAAATACGCCTCAAATGCTATATTTAGGGTAGTTATTGGCCCTTCAGCATCCTGGATTCCGGATGCCGCATTTGACCTTGGACTTGATGCAGTTTCTGGCATGAAATTCATCAATCCCGATGACGCTTTTCGGGTTATCATGGAAGGTGGCGGAACCATGCATTTCGTAAAATACGCTGAGAAATACACTTTAACCAAGGAAGCCCTTCCTGATAATATTAGCTAATGAAAGGTAATTTTCTGTTAATTATATAAGAAGTAATGCAATAATAATGAAAGATAATGGCACTAATATTCATTCAATGGATTCAATGCCTACACAGAAGGGTCAATTTTACTTTCTCAGTTTCTCAATGCTCTTACATTTCGCAATTAATGGGTTATTAACACCCTATATTGCAATTTATTTTCGACAACAAGGGCTCCCATTTGTCATGATTTTCTTCATATTCATGGCGAACAATGCGGGTAATATAGCCCAACCAATGTGGGGAGGCCTTTCTGACAAATATAATAAACGAAAGATTTTTTTATTGATTGCTACAATAATGTGGACTGCGTCCACCTTGATTATTTCATTATTACCCGAATTCTTAATCTTTGTTATTTTTTATGGTATAGCATCTTTTTTCGGAAGTAGTGTTCAGCCTGTAGGAAGATCCCTCATATCTCTAATTACAAATAAGGTAGATGAGACGGAATATCAATCAAAATTTGGCGTGTTAATGTCCACTGCTTTCATGGTTTCAAGCTGGGGTGGGGGATTAATCATAGCTTACATCAATTTTAACATGTTATTTTATTTAACCTTTCTAATGGCCATCATTTCTTTAATTATCCTCATCACGACGGTACATGAACGCCAAGTTGAAACAAATAACGTAAATTATAAGCATATAATCGATTATCATTCCGAGAATTTAGATCAATATGAACATCAAGTAAGTGTAACCTCTCCAACAAGCTTTAATCAAAAGTTTGTTTCTCTCCTCAAAAATAAGGGTTTTATCATAGTCTTGCTCCTTTCTTTCTTTGGGAGCATTGCGTTTTACTTATTTACCAGCTTTTTCTCAGTTTTTTATGTGGAAGGTGGAGGGGATATTGCAATGTTAGCTAATGCAATGTTAGCTAATTTCGTGATCTTTATGGGAAGTAATTATTTGGGAGAAGCTTTAACCAAAAGGCGATATAAAGAAAGTGAAGAAATTATAAAAAAAGGCAAATTAGGGTTTTCTGAACAATTAAAAATGGGTTTCATCCTGTGGTCAATCCTCGGTTTTTTCGTTCTATGTGCTTTGATTGCGATAATACCACAATCCTTATTTGTGATTTTAATAGTTTATAGTCTTCCCATGATACCTTTCTTTTTCATTTCAATGCTCGCTTTAACCGCAAAAGTAGTAGAACCCGATCAAAAGGCATTAGCTGTTGGACTTCAGGGCGTTTTTGTCTATGGAGGGAGAAGTATCACCATCTACGTTGGTGCCTTATTACTGGATACAGGGGGGTTTCAATTAGCCGCCACCTTCAACATTTTTCTCTTAATAATATTATCGATATTAATTCTAATCACGTATAAAAGTTTAAAAACGGCATTATTGAAAAAATTATAATCTGAAATTTCTTTTGTATTTAAAATTAAAAATTAAAAAATGTAAAAAAATGAAAAGATATGGTAAGTGAAATTTTAAAAGAAGCTTATGAAATTTTGAAGGAATATCATGGAAGTAATCCACCAGAGATAAAAAGTATTGTAAGGGGACAAAAATTTGTTGGAGTTCAGTTATCAAACATGAGCATAGGACTTTCTCTAATAGAACATGAATGGAAATATGATTTTCCTTTATTCCTGAAAAGAAGTGAAGAAAGTCTTCCGCAAACCTATGAATTAGCAAAGACTGCATTTGAAGGAACAGAGATATCTGTCTGCTATGGGATTGCTTGTTTAAATGCATTAACCATGGATCTGTATTTCAACTCGGGAAAGTATAATTTGTTAATGGACATGGATGTGACTGATTTATGGAAAGATAAGATAAAACCTGACGATATTATCGGCATGGTAGGATACATGTATCCCCTTGCGGATTTTTTCTTACCGCTCTGTTCTGAAATCATTTTACTTGATAAACATGCAATGGATGAAGGAAAAGATCCCCTTCCTAAAAAAATGACATATATCGAATCTTCAACGGGTTTAAAAGATGTAGATATCTTAATTGCCACCGGGAGTTCATTAATATATCATAGTACTGAAGAACTTATTGAAAGTACCCCGAATGCTCGATTAAAAGCAATAATTGGGCCATCCGTATGTCTTCCTCCCGAACCCTTCTGGAAGCGGGGAGTCACCTATATCGGAGGTTCCTATGTAGAGGTTTCTTATTATCAAATGTTAGTTAAAGAAGATTTACGGGCAAACTGGCGAGCAGTGGCTAAAACTAAGGCAGACAGAGCTATAAAATTTGGAAAAAAAGAAGGGATTCGAAAATTAGGACTCCTTAAATAGTAGGATTTCAAGTTCTTTTTCTTCAATTTTTAATAGAACAGAACTACAATATATTTTATTTTTATTATCTTTGAAAGGTTTAAGAGGTACAGAAGAAAAGATCATTTTGTTAATCATGCTTTTCTTTGTTAAAAAAAAAATTTTATGTAAAACATCCGAAAC
>CAYLZE010000143.1:0-11115 GCA_964388035.1 uncultured archaeon
CGAGCTATCTTTTCGCACGTTCTACGACAATCCAAGAAGATTAGCCCCAATTTCACATCACTCGTGGTGCTCACCGTGAGAACGGCATTCATCCCGGCAGCCAAAACGAGAAGGTAACCATCCGTACCCTTCACGAGAAGCTGGTCGAAGTCGCCTTTTTTCATTTCATGCACTGCGCGTTCTGCGAGGCTCAACAGCGCTGCTGTCATGGCCGCGATACGAGTTTCATCCACATCATTAGGGAGTGCGGATGCGATAGGTAACCCTTCTACAGAGACAATTGCTGCGGATATAATTTCGGGAATACCTGTAGATAGATTTTTCAAAATATCTTCTAAAGTTTCAGTTTTATCGGCGCTTTCCATAATTCATGACCGGTAGATAATTAGATTAATTTGATTGATAATGTATTAACGGATATAAATAAATTAATTTATTTATTTCTTTTTATTATTTATTAAGTTTACATTGTTATTTATATTAAAACTTTTTTTATAAATAAATTTTTTATAAATTTCACGATATTTGGATTCATATTATTAAATTATTTAAAATATTTTGTTACGAGTTCTTCAGTTTTATAGAATGGGCTAATATTGCCATTGAATTGCTCCAATTCTTTATTAAAATTCTTTTCAAATGCTTTTGTAAACAATTCAAGTTTTTTAAATAAGATAGGGAGGATTTTCGTGGAGATTAAAGCCACGATTATCTTTTTTCCATATGCAAAGTATATGATGGTGCCTTCCTTATCAATAATCTTGAGGTTTTGGCGTTCCTTGGTAATTTCCGTGATTAAATCTATAATTCCCTTTAATCCCGAAGTGATTAAATCTTCATTAAGGGGAGGATATTGATAAGTTGGGGAGGTGCTATTAAAATTTTTAGCATAAAGGCAAGTAGAATTTCGATTGATGATATAAAGATCCTTCAATGCTGCTGCCCATTCTGCTTCCTTTGAAGTCAAGATTTCCGATAAGGGCATGATCCAGACTAACAATCCAATTAATAAAATTGAATTAATCCCATTTATCAGTTCTGGAATCCAATAGAGTTCTGGATTGATATAATAGTAAAGAGTTAATAAATATTTTAAGACAATCCCTGAAATAAATCCTGTTAGGACGGAAATTAAAAAGATGCCCGCGATTCTCCCCCGAAACTTTAATGTATATCTTTCCGTGGAGAGATCACCTGTCAGGGTGAATAAATTTATAAGGATGATGGGCAAGGCGATTCCCAAAAAAATCTCGGAGTAAAGTCCCTTGAAGATACCAGAAAAGATGATTAAAGTGGATAAGATTAAAATTCCAAGGGTATAACTCTTTTTCCTCCCTAAGTTATCCAAGCTGATTCCAATGATCAAGAAAAACAAGAGCAAGACAAGAATGAATAATGTGGGATTAATCAATATCTTCAATTCCACGGGATATGCATTTCCCAAGACAAACCCAAGCACGAGAAAACTTCCCAAATACCCCAAAAGAGGATGAGCAAAAATGACTTGACTAAAGGTTTTGGAGCTTGTTAATCGTTCTCTTGTTTCCTCATATTTATAAACTTTAGAAACATATAATAAGATCAAGAAAATGACAGAATTTATCACTATTATCGCAAGCAAGTTCCGATTCGTGATTAATATCAGAGGATGAGCAATACCCAAGGATAGGAAGAAAGTATATCCAATTAAGCGCCCTCGATTAAGAATGGTGGACTCGTGAGTAAGAACGGTAAGTAAGTCAATTAAGTATAATCCAATAAAAAAGATAATGAGGGAATAACCCACCACTTTAAGAAGAATCCCAAAATTTATCAATATTAATCCCAAAAGCGTGATAAAAGAGGAGATCAATAATAATTTAATTCTATCTTTTACCATATCTACGATTATTCCGGAAAAAATGATAGTCAGTAATATGGTAATAATGGAACTTAACCCTAACAGGGATAATATATCAGTGGGAGTGAAATTTAACCCGGTTAGGAAAAGATAATCAATAATTAGGGTGCTAAATAAAAAGGATAACGAAAAATAAATGAATCCTCTAGGCGTGATATCCACGTCTCTTATGACTCCTCTAAAAAACAGTTTTTTTGACCATTTTAGAAAAGGTTTCTTCATAAGGATTATTCAGACCTTAATTTCGCGCGAATTATATAATAAAGTATTTGAACCAAGAAAAAACTTGTTGCTTCTTACTAGAAGTTATTTATGGTCAATCATTTAAAAAATTTTAAGTACAATGATTTGTAAAGTAACTTAATTTATTAATCTCGTGGTAAATTTTTCGAAGAATAATTATTGGATTGTTAATTATCGTAATAATGGACATTTACATTTACATTTACACTTTAATTCTTACAATGTTTTTTCTCTCATTTGCGGTAATATTATTTTTTGTTGGGAGAAAAGGTCTAAAAACAGGCAATAGACATGGGGCCTCTTCCACTTTTGCTTGTTCTGTAATGTTCATTCTATTTGCCCTCTATAATGAATGGTTTGGTTTACTTCCTTATCCACTTAATGGATTCCTGGTCTGGTGGATAGGAGCTGTAGGAATCGTTAATATAATTTTCATTGGGATCATTAAAAGAGAGATTAAAATAATTAAAAAGGCAGAACTTGAGAACTCTACCTCCGATAAAAAATTTACATCCAAATTACGTAATTATGTAGCATTCCTTATCAAAGGAAATCCTTATAAAGATAGTATTCCCGTTAAAATGGAAATTGTTCGAAAGTCTTTTCACGTGTTAGGTTTCTTAATTGTAATTGCTTATTATGGAGCAATAATTATTCCTCCCTTGACTCTAATATTAAATAATCTTATTATCGAGTTTATAAACAATACAGGATCGTTATATACTTTTATTTGGGGGAATTTAAATGATTATCCTTATAAGATTGGAGATCTTCAATCCGTTGTGGGCATGACCTTATTTATTCTTATTGGAGCGTTATCACTTGCAACAATGGTTGATTCTATTCGAAACATCATGGGACCTCAATATTCAATTTTAAACGTGTTAACTCGAGCGGTCTTGAGGAAAAAAGAATTAAATGCATCTGGTCCTCAAATTCATCTTATCACGGCTGTTACTTTCACGTATTTATTATATATTATGGGATTGGTAACTGCAGCAGTAGTTTTTACGGCACTTTCAATATCTTGCATATCTGATGCTCTGGCTGCGGTGGTAGGAAGAAGATACGGCAAACACCAGATAACATGCAGAAGAGGGGAAGTCAAATCTAAAGAGGGATTTCTTGTAGGTTCGATTAGTGCATATCTCTTAGGTCTCTTATTCATCGGTCCCATTTATGCCTTGATTGCAGCTATTATTTTTCTTTTAATTGACTATTTCCCGTCGTATATAGCCGACAACATCTTAAATCCTATTTTAATTACCGTTGGAGTGACTCTTTTTGCTTTTTTTTCTCATATCCCCATGGGATGGAACTGGTTACTTATTTTATAAATTTCAATTAAAATATTTAAATGAGAAAAAGGGCTTTCTTTTTTAGTCTCATGAACAATTTTAAGTCCATCAAAACGATAATATATAAATGTTAACTAAAATTATGCATATTTCAATTATAGGAATAGGTCATGAGAAAATTAATTGATGCACTTGCAGAGTTAAAGTTAGCAATTTTTGATTTAGATGGAGTGGTATATCGGGGTCAAAAGTTAATTAAAGATGCGGATCAAATTATTCAAGAACTAAAAGATTTGGGAATCATCATCGTTTATAATTCCAATAATTCCACGATTACTAGGGAGATGTACGTGGAACGGTTAAAAAGGTTCAATATTCCATGCACTCTGTCCGACTTTTATACTAGTGCTTCCATAACTGCAAAAGAGGTTTCAAAAATAAAGCAAAATGCAAAAATTTTCATTATTGGAGATATTGGCTTGAAAAAAGAGTTGGAATTGATGGGACATGAAGTAGTTGCAAGACCTAAAAATTACAATGAAATTGATTTCGTGATCGTGGGATTAGATGTGAAGTTTACCTATGGCAAGCTTGCGATTGCACAGCAATGCATCCTTGAGGGAAATGCGCAATTCTATGCAACTAACACCGATCCTACCTTGCCTGCGGAAAATCGGATAATGCCCGGTGCGGGAGTGATGGTAAAAGCCCTGGAGGTTTGTACCGGAAAAAGCCCCCTGAAGGTTTTTGGAAAACCTGATCCTCATGGAATTCATCTCATCCTAAAAGACCATGGAATCCCCGCAAATAAAGCCTGTATCTTTGGAGATCGCCTCGAAACAGATATCGCAGCTGGAAATTCAGCAGGAATTATCACAATTGCCGTGCTAACAGGAGTTACTACCAAAAAAGCTATAGAAAAATTGGATAAAGCTCGCGATAAATCATGTATTCCAGACTTGGTTCTCAATTCACTATCAGAAATATTTATCTAGAGTTTTGAAATCATTTTTACATTTTCATTAAGTATTATATCATTTTTATAAGAAATTAACTATAAATGTCTAATTTTGATCAATAAGACATATTCAATTACGATATTGATTTAAAATATCTTAGATACTTAGTCTGTTTCCTATTAGAACAACATTAGTTGTCATTTTTCCTAATCAATTTTCCAATTATATTAATGGCATTATAAAGTAAAAGTATTTAGAGAGCATGAAAAAGTGTATCGTTTGGCATCCCCGACAAAATTCATAATTCACTTTTTTCTCATTACTTTTCGGAAATAGTTGAAATTTAAACAGGGTTGCATGATTCGCGATATCAAAATAATTGGAAGAATCTTAATGGTGAACAAAATAAATTAATCAATCTTTTTAATTGTTTATAATTTCATGGATATTTAACGATGATGGAAAATTAGTCATTTTCTTGTTTTTGAGATATTCATGACACGCAGATAAAAGATTATTAATGATTTATTAAATGGCATGTTAAGTAATTAATACATTCCAAAAATCAGAAAAATTAATCGTTTGATAGGTCTTCCTTCAAGTAAATTAGATGAGTATTAAAAGATACTGGATCAAAAATATTTAAAAGGAATTATCATATTACAGGGCACGTCTAGTATTTTATCTTGATGATGAGGGGTGACTTTTTACGCGCATTTTAACAAAAAAAATACATGAAGTGAACGTGTAAGTCTCATCCTTGCTTGAAAACCTCTTTTTTATTAAAATTTAAAGAATTGCTTAATTTTTATTAAAATCTTGATTAGGACTTCTTTTTTATGAAAAAAAAAATTGAGGTAATTTAATTTCTTTTTGCACTTTTAGGGTGTAAAAAGAGTATTAATCCGTTAATAAGATCTTCTTTTTTTAATAAAAAAGGTTTTTTGTGTGTAAAAAGATCAATTACTGTTAATAATTGTGATTTTCTACTATTTTTTTTTACACCTTTCATGTGAGACTAAAGATCGTTTAAGATAATTTTCCTCACGTGGATTTAACTAAAATAGCTAATTATTTAATATTTATATAAGGCATGACCTTACCTTGATATTATATCCCTTTCTTTTATTGGATCTCTAATTCAACCAAAAAGAATTGAGAGTTTCATTAAGCATATTCAATATAGAACGAAATAATATGAGAGAATGTTATCCAATGTTACCAATTTGAACGGCCCCATACCTTCTTTTTTTCTTGTTGAAGCAAACCCGAGGCATTCATTACCAAATGAGAAATTTCTGTAAAGATTAATTCCACGTTTTCACCCGTCTTAGAAGAACATTCAAAATAACCATCAAGATCGTGGGATTTGACTATAGATAAAGCAGAATCTTTTGTTATGGATCTTCTTTCTTCTAAATCTAATTTTCCTCCAACCATTATGATAGGAATTCGCGTAGCGGCCCCAACGGTCCTTTTTCTCACAATTTCTAACCAATTATTAAAATTCTTAATACTTGAGTACCTGGTGATATCATACATGAAAATGCCCGCATTAGCACCTATCATGTAGCTTGGCAATAGAAATCGAAACCGCTCCTCTCCCGCGAAGTCCCAAATTTGTAAAGATACTCTTTTATGATTTACCTCTAATTTTTTAATATGAAAATCAACTCCAATTGTCATCTGCGAGTCCTCTTTAAACAAACCGGTTAAAAAGCGATTCAGTAACGTGGTCTTGCCAACTCCACCATCACCGAAAATGACTATTTTAAACATGTAGTCCAAGAAACTGGGAATAGCTATTACCTAATTGATTATAATTTGATAAAGATATTTAATTAAAATTAATATATGTTAAAATAATAAAAATTTATGGTAAAAAATAATTTCTCGTCTGAGAAAGATATAGATATTTATCAAAAATAAATGAGAAAATAAAAATGAAAATTCAGAGAAATTAAGGTATATTTAATTCTGCTAAAAAGTAATAAAATTAAAATTCATAAAAAGTAAAAAATTAGAAAAATCATTACCTCCCAACCCATTTATCTCCTTTCGTTCATTTATTTATTACTATAAACAAGAATTTATCATGTTATTTATAAGGACGAGATTTCATGGAAGCCACGAAGGAAAATTCAACAGTAACCAAGGAATTTCCGATTAAGGATAACGATGGGAACGTGGTGCTAACCATTAAACTCATTGAGGGCAAGACAAGGGTCTTTAATGACGATAAGCCCCTAATGCTGTGCATTACGGTCCCCGTAGAAATCCCCATGGAAAATGTAGGGGAATTCAGCGAGATCGAGTCCATCAATGACGTTCTGGATGCATATGGATACGACGATGAGGAGGCATTTCCAAGGGGGGACTTAAAAATCACGCCCGAGCTTAACTTTTTTGTCACGTGTTCCAATCTTCAGACCTGGGTGGAGAATGATTATGACACGCACTTGATTGATTATCGTCTGGTATTTCCGCTATTGATTAGCTTGGCGGAGAGCGGGAATGCCCATGCAGAAGTACGGTTAAAAGAGGAGATTGCCCGGAGATATCATTCGGGGTATGAGGGTGTGAGGGAATTCTTGGATGGGACGGGAATTGCACAAATGCTAACCCCCGAAGAGCATTATGCTCCCTTGCCCCTTGAAATCCAGGTGCCGATGGTTCAAATACGGACACGAATTGGGGGTAAGGAAATCATTAAGAACGGAAAAGTCCTCAAATTAAGCACGTATAGGGATAAATATTCGGATTATTATAAGAAATGGCTCTCGCTTGAGGATATTCGCATTATTCAGGAAGCAGTCTCGAAATTGCAAACATTAGAGGAATTAAAATTAACTCTTTGGGATGAGCAATGGGACGGAATTGCTACACTCCAAGGTGATTTTCCCCATTTACATTCACTAGAAATTTCCATTCCACATTTGGGAAATTTATTTGACGACCCCGCCCGCTTCCCTTCATTAAAGAAATTACTTGTGGGTTCTAGAGACGAGACACTTACCGAATCCATAGCAAATCTCAAGCATCTCACGGATTTAGAATTGTACGGAATAGGAGCGCTCCCCGAATCCTTCGGCAAGTTGGAGAAACTGGAGTGCTTGGAAATCACCCGATGCCCAATTGAACACCTTCCCGAATCCTTCGGCAACCTCAAGAACTTGAAGGAGCTTAGAATCACGGAATGCAAGTTACAAGAATTGCCTGAATCATTCTCCAATTTAAAAAAATTGAAATCTTTAACTATATATAAAAATCAATTAGATCGATTTCCTTTAGAAAGATTACCTTTAAAATCATTAGAACATATAAATCTAAGTGGTAATAAAATACCCTATCTTTCAAAAGAAATTGAAAATTTTCATAAAATTAGAAGATTCTATTCAACCATCTAAATAAAAACTAATTCTTTATCTTTATATTTTCCTAAAACAAGTAAATCTTTCTCTATTGTGCGAAAGTCATAAATGGCTAGCTCTTGATTTAACATAGATGCAGCAATATAGAGACTATATTTTGATTTATACAAAGTTATAACTAAGTATTTCAAAACATCATCAATCGAAACCCAATCTTTGCGAGTAATCTCATCATGATATGCGAGAAAATTCGGAATATCCCCGGGTGCGAAAATGCCCGGCTGTGGAAAACCACATTTTCCATACCATTGGACATATCCATTATACTCCCCTCTTAACCAAATGTATAAATATCCATCGTGCTGCGCGCGATAGGCATCATCTTCCCACATTAATTTTAACTTAGATCCTCCTAAACATTTACTAACTACTGGAAACCGATGATCCCTCAAAGTGTCCGTGCCGTAAATTCCGTATATGTTCGCAAGGAGGATAAAATTATTTTTTTTGGCGCCATTCTTACTCAACAAATACGTCTTCATTTATACTTTTTATATATATAATTGTTATAATACTAAAATTATAAAAACTTTCACACAATTGAAGAAAAAATTAGTTAATAGTATTGACGTGTTGATTATTAAGATAAAGCAAGATTATTAATCGAATGAAGTGGAGAAAAACTTAAAAAAATAATAAAAAGCTAGTCGCATGGGAAGGAGGGAGTCTATCTGGATAAACTCATTAGGTGCATGAGCATTTCCACCGATCCCTAATCCTCCAACGAGAAAATCTAACCCCAATTCTTTTTTTATTACGCTTAATGGAGCTGCAGCTGCACTGAAAGGCCATAGTTGGGTAGAAACCCCTACTTTTTCGAAGGATGTTATTAAGCTTCTTGTTAGAGCTGAATTTTGATCGATTCGAGATCCTTCATATCCGACGTTCTGGGATAATGTAATTTTTACGGCATGAAGTAATGAAAACTCATTGACCATGGTGTTGATTTCCCTAAAAATTGTATTTATTGAGACTTCATTAGCAAATCTGATATCGACCACACATTCAGCCACATTTGGTATTGTATTTTGGATTCCACTTCCCATGTATCCTGATTTTAGGGTAGAAATGTTAAAAGAAGGTTTATATAAATAATTCAAGAATAGATCTTTAAAATCATGATTAGGAATTGATTCAATCCCTATTTTGCTCAGAAAATCATTAAAATCTATTTCATTCATCAGTTTTTTAATTAATTCGGAATCTTCATCGGAAATAATGGGTTCTGCACTGAGGCAATTTATTTTAAATTTTTCTCCGTCATAAATTCTGGTAATTAGATTAATTAGAAGCATTGCAGCATTAGGGATTATTGAATTATAAGAGGAATGCAAGGTTTTATTTAATGTTTCAAGCTTTAAGGTGAAGGATAAGATTCCTTTATATCCCAATTTCACTATTGCTTTTTTGGATAGAGATTGCTTTGCAGAGGGATAAAAGGACCCCAAGCATTTGGGAAGGGTAAATTTTTTCATTTTGATGTACTTGAGGAGCGTGGGAGAACCAATTTCTTCTTCGCCATCAAATAATAAGTAGAGAGTAATAGGAAGGGCTTCATGGACTTTTAAAATCTTAATTATGTTCAAAAACGCGATGAGTGGGGTTTTTGAATTATATGCCCCTCGAGCAATCACGCACTTCCCTAAAGATGTTAAATCCGGTAAGGTTCTCACTTCAGCACCGAAAGGAGGGCCAATCCAATCGGAGGGTTTACTCACGGGTTGCGTGTCATACATCATGTAGATTAATAATGATTGTTTTGAATTTCCGTCAACCTTGGCGAGGATTAAAGGATTCCTTCCAGCGATAAATTCCTTGGTTTCCGAGGCAAAATCTTTTATATAATCAAGAAGAAAATTTTTTGCTTCAAGGATACCCTTTGAATTGATAGTATAACTTGGAATTCTTAAAAATGGCAATAGTTCCCACTCAATAAAGTTTTCATTAGTAAGCGAAATCTCACGTTCAAGAAAGTCTTTTAAATCCGACATTGGATTGTGATTCATCTTATTTTAAAATAACTCAAGCATGCTATAAAAAAGTTATTCCCTAATTTTTAAAAAAAAAAATGAAAAATAAGAAAAAACTTCGAAAATTTAATCATGAAAGTAATTGATTATATTTTAGCTTCACGATGATATAATTTAAGATTGGTCATCAATTTGTTTCAGATATTTAAAGCACAGCTCTAGAAATTGGTCAAGTGCTTCAGGATCGACCACTTCGGGAGTATCTAATCGCGTATGATAGTAAGGAGGTAATCCTTCCTCTAAATTTAATCCGCCAATGGAAGCACAAGGAATTTTAACTTTCGAAAAACTTGCTCCATCTGTAGCACCGAATGGCAAGGATGCGATTGTGGTTTTGGGATTTATATCTTGTGCTATTTCATATAATGCATTACAGACTGCTGAGTCGTGTTTTGCCCCAATACCTGACTCTTTATTTAGGATGAAGATAACTTCTTTTTTTCCGATGCCATCCATGTTTACAACAATCGCCCGATTTTCTTGTAATTCAGGTAAATGCTTATTTATATATCTTTTAGAACCACGAAGTCCAGCTTCTTCTCCGGCAAAGCTTACGAGTAAAACGCGGGTATGCTTTGGAAAAAGACTTTCATCATTTTTTTTAGACGCTAGATATTTTCCGATACCCAACACCACCGCAACACCTGATAAATTATCAAACGCGCCTAATACGGGTTTATAGCTATGAAAGAATATATAAATAAGGATTATGGGAAGTAAACATAAATACACGATACCAAGGATTAAGAAGAGTAAAGGAAGCTCAATCGAGGAAAGGAAAAAAATCAATTTTAAGATTATACCAATTAATACCAAGACTACACCTAAATATCCTAGATTAATAATGATTTGACCAAAGCGCTTTAGATAATAAAAAGTGTTAAATTCAAATGCAGAGTCGTGATGGGCGGAAAAGATGAGATCCCTTTTCACTTCCTTTGAAGGATTGATAATTCCGATGACATTTTTAGATTTTTTTTTAGAAAATAAAAAATCATACACTTCAAAATATTTCATGACTTCCAGGATGAAATAGCTTACCGTGAATACTATCAATACAATGGCCAGGATTAAAATAGCCAAATTGACGGGAGCAGAAAACGCAAGGACTTTTAGATCATTTAATACGCTTAACCAATATAAAATGATCGAAACGAATACCAAAAATGCACCGTACCGAATACCTCCGAGGAAGGCGTGAGGATTACTTGTATATTCTTCTTGAGAGGTTTCATCACAGGTCTTTTTTAATTC
>CAYLZE010000144.1:0-10451 GCA_964388035.1 uncultured archaeon
AAAAATCTAGCGAAAAATTTGAATTAAAAAAAATAGGCAAAAATTAAGAAAAAAATACCATGTTAGGCATTCTAAAAAGAAAATTCTATTCTTTTCTTTTAAAGAAGATTGATAAGGAAATCTCAAGCTATGAATTATATGATAGTAATGATACTTTTGGGATAATAAGAACCACCATTCCTCATGATGTCTTAATTGAAAGAATAGACAAGTTAAGAGAAGAAATAGAAGATTATTGCGTGAATGACATAGAAGATTACTTTTCTTTTTTTTCTCTTTTTTATAGACTTTTTTTTCTTTTTATTTTCAGGATTAATTTTTTTCTCAAATTTTTTCATGATATTTCTTTGCCATTTTCTTTCCTTGATCATTTTTTTTACTTTTTATTTTAAGAATTTTATTTTCTGTTTTTCGCTTATTTAAAGCAGGACATGAGGCATATTTCATGATAAAAAGAATGTTGACGAAAATATCAATAACAAAAGGAACAAGATCTGCTTTTCTTGTAAAAAAACCACCCCCAAGGGAACCGCCCGCCAATTCCAGATCTTTGACTTCTCGACTCGACAGCTCAAATGCACGATTCATTCCTGCAATACCGAATTTTGCAACACCCTCATTGAATCCATGTTCCCGCTTTGCCACCAATGCGGGAAGCGATTTTTCCGACGGTACACGCTTCCCGACTCGAGCGATCCCGCCGAACAAGACCGAACATGTCCAAAATGTTCCTTATAGCCCTAAATTATCAAGACGACAGTTGATTAAAAAACTAATCTAGCAATCGAACTACAATTTCATAAAATTTTTTTGTAATTTTTTTAAAATTTTCTACTATTGTACGATATTTTTTTTCACTTTCTATTAATTCTAATTGCATTTTTTTTCTATCAAGAGCAATTTTTCGATTAATTAGAATTTGTTTCAATCTATTAGAGATATCGTACAATAAATAATTTTCTTCATCAGAAAAATTGGTACTATTTAAATATGTCGCTTCCAGAAGCAGGGAAACGCCTTCTACATCTATCAGGGAGGATATTATTTTCGGACTTGTTTTAAAATTATTTGTTATATATTCCTTATCCATGAAGGATATTTTTATCTCTGCTTTTTCGGGATATTGAAACGCCCCTTGGATAAGCTTTAATGCTACTTCAAAAAGTTCATCTAAAGAAAGATAAGTATTTTCTGCTAATTTAGAAATTCCAAAAAGCGCATTTAGTTTCTTATTTTCATTAAAAAGCTCTTTCTCCTTCATTTTCAATCGTTCTTCTGATTCCTTTCTCTCTGATATATCCCTAAAAATGACTTGTATTAGCCTTTGATTTCCGATTCTTATTTCAGAGGGATTATATTCAATGGGAATAGCTTTTTCTTTTGAATTTTTAACATATGTTTCTAAAAGCGGAGAAGATTCCATTTTAACCATATTAATTATAGTATTTTTTATTTCCTCGTAATCATGGGCAAAATGAAGAATAGAAGCCTTTTGCCCCTTTGCTTTAGATCTATTCATCCCTAAAATTCTCTCAGCTTGATTATTCATATCTAAAATCTCCTCTGTTTTATAATCCACGATTATAATCGCATCACGAGCTTTTTCGAATAAAGTTTTATATCGTAATTCTGCTTCTTTTAGGGCTTTTATTGCAGATTTGAATGAATTATAAAAGGTATAAAAAATATTTTCTATTTCATTTAATTTCTCCCCATCAAATTCATATTTCGAGGAATTATTATAAAAAGCTTTATATCCATCCTCCAAGCCTTTCAACTGCTTGGCAAAACCTTGCAGTAGTTCTTGGGATAAATTGAGATTTATTTCATTACCAATATCTGTTATAATTGATATTAAAAGTATTTCTTTTTTTCCTCTCGCATATTCACTAGGAAGCGTAAATAATAAATTTGCACTTTTAACTTTTTCAGTTATGTGAATAAAGAATCCTTTTTCATTTAAATCCATTAAAGAAGGAATGATTTCGAGTTCAGCATCTTTGATTGCTTTTGGTGCTTTTAAAAATACTCTTGGACCCAAGACGTTATCAAAATAGCTTAATACTAACACTTTCATGAAAGATGCCTACTTATTAATCAATTTTTGGATAATCCAGAATATTTATAAAAGTGAAATATCCTTTATAAAGAAATATTTTCACTCGAGCTTTATTTCTTTAAGAAAGAAAGAATATATAAATTTAATTCAACAATAAAGAAGTTATAAAAGATTCTTTTTTGGGTCGAATTTAGTTGCTCTAAAAAAGTCTCATCTTCAATTGATCATAAGTTTCGAGCGTATAGTTGCGCCTTTTCGTGGATATAAATGATTGGTAATAGAAATAAAATAATTTAATAACTAAACTAAATCTTAAAATAAAAACTAAAATTTAAACGTGCTTTCTCTATTCTGGACCCCATTTAGGGATTTATAGATTTCGCTCAAAAACTCTTTGAAGGATATAATGATAATCATATTTAGAACTCATGTCTTTAGTTAATTTTATTCTTGAATGAATTAAAATTGATCTAATGGAGAGTTAAAAGAGCTATATACCTCTATTAACCGCCTTTTTCAATTTGCACTTTATCAAAATAGCCCATTCTTTAACTATATATAGTGAGAATATGATTTTTTAAAGTATCATAAATCTAATTCAAGAACCTAAGTTTTATATATAATTAAGATGAAATATCAATTAATTTAACTAATAAATAAAAAGGGATTTTACTATTCCAACATTTGGTCATATTTTTTATGCACTATGCTTGCTCATTCCTATAATATACTTTTTTAGGGAGAAGTTTAATTATAAACTGGCTTTTATTTTCTTTGCAAATAACATATACGGACCAGACATCGTATTTCTCTTTTCATTTATAGATCAGCCATTTCATAGCATGCTTGGCTTTTTAATAATTGCAGTTCCTCTTTCTATGGTATATTCATATTGTACAAGATTCTCAATGGTAAGAACCGAAAAGGGATTTCCTTTAAAATTAGAAGATAGTGGAATCCGTGAGGTAAATTGGAAGAATGCTTTTTGTGCTACAGCAGCAGGAGGATTTTCTCATTTTTTCATTGATCAATTCTATCATTGGGAAAAAGAAATGATGTTATGGCCTAGTTTAGCATTCACGCAAGATGAAATGTTAGCTTGGAGCGGAAATCTCTATCACGTCATGGACCCCTTAATGGTTATTGGGGAAGCAATAGTTGTAGTTGTAATTTTATTATCATTCTATTATTTTAGAAAAGGATACAAGGAAACTATTGAAGTCTTTTTAATCGCAACTGCTTTATCTCTAATCTTCATGATATTTGTTTCTACTGCTATATATGGGGGAGAACGGGAATATGCAGTCATAGTCGGGAGTACTTTCTACACCTTGATTCCGCTGGGATTACTCTTCTATGCAGCAAGAGATATCCTCGATCATCCAAGAACAATTCCCGATAAACCAACAATTCAAAGAAAAAAGCTATTAAATATTGTTGCAACAATTTCTCTCTTGTTAGGATTATTCATGACACTATATGCTTTACTCGCTATATTCATGTCAGAGACCATTGTAGATTTAATCGGTGGACTAGCCGTTGCTACGCCCCAACAAATTCAAGGATTGGGTTATTATTATGGTATTATTGCAATAATACAACTCGTTGGTTCAATTGGACTATACTTTAAAATAAAAATATGTCGCTATCTCGTCATAGCTTCTTCACTATACTTCTTGATCTTCGGATTTCCAATTGCTATAGCATTCTTTCTCTGTGAAAAAGATGTAAAAGAATTATTTGGATAAAAATAAGAAAATAAAAAACTAAAACTAATTTTTTTTTAACTTTTATTTAAATTTAGCAATTTAATTATAGCTGTAATTCCGGGTGTTTTTTCAATTCTTCTCTCATTTTTGCTAAATTTTCGCCATGCAATTTATAGAATTTAAAAGATATAATTGCTATCAAACATCCAATGGAGGGAAATAACATAATTATTAGTTTCAAAGCAATAGTCACATCAATTCCAGCAGTTGGTGTATATCCTCCCGCCCAAGATGTTCCTTGAAATACTAGTGCAATAGTCGAAATGGTAAGAATGGTCGAAACTCTGGTAATTAAAGCATTAATGCCATAATAACTCGCAGATCGTTTTACTCCAAACTTTATTGCATCTTCATCTATAACATCTCCGTGCAAGATATCTACGTAAAACAAACATCCAGAGAGAGCGAATCCTTGAATAGCAGTAAAGATAACTCCAAGTACGAGATCTCCTCCATTAAGAAATAGATACGGAACTAAAAGCACGATCCATAATGCAAGAGTGAGCATTACAGCATTCCGAGTTCCATACTTCTTGGCTAATCTTTTATGAAGAGGGAGAACTAAGGCTGCGGTAACTAAAGCAAGAACTAAAGCTAAAGTTATAACAAATGACCCTTGTCCAATTTCTAAGACATAAACGAAATAAAGCGGGAAGATGGTAATTAGCGTGTTGAAAACATACCAGATAAAAGTGTTTGCAATAACAAATTTTTGGAATGTTTTATTTGATAAGGTAATTTTTAACGATTCAAAAAATTTTGGTCTCTTTTCAAAACACTCATTCCTGTCGCTTTCTTTTCGGATTCCTTTTAAGAGAAACGGAATCCCAAAGGCAAAAGTGATAAGTGCTAATAAAATACCTGCTAAAAGGTAATTAGATTTAATGGTTGCTAATTCTTCTGCTGTACCGGTAATTGGAACTAAAGGAGTAAGAATAATTGTTGGAAGACTGGCAAAAATAATTCCGACCACAGTTAACCCCTTAATGAAGAGGTTAGTTTCCGCTCTCTGAGTTTCAGTGACAAACTGCTCGGGAAAAAGGGCATTTACATTCACATCAAACATTGTATAGAAGAATTCGAAGAGAATTATAATGAAAAGAAAATATCCAAATTCTAATCCTTCCATGGACGAGGAAAATGGGATATAAAAAAGAAAAATCATAGTAAGGCATAGGGGTATAATCGCAATAAGCATGTATAATCTGCGTTTTCCCCAATTTTCCCGACATCTAGTCCGATCCGATAATGCGCCTAATATAGGGTCATTTGCCATATTCCAGATACCCCAGATTACAAAACCAGCCCACATCATAAGAGTGGGAATCTTTACCACTGCAAAGTAGAATGTAAACACGTATAGCTGGAATCCTTGATATGTTAGTTGATCCGGAATGCTACTTATCCCGAAAAGAAGCTTTTCTTTTAATGCTAATTTTCTTGGTGCTGTCATTTTCGAAAATTCTCTCTATTTTATAAGTGATTAAGTAGAATTGGGTTTATTAGTATTTAAAGCATTTGATTTACTCAGAAAAAATCCAATATAAAAAAACAAAAAAACATTTTAAGGAGCCGACTTCTTTTTAAATAGATATTTAGAATTTCTTTAAGTGCTATTTAATTTAATATTAACTCCTCATTATAATTTATATATATTGATAATTTGAATGAGAGGATCATAAATGCCAGATTTGATAATTGAAGTGACTTATTTTGAAAAAGCTGGACCTAATAATACGGAAAAAGCTTTGGAAATTGCAAAGAAAAATGCGGAGAAGTTTAGCATCAAGGATATTGTCGTTGCAAGCACCACGGGAACCGTTGCTGAGAAAGCCGTGAAGCTATTCAATCCTGAAGTTTATAATTTGATTATTGTTATGCATAGCTATTACTTTGTTAATGAAAAGGTTCGGCAGGAATGCGACGAAGCAAAAGTAGAAGCGGTAAAACAAGCAGGAGCTAAAGTATTGATTGCAACCCATGCCATGAGTGGTATTGAAAGAAACGTGCGGACTTCTTTGAGGCAATGGTGTTTTGTCGATTTAATGGCAAAATATATTAGAGAACAGTTCAGTCAAGGCACAAAAGTATGTATTGAAATTGCTAGCATGGTCAGCGATGCGGGATTGATTCCGGATTTAGATCGGGATATAATTTGTATTGGAGGTACTGGGCGTGGTGCGGATACAGTATGCCTCATTAAGCCCGCACCGACAAGTGCTTTCGACAAGCTGAGAATGAAAGCCATCTTGGCTAAACCATTATAATTTTCCATTTTTTTTTAACAAAGAGAAACTTTATTTTTAGATAGAAAATATTTCAATGTTCTTCATGAATTCATTTTATAAATAATATTTATTTTTCCTATTTTCTTACTATTAAGTATGAATGTCGGAAAAGTTAGTAAGAAAGGTCAAATTGTTATTCCTAAGGATATTCGTGATAAATTTGGTATAATGCCGGGGGATGCTTTAATATTTAAAACCAAGGGAGATAAAATAATCATTGAGAAGATCACAGAAAAAATGTCAGAAATTTTAAAAAATAGTGAACCAGTAGAAAATAGTTTAAAATTTCAACAAAAGCTTAGAGATGAATGGGATTGAGAGTTAATTTAGATACAAATGTTTTTCTCGCAATTAAAAATAAAGAACCTTTATATGAATATTGCGAAAGAATTCTAAATGAAATTGAAAATAAAGAAATTGAAGGTATCATATCTACAATTGTTCTTGCCGAAGTTTTAGTGGGATTTTTTCAAAAAAATGAAGAAAATGAAGCAACGAGGTTTTCAAGTAGTGCTTTATTAAATCTTAACATTATTCCCGTAGATCAAGAAATAGCAACAAAAGCAGCTTATATAAGAGCTCATCATGGTATCAAACTCCCAGATGCTCTAATTATAGCAACAACGCTTTTAACAGAGGCAAATTTTTTCATTACTCATGATAAAATAATACATGAAAAGATTAACATGAAAATAATTACGCCTAAAGAATTTGTGGATGAATATTTACGAGATCAAGGTGGAGCGTAGGAACGAGGAGATTACTTATAAAATTGTTCATTCTTTCGATAAGTTGAGAATGAAGGCTATTTTGACAAAACCGTTATAATATTTTTAATTAAGAAGTTGTGAGATTATTTTTACACTCTTTTTTTAACTTAAATGTTATTCAATTTATAACGTCATGATAGAAGATTATTTATAACAGCATATCTCTTTCTAATTATATGAAAATAAGGATAATTTAAGGTGATATTTACTTGAAAATTGTATTTGATGAAAAATATTATAATTCAAATTATGCAATGGACCCAGCGGCGTCAACTGGAAGATTAGAATCCATTATGAACATTCTCTTGACAAATAAAAAAGACTATGAAATAATAAAGCCCAAATCTGCTTCAGAGGAGCAATTATTACGAGCTCATACTAAAAGACATGTCGATTCCATAAAAATGGATTCCCTTTTGTTTGAGTTAGCTTCATTAGCGGCGGGTGGTTCAATATTGGCTGCCGAACTCGCTTATAATGGGGACCCCACTTTTGCTGTCATCCGCCCTCCCGGACATCACGCTTCAGCGAATTCTTGTTGGGGATTTTGCTATTTTAATAACATGAGTATAAGTCTCTTACAATTATTTTCCGAACGCAAGATTAATTCTGCTTTTATCCTTGATTTCGATTTGCATACAGGTGATGGAAATATAAATATTCTTCAAGCGAGAGAGGATGGATTTAAAGTAAAGATTCTCAATCCCGATTCCAGCACGCGCAACAATTATTTAAAGGAAGTTGAAACCTACATGCAAAATCTACAAGGAATTGATATTTACGCGGCTTCTGCAGGTTTTGACCAGGGTATCGAGGATTGGGGCCATTTATTGGCTCCCGAAGATTACATGGAACTCGGGGAATTAATGAAAAAATATTCTGAAAAACAATGTAGTGGAAAACGGTTTGCTCTTCTAGAGGGAGGATATAATCATGAGGTGCTTGGAATTAATTGCAATGCATTTTGTCAAGGATTTAAATGAAAAATATTTTCACGAGTGAGAGCTTAGTATATATTTTTTGTAAATTTCCTATAAACAACTAATTCCTATTTATCATTTTTGCTTGAAATAATTCAGTACTTTTCTCAGTGCGCTGAATGAACTTTTTATTTTTGTTACATCTGCCATGTAGGTGGTATTATAAAAAATTACATGTTTAAGTCCTGCCCGCGCATATTCCTCGATTTTAGCAATTATTTCATCCGGTGTTCCATGAAGGATAAATTCTTGAATCATTTTTTCAGGGATTTTTTCTAAAGCTTCTAAAACTTCGTTTCGCGAATATCTGGGGGGAATGTAGTGAAGTAAACCATAGAAATCTTCTCCGAGCGGATGAGTAGTTCCGAACTTCTTGAAAATCTCGTCTGGTAAGAGGAGCAATTGATTTTTAATAGGGGGATTATGAATGATTTGATTACATGTTTCATGGTCCTCGTCAATTACTATAAATCCATATAGAGAAGGCGTGATATCCAGAGGGTCTCTCCCATTCTTTTTTGCTATTGTTCTTATAATACTTAATTTTTCTTTATACATCTCAGGAGTAAAATAGAGAGGAATCCACCCATCGCCGTATTTTCCTGTTAATTCTAGCATTTTAGGACCGTGTGCAGCAATCCAAATGGGAGGAAATTTATCCTCGAAAGGTCTTAATGTGAAAAGGGCATCTTTTAGCTTCCATATCTGCCCATCATAATTTACTTTACCTTCATTTTCCCATAATAATTTCATGACTTCAATAGATTCTGTTAATCTTTGAACGGGAGAATTCCATTTAATCCCATAGGGAATTATGTTTTCACCCTCCCCCGCACCAATTCCTAGAATAACTCGCCCTTTTGATAAATTATGCAATGTCAAGAAATCTTGAGCTAAAACAGCTGGATGCCTCCTAAATGTTTCTGTAACACTGGTTCCCAGGAATAATTTATTGGTATTCCAAGCAGCTAATGTCATGACAGCAATTACAGAATGAAAAATGTGGGGAGAATATTGAACCCTGGCAACATCCACAAGATCAGGAGTCCAAATGGATTCTGGTGTAAATCCCATGAGATGATCAGCAAACCACACGGAATCATAGCCAGAATCTTCAATTCTCTTAATTGATGATATCCCTTTCTCAAAAGAACCGATAAAGCTTCCCTCAGTTCCGATTTTTATATCGCTAATATCCATGATAGATGGAATTTGTATATAATTTCGTTTAGTATTAAATTTTAATTTGTATTTAATCCTATTTTAATGTTCTTACTAAAATAATTTGAGGACTGCCTCTAAATGATCTCTTTTCAATCATTAGGAAAGAATAAAAAAAATAGAGAAGAGGTTTTGCTGATTAAATGCCTAATTTTTTGGAGTCAATTAAATAATTTTCAATTTTACTACGTATCGAAGCTGGTAATTTTTCGATAGTCATGTCTTTAAATTGTTCATAACATCTACTACAAAAATTAATCTCAATACTATCATCTTTCATGACTTGTTGTTCCATTTTTTTTGTATTATTTAGCTTTTTATCGCAGGCAATGCAAGACTTGAGGAAATGTTCCACTCGATTTCTAGTCATTTCATATTCTAAATCGGGATAAGCTTCATTTATCGCTTTCTTAAACCCGGTATCGGCATTAATTCTTTCTTCAATCGCCCTTCTCAAGAGAACAGATCTACTAACTTTTTTTTCTTTTCCGAGTTTATCTAATAACTCGATATACGAATCTGGAAGACTAATTGAAATATTTTTCATGATACCCTCTCCCATCAAAAATAAATGAAATTTAATTTAAAGGAAATTTAAATTCGGCACTTATCTTGACATACAAGATCTGAATAAACCTATGCAAATAAACCTATGCAAATAATTATAAGCTGAATGTTTTTTATTAATGCTTAAATTTTAAGATTAAAAAAAACCATAAGATTTAACGTTCGCAATTTAAGATCTTGATAAATTATTTAAAGTTAATTGAAAAATTTTTAAAAACCTTGAAAATTACATTTTCTCCTCTCGTACATATGAATAAGAGTAATATCTTTCTTTTGTGTCCCTAAATCCATAAAATAATATAAGTTTAAAAAGTAAGGAATGAAAAAATTAGGGTTATAACATGGTGTAAAACTTTTCTTCAAATTCGGGATTCCCTTGATATTTTTGCATGAATAGTAAAGCTCCTTTATCCAGATTCTTGAAGAAATAGGAGGGAACTCTTATTCCCGCTTTTATAAGTGCATCTTTGACTTCATCTCTTTTAGGAGGACAACCATTAATCATGATTAATTCATTAATATTTGGATTATCTTTATTTTCCCTTGTTAAAGCGATCCAAGGCTATAGTTATCAATTATTAATGAAAGAGTAAAATTAAGTGGAATAAATTAAAAAATAAGAATGAAATATTAACTTTTTAGCAAAATGGGAATGAACTATTCTGCAATAACTATATATCTTAATGAATAAAAAATTAAAAAGTCATTTATGTCCTAACTTTTATAAATGCGCACTCCTTCCATTTAATGATGGATGTCATGAATGACCCGACCTCGGAATATCCGATCACGGATGA
>CAYLZE010000145.1:0-10314 GCA_964388035.1 uncultured archaeon
GATGGGAATTCCGAATGGATCCATTGAAATTTTAAACTATTATAAATATTTTTAATTAAAAATATATTTACGCTGATTCAATTAAAATTGAAGAATGAAATTTTTAAAAGCCATTCAAGTATCAGAATTGAAAAATATTTTAAATTCAATTCCAAAGATTTCATTAAGTGAAGAAATTTTACCATTAAGCGAATCCTATAACCGTGTTCTCAGCAGGGACATGGAAAGCCCTATTGATGTCCCTCATTTTCGAAAGTCTCGAATGGATGGGTTTGCAGTGATTGCGGAAGATACTTTTGGGGCAGAAGAAGATAATTTGATAGAATTAAACTTATTAGAGGTAATCAATGCTGGAGACGCTCCTAAGAGAGAATTGCAAAGAGGAAAATGCTCGTATGTTGCCACGGGTGCCGCAATCCCCGAAAATGCTAATGCCGTCGTGATGGTTGAATTTACGGAACAACTGGGAGAAAAAATTAAGATAAGCAAAGCTGTTGCTCCAGGAACTTATATCGTTAACATTGGACACGACGTATCCAAGGGACAAGTTATATGTAAAAAAAATACTTTTATTGATTTACCTACCTTGGGAATTCTTGCTTCTTGTGGAATTGATAATGTACCGGTGTTTTCCAAACCCGTTGTTACATTAATGAGCACGGGAAATGAATTAGTATCGCATGATATCAAAGAACTGACAATAGGAAAGATTTATGATATTAATTCCATAATGCTCCAAAAGGCAATTGAGAACACGGGGGCTAAAATAAATTTCTTGGGGATAATTAAAGACGATTACGATGAGCTTAAAAAACAAGTTGAAACCTCCTTACTAACCAGTAATATTGTTATCCTTTCTGGAGGTACTTCGAAAGGGGAAGGAGATTTAATTCCTCAAATTTTAGATAGTATGGAAAATGTGGAATTACTTGTCCATGGAGTAAGAATTAAACCGGGAAAGCCTTTAATCTTTTGTCAATTAGCACATAAAATTCTATTTGTTTTGCCGGGATATCCCACCTCCGCATTGAGCTGTTTCTTCGTCTTCATTGAAAATTTTCTCAGGAGAATGTCTTGTTATCCTCTAAAAGAGGCAAATTCCGTTATTTTGGAAGTTGGGGAGCGAATATATAGCGAGCCCGGAAGGCATGAGTTTAAAACTGTTAGTATCCAGGATTTTGATGGTATAAAAAAAATTATTCCAATAAAAACGGGGTCCGAGGCAATCAGTACCATGTTTAATGCTGATGGGTATATCGAAATAGAAGAACTAGAAACGATTATCGAAAAAGGAGATAAAAGAAGGGTCTATTTCTTTTAGTAAAGGCATGATTAATTTTATAAAATATAAAAATAACCAAGAAAAAACATGAAAGTACATGAATTACACAAGAGCAAGGGATCCGAGAAACAGGATCTTGCTCTAATTATAGTAAGCACCAGTCGGTTTGAAGAGCAAGAAAAAGGGTTTCCAAGCTCTGATAAAACAATTCCAGCTGTGAAAGAATTATTGATAAATTATCCTAGTATAAACCTTAAGTTTACATCGATTATTCCGGATTCGAAAGAGCACTTAAAGGAAATTTTCGATGTTCTTATCAATCGAGAAGATTTGGATGCTTTAATTTTTAGTGGAGGAACGGGGCTGAGTCCTACGGATGTTACTTACGAAAGTATCACTCCGCATTTGCAAAAAGAAATACAAGGTTTTGGGGAGTTATTTAGATATCTCTCATTTAAAGAAATTGGATCTTCAGCGATGTTATCAAGAGCAGCTGGCGGAATTCATGAAGAAAAGGCTATATTCATCCTCCCCGGATCTCCCAATGCCGTGAAATTAGCGCTGAATGAATTAATTCTGCCCGAGTTAGGGCATATTGCATATTTAATCCAAAAAGAAAAGTGATAAAAAGATGGAACGCTTGAGAAAAATTGGTTTTGCAAAATTAACATCGGTGGTTGAGGCTCAAGAAAAATTATTCTCATCCCTTAAGCCATTAAATTCTGAAAAAGTTGAAATAAGAGAATCTTTGAATCGAATAATTGCAGAAGATATTTATAGTGAAATTAATATCCCCCCTTTCGATAGAGCCGCAATGGATGGATATGCGATCAGAGCTGAAAATTCCTTTGGAGCATCCCCCAAGAACCCTAAGCATTTAGCACTAACGGGAATGATTGAGATTGGAGAATATAAAGAATTGAAACTTGACAAGGGACAAGCGATACGAATATCTACTGGAGCAGCAATTCCGAAAGGGGCGGATTCAGTTATTAAAATAGAAGATACTGAACTAGAGGATGAAAAACTAACGTTATATACGGCTTTGACTCCCGGGCAGAATGTCTCAAGAAGCGGGGAAGATATTTTAAAAGGAAAGCATGTTTTGAAAAAAGGAACGGAGTTAAAAGCGGAGCATATCGCCCTTTTGGCTTCCTTGGGAATCAAAATTATTCCCGTGATGAAAAAGCCACGAGTGATGGTACATGCTACCGGAAATGAATTGATCGAGGTTGGGGAAAAATTAGGACCAAATACCATTTATAATTCGAATTCGCTCATGATCGCAAATCTAGTGCGATTATATGGGGGCGAGGTTGTCGGAGAATCCTCTCTAAAAGATAATAAAGAATTGATTAAGAAAGCATTATTAGATGCAGTAAAAATATCTGATCTTGTCATATTTACGGGAGGTACTTCGGTAGGAACTCGAGATTTCTTACCGGAAGTGATCCAAGAAACGGGTAGTATTCTAACTCATGGGGTTGCAATGAGGCCTGGTTCTCCGATTTTAATGGCTCTTGTAGAAAATACCTTAGTTTTTTGCTTACCCGGTACCCCCGTGGCAGCATATGCAGGCTTTCTTAAATTTGCCGGTCCCGCAATTCGGAAAATGATGTCGAGTGTAAATGCCGATCCCAGAATAGAAATTAAAGCAGTAATGAATAATGACGTTCCGGTATCTAAAATGGGCTTTGTTAATCTACTTCGTGTTGAGCTTCAAATCCTTGACGATAAAATCATTGCAATCCCTGTCAAATTAAAAGGTTCTGGAGTGATTAGTTCCTTGACTGATTCTGATGGCATCGTGGAAATCCCTCCCTCTCAAGAAGGATTGAAAAAGGGAGATCTGGTCCCAATAAAATTGCATCCAAAATGAATAAGTCCCAAACTAAATGAAAATCAGTATTATTGAGTAATTTTATTAAAAAAAAAAAAATAAAGTTGGACGTTTTTTCACCATTTAAAATATCATTAAAATTAACTGGTTAAGGTCTTATTAGATAATTGTAATATAGCTTCAATTTTCCTCGCGATTACCTTTAAAATTGCGCGGTTGATTGCTCTTAAGAATGCTTTTTGAAAAGCTTTTTGAAATAAAGTGTTTGCTTGTGATGATTCATCAATAGGATTTTCATTAATTTTTTGCGCATAGATGTCAGTATTTGAGCTGCTTCTTCCATCTTCCCAAACGATGATAGCACCATGTGATCCATCGCTGCATAATTCAGGGTAATATTGGTTATCATCTGCATTACAGATAAGAGTACCATTCTTTTGCCATTCAATATTTCCACTTGCATTAATTTTTTGCGCATATATATCATCATTTCCATTCCTTAAATCGTACCATGTAATTATAGCTCCTCCTGCATTATCCTTACAGATCTGTGGACTATTTTGAGCATTACTGGCGTTACAAATTACCGTGCCGTTAGTTCTCCATTTTATTACTCCGCTAGCATTAATGTTTTGAGCATATATATCTACATCATACCAAGTGATGATAGCCCCTCCAGAATCATCAGTGCAAAGTTGTGGTTCGTTTTGATCAGAATCCCTATTACAAATTAAAGTACCATTATCAACCCATTTTGTGATGCCATTTAGATCAATCTTTTGGGCATAGATATCGCGGTCGGTTACTATTCTCTCATCATACCAGGTAATAATTGCTCCTCCCGCGCCATCACTGCATATTTGTGGACTCCATTGGTCATTATCTTCATTGCATATAATTGTACCATTATCAACCCATTTTGGAACCCCATTCGTATCAATTCTTTGCGCGTATATATCTTGCGCGAAAAATACTAAACCGCTTCTGGCATCATACCAGGTAATAATCGCACCTCCCGCGTCATCACTGCAAATTTGTGGGTCATATTGTCCATAATCAGCATTACATACAATTATACCGTTTGAATCCCATTTGGGAATCCCATTTGTATCAACTTTCTGAACGAAAATATCCATTTCATCATATCTATCATCATGCCAAGCTATTATCGCACCTCCAGAGCCATCACTGCATATTTGTGGATCTAGTTGATCTGCCATATCGTTACATATAATTGTTCCATTATCACCCCATTTAGGAGAGCCATTTGCACTAATTTTCTGCACGCCAATGTCATAATTCGTTCCACTCCTCATATCCTGCCATACAATGATTGCTCCTCCCGCCCCATCGCTACAAATTTGAGGCTTATCTTGAGTATTTTCTCTATTACATACGATAATGCCATTACTACCCCATAATAAATCTCCATCAGCATCCACTCTCTGTGCGTAAATATCAGTATCATACCAAGTAATAATTGCTCCTCCCGCACCATCACAGCATATTTGAGGTTGTCTCTGGTTTCCCGCAGCATTGCTAATTAGTTTACCATTAACATTCCATTGGGGAATTTGGGAGGGTTGTAAACCTTTAGAATTCAAGTTTTTTTCATTAACTATCGGTATTGGTAAAATGTTTCCTTGCTCGTTGATCCCGAATGTTTCATAACTAGAATAAGTGTTTAAAAGCAATATTGAGACCCCAGTTATTGTTAAGAATATTAAGAGGAATAGCACAAAAATTTTGTTTGTTTTAAATCTCATTTATACAATCCCTAATATAATACTTACAAATGATATCGGCTGCACTTTAATATATTTTTTGAAAACAAAATAGATAACACATGGCAAGGCTGATATTGCATAAATTTGACTAAAGCAGAAATTAGATGCATTTTTAGAAAATAATATTCTATTTAATATTTTATTATAAAATAGGACTCGATTTGAATGGGTTAATTTTTCTGAAAGGAATCATTTTATAATATTGTGACGACGACGGAGTTAATTAAAGAGATTCAGCAAAAGGATGACATCATTGGAAGGGAAGATGAGTTAAAGAAGATAATTTTAGCCCATTCTGTAAGAAAAAATATTTTAATTGAAGGAGAAGTGGGAGTTGGGAAAACAACTCTTGCCCAAGCCGTAGCTTCCTATTTTGATTCACAATTTTATCGAATTGATTGTAGTGAGGAAACTTTAACCCATAATCTTATTGGATTTTTTGATCCCCCCTTGGTAATTTCAAAAGGGTATATCGAAGAATCTTACGTATATGGCCCTCTTCCTTTAGCCATGATAAATGGAGGATGTTTATTTATCAACGAAATCAATAGAATGCCCGAAAGCACCCAAAATCTTCTCTTGACCTCATTAGATGAAAGGATCACGGAAATTCCCAAATTGAAAACGATTAAAGCTAAAGAAAGTTTTTTTGTAATTGCAACCTTAAATCCTTCTGCTCACGTGGGAGTAACTGCTTTAGGAGAAGCTCTTAAAGACAGATTTATTTGGATTTATTTGGATTATCAATCTCCGGAAGAAGAGGTTGAAATTATTAAGAAGGAATTAAGAGGGGAAAATTCAAGCTCGGAAAATATCGTTATAATGTCCCAAAGAATCGTTCAAAAAACGCGGGAACATACTTCCATACGAAGAGGAAGTTCCATCAGAGGGGGCATAGATTTAGCATCGATCATGACTAAATATGATAATGATAAAAGTACGAAAAATTGGGTAGAAGCAGGCATCATGGCATTATACAATAAAATTGAATTAGAGGATGGTCTCACTCGGTCAAAAAAAGAAATTTTAACTGATATCATATTAGCTTGTCTTAATGAATCGGATTTTCAATAATCGATGATTTCCCTGAAGAAACATCCCAAGGGGAGGAGATGCGACTAAGAGTAGATTTCGTGGATAAACCACCGGATAAAGAAATCTTGCGGTTTGAAATCATTCGAAAGAAAAAAAAGAAACCCGACTATTATTTTCATTTAGCTAATTCTCTGGATTACAAGCAAATTAAAAACATGACTTTTTTGGCTATTGAGAATGATAATTTAGAAGCAATAATGGGTTTACTGAAATCAAATGTCTATGCTGCAACGGATGCTTTAGATACTCAAGAAGGAGTAAAATTCTTCGCTGAGAAGTCTAATGAAACTAATTTAATCATGCCCGAATTATACTTTTTCATAAGAAGACCCATATCTCAAAAATATAAGGGTATCTTTAGAAGACTTGCTCGCCAGAGCATTTTAAAAACATCTCTTAAGATATCAAGTCGGGGAATTAAGGGAACTTTTAAAAAAACGGTTCCTCATTATCAAATCGGTGATCCCGACTTTGATTTAGATGAAACTATTCAGCATAATCCTTTGAAAATCCATGAAAAAATTTTATCCTACAATGATATTTACGGGATTAAAAGAAAACGGCAAAAGAGAAAGGTAGTAATGATACTCGATACCAGCGGAAGCATGTATGGAAGATTACTTTTAAATGCTGCTTTAACCACTTCTGTTTTAGCATATAACATGGAAAAAGAAAACTACGCGATTGTTTTGTTTAATTCAACTGCAATGTTAATGAAGAGAATTAAAGAGACAAAGGATATCACCAAAATAGTGGATGACATTTTAGACTCAGAAGCAGCAGGGTTCACTAATATCTCTATTGGACTCGAAAAAGGATTGAATGAATTGAATACCTTAAGATCGAATACTAAGCACCAATTTGGAATTCTCATAACTGATGGAGTATATAATCGGGGTGAGGATCCGGTGAAAATTGCAAAAAAGTATCCCAAGCTCCATGTTATTGGTATGCCAGCAGATAATGATGCAGATAGAGGAATTGAAACCTGTAGAAAAATTGCAAATGCCGGAAGGGGCAAATTTCTAGCAGTAAATGATTATAGGGAAATCCCTAGAGCATTAATAAAATTACTAGTTCAAATATAAATCTTACCTCTTTATACTTCACGCTTTGCTCTTTCATTTTCTGTTTTTTGGGTAATAAATTCTTATTTAATCTAATATATAGATATAATATATCTCTAAATTCAATGGGCTAAATGTCTTATAAAAAAATTATAACTGAAATTGAAGAAATCGTAAATAGAGAAACTAGAGCTTGGGATACACAAGATTTAGATCTATTAATGACCATCTTCCATCCCGATATGGTTTGGCCTTGGCCGCGTACAGCTCAATCCCATAATCCCGTGGATTGGGACATGGAATGGGGTCGATATGATTATGAACGCTGGCGAAATGGCTGGGCAAAATTATTCTCTACTCATCATCTCGCTCATAATAATAGGGAAATTAAAAAAATAGTGCTTTCAAAAGAGCAGGATGGAGCATTCGCCGTGGTGGACATTGATACCTTATGGGTTGATTTCAGTGGAAAAGAAAATCACTGGAAGGGACGAACTTGCAAAATATATACTAAAATTGGTGAAAATTGGAAAATGATAATGCAAACTGGAGTATTAGAATATGAACGCTAATCTTACAAAAGGATGATCTTTTACTTCATGCGCGCTAGTTTTTTCTAGAAAAGTTGTTATTTTATAAAGTGTTTTTTTTATTGTTTTAGAAAAAATTGATTAAAATGAGAATTTATCTTGATGTTTGTTGTTTTAATCGTCCATTTGATGATCAAACTCATGAAAAAATTCACCTTGAATCTGAGGCAATACTAATTATTCTTTCCGATATCATATCTAAGCAGTGGGAAATAGTCGGAAGTGATATAATTGATTTTGAAATATCAAAAATCCCTGATATGGAACGAAGGAAGAAAGTAGAATTTCTTGCTCAAAAAATACAGGATAAACAATCTATTACTAATGAATTGATTCAAAGAGCAAGATTAATTGCAAAAAAAACTTTCAAAGATTTAGATGCATTACATATTGCTTCAGCTGAATTTTTAAAATCAGAATATTTTATAACTACGGACAAGAATATTATTAAAAAATATCAAAAAGATTTAGAATTTTTCAGTCAAATTAAAATATGTAATCCAATTTTCTTTTTAACAGAGGTATTATAATTATGGATATGAATCCAGTTGAAATAAGAAAAAAGGGAATCGAAGCATTAAATAAAGCACTAGGTCCAATAGGAATGGCACGTTTTTTACAACAATTTGAAACTGGCACGGGAGATTATACTAAAGAACGGGAAAAATGGTTAAAAGATTATACTTTTGATTCTATTATTGATGAGATAAAAAAGAAGAAAATGTCATAATTGTTATATAGACTTTCCGTTCTGTCAAACTGATATATATTAATGATTTAACTAAAGGCACTAAATAAAATGCTTCGCTAATAGAAGAAATTTTAAATAAATCTATTTATTATAATTCCTCCAAGATTATCACCTCATTAATATAAATCTTAAAATTATAAGGGCTGTCATGTTTTAAATAAATAGAAAAAATCTAATTATTAAGAAAAATAATCTTATTATTTTAGCATGGTACGCCCTCCAACTGAACCAAATCTCTGTCTACGCTGTAAAGGATCAAGATTATTGTGTGGTAAGACCACGTGTCCTATCTTATTAAAGAAGTCTGTTTTAAAGTCGATGATTCCCTTCGAACTTGATAAAACCAAGCGAAATGTCGATCTATTTGGAGCAAGTCCCCCGGGGATTTTTGTAGGTCATTTTAATTATCCTAATGTCTATATAGGACCTCTTGTTCCTTATCAAGAATTCAAATTGGATTTAGATGCTAGGGATAATTTCATTTTAGATGCTCCAGAATTATGGTTTGGCAAAAAAATGGAGGAAATAATTACTTATCGGAGTAGCTTGGTACGTAATAATTTTGTTAGCAATGTAAAATATAATGAGGTAAATCGAAAAACTTCTCCTCCCTTAGAAACCCAAAGATTGCTTGCCACGTCACAAGAATTAGCCATGGCAGCCAAACCTGTAGATACCGAGACAAAACTTCAAAAAATGAATTTACGATTGATGCTGGATAATCATACACCTCCTGTCGGACCAACCGGGCGGATGGAAAAAATTAGAATTGACGAAAACACTAAAATCCATCCTAAAGTTGATTATTGCGTGTCAGACACGGATTTAAAAGCAAAAGATGCCATAACAGATTATCTCTATTTTAACGGGCACGTGCCAGAATCCACCATTAAAAGAGTATTTTCTTCTGGGTTATTAGGAGAGAAAAAAAATAGGAAATTAGTTCCTACTCGATGGACCATAACAGCGGTAGATGATATCATTTCAAAAGCTTTAATTGAAGAAATAAAAACTTATCCTGAAATTAATGATTATCGTGTTTTTGAATCGAAATATCTAGATAATCATTTTAAAATACTACTTTTTCCCGGAAAGTTCATTTATGAAATGAATGAAGTGTGGGCAGCTCAAAGCCTTTGGAATCCCACTTACCAACCTCAAATTGCTACAGATTATGAATTTTACTCCGGTCGGAAGAATTATGCAAGTAATATCACGGGAGCATATTATGCCGCGCGTAAGTCCGTCTGTGAATATCTCCATGATATTAAACGACAGGCAAGAATATTAATTTTCAGGGAAGTTTCAGGGGGATATGTGGTTCCATTAGGCGTTTGGGTTATTCGGGAAACCGTAAAAAATGCCATGTATACCCAAGAACCGAACATTCTTGACAGCTTTAATAGTGCTTTAAAAGAGATGGCTAATGGCTTAATTCTAAATTTGGATAACTGGACACATAGCAGTAAAATTATTAATTTTATAAAGAACCAGAGAACTTTAGATCAATTCATGTAAATATTTGTTAATCTGATGTAAATATTTGTTAATCCGATAGATTAATTATTGGGGGATTTTTTTTTTTTTAACTTAAAATATAAATAATTTTAGAATCATGTAAATAATAATCAGATTTTGGTTTAAGGAAAAGTAACTTGTGTATTATTTTCTTTAAACAAAATTAACAATAATAAACTCGTGGAAATGAAATAATGGCATGTGATCAATGTCTAGGGTTGCTTATCATAAGCGTTGTATGTTTTATCATTGGGGGGTATCTCATTAAAGATTATTCAGAACGAAAAAAGATTTATTCAATATGGTTATCTCTGTTTTATTTCATTGCAGGAGCCGCGTGGCTTTTTAAATTACTGTTGTTAGATTGGCTACTAAAAATATATT
>CAYLZE010000146.1:0-10236 GCA_964388035.1 uncultured archaeon
CTTTGGATCATTCTAATGATTCGGGACTTAGTCGGAGTCGTGCGAAAAAAGAAAGATTTTGACGATCAAATTCTTTTTTTACTCCTTGCTATTTTAGTTCAACTAATAGTCGCTGCAATTTTACCCGCATCTCAAGTAGATCCAAAACTTCAGGAAAACACCATTCAATTGTGGGTATTTTATTTCCCTGACTTGTATACGGATACTTTTGGTATAGAAGCTTGGATCAACTCTACCTACTTGTTAGCGTTCAGGGGCGGAGTTACCCTACTCATTCTATTGGCTATCATACCCTTAGTCTTAGAGGTTAAAAATGAAGAAGTGAGTTTCATTGCAATAGTTATCATAGATCTCATCTTCATACCCCCTTTCTTGTATCTTAGTTACATATGGGCGCCTACTGTAATGTACGTGATAACATTACTTCTTTGTGTTGTACTGTTAGTCGTACTTTTAATGATAACCCGCTCCGGGAAAGAGGTAAAATAAAAAAGCTTAATCTTATTATAAGTTCTAATTTTATATTTATTTTTATTTTTATACTATTTCTATAGCATCAATCTCATTCTTATTTTGGCACGAGGGGATTTTAATTTTAAATATAAGAATAGATTAAGTTTTTATCAATTAATTGCCCCTCTTAGCAATTTTGATTCAATTTCAAATAATAGTATTAAGCAATTTCTCCGATTATAAAACTTTTTAAATTATTCAATAAATATCTAATTCATCTTATTTCAATCGAGCTATATAATAGTATAACGCGTTGAAGGTTTTTTTAAATTTTTTTGATAAGAGTTATTCGAATAAATAGGTATTAAAAGTGGGATAGAGAATCGCAATTAACAGGCTATAAAGGAAGCGCATGCTTAAGAAAAAAGCTAAAGAATATGGAAATATTTTTAAGATACTTTTGACAGAAAAATTCTTCAGAATTGCACTAATTATTCATTTATTCTATTTAATATTAGCCATCACCTTAACGTTAGTATTTTTTCAAGAATTCAATGATTTTACAGTCTTTTATAAAGCAGGAGAAGTTTCTATATCGAATCTTGGAAATCTTTACAACCCCTCCAATTATCTTTGGCCTTTCAGGTATTTCCCCCTCGGGGCATTCATATTTATTCCCTTTGCGCTATTACCGTTTGGAATTGCCTTCATTCTCTTCAATATATTTAATTTTATTATCAATCTTTTTATTTGTGTAATCCTCTATAAAATTGTGAGATTGAATATCAAGGAGGAGATTTTAAAGAAAAAAATCAGTTTTTATCTAGGTCTTTATTTAATAGCCTTGCCGCATGTGTACAATTACATCATGGGGCAGTCCAACTTATTAGTTGCCATATGCCTCTTAATTTCGCTATTTATTTTTTTGAAAAAAGAGAATTTGAAATGGAATTGCCTTGGTGGTTTATTTGTGGGGTTAGGTATAACAGTTAAACCAATAGCTATCTTTATCATCCCTTTCCTAATTAGTTTCACCTTGTTTTCAAGTAAGAAAATTCTTTTCCTTGAGATTAAAAATTCTTTAGTGAGAATATTTGGTGCTCTGCTTCCTCTATTCCTTAACGTTCCTTTATTTCTGATGTTTCCTGAATTATTCCACGGTTTTTTAGAAATCAATTTTATCGGCACAGATACGCTCATCGTAAATAATTCTTTTAGTATCACAAAATTGATTATAAATGCTCTTTCCATGTATGGAGTTGAGACCTCTATTTTAAAAGAGCTCCAAATTATCATTTTTCTAGTAGTTTTTTTATTAATAGGGGTAACGGGATTCATAATTTACCTGATTCGAGCACCAACCACGCATTCAATTATATTTGGATATATTCTGGGAATAGTAATCGTTTTACTAGTCTATTTTGATTCCTGGGATCATCATTTATTGATATTAATTCCATTTCTTCTCATTTTAATAATTTCTTTTGAAACGTTACCCGACAATAATAAACCGATCAGTTTTCTTTTGAATGTCGCAAAGAAGAGTTTTTATTTCTTTATTTTTGTCGATCTTCCCCTTTTTGGCCTGATATTTTTGATTAGAAATATTTTTCCATTTAATTTCATTCCTACCATATTTTTGCTTCTTATATATGGAAGTATAGAAAGGATTTTAATAAATAAAGGAAAAAATTCTTAATTTCTCCAATAAAGCTTAAAATTCAATGAAAAAGAATAGATGTAAGAGAAACAGGATATATTTTATTTATTTGAAAATTTGAGAAAGCTACTTTTTTTAGATTTTTGTTGATAAAAGTTACTCTCTTTACTTAGCAGATTTTTTTTTAATATAATATTCATCTAAAATTATGCAAAATTTTTCTTATTTTAGACTATTTTTTTTTACTTATAATTCATTATATATATATAGAGTGAAAACCTAAAAAAATAAAATTAAAACAATGGCAAAAAAAAAAACTGAGGAAGAAGAATCTGAAGAGGAAGAAGAGACTTTATCTAATACTGAGGAAGACAAGGCAAAATCAGTTCAATCTTTAACCGATTTACCCGGAGTCGGGGATGCAACGAAAAAGAAACTTAAGGATGCGGGCATATTATCCATTAAATCTTTAGCTTTATATCCCATATCAAAGCTTATCGAAGATGTGGGTGTCGGCGAAAAAACGGCTTATAAGTTAGTTAAAGCGGCTCAAGAATTAGAAGATATGGGTTTTAAGCCTGCAACTTCCGTTTGGGAAAAAAGGAAACAATTGAGAAGAATCACCACGGGGAGTTCTAATATAGACGAATTATTAGGAGGAGGAATTGAAACAGGAGCAGTCACGGAGCTTTTTGGTGAATATAGGACGGGAAAGACTCAACTAACCCACCAACTATGCGTGAACGTGCAATTAGATTATGATAGCGGGGGATTAGAAGGAAGTGCGATTTACATAGATACAGAGGGTACCTTTCGACCGGAACGAATAATCCAGATGGCAGAAGCAAGAGACATGGATTATAATAACGTGTTAAAGAACATCGTGGTGGGAAGGGCTTATAACAGTGACCATCAAATTTTACTGGCTAAAGAAGCATCACGATATATAGAAGAAAAAAATATAAAACTGGTAGTGGTTGATTCCATTATTTCTCATTTTCGCAGCGAATATGTAGGAAGAGGCACTCTAGCTAACCGGCAGCAAATTCTGAACGGGCACATTCATGACTTATTGAGATTAGCAGAAACTTTTGAGGAATTAGCAGTAATCTTCACGAATCAAGTGTCCTCCAAGCCGGACGTATTCTACGGCAACCCCACGACCTTTACGGGAGGAAATATTATTGCTCACGGGTCAACAGTCCGCCTATATTTGCGAAAAGGTAAAGGGGAGCAAAGAATTGTACGAGTGGTCGATTCGCCTAATCTTCCCGAGGAAGAAGGCGTGTTTTCCATAACAGAAGATGGAATCAAAGACTAATTATCTCATCGTTGCCGATTGTTTAAATTCTTGTTCTAATTAATATTTTAATCCATCAGCTTAGATTAAAAGTCTGTTATCACCCAATTTATATAAAAAAGAGTCCCAGTGCTATTCCAAATTTAAAATAATCTCAATTTGAGCGTATAAGAAATGAGATGAAAAAAAATATAAAAATTACAAAGATATTTGCTTAAATATCAACATTAACATCGATTTCGATTCCTTCTCTAACGGCCTGCGTGACGAGACAATATTCTTCAAAGAAACTGAAATCATCCCCGACCTTTTTTAAACATTGTTTTGCGCGTTTAAGAGCCTCGGGATCGCTAATTTTTGGTTCAATGTTTACGTTAATTTTAGTCACTCTCCAAAATCCTTTTTCATTCCGTGAAATGAGGACTTCTGCTTCCGCTCGATAATCATCTACTTTGAGATTTCTTTTTTTTAAACAAAAAATAAAACTTGCACTTAAACATCCTAAAACAGCTAATGCCAGCATTCTTGAAGGATTTGGTCCTAGCATGTCTCCTTCAGTCTTATGTACTTCATCTATATAACAATCTTTAACATTCATGTCCCCTAAATCGCATTTAAAGATCTGTTGGGATTCATCTTGCGTTAATTTTAGGGCTACATTTGTCTTTATTATTTCATTTGAAATGACATTCACCGCATTTATCTAATTATAAATTATTACTTTGAAGATATAATACTTCTTATTTTTATCTTGTATTTTTTATAAAATTCTGAAAATGGATTTTTTGATAAATGTATAATTTATTCAATTTTCCGCTAAGCGTTTAGTTTCTTGAGGGATATTATAATTAGATTCAAGGATTATTTATCGGGTTTGATTCAATTTTCTTTATCTTTTAAATATTTATGACGTGAGAGATGGAATAGAAGAAAAATGAAGTAAAAAAAAATAAAGTAAAAATATTCAATTGCTAAGAAAACCACTGAGAATATCATAAGAATAAAAAGTATGAGTTCTGCTAACAAACAAGGTTTACTATTGTAATATTTGAAGTCAAAAAATGATGCAGGATCATTATATTGGGCTAGATAACGGTCTAAATTGTTAAATTCTTCTTTTGAAATTAACATCTTAAAACCATGAAGAGTTTTGGGGAAATAAAACAAGTTCGTCCCCCAATCAAAGGAGTCTATTATAACATGAACTAGTAAGATACATCCCGATAAAATGACAGCTGGTGAGAGAAAAATCAGACCAAGAATGATGACTATTCCTCCGGGAATGATTGAATGCGTAATTAGCATTCTATGATTATGATTCTTAGCATATTTTGAAAAAAGTATATCAAGATCTAAAATGAAAGCAGACACAACTATTAGAAGATATTCCAAAAAAGTAAGCTGTAAGATATTTAAGAAAATTGATGCTATGATTACTCCCGAGGCATAATGAGAATTAATATGGATAATTGATCCCCCCGGCAATTCAAATTATGACATTTTTGTTTAATCTTTCCAGAATTCTTTCCTTAGACTTGAATCCCCAGGGCCCCTTTTTTTCTACATTGAAGGAAGCTGCCACTGAGGCTAATTCTCCTGCTTTTTTTATAGATTGCCAGGATTTATCCGAATTTAAGAATTCATAAATGAATATCGATAAATATACATCACCAGCGCCCGTCTCATCCTCTACTTTTTCGGGTTTATATGCGGGAATGCGAATAATATCCTTATCCTCTTTAACAATTAAAGAACCATTTTCACCTAATGTCATGATATAAATTCCGCGATATTTCCTGAAATAATTCATGATTTCATCCAGATCATTCAACCCCGTCAAAAATTTCATCTCTTCTTCCGAGCCCTTCAAGATAAGTTTGTCTCCTAAAATTCGTATGATTTTATCGAGTTTTCTTATCAATGTTTTTTCCCGTATCAAGAGCACTTTGCCCTTGTTATCAAAGGAACGAATAAAACCTTGTAAATCCATTCCAAAATATGAATCTGGAAACGCTTGGATCACCCTTTTAATATAGTGAGGAGAGATTTCATTGCATAAGGGTACAAAAACCATGGCATCGGGAGGATTTTCAAGATGTCTTTTTGAAATGTCTCTAAATTTAAGATTGGGACTTTTGGATTTAAGGGTCAAGGTACGGGAATGGTTGGTATAATCTAACACAAAGTTTGTATTTTTCCTGGGATATCTTTTTATTCCCTTTAAATCAATGGAATTCCCTTTAAAATTGTCGAAGAGAGAATTATCAAAATTCACGGTTCCTAAATTGGAAATTATTGCAATATCTGCATCTTTTACATATTCTCTCAATGACAAGGAACAATACGCCACACTTCCTCCCAGAGCGGGTGTACTTTCTTGGTTAAACCTAATCACCGTATCTATTGCGAAATGCCCTCCAAAATAAATTCGATTTTTCTCTCTTGTCATGGAATGAAAACCATTTTATTTTAATTAAGTGTTGTTAGCACATTTTAAGGGAGTTCATTAATCTAAAGTATTATTATAAAAAAAATTAAATTGAATACATTAAAAAAAGCAGTTTGGTTAAAATATTTTATCGCTTCTATATCTGCTTGTTAAAACTACTTTAAGTTCATTAAACTATTAATAAGTTTATCTTTTTCTTCTATCACTCGCTTAAACTCGTTAATTTTCTCTCTAAGCTGGATCAATAAGGCCCCATCTTCAGTTCCCGCGATTTCATTTTCCTTATTTTTTATCATTTCTTTTAATACTCTATTTTCCGAAGTTAATTCATCTATTTTCGTAGAAAAAATCTTAATTTTTATCGAGATCTCTTTCATTTTTGTTTCAAATTCCTTTAAGATCTCCGTTTTTTTTGCTAATTCCGTGGATAAATTTTCATTTTCGTCTTTAATAGTTTTTAATTCGCTTTTTAAGTTTTGTTCTTCCGCAGCAGTAGTATTTATAATTTTTTCGGCTTTTTCAATAAAATCTACATTCGATTTTATTTTCTCCGTTAGTTCTTCATTTCTTTTTTCAAGTTCTTTTTGTTTAGCCTCAGCTTTTTCTGCCCGTTCAATCAATTCTCCAATTGCCGTTCCTTTATCATCCTTAGCTTTCTTATCCTTGAAAAAGGTCATGAAATCTTTATCATTACTTGAAGGGCTTTTTGGCTTTACTAAGTCTTTTGCTTGAACTGGTTCATTTGGCATTGAACTTTTTTCTCTATTTAATACTTCCATTGAAGATTTCATTTCTTGTTCTTTCTTATTTTTCCACATCGTCATGAAGTCCTGTTCCTTTTCATTATTTTCTGCCATTTCTTTCAAATGTCCTCTTTATAAGTTAATTTCTTTTATTTAGAAATAATACCACTGAAATATCCAACACAATATCCTAAATTATGGCTTTTTTCAAAGCTCGTATAATATTTTAAAGCTTCAGTTTTGGAGTATCCCAGATTCTTACATGTTAGCATGAGACTGGTAATAGTTTGTGGACCGCATACCGTGGTTTTTCTAGCCATGTTAAAGGTTCTTTCTGGATTAAATTCTGTAAATGCATTAATCACATTTTGATCCAACTGTTTAAATTCCTCAAAATCTCTCTCAGCATTATAAAGCTCTTTATGCGTCATATCGGAGGAGGCAATTAAGACCACATCTTTATTTAGAGAAGTAATAGCTTCAGCTACATCAGCAGAAAGTTGTTGTAATTTTCTATAATCATGCGAAGATATGATAACAGGGACTATTTTAATATTTTTTGCTCGTGCACAAAATTGGATAAAAGGCAATTGAACCTCAATATTATGCTCTCGGGAAAAAACACTTCCCATAAATGCGGAAGGATCATTAGCGATAATTTTACTCTTATTTATAATGGCTTCACAGAGTTCGGTATCAATTTCCAATTCTCCAAGAGGTGTTTCCCACGATCCTTCTTTCATTAAAGCAATTTTACCATATCCGATATGATCCGTTCCGTAGATGAGAACCGTGTCTGGCATTTTTTCTTTAAATAAACTTAAATAGGTATGAGCAGCAGCACTACCTGAGTACACGTATCCTGCATGAGGCGAGATACCACCTATGATAGTCCGCTGGTCTAAATTTTGGGAAGAAGGAAGCTTTCCGGGTCCAAAATTGCTATCTAAAAAACAATCTTCTAATGTGCTCAATAAAGATGATTTTGAAGAGGGGTAAAATTGGCCTGCTACGGCTGGTCTTCTAATCATATCTCCTCATCACGATATTATTTTTATTTTTTTTTTTAAGGTTTATACTTTAATAAGTAGATATTCTGGAATTTAAATAAATCGCTCTCATTTCCACCCATTATATTACAATTTTAAACTATTTTCCTTCTTAGTATCTCTGATTTTAAAATTTAAGATTCCATATCAAACTTTCTTTATATTTTTGATTTTCTTTTAATCACCTTGATCAAATTTGAGATAAAGGAATCTAAAAAACTTTCATGTTCCATCTTAGAAATCTTTTAATTTCTTTTTTCTAACCAATTATTGGATCAAAGGCACAAATTATACTCAAAAAAATTGAGGGATAAGGCAATTCGTTTATTTTGTTGAAATAAGGATTAAAAAATTATTTTATGTTTATATCATAGTTACCATTAATGAGCAACGAAGAAAAAGAAACTGCACAAATATCACTTGAGAACGTTAAACGAGAGGACTTGCCTAATAAAATACCCACTAAGTTAATTAATGGACGAGTAGTAGTGTTCAATCCCTTACATGCTTCCTATCTTTACGTGAAAATGAATTTTTTTGGAAGTCCTTTAGGAATCAATAAACCCCGATTGGAATATTTTAATAAACCTAGTGAATTATCATTACCAGAAGCTTATTATTTGATACAAAGGGGAGAAATCTCAATTTATGATGAAAAACAGAAAAAAGATCTTACTCCTGAAGAATTTTTTGAATTTGCAAAAAAAATCCACGATAAATTCGAAGAAAAATATATTATATATGAAGATTTAAGAGAAAAAGGATTCATACCACGACCGGGATTAAAATTTGGAGCAGATTTTGTAGTTTATAAGAAGGGACCTGGTCTAGAACATTCTCATTTTATCGTGCATGTTCATCGAAGCCAATCAAAAATCTCAGCCATCGATATGGTTCGGGCGGGCAGATTGGCCACTTCAGTGCGAAAGAAATTCGTTATAGCTAATCCCCTGACAAAAAGTTACTATTTTTTTGAATGGTTTAAGCCATGAGAAAGAAAACCTCGTCTCGAGATTAGCGAGGGATTTCGAATAGTTAGAAATTACTTTAAATTCTTTAATCCAAATTGATGAAAAAGATAAGAAAAAGAGTTTATTGATAGATTAAAATTCTTATAAAATCCGCTATATCGTGAATTCTATCAGCAAGCTCTTCTAATATCTTTATACTGTCCCTAATTCTTAGAAGAAACCTTATATCAAGTTCTTTCTTATCATAAAGATAATCCAAAAAATCTCGAAAAACAATATCTATCTCATTTTCGATTTCATGGATTTTCGTGGTGTTTGCAAATACTTCATTCTTATTGTCCCTTAGGTTTTTTATGGTGGTCTTCAATATATCGGCCATTTCTAAAAGACTATTTATCAAGCTCCTGTATCTCTTGTTAATTTCATCGCCGATTCCTTCAGTAAAGGGTATTTTTTCCAAGATATCCACAAATTCTAAAGCATAATTAATAGTATTGTCCATGCGCAAAATTAATGCAATATAATTCCCTAACCCTTGACTGCCAGCTTCCGAAAAATCTTGAATTAATTTAATTTTAATACCATCGGCATCTTCTTCGGATAAATGTAACTTATTTTTCTTTTTTTTCAAATTCTTCTTATTTGCTTCAGAATTTTCCGCCCAACTGGTATAATACACGCCCATATCTGAGATTACAGAATATAGAATTCTTGAGTGCTCAATCAACATCGAAAGAATCTGATCCTTAATTTTTTGACTCATTTACGTTTCATTTATATTTTTTAATGCTCTAACAATAATATATCTTTTATTAATTAAAAATATGAGTTTAGAGTTAATCATCAAAAGTCTTTAATATCATCATTATTTGCAATAATAAAAATATCATGTCCAAATATAGAATTTATATTAAGATAACAAATCTATTATCGATTTCCCGAAGATACTTCGTCAATAACTTCTACGATGGAATGCTCACGTCGCTCGGTATTCTTTTGGGCTTTTTCGTGATCATAATAAAGGGAGGACATTCTTCTATTGAAAGTAATTTAGTTATCTATACTGGAGTGGGAACGAGCATTTCAATGTTTATTTCGGGTTTCTCGGGCTCTTACTTATCGGAGCGAGCAGAACAAAAAAAAATTCACATGGACATTAATAGAGCCATGGGAAAATTTACTACTGATTCAGAAAATGAAGGAGAAGAAAAAGAAGTTGAGCAAGAAGAAATAGAAAAAGCTATGTTGGTCCCACTTAAGAAAAAAAAAAAAGGACCTAAAAAGCTTGAAAAGAAAAAAGAAGAAAAAGAGGAAGTAAAAACGTTATTCGAAAAGGCAGAAAGTTTTGCAGGAAAGATTGTTGCCACGGTAAATGGAGGTGCTCCTTTCTGTGGGGGGTTAGTTCCATTGATTCCCTTTTTTCTCGTTGTGCAAGCGACCTTTATAACCTTTATATTTTCATTCATAATAATCGTCTCATGTATTGTTTTTCTAGGTATTTTTTTAGGTATAATTTCAGATTCTTCAATAATCAAAATGATTATTCAGATGGTAGCGGCATTTGCTATAACTGTAACCATTACCATCGTCCTTCTCCCATAAAAAAAGTGA
>CAYLZE010000147.1:0-10210 GCA_964388035.1 uncultured archaeon
TTATGGCTCTTGAATGCAAAAAATGTAGCAGAATTATATAATAATACAAATAAATATGTGATTCTCGGGGATTTATATCGCTGATTTAATCAATAGGCTTTTTTGCTAATTATAATACAAGTTGCTTAAGAGCTCATTGACGAAAACATGCATATATCGAGGTCGAGGGAATGCTTCCAAAAAGGCAATTAAAAAAAAAAAATTAAATTGATGCAGATGCTTAACTCGCATCCCATTTACCTTCTTTTCGAGCTTTTTCTATATCCGCTTGCACGCGATCCATAAAGGTTACATAATCGGTTTTTGCAACCCTATTTAATGGAAATTCATCTATAAAGATAACAAGAGAGGGTCGTTTGTATGCCGCCATGCCTTTCGCATGCTCCATTACTTTTTCTTCCGTCAATGTTTTTCCTTCTTTAACTTTTATGTATGCAACAATTCCTTCGGAAAAAACTTCATGTTTAGCTCCTATTACTCCAACGAATTCTACTTCTGGAAGTTCTGCGATATATGCTTCTACTTCTGGTGGAAAAACTTGATACCCTTTTGGTTTGATCAGGAATTTTCGCCTTCCCTCTAAATGTAATCCATCATCGCCCATATAACCCATATCTCCCGTATATAAATAGTTATCAGTTGATAAGGTACTTTTAGTAGCTTCTTCATTACCAAAGTATCCCAAAAACGTTTGAGGTCCTTTATAACATATTTCTCCTATTTCTCCTTTCGGCAATTCATCTCCCGCTGTTCCGTCCGAATTCATTACTTTCCGGATTGTCATGGGATAGATCGGAAAATCTTTTCCTAAAGCCGTAACAAAATCCTCCCAATTCTCTTTAACTGTGATATATGAGCAGAATCCAGAGGTCTCTGTAAGACCCAAGCCGCCGCCGATAACAGGAGCCATTTTTCTTAATTTCTCTAAGAAAGGGCGATCCACCGATTGACCTGCACATATTACAAATCTTAAAGAGCTGAGATCGTAAGTAGAATAATTAGGTAAGCGCCATTCCATGGCATAAAGAGCAGGAATTTGCCCCAAGATGGTCCCTTTATACTTTTGTATGGCATCCAAGGTTTTTTCTGGATCAAAAATGTGTAAGACAATGCAAGTGCCTCCTCCAAATAAAGTAGTCATGAATTGTTCGCTGGTTCCTCCTACATGAGATGGAGGAAGATTTACTATCATTCTATCTTTTATATCAAGCCCAAAGGCTTTGGCGAGGCATAAATTTTGGCAAATAATTCCCTCATTTCTCAACATTGCAGGCTTTGGAAATCCTGTACTACCGGTGGTGAATATTATTATGACGGGATCTTTTCCTCCTACTTTTGAACATTCTTTGAGAAAATCATCCATTGTTGATGGATTTTTAATAGCTTCCTTATATTCTTGCTCCGCTTCTTGAGCAATTTTGTAAGCGGGCGTGATACCTTTTCGATATTTATCATCAGGTGAGCTAAATTGGACAATATACTTTAACCAGGGATTATTTTTCATAACAGCTGCTCCAATCATGCCAAAATTCGCTGCTGATGTCTTACCAAGATGACAATACATCTTTGTTTTTTCTTTTAGGAGTTCTAAACAGCGCATGATCTCCGGTGGTTTTAACCGCAAGTCTAATGGCGTCCACATTACGCCAAGTCTTGCGCACGCATAACCTAAAATGATATGTTCTGCTAAAAAGGGAAGCGATGTAACTATAATATCTCCTTTTCTAAAACCCATATTAAACAATTTAAATGACATAGCTTCGATTTGTTGCCGAAATTCTTTATAAGTGAACTTCTTTCCGGTATCATAAATAATGAATGCTTCTTTATCGGGGGTTTCTTTTGCCCATTTACCTATAATTTCACATATGGTATGCGGATATTTTTCAAATTCTTCAATTGAAATTTTATTTTCTCCCTCTTTAATTGTTTTTTAATGAAAATTATATTGATATGAATATTCTTATCGTGCTAAAATAAATATTTCATATGAAGTGTATTTCAAATTGATTAAATAATTTTCTATTTTCATAATATATGTCCTATATTAATGACCCGCATGTATCAATTGAGGTTTGACATGTATCCGCCTTTAAAAAATAATGATTTTATATGATCATCTTCCGTGATATTAGAAAAAATTAGTGGGATTTCAAGCATAAGAAAATGGGTAAATATTACTCCAACATGAAATGAAAAATAATAGAAAAAGAAGAATTTATAAAAAAGATAGAATAGAGCACATTATTTAGCTGGTTGCAAGGTGATTTTACCTTCCAAGTTGTTTTCAATTTCTTTCCTCTCGAATAATAATGGCACATACATGCCTTTAACCCATAATTTGATGAGATCTTGATAGTGTGGATGAAAAGGTAATCCAGATTGTCCGCCGGGGATAACGCATACTGATTTATTCCAGTCGGATAGATCATGAATATTTCGAAAGGATGGGCCTACTGTTACTTGATAATCTTTGAGTGGATCATAATATCCATTATTAATTGTATTCGTGTCTCCTCCTATTTTAAAAGGGCCAATATTGAGAATCTTGGCTTGTTCATTAACATTTGAAAAAGGATGCACTAAGGTCAATTGATGGAGATTTCCCCATTTCCACTCTTGAGACTTTGATGAAATCTTCTCTGATAGGTATTGAATAGTTTGCTGTAAAGATTTTAATAATATAACCTCTAAATCTTTAGGATTATCTTGATAAAGCAGAAATAGGCGTTCCAATTCAAAAGGACAGGCTCCCAAATGGGGCTTGAGGACTTTTTCTCCGATTAAGGGAATTAAAATCACTTTCATCGTGTTTTCCCACCAGAGCTTGAAAATCGTGCCCGGGACAGTGTCTTTTGTTAAGAAATAATCCCAACCCTCAAGTAAAGAGACGATTTTGAGAATCTCTTCTGAAAGAGAATTTTTTTTTAAATATTTTAGCATTAATGGCAATATCTCATTAGCTTCTAACGTAAAATAGTCCCATTGCATGTCCATGAAGTCTTGAATAGTAAGATTATTTTTAGCTTCTAATAGGTTTTTTATCCGGAATTGACGATAGGGTTCTGATCTATCCATGGCTAGCAAAACCCCATTAGGAGCGATATCTTCATTAAGATTTGCGGTATAGACAAATCCAAGGTCCGGATTATAGATGGATAATAAATTTTTAAAATCAGAAAGTCCTTTCCAATTATATTCTTGGGATGTGCCCGGAGTGATGCGATTCCCCTTACCATAACCTCTAATTGGCACTCTTCCCCCATGTTGGAGGCCAATATTGCCCATAACATCGGCATAAATGAAATTTTGGGGGTTGATGGTTATTTTACTCAACCCCTCTCTGAAATCCTTCCAATTTTTAGCTTTATTTACCTGTATAAATCCCTCAATATTGCTTTCCAATTTAGCATTATGGCTGGACCATCTCAGGGCTAGAGTATCGGGTAAATCGATCTCATATATCTTATCATCCTTTTCAAAATACTTGACGACAGGACCAAATTCTGAAATAAGAACTTCTTGGATAACGGGATCATCTTGACCATTTACAGTAATTTTTTCTTCGATGACATCAAAATCTACCCACGAGCCGTTAAATCTATATTGGTATGAATTTTCGGGGTTAATCTCAAGGCGAAATAAATCAATCGTGTCCGCGTGCACGTTTGTACAACCCCAGGCAATTTTTTCATTATGTCCAATGACAACCATGGGTAATCCTGCAAAGGAAGAGCCAACAACATTGAATTCAGGACAATTTATATGCACAATAAACCATATAGCGGGTAGCATTAAAGGAAGATGCGGATCATTCGCGAATAATGCTGCGCCCGATTTTGTTTTTTGTGGACTCGCAACCCAGCCATTACTCCCTTTAATCCCTTTCATGAAGATTCCTTCTTCCATGGGGATAATCAAGTTCGCTTTTTGAGGTCCTAATTTTTGACCAATTTGTTCTCTCAGAATCTCTAGTGGATAATTCCAATAGCTCAAGCCCCATTCGATCATGCTTAAAATCTTTAAAGAGTCCTCCATTTTCCAATCTCGAATATCGATCTTCAATGCTGCAAACTCTATTGGGGGATTTTTCCTCGCCTTTTTTATTCCATGATTTACTCCAGAAATATATGCATTAATTAATCGATAAAAAACCCCTTCTTTATTTTCTTCCATTTCTTTAACGCATCTTTTTGCGATTCGGTGCAATCCGATAATTCTATAATGCTTATCACTCTTCAGAGAACCTGTTCCTACTATTTCTGCTAATTCTCCAGAAATTAGTCGTCGAAAAGTTTCCATCTGCCACAAGCGATGTTGAGAATGAACATAACCTTGAGCAAAATAAGCATCCTCGGCAGATTGGGCAAAAATGTGCGGTATGCCGTATTTATCCCATAAAATCTCCACCTTTTCTTTTAATGCGCTTATTTCTTCGGTCCCCTCGATGGGGGGAAATGCATTTTTAGCTATTTTTAATAAGTCTTCCATGATAAGTTATTTGTCTTTAATAAATATAAAACTAAAATTTATTGGAATCAATTTTATTTTGTTTTATAATTTTAATGTGATATAAGTCATGACAGAAGATCTGTTAAAATTAATTGTTAATACGTTAGAATCTCGCAATCTTCCTAAAATTAAAAAACTTTTCATCCAATTAGATAAAAAGAATTACTTTAATTCTGTATATTTATCAATTTCAGGGGCATGGAAAACAAAAATTGAGGATGCTTTTTATCAAACCCTCTCTCATCTTTTAAAAGTAAAGAAGCTCAAGAACTTCAAAGAATTGATCTTTTTCGCTTCAAAATTAGACATTTTCCTCGATCCCCAGAAAATTCCCGATCGATTTGATATTCTTTCCAATCTTCATTTATATAGCCTCCAAACGGGTCAGATTGGAGAAATCATAGAATTAATTCGATTTTATAATGAATTTAATCTTTTTGAAAGACAACTGGACAAGGAAGATCAGCAATTAATTAGGAAATTAAAAAAAGATTCATTATTCGTCTCAAATTTAACGGATTTATTCGAGCGCGTTCCAGATTCGTTGATATATCATGTTTATAAGATTGTTCCTCAAGACTTGTTTCAATTCTTCTCAGATTATTTAAGTTCCCCTTTCATGGTGGATGAAAGCATGTTTGCGGGCAATTATAATGTAAGTTTTATCTTAAATTATTTAGATAATTACATGGTTTATGGCTTGCGAGTGCAAAAGATTGGTACTACTTCCCAATTTCTGAAATTTATAGAACGAGAATTTAGTGATTTTGATAATTTTGATCATCCTAATAACTCTAATAGCTTCTCTGAATCTGGTTTCATTAAAATAAAATATAAAAGTCGCCTTCATTTAATTTCCCCGTTAAACATCATGGAGATTAAACAAAAAGTCTTGGATGTGCAAAATTATAATTTTTATAGCCTTTCAATGGTGATTTTAGGTGGGATTGGACCCCAAGGACATGGGTTTACGTATTCTACTCCTCGAGGAGAAGTCGTGGAAGTATGTTCCGATATTAAAGAACATGAGGCAATTATTATCAAATACAAGCAATTCTTGAAAAATCAATTTTTAAAAGAATTAGAAGTAGAAATGAAAAACATGTTAATATCTTCAGAAATTATACGGGATGTAATAGATTATCTCTCGGATTTATTAGATAATGAGGAATTAATCAATTATTATAAACGAGGAGATCTATTAACTAAAATAAAGCAGTTTTTAAAACAAAAAGATCCAACATTAATTGAAGCAAAGGAAAAGATCAACAAATTGATGGAACGAATATCAGATGCCATAAGCCTAATATTGCGCGATATTCGATTGGAAGATCAATTTAAGACTCGCATGGATCTAGTTCTCGAAAATAAAATCAAATCCGAAGATATCGCTAAATTAACAAGTCTCAAGGGAAAATCACATTATGATGTGTTAAGAGAACGCTTCTTCTTTCAAAATTTAGTTTCCTGGTTTTATGAATTATATCTTGAAGAAATTGGAAAAAATAAAAAAATGTCGAAATCGGATTAAGGAAGACATTAAAATTTTATAATTTTTAAATCCTTCTCCGAGTTTGCACTCCCACTAATGATACAATTCTTAACATTCACATTATTTAGGGTTAGCGCACTATTCTGGGCAACAATGCAATTATTTAATTTGAAGTTTTCTCCGATAAGAACATTATCTAACACGATTGAATTTGAAATTTCGCTATGTTCGCCAATTTCAGAATTTTCTCCAATATAAACGTTAGGTCCTAAAAGAACATCATCCCCAATCTTGACTTTAGCGGATATATATACGGGCTCAATAAAAGTGGGATAATCTCCTTCATATTCTTCAAAATGACTCTTCTTAATGTTATTTTTTAAGAAATTCTTCAACAAGTTTTGAATTTCTGATGGATTTAGAGTGTCTGGTTTGGAAATTTGAGATATTATTATTTCTAATTCCTTATACATCTTTATACTCCTTTAGTTATGTTTATTTTAAAAATCTCATGATCCTCCTGATTAGAGTTCCAAAGCTTTTATCAATTTATCAATATTCTCACTAGTTTTAGCGCTGGTTAGTATTACTTGGATATTTGGATTGATCTTTTTTGCATCATTGATCATTTTTTCAAGATTAGTCCCTAATCTCTGAGCTAAATCCACTTTATTTATTACAGCAATATCAGACATCTTGAAAAGCATGGGATGTTTTTCTATAACCCATTCTCCTTCTGTTACTGAAACAATGGTTATTCTTTTATCTGTTCCCAGTATAAAATCCGAAGGGCAAATGAGATTTCCCACATTTTCAATGAAAACGAGATCATAGTTTTCTAGATCCTTATTAGAAATTATTTGGTGGATATGGTATGCATTTAACGCACATTCTCTTCCCGTATTAATTTGTACCGTTTCTGCTCCACGTTCTTCAATCCTATTTGCATCAACTCGGGTAGTTATGTCTCCACAAATCACCAAAATCTTATGAGAAGGGGAAACTCTCTCACAAATTTTCTCCAGAAGTGCGGTCTTTCCCGCTCCGATTGCCCCCACAATATCATAAGATTTTATTCCATGTGTTTTAAGGCGATCGTGATTTCTTTCTGCTAACGCATCGTTATCGTTCTGTACCTTCTTCTTTGTTTCTACGACTTCATCCCTAATTTCATCTCTGGCAAGATTTATGCTTTCCAGCTCTTGAATTCTTTTTATTTCTCGTTCAGGTTCTTCCGGCAATTCTGATTTTCTCTTCAATTATAAAAGTTGTTAAATTAACTTTGTATATGTAGATTAAAATACTAAATAATTAATTATTTTTTGTACTCAAATTGATTCTTCCCTAAGTAATTTCAAACTGACTTACATGATTAATACTGGAAAGATAAATAAAGTTGATAACAAGGGTTTAGAATTCAATGAAACCTTTCTCAGCATTTACTGTGATGAGTTTTCCACTCGGAAGATCTTCAATATTGACATGATGAATTAAGGGAATATCAGATATGATTGCTCCAACGGCTACAATTGCTTCAACTTGATTGTTTATTATAGCAATAGGAGCTTTCCCATTTTTATGTAGTTGAAAAATAACATATGATCCCACCGTGGAGCCCTTGCCGCATGGGAATGCGAAGATTTTTCCTGCTATGGATTCTCCTTTTAATGGATTATTTGCTGCAATAATTTCTCCTGTTTGTGGGTCGATATCCCCTAAGAAGGAGATGGGTTCTTTTGAAATCAGAGCAAGTCCCCTTGCTACACCGGGAACAACGCATTGACCATTAATCTTCATTAAGAAGCACCTCCAACGGTTTTAGATTGGTTTCAATCCGGGATAAATTTAAGGAATAATGAGCACATTTACTCGAATTAGTACAAGCACACTTAATACCTAATTCTTTAATAGGACTAACAACCATGCAGGTGTCCGAAAAAATCTTAATATTCTTTGGAATACTGCTAAATTTTTGCTTATTTTCTTTTGTCGTAAAGATCCATATCTCTTTTGAGGTGTTATTTTTACTGATGATTTCTTTAATCTCTTCCACGGAACAATGAGGACAGCCAAAGGTGATGATAGAACATTCTCTTTTTGTCATGAATCTGTTTTGGACGGCATCTAGATCTTCACGCCTTATGGGGATAATTTCAGGATTATCTATATTTTCTGCTTCTGGTGTAATTTTGGGAATCATGAACATGGGTACTCCTCCGCTAGCTGCTGTTCCTGCACCTAAAGATTTTAATTGGTCCCAATTTGCTTTTTTAATCCCCCTTATTAATGGTATCTTGTTCTTAGAGATTTCACCAACATGATATCCTAACAGAGAATAATCAAAATCCTGTAATTCAAAATCAACATCAAATATTAAATGAGCAATTCGATTTTCGTTCAAGTGAAGTCCGTAATTGGGAGTTTTTCCTATCAAGGCAGCAGATAAAGCACTGGGGCCTCCTTCGCGATTTGTTCTTGCACCTAAAACGGAATTCGCAAATATCACGGCAGAAGATTCAGACCAAGCAACGTGAGAACCAAATTTAGGGACCAAACCCGCCAAATAGGGTGTACAAGTACAACTTTTACGTACTCCCATGGAAACGAGGGCGTCAATTATTTTCATTTGCTTTTTTGCGAATTCATTTGAAATGCCCATACTCTTCCAGTCCTCTAAATCCATTCCAGCAGGGTTCATGCGACTTTCTACGACCACTTGAACACCATGATTCGCCCACTCTTGCAAGAATTCTAAGCCGGCATCTCCAATGGTTTTATAAGATATTCCCGCAATTTGGGTGGATTCAATAGGAATGAGTTGTTCGGCATGGAAAATGTCTCCTAAAGTTGTTAAGATTCTCATTGCTTTTGCTTTTATTTCCCCTTGTTCTCCATCCAATATGCGTTCTTCTTCTTTTGAAAGATACATGATAAAATTTCCTTATTGGGAGATTATCAAAATCAATATTTTCTTCTGAGGGATTCTAATCCGTTTAATTTTAAACTAAAAAAATTAAAATTTTACTCTATTATAACCTGAATTATCTACTAAGGGTTTTGTAGCGTTGATTCCCCACTTGCTTGTTATATTATCTCTCGCTGAGGGATCTAATGAAGATCCTTTTGCATTGGGGATAATTAAAATACTTTTATCAGGTTGCACTCTCGTGGCAATTGCCCATTCTACTTCTTCTAAATTTGTAATGTCAATATCTTCATCAACAATAATTACTCTTTTAAGACTGGGATGAGCGGCTAAAGCAGCAAGAATAGCATTCATTGGATCTCCCTCCGTTCTTTTTTTTATCTGAACTACCGCGTGAAGCCAACAATTGCCTCCTGGTGTTAGAACCACATTTTTTACCGTAGGAAGAGTATTCGAAACCATTTTATAAATTCGAGGTTCTTGAGGTATTCCCATTAGCATTTTGTGCTCCTTCCCTCCCGGGAGAATGGTTCTATAGATAGGACTTTCACGATGATACAGTGTATCTATCACAAGAACGGGTTGCTGACGTACTTGATCAAGAGTGCCCGTTAGATCAATAAATGGACCTTCAGCAGCGATTTCCTTAGTAATACGACCTTCAAGCACGAATTCTGAGTTTGAGGGCACGCTAATTCCATTTGGCAAGGTAAAAACTTCTAATTTTCCTAAAAATGAAGCTGCCAGTTCCAACTCATCTAATTTTGGTGCGGAAAATGCTGCTGCTAATTCGATCGCAGGATGAACTCCCATGACGATTGCTACATCTAAATCTATATTTTTCCTCATTGCTTCTTGATAGGCATTATCTAAATGCCTCTGAGCAACCACCCTTATGGAAAATTTATTGTTGTTTATATACATCAATCTATGAAAGGAAGCGTTCAAGCGATCCTCGTTAGGATATTTTGTGATTACAATGCTAGAGGTAATATATCTTCTATTTCCATAAAAATCAATAATTGGCAAAAACTGTTCAATCTTGTTTGAATTCATCGCTATCTTATTCTTTAAAAATGGAGCCTCTTGAGTCTTGGTGCATGGTTTGAGATCTTCTAATTTATCTGATATAAATGTAATAATATTTTCTTTTTGAATTCCTAAAGCTAAAGCAACCATCTCTCGGGAATGAATCAATCCACATACAATAGGGATGGTATATTCTTCGATTTTGAATTTAGTAGGTACTTCATTTGCAAGTTGAATTTCTTTTGCAACAT
>CAYLZE010000148.1:0-9629 GCA_964388035.1 uncultured archaeon
GAAAGAAGGGATGCGAATGCCGTGGAAATCAACTAACTCGCTATTTGATGGTTTTTTTTCCGTCATTTTTTTAAACACTTTCTTTTTTGATGGTGGTTTTATGGTTGGTTTTTTTGAAATTGAAAATATCGGTCACGAAAGAATCGAGCATCCGTTCGTGGGATATGATGATGAGTTGCTAGGTGTTTAACTTGCCAAACACATCCTGCATCTTATTGACTTGTGCCTCGCTAAAACCATCCGTGGGCTCATCAAGAATGAGAAGATCTCGGGTTTTTACATCGGGATGCTTGGAATTGATAGTCTGATTCAAAGCAAGCCGATAAGCGAGAGACAAGGCGCTTTTTTCCCCTCCCGACATGTCTTCAAAGGGAGAAACATAACCGCCGATATGAACAATGGGTTGGAGGTCCTGAGGGTTTATATTAATTTCGACATTTGCTTCTTGGACCAATTCTGCGAACCATTCCTTGAAGTATTCATTAAAATCTCGAGCGGTGGAAAGGAGTATCGTCCGCTCGATGTCGCGAAAAAGCGTTGGCAATTGGTTGGAAACCCAATCGGATAGTTCAGTTTTGAACCTTTTTCTTTCTTTAAGGGTTTCTTTTTCCTTGACATCCTGTTCCAGCTGTTTTAACTCTTTTTTCAAGGTTTTTAAGGTGGTTTCCACGGAACTTTTTTGTTTTTCGATCTCTGTCAAGTCTTGTTGAACCTTTTGAACTTGCTCTTTTTGCTGTTTTAAATTCGATTCGATTTCTTTTTCTTTAGTTTCTAATTGTTCTATTGATTCGATTTCATACAAAGTGAGCACGTCATTTATTTTATTTTGAATATCGGCGATCTTTTTCTGAGAGTCCTCTATAGCTTTTTTAAGGGACTCGTTTCTCTTTTGCTGTTCTTTTAATAATTTCAAGAGGTTTTTTCTTTCTTTTTCATTTATAGCATGCTCTCGCTGGTTTTTAAGCAAGCGTTCTTGATTTTGGATCTCTTTTCTAACTTTTTCTAAATTTAGAGAAATCTTTTTTAATTTTTCTTGAGCTGTAGCAAGTTCTTTCTCGAATCGCTCCCGTTCGTGGATTTCTTGATTACATAGAGGACATTTGTTATTTATTAACATGGTTTTAATTTTATCGACATCATCTATTGTGGTAGCTTCTTCCGTAATATGCTCCGATTCACTTTCACGGAGCTCTTTAATGGTGAATTCCATTTCCTCTTCCGTCTTATTTGTCTCTAGTACAATAACGGGCAATGAATCTAATGCATTTTGATTTTCAGAGATATTAGTTTCGAGTTCTTGCAATTCAACTTGGTTTTGGCTAATTGACTCCGCCTGCTCATGAATCGTATCTTGTAAGCCCTTGACTTTTACCACTTGCTTGGAGAGATCATTAAATTCTTTTTGGATCTTTTCTTGATATGCCCGTTCTTTTTTTAATTCCTCGTTTTTTTCTTTTACTTTAAGAGATATCTCATCAATTTCGTTTTCTTGAGTTTCGATTTCTTGCTTTTTCTCTGGGATTTCTTGCTCGGGGGCGCCCAAACTTGCGATTTTCATATCTATATTTCTGAGGTCCCGACTGAGCTGTTTTTTAGCTTCTTCTAAATTGGCAATCACGTGCTCATATTTTTCAATTTCCAAGGCATCTTTTAATATGTCGAATCGTTCGTCGGGGCTGGCCATTAAGATTTGTTTTACCTCTTCTTGAGGCGTGTAAACCGTATAGCGATAGATATCGATACATTTTTTATTGGTGGCCTTATACCGTGAAGCAGAATAATTTAATAAATTTAGAATTTTAAGCCTCAATTCCGTGGTGGAATAGTCTGTTTTGGTTCCATTTTCCGAGAGCCATCCTTTAGGTTGAGTGATGCTTTCTTTATCCTTCTTTATAACTTTCTTGAGTTCTCGGTGAATGCCGTATTGTCTCCCATCGATGGTAAAGTACATTTCCACTGACCCGCTTTTTTGTCCTCTTCGTAGTAGGGATTCTGCGGAGAGTTCTCCCATCGTTCCGAACAGAGCGAATTCAATTGCTTTTAGCACGGAGGATTTGCCGCTTCCAACGTCCCCAAAAAATAAAATGGTTGCTTTGGGAAAAGTTAATTCCAGGTTTTTAATGCTGCGAATGTTATTTATTTTAATAGAATTCAAAATCATGTGATTTCCTCCTCTTCTTTTATTCCTAAAACATGATAGAAGTTATCCACCATGAGTTTGGTGTAGTCTTTTTTTGCTTCTTCGTCCTTGATGGGTCTTCCCAGGGCTTCTAATAGCTGGTGGATCTTTTCTTCTATATCCTTTTTGGAAAGTTCTTTAAAATTAGATTGTTGAGCGTGTTTAAAAATTAATTTGCCTTCTATTTCTTCGCTTGTCATTTGAGGGCCGACATTTACATTTTCATATTCTTGCGAGGTTAACTGAATTTTATTAATTAACACTTCAAGAGCCCCCTTATCGAGAAATAAGGAGGTGATCGTGCTGGGATTTATTTCGATAGGTTTCCCGGAGGCTAATTTTCCCGAAATTCTGACTGGCACGATTTTGTCCCGTACATCTTTATCATTACTTTCTTCTTGGATGAGTTCCATTACCTTTTGTGCCGATTTGTTGCTTGCCTCGATAGAGATGGGAATAACCTCTTTAATCTTAATTAGCTTGAACTGTACTTTAAGCTCTTTCGTGGCTAAATCAGCATCCATGATGCAGAATCCGCCATATCGGAACTTTTCCAATTCTCGAAAGTTGGAAGGAAAAAGGCATCCAGGATAGACCACTTTCTCATGGATTTCCATCCCCTCAGAAATTACCACGTGATCTTCAAACCTCAAAGTATCTGGTATGGTCTCGTGCAAGTGCCCTCCAGCATAATACATGCAATCCTTTGGCAGGAGAGATTTCGAAACGTCGCCCATGCTTTTATAGTCTTCGGGCTTCAAATCGGTTATCATGGTATGCAATAAGAAGATTTTGATTCCCTCTTCTGCTTCTAAGATGTTTAAATCTAAAATCTTGTAATCCTCTATTTCCATGCTTCTTTTTCGGGCACGCATTCCCGCCAGCTTGATTTTTGTTTTTTCATCTTGAATCCATTTCAATCGCAATGGGAATTTCTCTTCATTTTCAACCCATTCTGCTTGCGACACGTTCGTAAATAAGCCAGCGGAAATTAACGGGCGAAGCATTGATTTGTCGGAGGGGGAGAAGTCATGGGAGCCCATGATTCCGTACACGGGAATATTCTTGTCTCGCAACCTTCTTAATTGTCTTGTAGCTAAATCCACCACGTCTACTTTTGGATTGGAATTGTCGTAAAGATCTCCACTTATTAAGACAAGGTCAACTTTTTCTTCCAGACAAATATCCACCATGCGTTCAAATGCCTCGTATCCCATTTCATTGAGGGATTCCTTTCTCCAGGCCCCTAAATGGCAGTCGGACACGTGAGCTATTTTAACGTTCAATTTTCTCAACACCTAAATTTTAATCTATTTGCTAACCTATTTCTTAATCTATTTTTTATTTAATATGCTTTGCATGAATTTTGAGTAAAAAATAATTTAAATTCTTAAAACGGACTTCTTTTCTTGATATTCTTATTATCATTTTTTTTATTTTCTAAATCTTGCTTCACCATTTGCTCAAAAAGGGGAATTTTAATCGGGATGGCAAATTTGGTGAAGTTGGAGGTGATGATGGCTTCTCCTTTATCCAGGCTCGCAATGTTTTGCGAATCTTTCGAGAGGTCTTGAGCCGCGCTGTTTATGAGGGCATCACGTTCGGGGCCCATTTCATTTCCCAAGATGATTTTGGTATTCATGTTAGCTAAAATTTCCCGGGGGATGACTGAAGGAAGTTGCGTGATTGCTATCAGTCCGATTTGGAATTTTCGTCCCTCTCGAGCTATCGTGCCAAAAATGTTTTCTCTTGTTTCCAGCACGTTTTTTCCGATCACGCGGGGGGCTTCCTCCAGAACGATGGTAATGACGGGAAGGTTCTTTAATTGATCATTAAATTTTTGTTGCCTATATTCCCAAAATAGCGCTTCCACGATGATGGTTGCGATAAAAATCTCTTCATTTCCACTAAATAGAGAGGTATCCACGATTACCGTGTTTCCGTCTTTTAGATATTTAATAATATCATTTACCGTGGTTTCAAATCCGCTAAATCTATATATTCCGTGTTCTATGGCTTGTTCATTTCCGTGGTCATCTTCTTCAATTTCGATATCGAGTAATATTCCCATCTTTCTTCTGAGGGCAGTTAAGGTATTTTCGTGAACGCCATTTGGTCGCGCTCCTGTAAAGATATTTCGGATCCAGTTCTCTCGATCTTGGCGATAATATACGATTAAAGCTTCTTGCTGGGGTATGGTAAGACTAATGGAACCCGTAACATGATCGGGGCGAATTAACTTGGTATTAAACCGTAAATCTATATGATTGGGAACCGCCCGAATGGTATAATATTTGAGATTTTCAAGACTTTTGGGATGTTGTTCTAAGCTTTTAAAATATTCATCATGGGGATCGAACACTAATTTGCCCACGTTTTCGTTTTCGAGAATGTTATACAACATTACTTTGACTAAATTTGATTTTCCTCTCCCCGTGGTGGCGGGAATGAGCACGTGATGGGTCAAAACGTCCGTGGCTTCCAAGCTCACGGGGGTATCTAAAATTCGGGTGCCACTTCTTACTTGACCGATGGAAATAGGATTCTCGATTTCGGTCTCTTTCAGAAAAGTTAAATGATCATCCTCGATTTCATAGACATTACCAAAAAACTGGGGTAAAGTTTTGGGCAAGAAGATATCGTATCCAAGTTTTGAATCGTGTTGTATTCTCACGAGAGCTCGAGCATCGGCTAATACATAATTTCTCAGTTCCGGTTCATAAATCCGTAACTCGGATTTTTCTCTTTCAAGTTTATAGCCGGCCATCAATTCCAGGGAACCTTGAGGAATCTGACTTCCATAAAATAAATCATTAATCTGATAGATGGCATAATCATTTTTGCCGTTGCCGGCAATTAATAGTTCTCCGATCTCGAATACTTGATCGGCTTTTTGTCTCAATATTAATTTGTTAAAGGATCCCGAGACAAATTGTCCTATACTTTTTCCTAGTTCTGACATTTTTTTCGGATTATTGTGACTTTTTTATAGATTTTTCTTACAGGTTGTTTGGATTTTTTTTAAACTTTCAATTTTGAATCCCTTTAAAAATTTCTTCTTATTTTATTTAACAAATCGTGGGCATCCACGGAGCGCAGTCAAGGTTGTATATATTTTTCATAATTATCTTGAGTGAATTCTGACAAGAGCATTATTTTATGAGCATCCAATTCTCTAAAGGAAACCCGGGACAACTGATCCACCTTGATTAATCCGTGAGGATAGCCGGGAAAGGATAAATCTTGAGAATTCAATGCCAAATTAGAAATTACATTTTCACGCTCATCCTGGGTCATTTTCTCCGATTGTTCAATGTAAATATCAAAGCGGAAGGGATAAAGGGAAGCTCGGTGCAATTTAATGAAATATAAATCTGCTTTATTATCCGCTTTTGTTATTTTATAGATGGGGTGATAATACCATTCGTTATTAGGAAATTTGTTGCTTGCGATGGAATCAATGATGGAGATCAAGCAATCGCCATTATTTGTAAAGAGGCGGCACGTTTTAGAAAGCCCCGTCACGCAAACGTTTTTTTCTAAGGCTTTTTTATACAAGAAAGTTGCCAGAAGAGTCTCTCCCGTATAGCTTGTTTGTAAGGACCCATCTCTTACAAAGATATCTCCTTCATGCAATTCTCGATTAATTAATTCCTGGCCATCTGTCCATTCGGCAAAGCGGCGGGCAATGCTTCCAAATTTTTCTATTTTGGGTAAAAAGCCTCTTCCTGTTATTATGGATGGATCTTTAATGGAAATAATTATATCTTTTTGCGGAAGATATTGGACATGCTCTTTCTCTCGTGGAAAAATTTTAGTAATATAACGCAAAGAGCCATCATTCTTGGGATGCAAGACCGTAGCGCTGTAGAATTCAATTAATTCTGGCATATGAGCAAATTCTTCATAAGTGTAAGAATCAAATACAGCTCCGGCTACACGATTCAGGTTAACGCAAAAGTCCGCGCTTGCCAATATGGGGGCGCTCCCTCCATCCACGAAGCCAATTCTCCTTACTTCTTCACATTGCGGTATCTTAAAAATGCGCTGATCCGTGATTTGAAAGGGCGTGTCATCCGGTCCTAGCGTGTAAGGAGCATCTCCCTTTTGATATTCTTTCTTATGTTCTTCAAGAAATTCAATACAAGATTTCAACGGGGAAACGTATTCTTCTTCAAATATAAATTCCTGAATTTCTTCGGATTCTTTTTCCGCAGGGCTCATGTTTTTTTACCTACTTTTAATATGATATTTTTCATCTTACTTTTTTTTTCTTCTTATAAATGATTCTTGGGGTACTATACTTTAAATTTAAGATTTTATTTGATCAAATTCAATAACGTGTAATTTAAATTTTGCTCGGGAAGCTCCCACGTACACTTGCTTAATAAAGTTTTCAAACAATGGTGGATTTGTTTTCTTGAACGTGTTAATGTTGGGTATGACAAGAAAGATAATGTCTCTTTCCAGTCCCTTGAATGAAGTTATGGTTTTGAAAATGATTAGCCCTTTCTTACGGATCTTATCTAATTGTTGAATTTCCTTGAGGTCAGAGAAGTTATTTGGTTCGATGATCACGGTACCTTTTTCAATTTGAGATTCATAATAGTCAAATTTATTCTCTGAAGTGGATTGTGGAAGGAGCGTTTTTAATTTATTGTAGGATAAAATAATGACTTGATTTGGTTCTATTGCTTGACTATAGAAGCGGGTTTTAATCATTTGGGCCGCCTTTTCGATGGCTTGTTCTGCCGAGCGTGTCTCAGTTCTCGTGATTTCGAACCCATAAATTCCCGAAAATTCTTTATAGTGTCCTAAATGCGTTTCCGATTCAAGCCAAGAGGCAATTTGAACCGTATTTCTTAAATTTCTATTCAAGATCAGGAGATCCTTTTTCTCATCCATTCCAAACTTGCTCGGAGAAAATCTTTCCTTGAAGATTGTCTGCGCTTCATCAAAAAATACATAGAAAATACCTTCATCTGGAGTGTTAAAAAAAATGGGAAACACTCCCCAGAGACTCTCATCGATATCTTGTGCTTCATCAATTAATATTGCATCATATTTGAATTTCAATGGGATTTTTTCTCTTTCTTCTACAATTTTTTGAGCGATGGGAGCGTAATTAAATTGCTCTAAAGATTTTCTGAGATATCTTTCCACATAAGTATCAAAGGTTCTTTGCAGTAATTCCGAAAGGAAAAGATTAAGGGAATATACATCAATTATTCCCTTGAGTTGATCTGCGGTAACATTAAGATTTTGAGCAAGATAATCTCTAACGGAATCTCTCAATTCTCTATTAAAACATAAAAATAGCGTTTTTATTCCCTTTTGGTAATTCATTATTGCTTTTTTGATGGCAATAAAGGTTTTTCCTGAACCTGCGCTCCCCTTAAAGATGCACTCTTTTTTCTCTGAAAGTGTATTGAGCAAGAAATCTTGAACTTCATTTATCCTTAATAGCTCATCTTCTCTTATCTGATAATATTTTTGAAGAGAAACGTAATTTCGAATATTAGTACCTAAAAATTTGACAAAAAAATGTGCCACGTCAGGCTTATAGACCCGATAAAGTTCATAGGTATTTAATAACTTAATGAGAAACTGTTCGAGATGAGATGTGCCGGTCATCTCCATGCTAGTCCATTCACATTGTTCATCTAAATCGGACTCGTCAAAAATATGAATATTTTCATACTGTATATAGTCAGACTCCCCTTTAAACCGAGTATTAGGAAAAAAAACCATGTAATCAAAATTTAAAGGAAAAAGTTTTCTTCCTCTTACATCTTTTAAGAGGAGTTCCGGTTGGGGTTCTTTTTCCGCCACTTTAACATAAAAATTTAAAATTTGATACATCGAGTTTCTTGCTTGATCGAAGGGATCCTTATCTAGTTTAGTTTTTTCACCAGTTACCGTATTCGTGGAATAAAATACATTATCTTCCACGCTAATTATCCCTCCTTTTACTTCCACGACGATGAAACCATGAGTTGGGTTAAATAACAGAAAATCTGCTTCTCCTGAAACAGAATCCTTAATGTTCTCCCAACTAATGGAATGCCAAGCATGCCAATCATCAGATAATGAATCCAGCAATCTGTAAAATTCAATTTCCGAAGCAGGCACGCTTTCTCTTCTTTTTTTAAGTTCCTCCAAGGTGGGAGGATATTTTTTTACCAATTTCTTTCACCTGACTTCATGACTCTTAAACTATTATCCTTTTATTTCCAGTTAGAAATCCATTTTTTATTGGAAATAAAGTTGGGACGTATCTATTGGGATCTCTCTGATTCATGAAGTAGCTAACTTTCTGCAGGAAAGTGTTCTGGATTATATTCTGTACTTTTGAAATCTTAAATCACCTATCTTTTGGTTAGAAATTTTACTTTCTTGTATAGTATATATATAATGCTTTTTTCTGTATTTAATATTGATGGAAACGTAATTATCTATAATCATGACCTAACAAGCCCTCCTCCCCCTATATGAATGGTGAGCTTATTTACACTTATAGATAATTACAATGAATCTTCATTCACAAATCATAATATGGTATAAATCATATATAAATATTCGTAATTCTACTTTATTCATGAGAAAATCTTCTTGAAAAATCGCTATGTTTATATTGGTAATTGTAAAATATAAATATATGGTATATTTCTATTTAAATAATTATAGTTAAAATGGACCCTAAAAAGAATCAGTACGAAGATCTCAGCGAAATTGTAAAGAAGTCAGTGGAAGAAGGATTAGATCATGAGATCATAATCAGCGATTTAACAACCTATTGGTTTAGATATTTTCATTATTCAACCGATCCCTTAGAGGTGCTCACAAAAGATGAGCCTATTTCTAAAGATTTGATAAACTTATTCGTGGATCGTCATGCTGAAATTAAAATTATATCTCAGTATGTTGGTTCGCTTGAAAATTTGCCAGCCCCGCTTCATATAGCCATTATTGGGTCGCTTGGGATTGGAAAGCATGTAACTCTTAAGATAATTTGTCGATTAATATCAGAATCTTACCCGAATCTTGCTCTTGCATTTTATGACTTTACGGGGTTTGATTATCTTGCTTCAGAGGATATTCCCGATCAAAAACTCAAATCCTTAAATGAGAGTAAAGTGAGTGTTCGAGTTATTTCGGGAACATATCATACGTCTCCTTTTATAACACGGAACTTAAACAAACTCCGGGAAAACTGTAAACTATTAATTTCGATTTGGCCTCTCCATGAATATCCACTTATAAAGGGCCTTCAAGTAAATAAAGAGATCTTTTTCAGAAATTATACAAATCAAGAAGTCGTGGAAATTTTTGAACAAAGAATAAATACGTTCCTAATGAGGGAGGAAGTTCCCAAAAAATATTTAGATAATTTAAATAAGCATCTCATACCCATAATCGCTTCGTTTTGCGATGGCAATCTAAGGATTGC
>CAYLZE010000149.1:0-9256 GCA_964388035.1 uncultured archaeon
AAAAAGATACTCCCGCACTTAGTCATGAGGTATTAGAGGATAGTGCTTAATCGATTTTTATCCATTTTGCACATGCTCCACTTAGCGAAATAGATTCTGCTACTGAATGAAAAGTGCGTTCTCTAACTTCTATGAAGATGGGATGATTCACGGCATTACCCATTAGTAATACCTCTCCTACCCCTAAAGTTGAAATCATGTCGGCATGTTCCTTGGTAATGGCTTCTGAACTATCCATGAGGTGTTTGAGATCATTTGGATTTTTTATGCTCAATACTAATTTAGAATTACATTGAGAGAGCGCGGTAGTACTCAACTTTTTAGGACGCTGAGAAATCAAGCATAAACAAGCCATGAATTTTCTTCCTTCACGAGCGATAGTTTCAATTATTGATTTCGATATGGCTTTTGATTGGGCCGCTTCAGGTGAAAATTGATGGGCTTCTTCAATAATTAATAAAAAGGGAGGTATTTTGTTCAATCTTCGCAAATAAAATAATCGATTACAGATATAATCTAAAATGATTTGCTTTTTTCTAATATTAATTTCATTTTGAAAAGAAAAAATAGTTAATTCCCCGGGATTTAATAAATTTTTCATTAGAGGATTTTCCTGGGTTCCAAAAATATTTAATGAATTAAGTCCCTCCAACCATCCAATTAGGGCTTGCTTAGTACTTTTATTTCCCTCGGAATCGGTTTCTATTTGTTCAATTAAATCAACAATACTAAAGAGTTTATTCTCCTTTCTTTTTTTCAAGGCATAAATGTACTTTGATAATTCTCGAACTTGCACGTTGGAGATTTGATTTTGATATTTTTTGTAACTCCACTCACTTAGTTTAGGAACGGCGATTTGAAAGTAAGAAATATCTTGGAGGTTAATTTTATTCTCGAATTGCTTTATGGATTTTAAATAAGAATATTCCCCGTGTACATCGATTAAAATAATTGCTGGAGTACCTAGAGAATCCTCTCTGGAAAGCAATTCTTCAATAAGGATGGAGGTAAGATAACTTTTGCCCCCTCCAGAAATAGAAAGGATCGCAAAATGCTTGTTCAATAAGCGATCCATGCTAATTAGTGCCTCATGTTCTGAAACTTTAATTTTTCCTAGTTTTAATCCATGATCCTTATCAAATCCTAAAAAATCACTTAAAATATCTTCTTCTACCAAATAAACCGCCGCACCAGGGCTTGCGGGATAGCTCATTCGTTTAGACTTCTCAATTTTATTGGAAGTGTCCTCTTTATCGAACTCTAATAATCCCAAACAATCCACTATTGCAATGGCAGATTCAAAATCTTCCGTAGGAAATAAACCACTCAATACATTGGGGTTATTAGTACCCGTATAGGCTTTAATAGTCAAGGCATCGGAAAAATACTCGTTCAATAATACAATTTTTTCCACTATCCCAATAAGATAGCCTTCTTCCGATTGGGTTGAAACAAATGCTCCTTTTCTCACATGAAAACTATTTTTAGATTTATTAATAACAAAGGGGAATCTTGATACATCGGGCAATTGATTAAAACTAAAAACCATGCCTACTTTAATTGCCATGAGTGAATTCTATTAAATTAAGTTTAAGTAGATTATTAAGAGTAAATAAAAAGGAGTGCTATATAAACCTAATAAGACTTAGAATTTACTGATTTGAATTTTCTAAGAGTAAATATAGAAAAAAACCACTTTGTTGTTTTCACTTATTTGTCTGCAGGTTTTTTATCTTGCTCTAAGCCTCCCACGAACTTCAAAATGATATAATATCCATTATTCCACAGATAAAATAAAAAGATCGAAAGTCCTACGAAGGAAAACACGATAATAGCGATAAACAGCAGAATCTGGCCGTGGGAAAATGAATTTAACAAGTTGTTAAACGTTGGAGTCGTAGTATTCGAAGTACCGCCTAATAATTCATAAAAAAGAGAGATTGCTAATCCCAAAATGATTACCATTACACTTAAAAGGAGTCCACCTGCTGCTATTTGTACGTCGATTCTATGTCTATATTTTTCTTCAAGCTCTACTTTCTTAAATATGAACTTTAAGATAGCTTTAGTTCCCTTTTTAAATAATCCGAAAAAGAAGATTAAAATAAAGAAAAGCCCGGCAAAAAGTAAACCAATAATCGCTATTTGAATACCAAAATTCAGTGAGAGATATAAAGTTAATTTTCCTTCCGACATGATTAAATCTGCGATGGTATAAACAATTCCGGCTAAGGTTAATATGCAAGAAACCACTATGGCTATATAAAAAATCATGGCAATCATCTTTTGCCTCTCCGAATATTTTTGCACTTTGATGGTATCTATATCATGTGTTTCGTTCCTATCATCATCACTCATGGTCTAATTCACGTTCTTTTGCTTAGAAGTTGAAAAGTTGTTGGATTATAATATTAAATAATGAAATACACTATAATTTAAGAGATAATTAATCTATATAAAATTATTGCGACTCATTGATCCTTGTTATGTCATGGAATTTTTTATAAAAGGAATTCGCATTTAAAACCCGATACAAATCTTTTGAAAATTGATAATAATCTTCATAGATCGCATGATTTTCATGATTGGGAATGAATTTCTTATCTACTTTACACAGACTTTCTGCAGCTTTCGAAATGTCTGAAAAAATTCCTGCACCAGTAGCGGCCAAAATGGCTGCACCCAAAGAAGTCGCTTCTTCAATCACATTTCTAACGCATGTAATCCCCAAAACATCCGCCATGATCTGGTTCCATAAATCAGAACGTGATCCTCCTCCCGTCACCTTTAATTCTTCAGGGGCAATCCCTAATTCCTTAAATATTTCAATATTCTTTCTCACTTCAAACGCCACTCCTTCAAGAACCGCTCGATAAAGATCCTTTCGCAGGTGCCCTAATGACAATCCAAATAATACTCCTCGAGAAAAAGGATTCCAGTAAGGAGCACCAGCTCCGACCAAGTGGGGGATGAAAATGAGTCCATTTGACCCTATAGGTGAATCTTCCGCTTTTGAAGTAATAATATCGTAAGGATCTTGCCCATCCTTTGCCTCCATGCATTCAACATGCCCAATTTGATCCCGAAACCATCTGAGCGCCGCTCCAGAGGTAAAAATGCTTGCCTCTTGCACCCATGCTCCGGGAATAGCATGGCAACTACATAATACTCTTTTTTGAGGATCAAAAGTTGGATCCTCTAAATACGCTAAAATGAAGCTCCCGGTGCCCGTAGTACATTTAATTTCACCTGCTTTATTTACTCCCACTCCCAAAGCTGCAGATTGCTGGTCACCTGCTCCAGTAATGACTAAGGTTTTCTTATCAAAAGCAGTTTCACCGGTGGTAATCTCTCCGATATCAATTCCGCTTTCCAAGGGTTCCGGCATTTTATCCAAATCTATTTCTAAGTCGGACGCGATTTCTTCCGAATAACGCAGATGATTTATATCAAATAGCATGGTTCTACTTAAATTACTATGATCTGAAACGAATTTCCCTGTAAGTTTATGTAAAATAAAATCCGAAACAAGCAAGAATTTGTACGTATTTTGATAAATATTAGGTTTTTTATCTTTAAACCATAAAATCTTTGTTGCTGAGAAATAGGGATCGATGGTTAATCCCGTAGTTTGATAAATTTTATCAATGCCTACTTTCTTCTTGATGAATTCTACTTGATCTGTTGTTCTTCTATCCTGCCATACTAACGCATTATGGAGGGGATTACCTTCCCGATCAACAGGAACAATAGTTTCTCTTTAACCAATTCGAGAGAAATCCCCGAACTTTTGGTTGGTGATGGAGAGGGAAACTATTTCGGAAGAAGCAATGCCACTTCTTTTAATGGCGTTTTCGGAAGTCATTTTAATGGAATCCCACCACGAGTTCGCATCTTGCTCAACATATGCCGGAGAGGGATAAATGGAACTCCATTCTTGGTAATCACTGGCTAATAATGTTCCGGAGAAATCATAAATCATTGTTCTGCCTCCCGTCGTTCCTAAATCCAATGCTGCTACATACATTTTTATCAAATACTCCGTATGATTTTTTCAATTACTTAAGAATCATATAATGATTTAACCCTTATGAATCATGAGAATGGATAACATGCTAATTATCTATTTAAATAAACTGCCATTTAAGTTTTTTAATTAGATATAAAGAACCGCCTTAAAAATATCTATCAAATCAGAAAAATGCTTTTTACCATCTTGATTTCACCCATAAATTCCTTTTTTTTTGGTTAGAATAAATTTTTTAGTTAAGAATTGTTTATTATGAGTAGAAAGAATAATTTAAATTAGGTAGTTAACCATGTCAGACGATTATTATGATGATGAGGATAATGAGGACGATGAAGATAATGAAGGCGATGAAGATGACGAGATCTTTCAAAATCCTTTTGATTTTTTCAAGTTCATGAATAATCCGGAAAAATTGTTCAAATCCAAACAGTTCCAACGAATTTTTAAGGAAATTTTCGAAAATATCAAGCAAAATTTACCTGAAAATTATCAAAATTTATCCCCTGAAGATATCCAAAGAGAATTTCTGAAAAACAAGGATAAATTTGGACCCATCATGACTGGGTTCAATATAACCATGGGAGCTGATGGAAAACCTCGCTTTAATAAGTTTGGAAACATCAAGATGGAACCAAAAGATCGTCCCGAAGTACAATCAACGCGGGAACCATTGGTTGAAGTAATCGATGGAAAAGATGAGATCACGCTCATTTCTGAGATGCCTGGGGTATCAAAGGATGATATTCAAATTAAAGCCACCTCAAATAGCGTAATCATCTCCACGAAACCAGAATCCAAAACATTTGGGAGAAATTATTATAAAGAAGTGAATTTGCCCGCCCAAATTAATTCAGATTATGCAAAAGCTCGATATACGAACGGAATTCTCGAAGTTAAACTCAAGAAGAGTCTAGAACAACACAAAAATATTAAAGTTGAATAATTTTATTCAATTTCATATATTAATTAGTAAGAGAATGAGATTGGAACCTATTACTTGAAATTATTTGATATTTTGATTTCGAATTTTCGCTAAATATGAGTGATTTAAAAATCTTTGGAATTCCTTATATAATATTTTTCTGATAATGAACTTATCTTCTTCCTTTACTTCACCGTGAGGAGTGATAATTTTGTCTATATAAATATCATTCCTTTCATGTTGCATTACTTGTTCTAATAACACGAAAAATCAACTTTTGATCCGTTACTTTTATAAAGATATATCAATTTATTAATGTTTCTGTTATCTCAAAGGAAAAAAGTGAAATTCCATTTTATCAGGTGTAGGAATTAAAAAAGCTCTCTTTTTAATACTTATCTTAGATTGCTAGATGTTTTTTTATGATATGATTGTTAAGATATTAATAACGACGAGCTTGAATGATTTAGATATGCATTTTTGAACATGATTATTAGGAATTCCTAATCATAATTTCATTATCCTTCATTTATCTCTATTAAAGGGGATTTTGACGGGAATATTAACCTCAGCCACACTGTCATTGATTTCTCAAGTGAAAATGATAACGTGGTGATCCCTATTTTTTTGAAAAGATTTTAATAAAAATAGTTTCATGACTTTAGTATAAAAATATCATTTAATCAAATGATTTCTACCATGCTAAATAATATTAAACAAATTAAACTAAGTTGGGGTACAATACATGATTTTTCAGCTTTTTCAACATGAGACTTTTTTAAATCTCTTAATTGCTGTCCCCATCATTACCATTATTCCTGTTTTTCTATTATTTCTGTTCTTCTTCAAGGATTTTCTCAAGACCAAACAAAAAATGTTTAAGTATCTGTCTTTATTATTTGCAACATATCTAATACAACATTCTTTTGAAATTGGGCAATATATTTTTACCCATCAAGAGGAAGTACGATTATTTTTCATTATTTATCAAATATTCAACATTCTAACTCTTTATATGCTGGTTATTGTATTAGAAATGTTCGATCGGAATGCATTAACTTCGAATCGCCATACTTTACTATCCATCATCACATTCATCACAATAGGGGGTTTGATATCCACTAATTCATTTGAAGTACAACCACTGGGAAATACTTTTTTCGTAAGAATAGTGCCCCTATCAACCATAATGGTCATGCGGGTTACTTTCAATGTAGTAGCGAGTTTATGGTTAATCATCATGCTATGGAAAAGCAGATCCCTAGCAGGCTCCCCCATACAAAAGAATTTCATATCGTGGTTATTTATTGGTGTTATATTTGCAATACTCCTTCCAATGTTTCCTAACACGATTTGGGACGCTCTTTCTGAAATACCATTACAATATCTAATTATTGGCTTCTTAATTGGTATTGCTTTTCAAAACGGTGGAATGCTTATTATTGGAATCGCATTTTTCAGAGTAAGCAAAACACCCTGGTTATTGCAGCAACAGAAGGTGCATCTATTGGTCGTTTACTCCAAGGAGGGCATTCAATTATTTTCAAAAAGCTTTGAAAATCATCTAACAGCAGAGGACACCATTTTAATGGCGGGAGGGTTTTCAGCTATTGCCTCCCTTTTTAAAGAAGCTACCAATACTTCTGGCGAAATAAAGGCAATTTTATTGGAAGGAAAAGAGTTAAGAATAATAAAGAGGCCCTTCTTCATGTGTGCTCTTTTGGTTGATTTTTCAACTCAAGCTTCAGAAGAAGCTCATGAAAAATTTTCTCTAGAATTTGAACTAGAATTTATGGAACATCTTAAGAACTTTACTGGAGAAATCACCGCATTCCGAGAAGCAGATCAAATTTTAACTAAATATTTCTCTTAATTCTAATAATTAAAATATATCGTAATGATGTTTATATGGAAATAGTCTTGATTATAATGAACCTTACATTTTATCATTCAAACAATTTTAAATAAGGCAATACTTTTTTTTTCCCTTCGGGATTTTTAATGTTCTCTAAAATTCTTTTAGATAATTCTTTTTTCTTTCGAAAATATAATTCCATTATTTGTTCTTTATTCATATCGTGATATCTCAATTTTAATGCCATATCTCGTCTTGGACAACCCCCTCTGCGCATGCAACAATAGGAAATTGACCCAAAACAAACAATATCTGAACTCCAATCATTTTCTTGAGAAAATTGTTCTTTTATATCGATGAATTCCTCTGCAGATAATCCCAACTCTTTAAGCACTTCATCACGGCGGCATTTAAAAGCAAATGCCAAACTATATCCCGGTTTACAACAAAAAGTAAGAGCCCGATAATCTCCCCCCATGCAGATGGGGACAGGAGCATTCTTTGCCCAGCCCGGCACATCTCGTAGTTTTTCAGCGTTTAAAAAGCTCATGACATCAAATAGAACGTGATTTGGAATCAATGATTTTAATTATTATAGGAAATATTTTCATGATAATTAATTTACTTGATTTGCTTTATTTTTTTCGCAATCCTAAGATTTAGACGGTTATGAAAAAATAGTAAAAAATAGAGGGCCCGGTACGGGAATCTCAGGTCATTCGATATGAAAAGACCTATTGAACCCGTCTCTAGGGATTTCTCCGAATTCTCCGCTTTTTCCTTATTTGAGAACCCTTCACAGTCCCCAATACTAACCACTATACCAACCGGGCCATTGATTTTTGTTTTTTTGGAAGACTAATCATTCTAATCATTAATTATTCCATCAAAACAACTTTTGATGTACATGCTAGAATTATTGCATGAACACTACTAATGTTAATCTTAGATTTTAAAAAAATTTTATTCATGGGAGGAGAATTTTAAAAGATAATGAGTCCAAAAAAAAAAACAAGAAAGTAAATAAATTAAAATAATTTAAGATGGATTTCCCTCGGAATTCCAGCCTCTAAGTTCATAATATTTTACCAACATTTCTTTTAGAGGAGGAACATTCTTTTTTGTTCCACCTTTTTGAATGGGAGTGAAAAATCGTTTTCCAATGGTGTCATCTTTTTTCGTAATACCGCAAGCTAGATTGTATTTTCTTTTCAAATTGATTATATTCTCGCCGCACTCCATCCAAGAAGTAATGGTATGAGAACTTCCAGTAATAGCATTCAAGGATTCTATCCAAGGAGTTACTTGATCCGTAAAATGAAATCCGAATATACAACCACCACAAGCAGAAAAAGCTTCGCTTGCGTCTTGAATTTTTTTCACGGCTTCTATGAGAGTAAGATCATTAAGATACGGATCAATTTTATCGGAGAGTCCAATATCTTTCTTAAGATTCATTAAGAATGATAAATGAAGGGGTTCAAAACAATGATATGCGCCTCTTGAGGTCGTAGCATAATCAAGTGCGGTCATGTTGTTCGAGCGGGGCTCATGAGCTGGCACTTCAAGACCTTTTGTAGGGGTATCTAAATCCTCAGGGAGGCGTTTTGATTCACAAAATTTTTTAACACCTTCTGCCAAATCATTGCCAATGCCCTCTCTATTAACTATCATTTTAAAAAGCTTTTCAACGGGTTTCGTGACCCCCCAAACTTGAAAGGAATCTGGCTTTTCAGGATCTGGTAAAAAGCCAAGTTCTTTTAAATCAACATCCAGAAGTCCTCGCTCAGCGGCTTCAAGAAAGCATCCAATAACGGCTCCTAGGGAAATGCAATCTACCCCATAATCATTTAACATGACATTCCATTTGATAATAGCTTCCAAGTCATCTATAAGCAGATTTGAGCCCATCATTGCCAACATTTCATATTCTGGCCAAGCCACCCACTCTTGTTCATATTCTATTTTGCCCCGACAAGCCACGGGACAATTGAAGCATCCATAATGTTTTGCTTCTCCCCGTTCCTTTACGGCATAACCTCCGATACTTTTTGTTCCCTTCCATCTGCTCTCGGTGTAATACTTGATGGGAACATCCCCCGCACTGACATAATTATCCATGTGGACCAAGGTTCCTAACTCTTTCATGACTTGGGCATGGGGGGTGTTTTTAGCCATTTCACGGATAGTTTTTATTGCACTAGATAATTGTTCTTGATTTTGAGCCGTGATTTTATTAGACCCTCTTACTGCAATAGCTTTTAATTTTTTACTTCCCATGATGGCTCCCATTCCGCATCTTCCTGCAGCATGACTGGTTTCATTCAAAATTGAAGCATATTTAACTAAATTTTCTCCTGCAATACCAATCGAAGCAATCTTAATTTGATCATCCCCAATCTCCTTTTTAATAATTTACACCGATAAAAAATGCGCCTGTCGAATCTTC
>CAYLZE010000150.1:0-9150 GCA_964388035.1 uncultured archaeon
AATATTAAAGGTTCTTTGGCTACTTACAGTTTATTAATGAATAATCACGTCTTTCTTATTAAATTCAATAGTTATATTATAAATCTAAAATCGCTTAAGACTTTTTGAGAAGAAATGGTAACTTATTTGAGCACCTTTCCGGTTTCAAGGAACCAGAGATATAGATCTAGTTCTGAAAGAGAGAGGTCCATTTTTTTTGCCATGGCTGCCAAGATTTCCTCGATTTCTAAATATTTCTTTTTTGTAAGGGTTTTTGGTTTAGAAATCACTCCATTTTTTTCTAATACATCGATTATATGAAAATCAATAATTGCTAAGTTTTTGTACCCAATATTCCGTAAAAAATGGCTTGCTTCTTTATATCCTAAGCCCTTAATATTTTTTACCAACCCCTCCCTCAACCTTTTCTCATTTTGCGCATTGATGATTATTTTTTCCAAATTCTCTAAGTCATTTCTTGCTTCTATAATAAATTGAGATCGAATATTGGGAAAACGATATCCTAATTCCTTGAATTTGGATGAAAGCTGAATCGTGGAATAATGTAAAAAATCATCATCTATTATTTTATGAATCTCAATGCATTTTTCTGCAGCGCAATTCGCAGTCATCAGACAAAAACAAAGTTCCTTAAAGATATCCTGAATTGAACCTGTTTTAAATCGTTCAAATTGCTTGATTCTGTCATCCACTATTTCTTTTAATTGAGATCTTTTATGTTCTTCGATTGTTTTTAACAACTGCTCCATTGATTTTTAATAATATAGCATTTAATTAAATCGCTCTTGTTATGAACTTTTTGTTCATTATTTAATTATCCTTTTTTTATTCTCAAAAGTTTTAATGGATCTAGTGTTATTTCAAACAATAATATTGTATTTATAATCCGTCAATCTTATCATGGCAAAAAAAAAAACGAAAGTTGTAATTCTGGGCTCTCTTGCCTTTGATTATATCTTCGCTTTTGAAGAAAAATTTGTAAATGCCGTCTCAATTGACCCTTCGAAAGAATCTTATCAAGGAACTATTACAGCAAAGAGCAGAGTCCAACATTTTGGGGGAACCGGGGGAAATATCGCGTATAATTTGGGACTATTGAATTTATCTCATGTCACGCTCATAGGTTCCGTAGGATCTGATTTTGAGCATCTAGGATATAAAAAACACATGCAGCAATTTCCAAATCTCTCTTTAAAAGTGGACGTTCATTCAAATGACAATACTGCTGCTTGTTACATCGTGAATGATATAAAAGCCAATCAAATGATCATATTCCACGGAGGAGCTTTAGATAAATGCAAAGATATCAAATTGAAAGATAAAGTAAAAGATCCCGAAAATTATTTTTATGCCATCAATTCTACCCAGAGTGTAGAAGCCATGTTAAGTTTTGGAGAACAATTGTATGATCTTAAAATTCCCACCATTTTTGATCCCGGCCAAGTAACCCCCATGTTTCCAAAAGAATTGCTCTTAAACTTAATTAAAAAATCGGAAATATTAATTGGAAACCATCACGAAATCGCGCAAATTAAGGCAAAACTTGAGATGGATGAGCAAGAAATTATTAAAAATGTAAAAGCAATAATTATTACCAAGGGCAATGAGGGCTCTGAGTTAATGTATAAGGATGAGCATGGTAAAGTATTCACGGTTGAAATCCCCATTGCTAAACCCGATAAAGTTGTAGATTCCACGGGAGCGGGTGATGGATTTCGAGCGGGAATTCTTTCGGGATTAATGTTAAACATGACATTATTGGATTCGTGCCGGTTAGGTTCGGTAGTTGGCTCATTTGTAGTAGAAACCAGTGGAGCTCAAACTCAAACGTACGATATTTTCAAAGTAAGAAAGCGCTTTTATAAAACCTATAATTATATTCCCCGAGAATTAGAAGCACTCTAGGATCCGTTATGCATCATCTCCTCTTCTTCTATTATTCTTTATAATCTGTTTAACTTGTACATAGATCATTAAGAATTAATTTAATTTTGTACACAAAAAGCTTCATGAGAAACTTTGCCTATTCGCATGTTGTGGTAAAAATGCACAAATTTGAATTTGGTCAAAAAGTACGAGTTAATAGTACAACAAAATAAAAAAAAATAAGATTTATTATTGATTACATGTCTAATATATTTAAAGGTCAGTCATTTTGGGTTGCTTCTCTTTATAGTCTAAATAAAAGTTAATAATTACATTAAGGAAAGGAGAATGATTCTAATAATGAATTCTAATCAAAACCAAGATAATAACAATATGAGCGTGGTAGAATTCGAAAAAGAATACTTCTCTGAAATTTTACAAATCTTTGATATACACGATATAGATGCTATTGAGGCGGAAATTAAAAAAAATCAGTCTATTATCAAGTTAATGGACCTTTTAAAACAGAAAGGAAAAAAAGAACTTGTAAAGAACATGCTCATCATTATCCAAGCCCTTTTTGAAAAAAATCCACCAGATCATTATCATGATCGTGGCAATGTGCCTAAAAAATTAAACTCAAAAGAAAAATCAGAATTATACGACATTCTAAGAAGTGAATTTCCACTAAATAATCAATGAGCAATTAAGCTATATATTTTATAATTGTTAAGATAAAATAATTAATTTTCTTCTTTTCTGGGCAATTTAACGTTTTAAATTGAGCTTAAAACGCATCGTACTCGTACTTCCTTGGATCTATCCTCATATTTTACATATCGAGAGAGTAAAAAATTAATGGTTTTAATGTAGTTTCCATTCTTACCTATGGCAAGTCCTCTCTCTTCATAAGTGAGAAATTTAATAATAATAATATCCATCCCTTTTATACTATCATAATAACAACTGTAATCATGGATATATAGCTCTGAAAAGAGAGCTGTAATTAAATTAAGTAAGGTGTCTTTTTTATTCATGAATTTAATAAGTCTTACCTTCTTTTGAAATTGGGCCCTTAGCTTTCTTATAAACCGTTTTGCTTTATAATATTCATCAGGGGTTAGAAAAAAGAAAAGATAAGGGGATACGGGAATTATAGCTTCTAGATTAGTTTTAGTAATTTTATTAAACATTTCTCCAATTTTAAGTTCTTCGTTAGTAAATGTTCGTTTAATTTCGGTTACTTGCCCCAAATAAAGAGATGCCCTCAATTCTTCAAGATCATACATCTTACTTTATATATTTTTAAAAATTATTTAAACTCCTAAAAAAAGTTGATTTTTTCAGTTTCACGAGTTTAACCTTTTTATTTTATGAGAAGATTCATTATATGTATAAAGCAGCTAAGAAAAGGTGGATTAAATGAAAATTGCGGTTGATGTGGACGGCGTTATTTTGGACATCATGACTCCTTTCTCTAAAATGTTTAATGAAAAACACGGTACTCATTATTCACTGAATGATATGATAAAATGGGATTTTTTCTTAGATTGGGATGTTTCGGAGAAGGAATTTCTCGAAATGTTTGAAAAAATCTTCAAGAATGAAGTACGTGCCAAATTAATAGATGATGCAATACCTGAAATAATGAAAGTGCTAAATCAAAATCACAATATTGATCTACTAACTGCTCGCGAAAATACATATAAACGGCAATTAATTGATACTTTAAAGAAATGGGGTATCATAAAATCAGTTCATTACAATAAGCTCTTGATGGTGGGGAATACAACTCAAGATATTAAGCTAAATTATGAATACGATGTATATATTGATGACAATCCATTTTTGATAAAAGCTATTAGTAAGAAAAAGTACAGACATTTGTTACTCTTTGATCAACCATGGAATCAGCAATCAATTAAGGCTCGAAATATTACTAGAGTTTATTCATGGGAAGAAATCCTTGAGGAAGTCTCCAATATCTCAAACATTTAATGGTTCTTAAATTTAATCTAATTTTAAGAACAAAAAATGCTTGTAACTCTTTTTTAATGATGATATTGGTTCAATTCATTATTATCTTAAATTAAAAAAATTAGATATAAAAAGCAACATCGTATATCAATCAAGGTTTACCTAATAAATATTCTTTTATGATTTTATGATATGCACTTCCTTCATGGTTTCCATCGACATTATTTAATATCTCGAGTCCTATTTCTCTTATTTTACCTTGATATTCTCCGATTTCTTGTCGTATTCTAGATAAAATTACTGCGTCTTCCGAATTTACGAGTTTTTCCACTTTTTCAGCACAAATTTTTGCCCATCGAGCTATTTCTTGTTGATTCTCTAAATTTTCATATTTTGGAATGTGAAAATACAAGGGGCGCTTGTGATGATGGCGAGTATCGCTGATCTTTTTGGTACTTCGATTGAGTTCTTTAATATTTAACATCCCGCAAATATAATAGGCCTCATCCTCATTATTCGTGCCATAATAATACAAGGTGGAATCAATATATTTTATCCCACCCGGATCTTTAATGACAGCAGCCATTAATGATTTTGCATTAGGAAAGACAACTTTATATGGTTGTTGTTGTTCCTTTTTCACTTTATTGTTTTTACATAATTTATTGCGATAATTAATACCCACCTCAAAAAGATCATAACCAGTTTCTTCATTATAAATTCTCGCTAAGAGATTCCAGTGTTTCCTACTATAAGGACCTAGTTCATTCGGTTTATATTCACTACTCTCAGTTAAAGGGAGAAAAATATCGCATAATTCAATATAATAGGGGTATAATCCTCGAGATAAAGTGGCTTTGAATAAATTAATTGTTTCCACTCGAGCATTGGCAAAATACTGTTTTTTCCATGGTCCCTTGGCTTGAGGAGAAATCCACGGATCAATTAACGAAATGTTCCCCTCACTTGTTTGGTTTAAAACTTTTACATACAAAAGAGATTTTGGGATCATGTCCGCTCCTTGAATAAATGAGGTGTAATAATCCGATAAATGACAGGGGAGCAATCCTTCTTTTTTCTCGGGTCTAATCAGTTTCTTGATAAGATATTTCTCTCCTTTTTGTGGTTCAAAATAGGCATAAGGTGTGAGGTGATATTCTTCAAGGAGTTCTAAGGTGGTCGAATCAAAATATTTACAATTGGCGGGGTATTTAGTAAACACCGCTTTTCGGTTGCATATCTCTGTAGTATATGTTCCAAAGAAACAACAACAATCTATATTGAACACGAGATCATTAAACTCAAAAAATTCAATATTTTTAAAGGAGTCAAACCTTCGGGCATGCTGATTTTGAGAAGATACGAGTAAAGAACGGGGCATTACAAATGCTACCCTCCCCTTCCCGTCCCTTCTAAGATATAGATTAGGAATTTTGTAGAGAAAAATCACCGCTTCTTCAATGTTGGTAATATTTTGGGCACCAGGCTTGATATTAAATTTCTCCGATATTTTCTTCATGTCATTTCTTAATTTTTCATCAGCATCTTTATAGGTCAGCCACGGCGGGTTAGTCATAATAAGGTCCATCCTTTTTTGTAATAGGAGAGAGCGAATTCCAATCAGATTATTTAGAATATACAACCAAATATGATCTTTATCTTGGGCTTTTAATTCAAATATCTCCTCAAAAAATGCAATTACTGAATTTCTAACCTCCGAGTCTTTTCCTAAAATTGACTTCTGGTCGAACTTGGATAATTGCGATAAAGCTGCTTCCCAAACGTCGTTGAATGCATCAAAATCTTCCCAGACGTTATATATTGCTTTCACGAGATTCCGAAAAAATTCAATATTCTCTCCATTAAGAACCTCTCCTGGTATGCGGAGCTCCATCTCATCTCCCAATAAATCAATGCAAAAACTGAAATATGTTCCCAGTTGAATATCCTGAGTAGGAGAAAATTTAAGAGGGTCAATAGAATTGCATAAGAATACATTAATCGAGATTTTTTCGATCCACTTGCGATATGGCTTTAAGTAGAGCAAGATGTTTGCTTTCGAAGTAAGAATGGCAATTGGATTAATATCAAATCCGAATACATTATTTACTGCCTCAAACCATTCTCTTGGTGGTTCTTCCTCACGTAAAACCGAAATTTTTTCATTTACTTTTTTAAGAATTTCTATAAGGAAGGTTCCGGATCCACAGGATGAGTCCAAGACCCGCATTCCCAATTGGTATTCTTGTTCCACCATTTTTTTGCAAAGCTTTTCTGGCGTGTAATATTCTCCCAATCGGTGCCTGACTCCCGCAATGATCATTTCTTGATAAATAGCGCGAAAGATGTCCGTAGCTTCGAATTGAATGAGTCTTAATTTATTAAAAAAATCATCACACAGCCCTTCCACGTTTATTACCCATCTAAAAAAGTCATAATGGAACAAGGAAATTCCCAATAATTCGAAATAATTCTCCAGCTCCTTGAATGAATCCCTTGAATATTCACGTGATTTAATAAAATCTCTATAAAGAATGAGCTTCAATAACATGCTTAAATATGAATGCCTTAAAAATAGCTCCTTTCCGATATCCGCATCGTGATAGGCAAGAGAAAAATGTTTTTTCCATTGTTGAAAGCAAACTGTCTTTTCTCCGGCTCTTTCAATAAAATGATTTTCCAGACGGGAATAAGCCAAAATATAAAGGGGGGAATTTATTCCAAATATCGTGGCAAATTGTTCAGAATCCAGGACTTTTGGACCCAAAACACATTCAATTAGAGAACTTATGGTTCTCCTGGTAATTTCCCTTTTATTTCGTAATGTCAAGCTTTTATCATAATAATATATGTAGAATTCTGTAATAATTATTAAAAGGGCAGGATACTTACCACGAGTTGAAAAATATTCTTCAACATATTGAGCACCCTTTGATTTTACCCACTTATCCAATTCCTTCTCAGAGATATTATATTTATAATCAATGATCACATCTCCTATCAAACAATCAGGTCGACCATTCAAAACACGTTCTTGAGCAAGATATTCTAATCCCAACTGGTCAAAAATGCTATCAAACCAATGCTCGATATCGAATTCTTTTGTCGCTCTCTTTATTTGAGTTAAATCAATTTCGATGTCTTTTAATGAGGTCATGCCCATAATTTCAATTGTTAATTACTTTGAATCATTTGGAGTATAATTCTTTGATAATTTTCTGTATTATTTAGATGTTATTAAGATATAAAATTAAAATTCAAAAATTTCCTTCTCTCTCACTTCTTTTATTCTTAATTATTTGAAATAGCTTAATGACTAAAAACCATGTTTAGATGATTACAAATAGATCCAAGAATTTCAAAAAAGTAGAAATTGCACTTAAAAAAATTGCACGCAACACGGGAGAAAATGAAGAAGATTCAATTTTTTACCTGCGACAGAATAATATTGAATTTTTGGATAATCACCTTGTTTTTGAAGGAAGATTCATGAGTATATTTATTATCGAACCTTATAATCGAAAAAGAATTCAACATAGCCAAAGTTTATTTGATTATAGTAAATTTTTTTACTTTTTATATCGGGATAATCTTGCTTTTTTTATATATCAAATTTCTCTTGAAATATATCTGATAAATCAAGAGATTTTCGATAGATTAAAGGAAAACCATAATATTGAAAGCACTGAATTTACAGAAGAAGAATGGATTATTCTTCAAAATTCAGTTTCGTGGAAATCGTGTCAAATTGAAATCTTTAAAGAAATGATGGCATCAAAAATAATAGATATCTGGGAAGAAAAATTTAAATTATAAATGGATTTAGAAATTTTAATCAATCTTTCAAATGCCCCTAACAATTTGAATTTAAATACTTGTATAACTTTTATAAACATAATGAAGAGACCCAAGTATAAAATAATCCAAATCGAAGAATTGAAAAATATTCTTCTTACGATATTTAAGAATTATAAAGAAATCCAAATAGCATATCTTTATGGCTCATATGCTCAAGGAAATCGAACTGAGTATAGTGATATTGATATAGGAATCATTATAAAAAGAGAGTTCAAAGAGTCTCCTTTATATTTTGCTGAATTGAGTTCAAAAATTGAGGAATATTTTAATTATAAAGTTAATATTGATTTAAGAATTCTAAATAAAGCGACTCCCCGCTTTTTATTTAATGTTATAAATGAAGGGATCCCCCTCTTTATTAGAGATTACACGTTTTTTTATGAATTTGAATTGAAAGTAATGTCGATGTATCAAGAAATTAAACCAATGTTAGACATGTATGATGAACAGTATATTTCGGAGGCATTAAATGATGAACGTGAAACGTGACCTTATTCTTAATCGGTTTAAAAAAATGGATGATTTGGTAAAGCAATTAGAAGAAATAAAAAAATACGATCGACAAGAATTTCAAACTAACTTCCTCCTCAATCTTAGTGCTCAAAGAGCTCTTGAAACGTGCATCAATATTTGCATAGATATTGGAAATCACGTGCTCTCTTTAAATAGGAATGGTAAACCAGAAACTTATAGTGAAATTTTCATTGAATTATCAAAATTAAATATTATTAATGATAATCTGAGAGATAAACTCATACAAATGACAAAGTTTCGTAATTTGATAAGGCATATGTATATGGAAATTGATAACGACAAGGTTTATGACATTCTGCAAACTGATCTAAATGATTTCAACCAATTTAAAAAACAAATCCTTTTAAAATTTAAAGAACAATTATCAAATGAATATAAGGAATGAACTAGACTTTAAAATATACGTATTTTATAGATTTAACTCAAAATAGGGGTTTTTTAAAATTATAATCAGAGTAACATGTACTATTTGATGCATAAATAACATTTTATTAATAATTTTATTATTCTCCTTCCTTATTTTCAGAAATACTTCATTGGATATTTCGGAAATAACTACAAGCTTGTTCTTTCCTAAAAAGGTAGGAGGTATCAAATTAAGATTATCATTTCCTATAAAAGGTAACCCATAGTTAAAAGGTTCTCCAATCTTCGTAATAAATGATAATTTTGAGCTTAAATTCTGTCCAGAACCATGAGTTATAAAAGGGTCCTTTATCAAGTTAGTTTTCTTACGTCTGATCAAGAATATTTTAAATTGTTAAATGAAAATTGAAAAATGACCCCTACTGCATTAGAACTAAAAAGGTTTATATCAAAGAATTTACCTATTCCTAATCATTATTCGGGAAATAGTTTTGCTTGTGCAAATCGGGATGGATTACTATTGCGATTCTGGCACCAAGATGGTGTGCT
>CAYLZE010000151.1:0-9116 GCA_964388035.1 uncultured archaeon
TTGCTGTTAACGGGCCTTACCGTCATGTACGCCATCCTGGCTATCTTGGGACGATAATTTATTTCATTGGACAGCCACTGATGTTAGGATCCTTGTGGGCTTTAGTTCCCATAGCAATCAGCATAACACTCCTTATAGTGCGCACGTATCTTGAGGATAGAATGCTTCAGGAAGAATTAATGGACTATAAGGAATATATTACTCGGGTACGTTACCGCCTATTGCCTAGAATATGGTAGAAATGAACGGGTAAGATAATGAGAAGTGAGAACTATAATAATTCAAATTTTTAATTGATAAAGTATCAATTCATCAACTCATTAATTTAATTACGAGTGATAAATATTTTCTGATTTCCTTTGTTCAGCCCTTCTAATTCGAATACCCTATCATTTAAATTAAGTATTTTAATGAAGGGTATAATTGTTGATTTTTGTGTCTGAATATTTGACTTGTCATAATATTTTCAAGAATTCCTTTAAAAGTATTATTTATGGAATCAAAACATAATAGAATAAAATGGAATGTAGAATAGCTAGATATTTGTCGGAAAAAATTAAAAAATTCCGAAAAAGGTTAAATATTCAGAAAAATATTATTATTATGTGACTATCCAAGATAAAACAACTGTTGGAAAAAAAGGGGAAATTTTACCTAAAAAATCCTTAAGAGATTTTGCAGGTATTCATCCCGGCGATCAAGTTTTAATTGAAGCTCATGAGGGAGAACTCATTATAAAAAAAGTCTATTCCATTGATGAAATATTAAAAATGCCTCCTATTTCTAAAGGAACGCCAGAAAGCATTGAGGCGGATATTGAAATAGAAAGAAAACTTCAAGAGAAATTAACCAATGAAGAACATTAGGCCTCTCATCCTTGATACAACCTTTATTCTTCCTTTATTTGGCGTTCAAATCACCGTGTTGGAAGGATCCCAAGAAATATTAAAGGATATTTGGAACAATAAAATAGAAGGATATAAAGTATATTTACCATCCATTTGCTTGATAGAAGTCATGTTTAAATTATTAAGTGAATATAGAAAAAGCTTAAACTATAACATGCTTGACAGGTATCGAATAATATTACCCACGATCCTAACTTTACCTTTAGAAATCATAAATTCCGAATTAAATACAGAAGCAAGTCTAATAGCAACAAAGATACGGCACTCTGGACATTCTGATTTCATGGATTGCTGGATTGCTGGAACAACCACAGCTCTGGATGGCATCCTTCTAAGTGAAGATAAAGAACTAAAAAAAATATTAAAAAAAGTTCCTGAGACTAAAAATTTAGTTGTTGTCTCTTGGACCGATTTTATTAAAGAAATTATTGAGAAGAAACAAATTTAACCTTTTAAAAATGAAGCCGGATTCTTGTACATCTTTCTTCTCTTTGTTGCAGATCTCCTATACGTAGATTAAATCACTAGAGTCTGTGATAATATAGGTAGGAATTCATTCAAGAATATTTGAAAGGGTTATATTAAAATTACTTTTTATACTCTCTCAATATAAAGTTTAAGGTTCTATGAAATGAAAGCCTTTCCATCCATCACCTGACCTCATTCTCATAAGTCACTCACATTGACTAATGATTTAATCGCTCTTCGTTCATCCATGGCGGCGTATGCTTCTTGTATGTGGTCAAGATCCGTTTTTAGGTCAAATACTTTACCGGGGTTAATCGTACCTTTGAGCACGGCTTCCAACAGTATTGACATGTATGCACGTACGGGGGCAGGACCACCACGCATGCCAACATTGCGATAGAACGTGTCATGAACGGGTATTTCCGCATCATGCGGCACGCCCACGCGACCAACAATTGCACCTGGACGAGCAATGGCAAAAGCAGTTTTATATGCATCTCCCGTACCCACGCACTCCAGCACCGCATCAGCACCCACGCCATTAGTTAATTCCATGACTGCTTTAACAGCTTCGTCGCCACGAACCTCAATAAAGTCAGTTGCGCCCCATTCACGGGCAAGTTTCTGGCGGCTTTCGTGCGTGCTGCCGAGTACGATAATCCGCTTTGCACCAAAAAGCTTGCTCGAAATTACACCACAAAGGCCAACAGCACCGTCACCAATGATGGCGATGGTTTGACCTTCTTTGACTCCTGCACTCACTGCGGCGTGGTAACCAGTGCCCATGACGTCAGATAGCGTGAGTAATGAAGCTAAAGTTTCCTCTGAGAAATTAGAACCTGGCACGGTAACTAGCGTGCCGTCAGCATAGGGCACGCGGACATGCTCTGCTTGACCACCATCACCGTCAGTCCCCCTACCAAAGAAGCCACCATGCTCACACGCCGTTTGGAAACCCGCCTTGCAGTGGGGACAAACACCATCGCTAAAGGCGAATGGTGCAATTACAAAATCGCCCACTTTAATATCTTTCACGCCCAATCCAACCTCTTCGACATAACCGATAAACTCATGACCGATTGGCCCTTCTACATGGTCACTAATGCCGCGATAAAACCATAGATCTGAACCGCACACGCAGGCAAGTACTACGCCCACGATCGCATCCGTTGATTCCTTAATAGCCGGTTTTGGTCGCTCTTCAACCGCGATCTTGCCTTTCCCTTTGAAGATTGCTGCTTTCATTGATATTCCTCCTCTGTTACCGGTCCATGCCATTCTGCATTTCCTAAATTAGGGTTAGTACTAATACCAACATGAACAAACCAACTATCTTTTACTGCCCCATGCCAATGGTTCACATTTGGTGATATTTTCACAACATCTCCTTCTTGTAGCGATTGTGCTGGCTTTCTTTCTTCTTGATAATATCCTTTACCTCCTGTAACAAGAAGAATTTGTCCTCCTGGATGTGAATGCCATTTACTCCTTGCTTCTGGTTCAAAAGTCACATTATAGACTTGACAATTAAATATTTCTTCCGTCACCAGCATTTGAACCCACACATTCCCTGTAAAATAATCGCTTGTTGCTTTTTCTCCTTTTGGAAATATCACACTTTTTTCCAAATTAATGACTTTATTCATTTTCAACCTCTTTTTTGGGATTAATATTCAAGTATAATTTATTACGAGGTAATATAAAAAATAGATGATTCAAAAGTATTTGAAATATGTTGGTGACACTGAAGCGATGTACAAAACCAAGACCAAAACATAGAAACCAATGGATTAATTTGCTTTTTTGGTCGCGGGTGACCTTATCGGTATGTGCGCCATCCTGGCTATCTTGGGGTTGGTCAAAGTGAAGTTGAAATATTCAAATCCGCTCACAAAACCGTTGTAATTGTTGTTCTTGGATTAGGAGATGAAATTCAAGCGATTAAAGAAGGAATTATGGAAATAACTGATGTGTTTGTAGTTAATAAAATCGATCTTCTTGAAGTCGATCGTAAAGTGGCAGATATTGATGCCATGCTCGATCTTAACGAAAAATTAGATATAAACAATGAATATATAAGAAGAAAAAGTAAAAAATTAAAAGATAGACAAAAAAATGAAACCGCTTTGTTTAAACTAACATGTTATTTAGGCAAGATATTTGAGAGCCATTTCTTCTCCTTTCTTCATATTTACGAATAATAATAGGATTCCACCAGCAACAAAGAGAACTAAAATTGATAAAATACTTAATCTCATATCACTTGTAAAAAGTTTTACAAATGCCATCAACGCAGGTCCAAGGATCGCTGCAAACTTACCTATCATGTTAAAAAACCCATAAAATTCACCCGCTTTCTTTCTTGGTATGAGTCTTGAGTATAAGCTCCTACTTAGGGCTTGAATCCCTCCTTGGACAAATCCGACAGCCACTGCAAGTACGAAAAATTCCCAAATTGCAGTCATAAAATATGCAAATACTACAATAACTATATACACCCCTATTGCTACCAAGATAGAATTTTTTACCCCAATTTTCTTAGCAAACTTATCATACAGCAAAGTTGCAGGAAATCCTATAATATTTGTAATTAGTAATGCTATCATGAGATATATTACAATTTGTGTAGTACTAATATTTTTTGAGGGGAAAAAAACATTTTCTCCGTAATTGACTGCCATTGCTATTATAGTATTTACACCATCAACATACAACCAATACGCCACTAAAAATAAACCGACTATTTTTAACGCTCTTATATCAGCAAAAGTACTTTTTAATTGTTGCCAACCGGACTTTACTGCTTTTTTTACAGTCATTTCTGCTTTTACAGGGGGTTCTTTAACATATAATATTAATGGAATCGTAAATGCTGCCCACCAAATTGCTGCTGTAATGAATGAGAGCTTTATGGCAAAATACGTATCAGAAATAATTAAAACCATTACAATATTGATGGTAAATAGTATAGCTCCACCTATATATCCAAGTGAATATCCTAGTGAAGATACGTAGTCAATTTTTTTCTGGGAAGCAACGCCGGGTAAAAGGGAATTATAAAATACATTAGCTCCGGCAAATCCGATATTTGCAATACCATAAAGTAGAATTGCCGCTATCCACATTCCTTCTTGGACTAAAAAAAGAGATCCGGTTAAAATAATACCCATATACGCAAAAAATACCAGAAATTTCTTTTTTCCAGCCATTTTATCGGATATGGAACCTAATACCGGACCAATTGCAGCAACAATTAAGGCAGCAATGGAAGTACCAAAACCTAAAACCACCGTCGAATCGTAACTTGTACCAACTAAAGCATAATATTTGAGAAAGGTGGGAAAAAAACCTGCCATAACCGTCGTGGCAAAAACTGAATTAGCCCAATCATACATGGACCATGAAAAATAGGATCTTTTCTTATCTAACGACGGAAAATAATTTTCTTCTTCACGGTTTTCTTCTTCAAGCATTTTATCTAAATCTTTTTTTTCTGACAAAATACATGCCTCCATTTTTTTTTATTTAATGAATATTATGGATTCCTTTTGAAATTTTTCTTTCACCCTTCTGGAATGGCCGTAATGCCTCGAAAATACCATAGATTTGAACCACACACGCAAGCCAGTACTACGCGCACGACCGCGTCCGTTGATTCCTTGATTGCCGGTTCTGGTTCGCTCCTCGACCGCGATCCTACCCTCATCTTTGAAAGTTGCTGCTTTCATTGATATACATCTTCTGTTCTTGGCTCTAGCCATTCTGCATCTCCAATATTAAGCTTCGTAGGAATTCCAACAGGAACAAACCAACAATCTCCTTCTTGAAGGCAATCTCCTTCTTGAAGCCATTCTTCTTCTTGGTAATATCCTTTACCTGGATGCGAATGCCATTTGGTCCTTGCTTTTGTTTTACCCAAATCATTTACCTTTTTCATTTTCAACCTCTCCTTTTTGGATTAATACTCAAGTATAATATATTATGAAGGAATATAAAACTCTGATATTTAAAAAATATTTGAATCTGGTTGCGACACTGAAGCGATGTACAAGACCAAAACATAGAGACCGAAGGATTAAGAAGGCTAATATATTCTATTAGGATTTTAAATTAATTTTTAATATATTTATTCAATGTAACAATTTCTCCTCTTAATTTTTTAGCTAATGCTTGAGCATCTTTTAATTCGGAACTTTCCTTAATCACAATAAATATTCTTCCTTTTGCTTTATAAACCGGCAAATTAGTATCATTCTTAATAGAATTTCCTGATTCTTTATTTAAAGTTTTTGGATTATATTCTTTTGCGGAATTTGGTAAGATAGGAGGTTTTACATTATATTTGTAAGTTAGTTTTTTAAAGATTTTATTTGTTTCAGATGGTTTTTCTAAATCATCATTAGATATTTCAAATTCTTTATAATTAATTATTGAACGTGGCTTTTTTTTTGGTTCGGTTTCAATTATTTCCTCGTCTACAACCTCTTTTATTTGAATTGAATTCTTTTCATCATCCCATATCCAAATCTTATTATTCGCTTGATTTCTCCTTAAATTTATATTAAGCAAAAGTGGAAAGTCTTTAATCCACTTTTTTATTATCATTAAAATTGCTTTTGCCTCTTCATTATTCAAAAATTTACCGGATTCGAAACTTGATTCAAAACTTACTCTCTCGATATTAGCTGTCATTATTATACCATTTAATTTATTTTCATTTTCGATCAGAATCACTTTGGCATGAATATCTTCATGTCCATATACCGTTGCGCCAAGTTTAACTAATTTAATCAATGCATTCATATGCTTAATTCTTTGTCTTGGTCTTGTTAAAATAATTATTTCCCGTCCATTTTCAATTTCTTCTAATAAACAATCATAAATTGCATTATCATCAGAGATTCCATAACTACAGATTACTAATCTGCCGGGATTTTCTTTTATCAAGTTGATTATTGAATTTTTCAAAGATTTAATTGAATCAGAATTAATTAAAATACTTGCTAAATTAATTTCTTTTTTTATTTTGTTTCTAATTGATAAAAATCCATCAATTTTCGATTCTTCCATGCTTAACTCCCAAAATCCATAACAAAACTGATTAAAAAGACCGTCAATTTCTTCATCGGTTAATCTAACACATATCTCTGGATTTACACGATATATACCCCTAATATTTTTCCCAATTAACCCTTTTGTATCAAAATTTGAAGTTAATAAATAACCTTTTCGGAATTCCCTTTGAAGAGGGTCAATTATTAAAAATTTAGTATGAAATATTTCAGATGTTCTAATCTTTACTTTTCCCTGTAATTCTTTAAACAATTGATCCATTTCAGAATACATTTTTAAGTTAAAATCATCGTCCTCTTCAGGTTGACTTTTCAAATGCTTGTTGGACGCAGTTATCATATATACTCTTACTCCGCTATAACTGGCAAATATCAATGCATCCTTAATTTGAGATTCACTAAAAATGTAAGAGCTTAAACATACCATTTCTTTCGCGTTAATTATTGCGTTCTTAAGCTCATTCAATAAGATTTCATCTCTCCCGCTTAACCAAACATTTTCAATGATTTGTGTACTTTCAAAATAATTATTCTCTTTAAGATTTTCATCAATATCTCTCTCAATCCAACAGGGAGGTAATATTTCATCTGATAAATCTACTACTTTTACTTTTGGTATGATTTCAAACATTTTTTTTAACTTAATTAATTTTTTGTGGATCTAATTCTAAGGGTGCTTTTAAATACCAGAATTTTTCAATAAAAAGTTCGTTAGTTTCTCTTTTAGATAATAGATATCTCGCCATCTCTTCTTGACTTGGCAAATCAATTTGATAGTCTTTGAATTCATTCAAATTCTTAATTTTTTGCGTGAGTGCCTTATATTCCTCTTCATCTAAATAATCTTCAATCTTTTCTTCTAATAACCATAGCGCCCATTCATTAGCGACTTCATTGTTAATTGGCCTTATTGGAATATTATTAATAATAAGATCGTTAAACTTGCCAAAATTAAGAATATCAGGGTTTAAAAAAGACTTAGAGAATTTAAAAGATAACCTTGAAGTATTATTTATTTCATGAAAATAAACCTTATAAGCATTATTGACTTTATCCCACCTATTAGATTCATTTCCAAGGAGAGCTAACCAAATATCTTCATATGAATATTTTGGAAGATCAACAAGTTCTTTTTTTAAATCGCCATTAATAAATATTTTATGTTCCTCTGCTTTATCCAATGGTGATAAGATATAATTGATGGTAATTTGTAAATCATTTTCCATTTCTTGTATTAATTCTTGAAATTCATAAACTTTAATCACTTCTTTTTGAGCATTAAAAAGTGTAATTTTTTTATCTTCTAAGTTCTTAATCCAGATGGGAATTTCTTTTAATTCCTTTACTCTTCCTTCTTTTATTCGAAAAACATTGATTTCTTTAACATCAATGAGAATTTGTTGAATCAAAGGATCCTTGGTCACCCAAAAATTATAAGCTCCATTTTCCTTTAGAAAGACTTTATTTTCTTGGATGGAAGATTTTCCCTCTTCAGTTAGTTTACCCTCCTCCGTTAATAATCCATACAAAGAACATCTTTGAATTAATCGCATTCCAAGGCTCTCCGGTCTATCCTTGAAAAATTTATCTATAATATCTTTTGGTTCAACTTTACCACCATTTTCTTCTGCAAGTTTTAAGATAGAAATGTAACTTTCTTTTTCTGATTGCCTTCCAATATCTAAAATGCCTCTGAATTTTTCAATTTCAATTTTTCTTTTTAATATAATAGGATCCATACTTTATATTCCCCCTAACTTCTTAGGTAACTAACATCGTCCTTGCAATATTCTGCTAATTTCCTTAAAAGTTCAGATTTTACTCTCTTCAAATAAAAATCATGTTTCCCAAAGATTACTAGTTGATATCTCGCTCTAGTAATTGCAACATTTATTCTATTGATACTATTCAAAAATCCTGTTTTTATTGTTTGTACAAATGAAAGAAATACTAAATCTGCTTCATGACCTTGAAATCTGTCTACTACGCATAATTCTATAATGACATTTTTTTTTGGGTACGGAAAGTATCTGTTTCTTCGGGTGTTGAATAATTTTTGCAATAATATTCTTAATAACCTTTCCTGAGCCGAATAAAATGTTAAAATGGCAATTTCCCAAGGTTTTCCATCTTTTTTCGGATTTTTTTCAGTCCATTCAATAAATTTGGATAATTCATTTAAAACATTGTTGGCTTCTGATGAATTGAAGTTCTCATTTTTATCTTTATTATGCAATGTATTAACCCAATATATCCTATTTGAATATCTTGGATAATTCCAATCTCGATTAGTTTTTTGACTATTTCTTAATGCTGTTCCTTCATATATGTATTTACTTGAGAAATTAGAGATATACTCGTGCATACGGTATTGATATTCCAATAACACGTGTCTTTTTGTTAAAACATCTTCATCAAAGCCATCTAACAAAACATAACTATGATGAGAATTTTTTATGCTTCCAAATCCTTTTTGTAAAGATTCAATTATCGAAGGAAAAGATATCCTTTTTACTAAGCTTATCTTATTTGAAATAGAGTCTTTTAATGAATTCTTATTATTTTTTAAGGTTTCATCTTCATCCATAACCATAAAATAGGGAATAAGTCCTTCAATTTGATCCAAATAGTATTGAGAATTTTCGTGAGTAACTCTTGTTTCATGAGC
>CAYLZE010000152.1:0-8956 GCA_964388035.1 uncultured archaeon
AAGCATATTAAGGAATGCAAGAGTAAACTCAAATAGCATTTAAAAAGTATAGATCCGAATGTTATATGAGAATATCCATCAAAAAATACTAATATCTCTTATTTTTTTTCCTGCGATTAGAAATCAAGATTTAGAATTTCTTTTCATTCTAAATTAAATAAAAGTAAGGGAATGAAGCCCAAATTCATAAAGAAGGTTTAAAGGTCTTGAAACATTTTTTTATTCAACTTCAAAGAGTAATTGAATATAGAGAACTTGTATAGTTATCATGAAATATTTTTTAGATAGTGCAAAAATTGATGAAATTAAGTATGCTCTGGAAAACTGGAAAATAAATGGAGTAACTTCTAACCCAAAACACGTTAAGAATTCAGGAAAACCTTTTTACTCCGTATTGAAAGAATTTGCAGAAGAATTTAAGAATATTGACTTTCCCATTTCAGTAGAAATTAATCCTCATGTAAAAGAAGCTGAGATAATGATAAAAGAAGCAACGAAAATTTCTTCTTTATCTGAGAATTTTGTGATAAAAATACCTTGTACTGAGCAAGGACTCGTAGCTACTAAAAAATTGGTAGAAAACGGAGTGAAAATAAACGTGACTCTCGTGTTTAGTGCCTCGCAAGCCCTTCAAGTTGGACGGATAGGAGCGTCTTATTGCTCTCCGTTTATCGGTTGGCAAGAAACCTCCGGAGTTGACTGTTTACAATTACTTTCTGATATCGTTTCAATCTACAGGAATTTTAATTTCAATACAGAAATCATAGTAGCTGCAGTTAGAAATGGAAAGCAAATAGTAGATGCCGCAGTTCTAGGAGCCGATATAGTCACGGCGGGATTTGAAGTATATCGAGACAGTTATTATCATCCCTTTACAGATCATGGATTAAAGATATTTCAAGAAGCATGGGATGATACAGAATTAGGACAATTATAATTCAACTAAAATTAACTTTCACGCATAGAGAGAATTAAAAGGGAATGTTTGATCAATATTAAAAACAATAGGACTAACTAATTATGTTAAATTCATCCATTAAAAATTTTCCCTTGAATTCTTCACTTGAATCATATCCTCCGATGCTAACTTCAAACTTGCCCACTTCAATAATTCGTTCTCCTTCATCAGTAACGATTGAATAATCACGAGAATTTAAAAGGAAGGTAATTTCACGTTTTTCTCTCGGTTTTAGGGATATTTTTTTAAATGCTTTTAATTCCCGCAAGGGTAAGATATGAGACGAGTCTTTTTTTCTAAGATACAATTGCACTATTTCTTGACCAATTAGATCGCTATTATTCTGTATATCAACCGTGATTTTAAGGGTTTCATCCTTTTTTACTGTTTTCGTAGAGAAGTTAAGATTATTGTAAGTAAAATGGGAATAACTGAGACCAAAACCAAAAGGGAACAAAGGTTCGCCATTAAAATATCTATAAGTCCTATTCTTCATGCTATAATCTTCAAAATCAGGGAGTTCTTCAATAGATTTATAAAACGTGATAGGTAATTTGCCTGAAGGATTATAATTTCCAAATATGATATCCGCGATTGCCTTTCCTCCTTCTTCACCAGGATACCATGCCTCGATTATTGCTGGAATGTTTTTTTTTGCAAAATTAATAGAAAGAGCTCCTCCATTTAATAAGACTAATATGATAGGTTTTCCCATAGAGTGAATTTGTTCAAGTAATTTTTCTTGTACAGAAGGTAAATTTAAAGTATCACGATCTCCCATTAGATCCCCCAAAACAAATCCTTCTTCTCCCTCAAACTCACCTGTTAGCCCTAGATTCATGATGATAACTTCAGCTTTATCAGCGATTTCTATAGCGTCATTGAATAGTTTATCCGATTCATCAAAATATTCACAACCTTTAGCATGATATAATGAGGTCTTGGTAGAGGAAAGAGTATTCTTTATACCATTAAAAGGAGTAATAAACTCTCGAGGAGTACCATGATAATCTCCCAGAAGAGCTTTTAAATTATCTGAATTAGGACCTATTATTGCGATAGATCTCACATTCTTATTTAATGGTAACAAGTTGTTCTCGTTTTTCAAGAGAACGATAGATTCTCTAGCCATTTCTAAAGCTAATCGTTTATATTTTATATTATTGACTACTTGTAATGAAAATTTGGTGAAAGGTACAATTTCGGGAGGATCAAACATTCCGAGCTTGAAGCGCATCAAGAGGGAAGGTTTTAGGGCTTCATCAATAACTTGTTCCGTTAAAATACCTCCATTTATCGCATCCATGATATGAGAATGAAATTTTTTTATTTTTAATGCAGTGATTATGTCTCGCGGATTAATAATGTTTAAACCCCCATTTAACGCTCTTGCAGCTGCTTCTCCAAAGTTCGAAGCTAATTTATGCCCACTATATATATCAGTAACAGCCCCGCCATCTCCGATTATATACCCTTCAAAATCCCATGTTTCTCTTAGAATTTTTTTTAATAATCTATAATCTGAACTACAGGATTCATTGTTTAATCGATTATATGCGCTCATTATTCCTCCTGCTTTTCCTATTTTTATACAAGATTCAAATGCAGGCAAATAAGTTTCCCATAAATCTTTATCCTTGGCGATAATATTAATTTTATGCCGAAAATTTTCTGGCCCACTATGGACGGCAAAATGTTTAGGTTCTGAAATGGTTTTAAAATATTTTGAATTACTTCCTTGTAATCCCTTGACGAATGCTATCCCCATTTGGGATGTTAAATAGGGATCTTCTCCAAAAGTTTCTTGTCCCCTCCCCCATCTAGGATCACGGTATATATTGATATTAGGAGCTGCAAAAGTCAAGCCATAATATCGTTTTCGCTTATTTTCCTTTATAGCAGCATGATGTTTTGCTCTAGCTTCCGTTGAAATTGCACAAGCAACTTTATAGACCAAATCAGGATCCCATGAAGCCGCCATTCCAATTGCTTGGGGAAAAACAGTGGCATTTTCGGCAAACGCAACCCCATGGAGGCATTCGTTTCTCCAATCATATCGAGGAATGTTCAATCTTTCTATTTCTAAGGAAATGTTAAAGAGTTGAGATATCTTTTCTTCAAGAGTTAAGCGATGCATTAAGTCATCTACCCGCTCTTCGAAAGGGAGATCATAACTTTTATATTTCGGTAAATTGTTTTTTTCCATCATATATAAAATCCGACATTGTCAAGTAAAATGAATTGCTTTTTAGGAAAAAAAAAGTTATAAATAATACTAATTTGTTAATATGATAAATAATTGCAATTCTTAAAGTTACTTTTATTTTATATTAAATTAAATTAAATAAAAAATTAAAGTGCTGCAAGTGTCGAAGATATTTTTGGTAGAAGATAATTCAGCTCAATTACAATTAATAAAGAAAATTTTGGAACTTGAGAACTACCGAGTTGATACTGCAGAAAATGGGAAAGTGGCTTTCGATAAGCTTTCAGCCATGAAGGAACTTCCGGATATTATCATAAGCGATATTGTAATGCCGGAGATGGATGGATATGAGCTTTTTAAGATGGTTTCACAGCATCCTCTATTAAATTTTATTCCTTTTCTTTTCATATCGGGAAAAGATGCCCCTGAAGATATTCGGTTTGGAAAGATGTTAGGAGTTGATGATTATATTACTAAGCCTTTTAATTATAAAGATGTATTAGCAGTAATCGCGGGAAAAATAAATAGAAAGAATCGTAATCTCAAGTATAATGATCAGATAAATCAAATCATTCAAGTTCAAAAAAAAGATGATCAACTCCATGCCTTAAACAATAAAAAAAACGTTTTTTTTTTGTTGGTCTTCTGGAATGATTCCATAGGACCGCAATTGACAGATTATTTACCTCGAGATCAACCTAGATATTCTTTTTCTTTGGAAAAAATAAGCATCCAATTATACCAAGTTGCTATATCAATTTACGGAAATGAATATTTTAAAGAAGCGGAAGGAATCTTATTGAATATTTCAAATATTGATAGAAGGGGCTATGTTTATTTTGACTGCTATCCCGATAATGAAGTTCGAGGCGGAGAAAGGGATTACATGCTTGCAATAATTGCACCTCAAATTACTTATTTCCAAACTTTGTTATTAAAAAAAATATTAAATAATTGTTCAGAAGAGATTAAACAAAAAAAGAAATATAATTTAGAAAATTATTGGAATGCAATTGTAGATATTCTTTCAAATTAATTCAAGGAAATCTATCGATTTTGATAATTATTCTAATACATCATGCCAGTCACATATTTATATTATACTGATTTCATTTACATTAAATAGAGTTTCTCACTTTTACTTAAATAATATTAAATTTTCACTTATTTTGTAAACTTTAATGACATAAATTGAGGTAGAGAATCATGATAAAACATAATGTCCGTATTGGAGTAATTTGTTTAGCAAGAAGAACTTTTGATTTTCAAGCGGCCTTAGAAATATATCAAAAGATTCAAGGAAAGTTGAAATACATTGATGGAGTGGAATGGGAATTTGTTCCGGAATTGCTAATCGATGTCTCAGATGCCCAAAAAGCCGCTGATTTACTAGCTACAAAATTAATCGATGGATTGATCTGCATTAGTGGAACCTTTGCGCTAGGACATCTTATCCTCGAAATCAATAAAAAAACGAGGTGTCCCATTTTATTATGGGGGTTGATGGAATTACCATATGATGGCGGCAAAATTCGATTAAATTCAGTATGTGGAATCAATTTAAATACCTCTAATTTATATAAAGCTGGCATAAAAAATTATCATGTTGTATTTGGGGATGAAGTTGATGAAAATTGGATTGATGCAATTCGAATTAAGAAGGTTTTTTCCAACGCCCACGTGGGAATCCTTGGCTCAAGGGCTCATGGTTTTTTCAATTTAGACGTGAGTGAGCTAGAATTATATGAAAAGTTGGGAGTTTTGGTGGATTATTATCAATTAAATGATGTATTAAATCTCCAAATTAATTATCATGAATTAAATAGAAGGAAAGAACAAATAGAAACAATATTCGATACATCAACGCTAAATTCTAACCAAATTGAAAAAGTTGCCGAATTAATTGTGAGATTTGAAACGTTCATGAGTGAAAATGCTCTAACCTCATTGGCAATACGATGTTGGCCAGAATTTGCAAATATATATGGAATTTCTCCGTGTGCTGCAATGTCTGTTTTACAGTCAGAAGGAAGAATCCTTACTTGTGAGGGAGATCTATTAGGAAGTCTTTCCATGCTGGCTCATGCCGCTATCGGTGCAGAGAATCCTTTCTTAGCAGATTTCTCACAAGTCAATTTTGAAGAGAATTTTGGCTTATTATGGCATTGCGGAGTAGCTTCATGTAATTTATGGGATGGAACATGCGTCCGCTCTTTAGATACGTATTTTGCGGGGGGAAAGGGGGTGACGGCAGATTTTGTAATGAAATCTGGAGAATTATCCCTTTTAAGAATAGATTACGCCCCTCCCAATGAATATCGAATTTTTTTACAAAGAGGTAAGGCTATTCCAATGAAGAAAGATCTCAAAGGAACCTACGCTAAAGTCATTTTTAATGACCATGTTAGAACCGTATTAAATAAAATAATTGAAAATGGTATCGCTCACCATATCTCCGTGGTGTACGGAGAATTTATTAAACCTCTTGAAATTTTTGCGAAAATAGTAGGATGGAAAATTATTCAATGATCGAAATTAAAGAAGATGAAAAAGGATTCCAACTTTTTTTCAAAGGACGTTTATTTTTAGAACATGATGAGAAACACCCGCTCATCAAATTGGGAAAAGGAACTGCTATTTATTTTGCCTTCCAAAAAATTGGAAAAAAAAAATTCACTTTTTTTAAACCTATTTTCCTTAAAAAATGCAAAATGTAGGGAAATTTATATTAATATGATCGATGTAATTATTATGCATATTATTTACCAATAATAAATATAGATTGGTGGGAAAAATGCATCTGAGAAAAAGAACAGTTGAAATATTCAATAAATTCACATTCGGTTTGAATTTTACTACAATCATCCTTGGGATTATTTATTCTTTCCTCGCACAACAATATATTCTAGTTATATTCTTCACTTTCATATTGATAGCCACATGGTTATGCAATATTTGCTTAATTTTAATAGATGACTTCAAGCTAAATAAAAATACATCCATTGGAAAAAAACTAAACCTTACAGGATATTTATTCCTTTTGATACAAATTGTAAGTGTTTTCTTATTAGTTGGGGGCTTATTCCTTTTAAATGCTAATTGGGCTTCGTTATTTTTTCAATACATCTTAATTTACCTTGGATTTTATAGCTTCTTCGTTTTTGGTATTATATTTTCATTGTATAATCTCTTTAATTTGAAGCATTTGGAGGTCTGGAACTTTGAATAAGTGGGGTATAATAAAAATAATATCGGGGATCTTCTCTAGCTTAATTTTAATCTGGGGTGCTTTTTGGGCTTATTTATTATTTGAAGGAAGCAGAACATTGAGAGGAGTGACAATTTTTATTGAAGAATTTGTAGCTCAAAGTTCTGTTTTAATGGTTGCCCTCTGCATATCAGCGACGATTATATTATTAAAATTATTGTCTCAGAAAAGGAAAACTAATCCAAAACAATATTATTCCGTTCTGTTCATTGGATTTTTAATTACGGGGTTAAATTCAGTTTCCTTACTTGCTACACCTTACACGATAATTCATGCGAATTCAGAATTTGATAAAGCTTTTGGGAGTGATTGGGAACAAAAAATCCCGGAAAATGTAAAAGAAGAATTTCTTCCAGTTCCATATAGTATTCCAGCCCATTTTTTAACCATACCTAGAGAAGGGTTTCTTGTTCAAAAAGATATCCTTTTCTATGATGGAGAGGGGATTAAATTACATTTTGATGTGTATACACCCATTAGACCCCCGAACGAATTACCTGGACAAGGAAGTATTATTATCAATCTACATCCAGGAGCATGGTCTTCGGGCGGAAAAGGTACATGGAACATGATCTCCACAAGTCAATATTTGGCATCTCAAGGATACATTGTATTTGATATTGAATATGGCTTAATAGAATGGTTCAAATATGTTGCTCCTGCTCCTGATACTCCCCAATATGTTTATGGAGATTTTACTATTGAAGATCAAGTACGTCATATTGGTATTTTTACTAAAAAGCTTGCTAATGAATATGCTGCAACTTATAATGGTAATTTAAATTCAGTCTATTTTATGGGAAGATCTGCCGGTGCTCATTTGGCAGGCGTGTGCGGATTAGGATATAATGAAAAATATTTTGCAGGAACCTTTAGTTCTAAAATTAATGTTAAAGGCATTATTCCTCTGTATTGTCCTCCTGCTGCTCCAGAGTCACTTCTTAAAGAGACTCGATTAGAAAATCCTCAAAGATATGATGCTTATAATCTTTCTAGTATTGCTGATAAAGATGATCCTCCCATTATTTTCTTTCAAGGAAGTAGTGATGGTCAAGTTAAGATCGAATGGGTAATTACTATGGAAACTCAATTAGAAGCTGCTGGAGTTACTTGTTGCTTATTAATATTTCCTTTTGCAGGACATGCCAATGATTTTGTTCTGGATACGAATATCGGACAAGTATGGATGTACTATTTAGAGAGATTCTTATATTTAACGCAATAATAAATCTTTAAAAATTATACTATTTTTTTCTATTTTTAGCTTGAAATTCTAAGGTATGGTCTAAATCACATTTTTTCTTATTAATGGAGATAATCTTTTAAAATGTAACCTTAAAAATTGAATCTTAAGAATCTAAAATAGGAGGAATTTATTCCAACTTTTTTTAATTACTTTTAAAAGAATCCTTTCTAAGCTTAATGTTAGCTAAGAAAGATTTTTTAAGAAAAAGGATTTTTCTTAATATCATGTTAAAAATTTCCTTTATAGGAGCGGCTTCCCTCGTTTTTGGACAAAATTTAATTTCGGATCTTTTGGCTATTCCTACTTTACGAAATGATACCTTAATTTGTCTGGAAGATATTGATGCGCATCGCCTAGACCTTATATATCGATACTTTCAAAAATATAAAGACTTACATCCTAAAGAATTAGAAAATGTGACTTTTGAAAAAACGACTGATCAAAAAAAAGCTGTTGAAGATGCAAAATATATCATCAATGCTGTGCATATTGGAGGATTAGATGCTTATAAGCTGGATGTAGAGATTCCTTTTAAATATGGAGTGTCACAAACTGTAGGCGATACTCTTGGTCCCGGTGGAGTTTTTCGATTACTTCGCACAACTAATTTTTTCAAAACTCTTTTAATACAAATGAAGGATGTAGGATATAATGCAGGGAAAGGAGGCCTTAATCCGTTGTTATTAAATTATACTAATCCCATGGCAATGAACACGTGGTATTGTAACTCTATATATCCCGATTCAACAATAGGTCTATGTCATGGTGTTCAGGGGACGGCAGAACTTTTAACTCGTTGGATAGGAGCAAAACCTGAGGAAGTAAGTTATTTTTGTGCAGGTATCAACCACATGGCCTGGTTTTTGGAATTCTGGTATAAAGATTTAAGTGATCCTTACTCAATTTGGCGTGATGCCTATCCAATGTTACATGAAGCCTTTGAGAAGAATGCAGAGAAGTTAGCGAAGCATAAAGGAGTACGATGGGATATGATGGAAGCCACGGGATATTTCATGACCGAGTCAGACGGACATCTTTCCGAATATCTTCCCTATTACAGAAAGAGAAAGGATCTCTTACAGAAATATAAAGTTGAAACCCATTGGCTTAATTCTCTGGAACAAGCAGCAGATTATGAACAACAAGTCAAATTACAAGATAAATTGGATATTCAGTTTCAGAGAAGATTAAAAAAGCAACGGATACCTTTTAGATACCATCCCTCGGATGAATATGCTTCTCACATCATCAATGCCATCGAAACGGGGATACCATTTC
>CAYLZE010000153.1:0-8679 GCA_964388035.1 uncultured archaeon
GATCAATTATTGAAGTCAAATGATATGGTTGTAACCAAATTTAGATCAACTTGCTAATAATTTCATAAAAATGATTAATTGAATTGAGAGAAATCCACGTGCTAATAAGCGATTGAACATCTCATAATTCAAGATCTTTATGGGGTCATGATTTCAATGTTTTAGTTAATAAATCATGAAATGACTTATAGAACTATGAATTGTGATGGAGTTAATAGGAAATTGAGGGCAGCTATAATATCAAGGTTTTTAAATGAGAATAATATTTAGGCATGCAAGCTTCAACGCAGAATCGGACTTTCACGAAGATTATAATTTTTAAATAGCAATATTAACTAGACATAGATATGACAAGTGAAGAAAACGTCGTAGTAATAGATACTCATTCTCGAAAAAAACTGATAAATCCCATGATTTATAGTAATTTCATAGAACATCTCGGCGATTGCATCCATAATGGGATTTGGACGTATGATCCCGTGAACGTTCCATTAGTTCAAAATAATCCTTTTTTAATCGGCGTGCGCCAAGATTTATTAAATGCGGTTCGGGAATTAAATCCCACGGTTATAAGAGCCTTTGGAGGGTGTTATTCGGACGTGTATCATTGGAAAGACGCGATAGGTCCCAGAGAAAATCGAAAAAAAGTGAAAAACTTGCACTGGGGGGCGGGAGATTTTGAAAGCATTGAAGGTTTAGGGCCCATAATTGAAAATCAGTTCGGCACGGATGAGTTTTTAACTTTTTGTGAAGCGGTGGGTGCTAAAGCTTATCTTAATGTAAATTATGGGTCGGGCACTCCGGAAGAGGCGGCAGATTGGGTGGAATATTGTAATGGATCAATCAATACGAAATATGGTGCTCTAAGGGCCAAACATGGACGGAAAGAGCCCTATAATGTTAAGATTTGGGGCATTGCAAATGAAATATATGCCTCGTGGGAAAAAGGATATGAAAAATCTCCCGTAGATTATGCCCAAAAATATCTTAAATTTGCAATGAAGATGAGGGAGAAGGATCCTTCTATTAAATTGGTCGCCGTCGGTTGGGATAATTCCGATTGGAATCAAACATTTTTGAAGAATGTTGAGGAAAAATGGATGGATTATTTAAGCGTTCATCGTTATCTACCTAGCTTTTCCGGAACTTCAGCGGGAAAAAAAAGGAGGGATAATGAGAAGACCTATCACGCTATAATGGCCTCACCTTTCATGCTGGAAGAGCTGGTAATGCAAACTTGGAAAGACATCGTTGCGGTATTTAGTAAAGACACGCACCTTCGCATTGCTTTTGACGAGTGGGGATTATGGTATCTTCTCATGGATGTCATTCGGACAAATTATAACTTGCAAGATGGAATATGGACGGCTTTAGTTCTAATATTATTTCAAAAAATGTCAGATGCCTGTCCTTTAACTAATTGGGCCCAATTAATTAATTGCATTGGCGTAATTCAGACGGATCCGGATGGAATAATCCTTACTCCGGTATATCTCGCATTTAAAATGTTAAAAGATCACATGGAAAGCAAGTTAATAGAAGATGTTAAAGTTAACTGCGTGAAATTTGAGAATAAGCCATTTAAAAGTATTCCAGAGAGAAAGAATGTTCCTTACATTGAATGTAATGCGACAATAAATGATTCTGGTGATAAACTCTCGATTTTGCTTGTTAATAAGCATTTTTCGGACAAGCTCGCAATTAATCTAAAATTAAAAGGATGTGAACCGGGAAAATCTGGGAAAATTGTGGAATTAACGAGTGAATCCGCTTTTGATTACAATACAATAGAGAATCGAAAAAAAATTCAAATTAGAACAAGGGAAATTACCGGTGTAGATACAGAAATGAGCCTTGGTTTGGCGCCTCATTCTATTACCATATTAAAAATAAAGAAAGAATAATTTGTTAGAATTTTTTTCTCTGAATCTCTTTTTAAAGATGAGTTTTTTTCTAAAGTATCTTTTTTATAAGTAAAATTTGAAAAATTCATTCGAGTAAAAGAGCATGAAAGCTATTATAATTGGTTCGGGCATTTCAGGGTTAATTGCTGGGTGTTATTTGGTAAAGAATGGTTGGGAGATAACCATTTTTGAACAATATCATAAATTAGGAGGGGTTACTGCTCAAGTTGAAGAAGCGGGTTTTAAATTTGATTTAGGTCAAATGTTAATTGAAGGATTAGGACCTGGAGAGCCAGCAGGGAGTGTTTTTTCAGACTTAAGGCTTTTTAAAAAAGTAAAAACCGTGAGGACTGAAAGAGCTTATATTTTTCCTGATTTTGCTTTATATAAGCCCGAGAAATACGACGATTTTTTTTGGCGGAGAGAGAAATTTAAAGAGTTATTCTCTCAAGATGCAAAGGGAATAGATAAGTACTACAAACTGTATGTTAAAATGATGAACATTGCGACTTTAGGACGAAAATCAGAACAATTGAAAGGGATAAAATCCTTCCTAATGAAAATCAACATATACTTGAAGTTGTTACCTCTCTTACCTAAAGCAAAATGGGATGCTCAAAAAATGATGGAATATTTTTTCAATTCCGAGAAATTGCAATCTGTATTTCTAACCATTTTGGCAGATTTTGTTTCGCCTCCTACCCAGTTTCCGGGTTTGGGCATACCTTTTATTAATCCCGAACCATCTTTTGATGAAAACATCTCATTAACAATCAAGAAAAATGCTAAACATCCAAGTTATCGCTATGTATTGGGAGGGATGGGTTCGATAGTTAGAGCTGCCGTTGAGAAAATTGAAGAGGGAGGAGGAAAGTTCCAGTTAAATAAACCGGTGAAAAAAATAATCATAGAAGAGGGACGCGCTACGGGAATTACCTGCGAAGATGGAGCAACATACGCTGCAGATCTAATTATTTCGAGCTGCGGTGCGAAAGAAACTTTCTTAGATATGATTGGAGAGGAATTTTTACCTGCTAATTTCCTTTCAGATTTGAATGCCCTTCCTTTAATGGAGTCTGTTTTCATGGTACATGTGGGAATTGATTTTGATCCATCTCCTTATCAGAAATTAGCGTGTGTTTATTATTATCAGACCTATGAGATAGATAGTGCGATTAAAGAATGTCGAGCAGGAAAATATCACGAGGGAAAACATGGTTTTGTAATTTTTATCCCTACTTACTATTCTCCGGAATTAGCTCCAAAAGGGCATCATGCTGTAACTATTTACACTATTGCCCCGAATGTGTTGGAAAACGGAACTTGGAAAGAGAAGAAGGAAGAATTAGCAGAAAAGTTGCTAATAGAAGCTGAAAAATTCATCCCGAACCTTAGAAAAAGTGCTAAAACTAAAATCATTTTGACTCCTGAAGATTTTAAGAAAATAATTCGGGTAAAGCATCACGCCTTTGGAGGCGCCGCGCCTATCATGAACGCACCAATAATTTCTCATGAGGGTGCCATTGAACAATTTTGGTTTATTGGTTCGCAAAGTGAAAGTGGTGCAGGATTATCTAAGATCATCCCCGATACTGCAAGAGCTATTAAAAAACTGCTAAATCGCTTTTCAATGCAAACTTAAATAAAAGTGAATTTAAATGCATGATTCTATAAAATAAACTAATTTTTTTCACTTAGAATGCAACAATGAATGGGTTGAGGTTTTTTAATTTCTATGAACTCCTCAAAATGAAAACTTTAAGTAGTATTATCACTCTATCTTTTTTTATATAATCCTTAGTTTTCTTTTTTCTTTAATATATATAGAAGTGAAAAAAATGAATTGTAAAGAGAGAGTATTAACGACTCTTAATTTGGAAGAGCCAGATCGGGTACCTTGTCATGCCATTTTGATTGACGCTAATAATGTGGACAAGATACTTGGTGTACCTCAAATCACGGATTTCGATACGGTAGACCAGATACAAAAAAATAATCCAGAAGGATGGACGGAGGAATTGAGCAATTTAATTGAAAGTGTGGAAACTTCTGTATTTTCTCGGTGTGTAGAAGCCGCTGTAGCAATTGGTCTGGATTGCATGCAAGTAGGAATGATTCCTCTTCATTTTATTGATGATCCTAATGATGATAGACTTCTAATGAAAGATATTTTTGGAAGGGTTTGGGAAGCTCGTAATAATGAAGGCAATTTTAATCCCTATTATCTTTATGGGACGATGAATACTCCCGAGAAATGGGAGGAGACCAAAGAAAATATTCGTGGTCCCATGACGGAAAAGTTTACGAAAATGGTAAAAAAATTCTATAGAAGAATCAATAAAAAACACGGGGATAAAATTTTTGTGGCTGTAACTAATGATTTAGCGGGTGTTTTTGAGAGTGCTTCCCAAGGCATGGGAATGACATATTACTCAAAAATGTTGATAAAGAATCCCAATTTCATTAAAGAAGTACATGATGTTATAGGAGATTTCACTGCAGCTTGTTATGAAAGTTATATGGAAGCTGGGGCGGAACTCTTCGTTGAATCGGGGGATCTTGCTTATAAAAATAAGACCATGATGAGTCCCAAGAAATTTCGAGAGCTTCTGCTGCCCGCTTACAAGCACATCACGGATACCGTGCATGATAAGGGGGGGAAGATAATTCTTCACACGGATGGATATGTCACGCCATTATTAGATTTCGTGGTTGATTGTGGATTTGATGGTCTCCATAGTTTAGAACCAACTGCGGGAGTAGATCTAACTGAAGTTAAGAAAAAGGTAGGAGATAAGCTCTGCCTCTTTGGAAATATTGATGTTGCTCATGATCTTGTACATGGAACAAAAGAAGAGGTATTTAATTCGGTTAAACGTTCCATAAAGATAGCAGGTCCCGGAGGAGGGTATATTGTGTCTCCCGCTAATATGCATCCCGGAGTACAAGTTCAAAACTTGAAGTGGATGATAGAGGCCACTAAAGAATTCGGGACTTATCCTTTAAATCTTGATTAATATTTCTTCTTTTCTTTTTATCGTAATAGTTCTCAACTTTCCCACTTTTTAGCTTTTTTCCAAATTCTTATAGTAAAAAAGATATTTTGAGAAATTAAGGTGGCAATTGAGAGGAACGAGGGTATTGATTTAAAAAACCTTAAATTAAAACAACTATTGCAACAAATAATAAAAATTAATCATTAGGAAGTTATTGAAGGTATACAGCATGAAAGTAGCTATAATCGGATCAGGCATGTCGGGATTGGTATCCGCGGCATATTTGACAAGAGAGGGATATGATGTCACGATTTATGAACAATTCGAACATATTGGAGGAGCCACCGCCACTATTCATCAAGACGGATTTTCTTGGGATTTAGGACCCATGTTAGTCGAAGGACTTTCTTCTCATGAAAAATTAGGAAGAATTTTTAAAGATCTAGGCCTTGAAAATAAATTAACGCTCATCCGGGGGGAACGAGGGCAATCATTTATCGATTTTGATTTGCGCAGCCCGAAGGAGTATCAAGGACCACATTGGAGAAAAGAAAAATTAAAACAATTATTTCCGGCTGAAAGTGAGGGATTAGACAAATATTTTGAGTTTCACGATACTGTAATGAAACTATTTTACTTGGGAAACCAAATTCCCTTTGAAAAGGGATTGAAGGGCATCATTTTAAAGCTGCGATTATTATTCACTTTTTTAAAAATTAAAAAATATAAAGATTGGAGTGCCGCTCAGCTCATGGATTACTTATTTACGGATCCTAAGTTAAAAACCGTATTTTTAGGCATATTGGCAGACATGGTAGTTAAACCCACTGAATTTTCTTGTTTTGGGATTCCGATATTTAATGTAGAATGCGTGTTTGACAAGCGCATTCCCTTTGATCAAAAAGCGTATAAATTTCCTACTTATTATTATATCCAGAATGGATGCGGTGAAATGGTAAAACTATTTGAACAATACATCATTCAACATGGTGGAAGGATTCTTATTAATACGAAAGTGAAAAAAACACTGATAGAAAATGGGGTCGTAAAGGGAATCGAATTAGAAAATGGAGAAAAGATTGATGTCGATCTTCTTTTAGCCAGTGGGGGAATTTTCAGTACCTTTTATCAGTTAATCGGAAAAGAGCATTTGACGGAGCAATTAATCAACCATATAGAAAGCTTAAAATTAATGGAATCGGTCCTGATGGTTCACATTGGAGTAGATTTTGACCCCCATGAATATCAAGATATTCCCTTGGTTTATTATTATAGAATGTATGATATAGAAGAAGCCATCAAAAAAATGAGAAATGGCATTTACCATGAGGGAAAAGATGGTTTTCTCATCTATATTTTATCCTTTCATTCTCCCGAAATGGCTCCTCCCGGGAAGCATGCCATTACCGTATATACCGTGGGCCCCCATGAATTAAAGGATGCAGACTGGACGGAAAAACGGGAAGAATTAGCAGATAAATTGCTCATGGAGGCAGAAAAAATTATTCCGGGCTTGCGTGAACATACTGTAACAAGATTTATCTTGACACCTCACGATTTTAAAAAGCGGTTTAACATTATAAGGCATAGTTTTGGAGGCATCGCACCTACTTTAGCGCAGCAAAACCTTCCATATCGAACACCTGTAAAGAATCTATGGTATATCGGACAATTTAGCGCCTCAGGAGCGGGAGTGTTCGGAACTGCGGCGGGAGGACGGGAAGTTGCCGAATTAATAATAAAGGAAGCTCGAGGCAACTTAAAAGCAAGTAATTTAAGGGATATTGGAGGAGACCGTGCTCACCATTTCTAATCTCTCTTTCAAAATCATTAAAAATTTACTTTTTTCTCTTTTATGCGCAGTTCAGGCGAATTAAAACCTAAATTTCCCGAAAATATAAAAAAAAAGAAGAAAGTTATAATTAAATGTTTAAAGTAGACAAAATTAAATCTTTAGCTCAGCTAGTCTCTCTCGAATCATTTTCTTTTTCTCATCGGTTAAATCGTATAATTTCCAGAATGTAATGAGTCCTATCGCCATGATGATTCCTGGTATGATGGCCATTTGCAATCTAATTCCAAATACAGCAAAATCCGATTGAATCGGGGATGCCGGGGTAAACCCTGTTAAGATATGAACAACTCCGAAAATTACGGCTTGAAGGGCGATGGCTATCCTTCCAAAAAAGGTTCTAACGCCCATGTATAATCCTTCTTGACGGATTCCACTATTTGCTATAGCTTCATCAATCACATCGCTTATTATGGGATTTAACATTAACCAGAAGCCAATAAGCCCAATTCCGACAATTGAAGCAGAGATTATGGCACCTATCACGTTGTTCACAAAAAGGAAAGGAATGGTACCCATGACGATTACGATTCCCCCTGCTACAAAAATATTTTTATTGCCTTTTTTCAATGCTAACTTCCCCCATATAGGAATGGATATGAGTCCTGCCATAATATATCCAATTAGGATGAAAGATTCGACGATTGCTTGTTCATCTAAAATAAAGCGCACTAAGTAAGGAATGGAAGCCAGCAAAATTGAAATGGTAGTCTGATAGAAAGTATATAAGACTAGAAAACCCAGAAAGCTTTTTTGATTGACAACCACTTTTAAGATGCTGGTGAATTTTGGTTTTTCCTTTTTTTGATATTGTTGGTAATAACTTTCTACCATTGCCTTGTCTTCCCGGATTCCATATAATTGCAACAACACCAAAACGATCCCAATCATCCCAATGATAATGCTCATGGTGAGGAAAGTAGATTTTTGCCCGTAGACGATGAACATGGGAGATATTACCACGGCTAATACCGTTCCAAAGAGCCCCAAGCTTACTTGAAAACTGGCTAAGCGTACGCGCAATTTATCTGATCTGAATTTGTCCGGAATGATTGCAGTATAATTAGTATCAAACATTGAGAAAAAAGTATCGAATAAACAAACAGAGAGCAATAGCCAAATAAAAGTAAATAACCAATCAGTCTGCGGATCAACATCTGGAATTGCAAAAATAAGAATGAATCCTAACGCCGTTCCTATACCTCCTGTGACCACCCAGGGTAGTCGCTTGCCGTATTTTCTCCAAAAACTCCGTGGTTTATCCGCCAAGAATCCAATGATGGGATCGTTAACCATGTTCCAGATTGCGAAAATTACAAAAGCAATAGAAATTATTCCGCTTGCCAGTCCAATTTCATTCTCATAAAAATCAAATGTACGCACGCCATATAAGTATATGAATAGTTGCACGACGACATCTCCCATTGCGAAGGAGATAAAGACAAAGACCGACATCTTCTTTGCATCTGATTCCGTATAACTACTTGCTGATTCACTCAACTTGTTCACGTGAGTCCCTAATATTATTTATAATTTTAATAAATTTTGCGTTATTGTTTTTGGTAAGTAATGATAAAATAAAAACATGTTATAAACTTTCTTTAGTAAACTTTCTTTAGTTTCATCTTCTAATCAGTTTTCCCAAAATAACTCTAATCCACTTAGCTAATAAATGGAATAGTAAATATTTCTTGAGCAGTTGGAAAAGCTGAAGGAATTAATGATTTGACATTCTTTTCGCTTCAAAATATATCTGCTTGATTAACTATAAAAAGAAATAGAAAAATGAAAAAGATATTGATATTCTAATGCGTGTATTTAATAGAAAAAACTTAAATTTTGATATCCTTCCGTTGCATCTCCAATAATCGCTTGTATTTTCCGTTTAAGGCGATTAATTGGTCATGATTTCCCTCTTCCAAAACTC
>CAYLZE010000154.1:0-5381 GCA_964388035.1 uncultured archaeon
TTTCAATAACGGGAAAGAAAGGCGATAATCTAAAAGCTTAGTGTCAAAATCATGGAGCACCCACGCTTCCAGGTTCGAGCAATTAACAAAGAAATCCAGTTCGGGAGGGATCCGAATGCTCGGCCCGTTGGCGTCCGAGCCCACGTAAGAAGGATGGGCAATGAAGTCGTTGATGGAATCAATAGCGTTAATTTTTTTCCGGTCTTTTTTCGGAAAGCGGAGTAACACGGCTCTGCAGGTGAGTATTTCTTTATCGCCGATGAATATTCGGGATTTTCCTTCCCTTAACTTAACGGTCAAGGCTACCTTGCCCCGCTCATCTTTAACGGGGTATTCTTTCGGGAGGGTATCGTTCATCGGTTTTCTCCGTGTTTTTGCTTTTCATTATTTTTATTAGATTGCTTCAGTATTAAAAAGGAGAGAATATTTATAAAAAAAATGGCTTGGTAAATTTTGTGATTTATTTCCCATCGAGAGGGAAAATTAGTAATTCAATTGAATACATGTTATTCCGATTATTATACGCTAGCTGATGAGCATAAATCTCGTCATTTCCCATATTATATTTCTGCAAGATTTCCTCTTTAAATTTCAAGACCGCTTTTTCATCATCCAGTTTTGCTAATGCTTCAAGGAGCGGATATGCAAGGCGGTAATCTATAATGCTTGTGTTATAATCATTCAGAACCTATGCTTCCAAATTGGAGCAGTTGATGAAAAAGTCCAGCTCGGGACTGACGAGCAAGTCATTCTCGCGGAGTTGTCGCGGATCAATCTCTTCGTTCATTATTTCGTTAATCGTATATGCATTCTTATATTTGGAGAGAAGCTTTATCGGGATTTGAATGGGTACCGCCCGACACAGCATAATTTCTTTATCATTCACGAACACCCGAGATTTAACATCGATGAGCTTGACTTCAATGACTCTTTTGCCTTCATTGTTAAAAATTGAATAACTTTCTTTTGGTAATCATTATTGAATAATGAAAATATTATTATATCGTTTTGTTATTAATTTATTTTAATATATTAAGATTTATGCCAATTTCTAATTTGCGTAACATTTTAATTTTTTTATAAATATATTTTTTGAGTGAATTTAATCAAAAAAGGTGGAAAAACGAAAAATATGAGCGAATACAACACGGTATTAAACTTATTGAATAAATGGGAGGAGCGAAAATGAGTGAAGGACTTATCCGGGAGCGTTATGGATTGGAAATGAAAGTAAAGGAAAGATCTCTTGATTTCGCTGATTGGGATTCGATTATTAATAGTTGAATGAGGAACAATTGAAGGAATACTATGAGTTAGTGAAGAAAGGGAGTGGTATTGATGGTATAGGGGGAGGAACGGGATTAAGTCAGGAAGATTTAGGGCAGATTTGGCTGGAGGTTGAGATATTGGAGGATATTGCCAAGGACAGGTATGTTAATTTCTCGGATTGGAATTTGATTATTAAAAGTTTGGACGAGAAAGACCAGAAGCGATACATTGAGTTATTGAGACAATTGAGACATAACTCATAAGTAAAAAGCAATTTAAATAACCCATAGAAATAATTTTTTGACCGTAGTGTAAAATTTTTGGTTTTTTATATCTTCTTTTGATGAATTAACGGTTATCGAATTTAGACATTTTCCTTATCAAAAACTTTAATATTTTTTTAAAATTTCTTACATTAATTACATTATATTAAAAACAATACAACTAAAAAGTTAAAATTTTTATTTATGAAGGGATAATATAATATGGCACGAGAAATGAATGATGTATGGTTAATTGATTATGCCCGAACTGCTTTTTCAAGGTCTAGACCTAAAGATCCTGAAAGAGATGTATTCGGAGATATTCGGCCTGATGAGCTGGAAGCTACCCTTTTAATGAAGTTTTTTGAACAAAAACTCGCAGATAAAGGAATTGAAAAGAAAGATATTCAAGAATTTTCGACAGGAACGGCAATGGGTGTTTATGAGGCGTGGACGTATGGAGGTCGCATGCCACTCTTTTTGGCGGAATTCCCCGCAGAGACCAGCGCCTTTTTTATCGATAAACAGTGTGGTTCTGCAGGTGCAGGAATGCAGGTGCTTACCATGGAGATCATGCTGGGCTTCACAGACATCGCTCTAGCGGGTGGTGTGGAACATATGACCAGAATTCCAATGCAGAACGATTGGATTAACGCAAATCTGGGGATGATTAATAAAAAAAATAAATGGTATCGACCACAATATGACTTAATGACCACCATTAATATGCTTCAAACCGCGCAAAAACTTTATGAGGAAGAGACCCCAAAGTTCACTAAAGAAGCCATGGATAAATTTGGAGTAAGAAGCCATAACCTTGCTGTGAAAAACACGAAAGAAGGGTGGTTTAAAAAGGAAATCATCCCGATTGAAGGTCACGCAGAAGGAAATGTTGAACAAAGAATTATGATTGATGAAGATCAAGCTCCCAGAGCTTCAGAATTAGCAAAAGTAGCCACCTTAACTCGCTTATCTAAGCCTTTTTACCTGAAGCAAAATGCATATGGCGAGGATATTGGAGGTAGGCAAGGATATGAACAACGAGAAGGTACTAAAGATGGAGTAATTACTCCTGGAAATTCATCTCCATTGAATGCGGGAGCTACAACCGCACTCTTAATGAACGCAAAGTTGGCAGAGAAACGTGGATTAAATCCAATGGCAAAAATTGTTTCTGTTGGCTGGGCAGGAGTGGACCCTTCAGTAATGGGTCGAGGGCCTGTTCCCGCTACTAAAATGGCACTGAAGCACGCCGGACTAACTGCAGATGATATTAGCTTTTGGGAAATAAATGAAGCTTTTTGCATTGTTACCTTGAATTGCATGGATAAGTTCAATATTCCTGAAGAAAAGGTTAATGTTATGGGTGGCTCCACGGCTATCGGTCATCCTTTAGGGTCTACCATGATCCGCCTTACTGGAACTTTAGCACGCATTCTTAAAGATAAAAAAGCCAAATATGGATGCGCTAATGCATGTTGTGGAGGAGGACAAGGGGTAGCAATAATAATAGAGAATTTGGATGCATGAATGTGATATATAGAATATAACCGTAATTTTTTTTTTATTTTTTTTAATTATCGATTATTTTATAAATTCTTCTTTTAACTTGATTATTTCCTAATAAGACATTGAAAAGACCAAACTTTTAATAATTACTTGAATGGGAATTTTTTAATTTACGAAATCATGAAGTAATGCTTATATGTAAGAATAATATGAATTCAAGATAATATTTAAAAGGAAAGTTACGATACTTTTTTCTAAGATTTTTATCAAATCTCATTCTATATCCCTTGAATGATTTTTACTTAAAAAAAATAGAGACCATATTTAAATAACTGGAAATAATAAATGAGGATGATTTATTTTAATATGATTTATATCTAAACGTGATGATATGACTTTGAATGCTATTTCTGGTTCAACAATGAGGAATTTTTTTAAAGCGCTGAACGCCAAAAAATTGTTAATAATTGTTCTGGCGTTTTCAATCTATATTATCATTATGGCACTGGTAATAGTACCATTACAAGGAGGACTAATTTCTACGAATGATTTGATATTCTACTCAAACAAAACTCCTGAACAGTATCAAATGAATTATCTACCAATACAAGAGATAACCGGATCGTATGGTCGGTCAATTTTCATCGCATTCGCAATGCTTACTCATGTACTGATCGCAAATTTAAATTTAGGAGGTGCATGGTATGCTGTAACATCAGAGTCTCTTAATATTAGAACAGGACAAGCGAGATTTAAAAGATTGGCACGTTCTATAACCCTTTTTAATGTAATTGTCTTCAGTTCAGGGGCTACGCTTGCTGCGGGGGCTTTAGTTCTTTTTTTTGCTTTTGTACCAGAACTTTCCGCTTTACTCTTCCACATATATTTTTGGCCTTTATTTATAGAAGCACTTTTATTTTTTGGGGAAGTTTTTTTTCTCTATACTTATTGGTTTTCCTGGGATAAAATTAGTAATCGTTCACACCAAATTCTGGGATATGGATACGGAATTGATGTTTTCCTCCAAGTTTTAATGATCAATATGGTTGCTGCAGGGATGCTAACACCGGGAGCTTCTTTAAATTTTGCGAATGTAAATTATCTCACCATGTCATGGGATACCTTATGGTCATGGTGGTTTAATCCCTCGACTTGGGGTCTTACTATCCATCGCTTTGTTGCCGCATTTTCTGTATTTGGATTTATCTTAGCCATGTTGGCAATGTTTCATCATAAAGCTCGTGAGGATGAGGCATCCAAAAAATATTGGGACTGGGTGGGGTATCAAGGTATAACATTTGGTCTTGTCGGTTTATTATTGCAGCCACTCTTTGGAGTAATATATATAAATAATATATACTACTATAACAATCCAGCCTTTCAAATGATAATGCATAGTGGCAGAGCTTGGGAAATGTTATTAATGGTGACTCTTTTCAGCGCATTATTCCTTGTAGTATTTGTATATTACATGGATAGGAGACGAGATTTATTAAATAAGAAGGAAAATTCACGATACAAAAACATGTTTAACGCATTCTTATTGATTTCCGTAATTGCCACCTTTTTCTTGGTCCAGCCGTCATGGATTGGAGGAGAATATACCTATAGTGATACCTCCTTAATAAATCCTTTAGGTTTAATGCTGTATAAATATTTTGCAATGATTGCTCTATCGGCCATTGCCGCGGCCATCTTGGGGATTGATAGCAGGAATTTTAGAAAAATGGAAGAAGAAGAATGGGGAAAATTATCACTTACCTCCAGATTTGCAGGGGTCTTAGCAGGAATCATAGGCATTTTTCTTGTTGTCGTAATGGGATATACTCGGGAGTCTGCTAGATCGCCTTATGTCATCTATGAAATATTACCTTTTCCGATGGGAGAATCACATCCCACTCCCATAGCAGTAGGCAGGATCTTCTTGGTGTGGGGGATAATACTTGCACTCATTCTTCTGGTATTCTGGTTTGTTTCAAGAACAACAGCTCATCAACCCAAAGAATTAGAAAAATTATATGAATAATTACTGCCAATTAAATGATTACACGCTATAAGAAAATAATTCAAGTACGGCACGATTTGTTAAAGTAGTCTATTTATCTCTTTTTTTTTGTTTTTAATTACTTTTATTCTTTTTATTCAAGTCTTTATAAGAATTATAAGCCATTCATATTTAAACATCATTGTCTTACCTTTTCTCATGGTGCAATTAGTTAGATGCAAGGTATGTGGTTTCATAATTGAAGAAGGAAAACTGGGAGATGTATGCCCTGCATGCGGAGTTCCAAGGAAATCCTTCGAACCATACACGGAAAACATCAAAGAAAAGAGAAAAAA
>CAYLZE010000154.1:5481-8405 GCA_964388035.1 uncultured archaeon
CGGCACGACTTTTCTAATCCTTTCAATATTCGTGGCATTATTTGGCATTTTATTAATGAATACAGAACTTGGATTAATATTAACCTTGATTTTTAGTCTTGGATGTGTTGGTTGTGGAACGATGTTAGGACTAATTGGTAAAACTTTACTCTGTGCAAGAATGCCAAATTAAACATAATTTTAATATACTTTTTTTCCATTTTATGATTATTTTTATATTCATAAAAAGTTTATTTTTATAAGGTAATAAATTAAAAATGTTATTCGCGTTGGAGAATAAATTATATCGATTACTCTTAATTAAGCTTCATTTCAGGTACGAGGGGATAGCAAAGGGTGTTACGTCAAGTTTTTGTCATGGAGAATGAGAATATTATTTACAAAAGGGAGTTTGCAAATGCGCTTAGTGATTCAGAAGTTCGAGAAATAAGTTCGAAAATTATACTCATGGCATTGCGAAAAATGGGAAAGGAAATTGGCCATTTTGATTATTTTAAGTATAAGGTTTCCTATCAAATGGAAACTGACAGGAAACTTCTCTTTCTTTATATCACCGGTTTAGTTGATGATTATTTTCGTTCAATAAAAGGAGAATTAGAAAATTTTAAAGATCTTTTCATAGAATTATTTCCTCAGATTGCAGACGATCATTTTCTTGACCCGGAAAATATTGAGAAATTAAATAATTATGTTGAACAAGTTCATAGGAATCTAAAACCTAAAATTTCTATTATTGGATTTTCAGGGGTAGGGAAGACAACCATCAAGCAATTAATTAAGTTGGATGAAATTCCCTTAGAGCACATCCCAACAATCTCTGGAGATATTGCTACGATCAAAATCGGGAAGTTGTTTTTCAATCTTTTTGACTTTGCAGGTCAAGATCAATTTCGCTATTTATGGAAAAGTTTCATTAAAGGCAGTGATTCTATTTTGATTGTAACGGATTCCACCCCGCAAAATATAGATCAGAGTAAATTTTTTCTGGAATTGATCGAAAAAGAGGTTCCTTATGCACGCTCGGCAATTATCGCGAATAAGCAAGATCTATCTGGAGCCATGACTCCTGAAGAAATAGAAAATATCCTAAACTTGCGCACTTATCCGATGATTGCTAATCGAGTAGAGAATAGGGAGAAAATGATAATGATTATCGCCGATATTTTGGATATTAACGTGAATTCAAGTAATCTACTAGAATCCGCTGTTGATACAGAAAAAATGTCTCTTAACATTGCCAAATATTTAGGAAGAGCTAGTTTCGATGTTGATACTTCTGTTTTCAAATCTCCAATACCAGAATCCGAATCTAACGATCAAGAGGAAGAGGGTGAACCTCCAAATGCAAACGAACAAGTTGATTATATCATTGCAAGCAAAGATATCGATGCAATATTACGCGAAAATGAAAAGCTTGAATCCCTCTCAAAGGACTTTGATGTGGAAGCCTATGTAAAGGACTCTAAACAACGCTTAAAACAAGATATTGAAGAATTCAATTTAAAAGAACGGTTATTAGGGATCATTAAAGCGAAAAAAAAGGTTAAAATTGCTTATATTGAAAGATTTATACAAATACAACCCGAGAAAATAATAGGATTCATATTTGACTTGATAGGAGCAAAGGAGATTGAAGGAGAATTCAATGAGGATGATACGGAATTCATTTTACATGTGGAATGAGTTTATAAACAAAATTTGAATTAAAGCATGTAGATCCAAGCTCACCATATTTTATAATATTTAATGGCAGGCTGAATTAGAACTCATTAGCTTTATGGATATGATTGTAAACTTTAAAAAACGCTGTTATAATTATCTTTCACGGGGGTTCTTCTTTACTAAAATAATAAGAATTCTAATACAAAAATCAATATAAATATCTCAAACACGTAATATTTAAATAGGGAAATATAACCATTTTAGTTACTGCACCAAATAATAATGTAGAATCTTAAAATTTAAATCAGAGGCGCATGAAAATGGTAGTTTATAAAAGCATACAATTGGTGGGAACATCTGAAATTAATTGGGCCGATGCTGTGAAGAATTGTTATCTTGAAGCTAAAAAAACTTTAAGAGGAATTAGAAACATCCAAATAATAGAATCGGATGTTAAAGTTAAAGAGGATATTGATAAGCTTCTTTATCGCGTGAGGGTTCAAGTTAATTTTGAAATAGAAAGATAATTCTCAAGTATTTTTTTTATTTTAATTTTATTTACTTTTTCTTTCAAATATTTTTATTTTAAAATTAAAACTTTTTAAAACATAGACTCTATTTATACTATAGCAATATGAACCAAAAATTTGGAATCGAATTCTAATGGACGCGTTATTGGAGATATTTTATCGGTATTTAATCGGTGCTATAATTGTTTTAGTTATAATAATAATTTGTTGCATAATTCATAGACGTTTAATGAAGCAAGATTAATTCTAAGTATCATTATCTAATTCTTTTAGTAGTAATTCAAGGCTATTTTTATTAATTATTAAAAAATCTCCATCTAATTCGAGGTCATACTTTTTACACCATTCGATAAGCATGTTTAACGTATCTTTTTTACTTAAATGGAGGAATTCTTCGATTAATTGAATCCTGACGCTTCTTGATACGGCAAGAAGTGATTTCAACTGTTCCTTGTCTAATTTTTTATTTTCTAAAAGTGTTTTTTCAATATTAGCGACATTCAACCGGCTTTGTTCTCTTTTAATTGAATCGAGTAGGTTTCTGATGTCTTGTTTTGCTTGGGCGGCATACACGAAGTTTTCATCAATACTTAATGCTTTTTCATAGCATTCCAAGGCCTTTTCGAATTGATTATCTGTTTCATGGATTAATCCCATGTTATAATAGCAATACTTATAAGTAGGATTTAATTGGAGGGCTTTTTGATACAATTCCATTGCTTTTTCATTATT
>CAYLZE010000155.1:0-2904 GCA_964388035.1 uncultured archaeon
GAATTGACACTCTAAAGTAAAAATCATCCAATCCTTTATAATTTGAGCAATCCCGTATTAGAATACCTTCCTTCAATAACCTTTCCTTAATTTCTTTTGCTTTAATTCCCCTTTCTTTTGTGTTAATCAATAAGAAATTTGCTCTTGAAGGATAAATTTTTAACCCCGAATACTTTTCCAAGGAATTAGCTAAAAATTTCCTTTCTGTTTGAATTAAACGAAGGGTTTCTTGGTGCAAATGCTGATTCTTTAATACAATTTTGGCAAATTCTTGAGCAAGGCCATTAACCGGCCATAAACATTGCCCACGTTTTAAGTAAGTAATAATTTCAGAATTACTGATTCCGAAACCTATTCTTAGACCCGGAAGGCCAAAGAATTTTGTAAAACTACGAGAAATGACCAAATTATTGAATGAATCTAATCTTTTTATGAATGAGTTTGATTCCCCTGTAAATTCAATAAAAGCCTCATCCAAGAAAACAAGGATATCTTGATCATCCGCAAATTTTAGAATGTTTAAAATCTCATCCGGATCATCCAAATCTCCATTTGGATTATTAGGATTACATATAAAAATGGCTCTTGTTTTTGAATTTACATTTTCCATGATTTCCTTACTTTTTAAATGAAAATCATTTCCTTCAGGTCGGTAGACATCAATTATTTTACCCCCGTTTCGTTTGATAGCCCATTCATACTCAGAAAATGTGGGTTGTGCTAAAATGACTTCATCACTGGGATTTATGAACATGTCACAGAATAAGCGGATAATCTCCATGGAGCCAGCATCAATAATGAGATTCTCGTTTCCAATGGTATTATTGAAATATTCTACTAATAATTCTTTCAATTTTATTGATTCTGAATCAGGATATTTTTGAATTAATTCAAATGATTCTTCAAAATTTTCATAAAACCACCTTACATCAATAAGGGGATTAATATTCGTGCTAAAATCCAATAAGTTTCCTCTTTCGATCTTAATATTAGAATTATAAATCTCCCCTCCATGACTTTCATGAGTCAGCGTGCTGAGATGATGTTTCATCATGTTATTTAGATTTGCCACTAATTAAACGACTCCGATTATAATAAATTTTTAAATATTTCTTCCGTTTTATTAACAACTATAACATTTTGTTTCTTTTTGATTTCATTATAAATTAACGAAGCTTTTCCGCCTGTAAAGTCTCTATTTTCAATGGAATCTTTTTCATGAATTATAATTGGCTTGTTTGACTCATTTAAAAGCTCTAAATTTTTCATATTATATTTTCCGAAAGGTAGATTAGCTAAGATAATGACATCCACTTCATTCAACAAGTTCCTTAGTCTTTCGCTAGATTCCTCCGTAATAGGACTAAAAGGTGCTTCAGATATGATAATATAGTTAAGTTCACTCGCAAGAATATAGTCATCATCTAAGACATTTACAATACCTATAGATACTTTGAATTGACTTAAATTAGGCAGGAATTCTACAGCGGAGCCTCCTCCGGCAATAACATGAACTCTCTTGTTACTATTAATATCAAGCTCTTTTGATTTATTGGAATCTATCTGGCTGCATAAGGGAGTCACGAAAATTGAATTAGAATAAATATTTTTCCTCACAATAACATCTAGATTATAGACATTTCTAATATTTTCCTTGGTAATAATTTCTTCAACATTTCCAAAACCCTTGATGCATCCTTTGCTTAAGAGGATGATTTTATCACAAAATTGAGCGGCCAAATTCAAATCATGTAAAACAGCCACGACGATTTTTCCTTCTTCAACATGTTTCCTCATCATCTCCATGAATTCTATCTTATAATTGATATCTAAATGAGTCGTAGGTTCATCTAACAGAATAATCTTGCTATTCTGTGCTAAGGCTCTTCCTATTATAACTTTTTGTAGTTCCCCTCCGCTTAATTCATTAAAATTTCTCATCCTGAGGTCATATAGCTTTAATTTTTTTAAAATACTTTCTACCATTGTTTTATCTTCCAGAGTTTCTTGGGCAAAACGTGAAATATGGGAGTATCTTCCCATCATTACAATTTCTTCCACAGTATAATCAAAATTTACTTCAGTCCTCTGGGGAACTACAGCAATTCGTTTTGCTATATCTCGGGGATTTAATTTAGTTATCAAAATATCATCAACTTGAACCTCTCCAAATTCAGACTTTAAGACACCGCTTAATATCTTTAAAAAGGTGGTCTTTCCACTTCCGTTAGGACCCAGAATTCCATATAAATAACCCTTTCCAAATCTAATAGAAATGTCCTTTAAAATCAGTTTCGAACCATACGAAAAACTTAAGTCTTCACATCCAATAGTCAAAAAAGAACCTCTTTTCCTAATTGTATGTTTAACATAATGAAGGGAATCATTTCAATTCTCCCGTTCCTTTCTTTTTTATCACTAAATAGATGAAAAAAGGACCCCCCATCAATACGGTAAAGATTCCCACTGGAATTTCCCGAGGTACAATTAAAGTGCGAGCTAATACATCTGCCCATAATAAAAGAAGTCCTCCAGAAATAGCAGAGAGGGGGACTAATTTGCGATTATCACTTCCACCAAGAAGTCGCATTGAATGGGGAATAATGAGTCCGACAAATCCAATACTTCCACAAAAAGCAACTGCGGTCGAAGCGAGAAATGTCATTAAAAACAAGATTACTTTTTTTGATTTCTCCACGTTCACACCAATCGTTTGAGCACTTTCATCTCCGAAAATCATTACATTCAAATCCCTTCCATAAAAAAACAACAGTATAGTACAAGGAATCATGACCCCTAAGGTTACATAAAACTCGCTCCATGTGATTCCCCAAAAACTTCCCATTAGATAGGATAAAATATAATGTGCTTTATCTTCCGAAAAATATAAGATAAAACTAGTCA
>CAYLZE010000155.1:3004-8169 GCA_964388035.1 uncultured archaeon
GGAATGCGCAGATCTATAATAATTTTCTGTTCTCCTAAAGTCCATGATTCTGGAATATTAAATCCCATACCATTTAATATGACATTCCATACTGTATTGAGAGGAATATTTACGGAACCGATTGAAATTGCAAAAAAAATGCTAAAAATTAAAAAGAATAAAGGAAAAATAAAAAGTGAAAAGTTTTTCATTGAAAAATGCATTTAAATTCACCTAAAATAATTCAGAATAATCCCGGATAAAGGTATGCCGCCATCATCTCTAAAGCATCTACACATCTTGGCCCTGGTCTCGTAAAAACATCATCATTACAAAAATAAATACGATTGTTAATAACTGCATTCACAGCATCATATCCCGGGCGATCTTTTATGTCTACCGTGTATGAGGTCCTGCCCATTGCTGTAACAAAAATCACATCCGGATTTCCATCAATAACTGCTTCATTGCTAACCGTGGGGAATTTCTCATTAATATTACTAAATAAATTTATCCCTCCCGCTGTTTTAATCATGTCATTAATGAACGATTTTCCTCCCGCAACTGTCGGAGTTTCCCAAACTTCGAAATAACACGTTTGTTTCTCTGCTTGGGTGAGGTGGGAGACTTTATTCACGACTACATTTATTCGATATTGCATTGAATCTGCTAATTCATTGGCTCGAGGTCGGGCATCCGCTAACCCGCCTATTAATCTAACGCTTTGAACAATCTCATCTAAAGAACCGGGGGAAAGAATGATTAAAGTCAAACCATTATTTTCAAAAGCCTTTACCATGTTGGCATCATAATATTCACCTATTATTAAATCTGGCTCAAGGCTGATGATTACATTCAGATTAGGAGTGGAAAAACCTCCTACCCTAGTTTTTGAGACTACTGCCTTCGGATAATTACAATAATCTGTAACCCCCACGACTCGATCCTGTACTTGAATCGCATAGAGCGTTTCAGTGACAGAGGGTGCCAGAGAAATGATACGTTCTGGATGATCGGGAACTTTTACAGTTCTTCCATAGGAATCCGTAAAATATCCCGGCTGATTAAAACCTACTTGATTCGTATTAACATTGCTTAAAATGGCAAGAACGCCCACAATTCCCACAATTATTAAGGCTACTATAAGTATTTTCCTAATTGATTTCATGTATAATTCATTTTTCTTTAAAATATTATTAATATAGGAAAATTATCCTAGTATTTAAAGATTAGGAAACTTATCCTAAAATCTTATATAGATCAAAATATTTTATTAATAATAAAGAAGAGTAAAATTAATGAATCGAGTAAAGCGATGGAAAGTATTTTAAAAATAGGAAATGCAAGCAAAATTAATAGTTTACTCTCAAGAATCAAGGGAAAGAAGCCTTTCTTTCTTGTTGTGATTGGTAATACAGAAACAGCTAAAATAAATGGTATTTCAGCTGCTGGTGCTAATCCTGAACTTACTGATTATACTCCAGCTGCCGACATGGAATATTTAACTCATGGTATATGTAAATCTATTGAAGGCGTTCCCATAACCCCTGATGGTATCCCAACACCCGCCTTAATCACCAAAGCTTGCTTAGAACTATCAGAAATACCCTTCTTAACGGCAATTGGAGGATTAAAAGTATATCCTCAAACCCCTTTTATAGAATTTGGAGGTAAAGCAGGGGGAGATATTTCTAAGGGTGCCGCAGTGGAACGAGTTGAGATTCCTTTTGAAAATGCAAAAATCTTCGGAGAAATGATATCAAGAAGTGTTGATTATTTAGTAATGGGAGAAAGCATTGCAGGCGGAACGACCACTGCGTTGGGTGTATTAACTGCAATGGGATACGATGCTTCTAAAAAAATTAGTAGTAGTCTTCCTTTAAACCCATTGGATTTGAAAAATAAAGTGGTTCTTTCAGGATTGAAGGCTGCTGGTGTGACTCCTGGAGATTTGAGAAAAAGGCCATTTGATGCGATTAGGTTTGTAGGAGATCCCATGCAGCCTGTACACGCAGGAATCGTAATGGGTGCTGCCAAAAATGTTCCCGTATTATTAGCAGGCGGCACGCAGATGGCAGCAATTGCGGCAATTACTAATTCAATTGAACCTTCCATTTCAGAAAATCTTGCTATTGGAACCACTAAATGGATAATTAATGATCTTCAGGCAGATTTAAAAGGAATATTGGATCAAATTAATCCCGATATTCCCATTCTTGCAGCGAACTTGGACTTTTCTCGCATGAATCATGCGGGATTAAAGGCATATGAACAAGGAATAGTGAAAGAAGGGGTAGGTGCCGGTGGAATGGCAATCTCGACCCTTTTAGTTAAAGATAAATCGATAACGATGGAAGATATCTTGGTTAGGATCGAAAATAATTATGCAAATCTGAGAAAATGAGAAATTAAAGCTTGAAGCCAAGGATAATTTTGTGACAAAAGTTTTAACATATCTATTTAACTATTGCAATTAAAACTAAAATCAATATAGATATAAATTAGTTATTCTAATTTTTTCTTACATGAATGAAGATTCTTCGAATTTTTTAGATTTTAAGAAGAGGCAGATCCGAAGTTATTTTTTTAGTCTTCAAAAGGATCTTACTGAAAGTCAGAAAGGAAAAATTCCTATCACATATGTGCATTTGAGACTTCCTGTTGATAAAATCACCCCTTCCTTTGAAAATAAAATCCAAAATGAATTGGAAAAAAACTACTTAAAAATCAACGTGCGAGAAGCCAAGGTGGGAGATCTTAAAAGCGTATTACATATTTATAACATGGCATGGAGCAATTTAAAAGATCCACATGGGAACATGACCTTAGGATCTTTAAAAAAAGTATTCAATTCTCCCGGAGTTGAGATTCTGATGGCAAGTGTTTATGGAATGGATGTGGGTTTTATTATACTCGATTTTGAAGGTACACATAACCAGTATGGAATTATTGCTGGTTTAGGAATTTTACCGCGATTTCAAGGGAAAGGAATTGGTAAATCCTTAGGCTTGGCAACGTGGAGATATTTCAAGCAAAAAGACGTTAAGGAACTTAGGTGCGAAGTTTTTATCGAAAATAAGCATTCTCATCGATTTATCAAATCTTTAGGATTTGAAGAATATAAGACCACAATTTACAGCATGGAAGATTTTGAACTTAAGAAGGATGAAAGCGATTAATTGCACTATTTTATATATAGAGAGATCATTTTAAATTTAAAAGTATAGGATAGGTGCTTCTAATAGAATATAAAATGAAATCAATCATCATTGCTGGTACTCATAGTGGTGTTGGAAAAACAACAATATCCATAGCGCTAATGAGAGCATTTACCAAAATGGGTAAAAATGTTGCGCCATTTAAAGTGGGTCCCGATTTTATCGATCCAAAATTTCATGAAATAGCAACCCATCAGAAATCCTATAATTTAGATAGCTGGCTCTTAACAGAAAAGACTATTATTAATTTATTTCTTAAACATTCGAGAGATGAGGATTTATCCTTGATTGAAGGTGTAATGGGATTATATGATGGATCTGGGACGGGTACCATAGGAAGTACGGCTCACGTGGCAAAAATCTTGAAAACTCCCGTTATTTTGGTTGTAGATGCGAGTAGTATTTACACGAGTATTAATGCGTTAATTCTTGGTTATAAGTTATATGATAAGGAAGTCAATTTGAAGGGCATCGTCCTAAATCATATTTCAAGTGAATCTCATTATTTACTTCTTAAAAACTTGATTGAAAGAGAACTAGATGTAGAATGTGTTGGATATTTTCCCGAAAATCTGGAAATTTCATTAGATAGCAGGCATCTCGGGCTAATTCCTGTAGAGGAAGTTTCTGATATTGAGCAAAAAATTGAAAAATTAGGAACGATTGCTCTTGAAACAATAGATTTAAAAAAAATCGAAATGATTGCAGAATGCCGTTTAAACGAAAATAAAGATTCTCAAGAATACATGTTAGACCAATGGGGTAAAGGATTAAAAATTGCAATAGCACGGGATGAAGCGTTCAATTTTTATTATCAAGATAACCTTGAATTAATGGAAGAAAGCGGAATAGAACTTATTCCTTTTAGCCCATTGCACGATAAAATGCTTCCGCAAGCTATAAATGGAATTTATCTTGGAGGAGGTTTTCCCGAGGTGTTTGCAGCGGAGTTATCCAAAAACATCTCCCTTTTGAATAATATTCGAGATAAAGCTGAGCGTGGTTTATCCATTTACGCTGAGTGCGGAGGACTCATGTATCTCACAAATGGGATCGTAACAAAAGTAGGTAAGCTTTATAATATGGTAGGATTTTTCAATTGCAAATCCGAAATGACAACAAGACTTCAAAGATTTGGATATGTCTTGATCGAATATGAAAATGTTCAAGTAAGAGCACATGAATTTCATTATTCAATTTTGATTGATCTTGAGAATATAGATTTTAATTACTCGTATCGAGTAACAAAAGAGAATAAAAATCTTATTTGGGAGTGCGGTATAACTAAGAAGAATGTGTTAGCAGGATACGCTCATGTCCATTTCTATTCGAATTTAGATTTTTTTAAGAAAATCGTTTCCTTATTTAGGAGCTCGATTTTGTGATTAAAAATGTCAACTTTTCTAAGTCCGTAAACAATAAAAAGATTTTCTTTAAAAATCAGTAATTTTAAAATTATAAATGACTATTTAGATAATGAGAACTCATGACTAGTAATATAAAAGAAAAAGTAATAGAACTCATAAGAAATTTACCAGAAGACGCCACTTTAGATGACATAATGTATCATCTTCATGCGAAGATAAAAATTTTGAAAGGTTTTAAAGAAATTGATGAAGGTAAGTTCATATCACATGATCAAGTCATGGAAAACGTAAAAAAGAGCTTAGAAAAATGGTTGAAATAGAATCGTCTCCAGCAGCGCAAAATTATATCCTTATTTAGGAAACCAACTGCATGATATTAAATATTAGCTTTACTGAACCCAGAATAAAGATAACACGGGTTATTCTTCCTTAATTCATTCTTTATACTAAAAGAAAGAGATATTGGAAAAAATTAAAAAAATATGAATTTATAAAAGTTAAATTCCTAATTTTTTTCGATTTGATTCAATATGTTCCAACATGGCGTCCACGGCTTGTTTGGTGTCGGTTTCTACGTGAAGAATCCCTCCTGTTAAATCTT
>CAYLZE010000156.1:0-7833 GCA_964388035.1 uncultured archaeon
AAATCTCTCCAGTGTGTTCGATTCCAAAATTACCCATTTCGGTTGTTCCATCACAAATGGGACCGGCGTCAAAGTCATCCGCAGGGAAAATAGCCCAATCCACACCAGGAACGGGAAGACCTAATTTTCCATCTTTCGTTGGTCCCCAGAAAGGATTGATGCTTGTAACGGGCGATGTTTCTGTCAAACCATATCCAACCCTGATCGGGCAAAATATTTTCTCGAATGGGATGCGCACGTAATCATGTAAGGGCCCTGCGCCTTGAGTAGCGTATTTTAACTTCTTCCAGAAATCATATTTTTGCTTAAATTGCTCTTCTCCCATTTCTTCAACGAAATCGGTCAATCTTTTAAAGAGCATTTCAACAGCAGTATAGATGATTCCTTGGGGAGCTTCAAGACGATTGATAACTGCACATAAGTCCTCATCCGGTGGAGGTTTGGGGAACAATAACATTTTCATTCCCAAAGATAGTGCTCCATTCATCACGCAAGTCATTCCGAAGCTATGGAAAAAAGGGATGGAGCCAATCGTTATCATTCCGGGTTCTAAATTTGTCCATGGTTTTATCATGTAAAGATTGCTTACTAAATTCGCATGACTGAGCATTGCAACTTTAGGAAGACCCGTGGTGCCGCCCGTCATTAAATATACTGCAGAATCCTTCCAAGGATCAATATCTACTGTAATTTCTTTTGGTTGCGTCTCGTCAATTACTTTTTTCATTCGGTATACTTTTATTCCTTCGAATTCATCGGGTACTTTATCTTGAAAATCTGGCACGGCACCTCTCAGGGCAGCAAAGGTTTGCTGATCCGCGGTAATGAAATCTAAAAGATTAGTGGATACTACGAATTTTACTTTCGTTTTTGGCAATACTGAATTCGGTCCTGCTATAAAAATAGCATCCATCATTATAAATACCTTGGCACTGGTCATTTGTAAGGAGTGTAGCAACTCCATTGGTCTATATGTTGGATTAATACCTTGCGCAATAGCCCCGATATACTGGCACCCCATATAGGCCACGACAAAATTAATTGAATTGGGCAGGTCTATAGCCACGCAATCTCCTTTTTTAATTCCCAGATCATGTAAGAAGGTCCCGAATCTTTTTGCCATGTCGAATAATTTACGTAGTTTTACCTTTTCCAAATAAGGTCCAACTGCAAAGATACAGACATCGATATCCCACGTATTGGTTTCGTCGGCAGTTTTTACAAAACTTTCCCATAAGGGTGTTATTTCAATACCTTCAACGTCTTTAAGTTGATGAGGTACCCCTTCTGGCCAATAATTTCTCGTAAACCATACTTTTTTTTCATTTACTAAAAAATCATCTAATGAGGTCATATTTTTTTCACTTTTTTTAAAAATAGATTTGTTTTTGATAGATTTTACATTCTAAAATAAAAACTTTTTTATATTATAATATTTTGGTTTTTTTCCATTTAAAATTTACCCTCCATAGCATAAGATGATATTATAAAAAGCCTTCTAAGACATAATTGAAGTGAGTCATGAAATATATGATGGAAGAGAATAGAAAATTTAAAAGAATCTTAATAAAGTAGTTTATTGATTGATTATATAATTGCAATTTTGAATGTATAAATTATAATCAATTTTCTCCAAAGATTAATTTTATTTCTGCGTAAATTTAATTAAAAAGCAATTAAATGAATAATATTATAAGATCTGAATTATCGAGTGTATCCTGTTTTATTATTGGGATTTGTTGATTTTAATTGAATATTTCATTCTTTAAAAAAATCATTTTTACATTATATTTCTATAGTTTTTTTCATTAAAAATCTCCCCTCTAATAAATTGCTATATAAACGTAGAGCTTATTTTGAAATACTCTAAACAAGGGTGTTTTGTTGTTCTTAAAAATTTGAGGCTTAAATTAAATTATTCAGAAGGGATTATAGATTATTATTATAAAAATATTACTCGTGCTAAAAAATTGGACGAAATCTAACCAAAAAACGTTTTCTTTTCCTATTCAATCAATAAATAATGGATACGCTTCATTAGAAGAAGTAGAGAATGAGTTGAACCAAAAATCATAATAAGCGTGAACTTTATCTATAGTTTTCATTAGATATCATAATTTATCCCATAGTTCGATAAGAATATCTTGGGCGCCTTCATATAAAACCTTATTTCCAAATTCAGGTAAATTTTCATTTCCCACAACAATTGTAAGAAAATGATTACCCGTTAAAGGGCCTAATTTACTGGAAAATGCACAGCTACCATAAACTAATAGAATTTCTGTTTCACTATATCCCCCCGGATAAAATAGGATATCACCACGAGATGGATGAGAGGTATGATTCTCGAAACCTACATTTAAGTTTAGCTTTCCTAAAGGGATCCAAGCTGCCTCCCCACTCCATCGCGCTTGGATAATCCTATTTTTAAATGGTAATAATCGTTTAAAAGCCTCGCATGTTTTTGGAGCTTTCTCTTCTTCCATCCGAGCGATAAAAATAATAGAACTTGTTGTTATCTTAACTTTTTGCATGACATGGTTATGAAGTTAGGATTGTTTAAGTCTCTTTTTGGTAACTTTTGTGGCAGATAGTATCGCACTAATAAGCATTGATTTTGCCTTCTTCGTGCTTTCTTTATTTGCACTACCATGTCTTATATATTATTTGCTAATTCAAAACACCATGAAATTTATTAAAGAATAATAATTTATGTTTTTTATATGGTTAATCAAAATGAGAATTTCAATAAGATAATCGATAAGATAATTGAAATTGAACTCGAGATGTTTTTAAAAGTAAGAACATCAATTCCTTCTCTGTGCCAGCAGCATCCTAACAGTTTCCGAATCATGCGACGAATGGGGCATGTGGTGTTGTCCTTAGAAACGCTATCTTCCTATTTAAACGATTTAAGGCAAGCAAGAGAGGAGGGAAGAAATCTTTTAACTGAAAAATACGCCAGAATGGATAAATTAATTCCCCCCATCATGGAAAGTTCTATCATTAATAAAATCGTAAATATTGAGGATGAATGGTTGGATAACCTTGCTCAAAAATATCCTTTAACGATAGTACATCATAAAATATATTTTAGGAACTACTTATCGTGTGAATTAGAAACCTATTCAATTAAAACTTTAGAATTATATTATAAAGACATTATAAATGCTAAAAATATGGGAAGAAGTTTAGCCGAAGAACGTTATAATTTCCTTTTTAGGGAATTGGGATACGATTCAATAGAGGACGTTGAAATACACGCAAAGGGGAAAAAATAGATTTTTAAAAAATATCCTCCTTTTAATTTTCTTACCTATTTTCTTAAAGTTATTTCTAAAGTTCGTATTCTCTATTTAAGGATTTTGGATAATCGTTATAATATAATAATAATAAGAATTGAAGGATGTTGCAATTTAATATTCGCATTTATTGCTTATCTAACTTAATAAAAACATTTAAATTAAAGAAAAGAAAGTTTTTAAATAATATTTTATGTTTAAAAGTGTTCAGTATATCTAAATGTATTTAAATTTAAGACATTTCAAATAATAAAAAGGTTAGAAAATTAAATGACTGAGACGGAAATAGAACAATCTTTACAAAAGTTTAAAGAATCGCTTTCTCTCTTAGATGTGGTCTTTTCAAGGAAACGATTACGTAAAGAAATATTTGATGAAAAGGCAGGAAATGTTTTTAATGCAAAATATCAATTTAGTACTCGGGATGGAGGTTTTAACTTCTTCTTAGTTTTTGATAATGGAAAAATAACGACTGGAGATGGTAAAATAGATCATCCAAATATAACTATATATTATAAAGATAAAAAAACTTTAGCCGATACGTGGAATAAGAGTGCCGATGAAACTCTTGAATATTTATTGGATAATTCCATGTCTTTTGATGGAAACATGGCATATTTAACTAAATTTTCAAATCTCACTTCGGTGGCGACTGGCGTGAAAATAAAAGGATATAAGGGTCCAGAAAATCAGTTAATTCATTCAATCGAAGAGATTGAAAGAGGAGAGGAAAAAAGAATCCTTAAGAATTTACCGTTAAATCGTAAGATTGATAATGTACAATTTTTAGATGATCCTTATTTAGCTAACTATTCAATTCAAGATTTTCCCCGGTTAAAACACCTAAAAAGCCGCCGAAGAGCAATGAAGCCTGCCATATGTGTTGAACGAGCAAAATTGCTGACCGAGTATCATAAAAAATATGGATTTGAAGTGGATTCCACCGGTGCACCTAGAGATCCCGAATTGCGACAAGCGGAAGCAGTAAAGTATATATTGGATAATAAAAAACCTATTATCCATGATTCCCATCTTATTGCAGGCTCCACTACTACTAAAGAAGTGGGCATCCCTATTTATCCTGAATTGATAGGTACTGCGGCTTGGCCCGAATTGAGATCAATAGGGCAACGCGAACTTAATCCGAATGATATTGATTCGGATGATGCGGACCTCTTAAGTCAAGAAGTATTTCCCTATTGGATGGAGAGAAATGTTCGAGAATATTGTAGGGCAAAATATAATAACCCCAAATCTCTATGGTTAGAGGAACGGTGGGTATTTTATTTCATGATGAAAAATAATGCCATTTCTCATACCGTACCAGGATTTCCCAGAATATTGGAAGAAGGTCTGGAAAGCATAAAACAGAAAGCCGCAGAGATGGAACAAAAGGAGGAATCCCTTGAAAAGAAGAACTTTTATAAAGCCCTCCAAATTGCAATTGAAGGCGTATTTTCTTATTCTAATCATTTGAGTGAGGAAGCCCTCAAGATAGCCGGGACCTTAGATCCAAATAATCTTGAAGAAGCGATTAGAATAGAAGAACTTAAAGAGATGGCAAGGATTTGCGCTAAAGTGCCTGCAAGGCCAGCGAAAACCCTTCAAGAAGCCGTTCAATCCATATGGACATGTTTTGTAAGTATTCATTGTGAAAGTGCAGACTCTGCCATGTCCATTGGTAGATTAGATCAAATGTTACAGCCCTTCTTTAAAAAAGACATTGAGAAAATAACAAGTATAGAAGAACGGGAAAGATATATAAAAAGAGCCATGGAACTCGTGGGATCTTTAATTTTAAGGATTAACGATCACGATCCCTTAGTCCCCAGCATTGGAAATAAGTTATTCGGGGGATCTTCTTCCGATGATACTGTTACCGTTGGTGGGGTAGATAGAGAGGGTAAAAATGCCGTTAATGACATGACCTTTATTATTCTCAAGGCAAATGAAATGCTATGTTTTCAAGATCCAAACATGAATGCAAGATATTATCCCGGAATCAATTCTAAAGAGTATTTGAAGCGTTTAGTGGAAGTAAATATCAACATGATTGCCTCTCCCTCTATCCATAATGACAAAACCATGATTGATGCGCTCGTTCATGAAGGTTTTAAATTGGAGGATGCACGTGATTGGGCAGCCACCGGTTGTGTCGAACCAACGATTCCTGGAATGCATTATGGCCATACCAATTGCATGTTATTAAACCTAGTTGCACCCTTGGAAATGGCTTTGAATGATGGAGTTCATCCTCTAATTGGGGAACAAGTGGGAGAAAAAACGGGAATGCCTTCCTTGGATGTATTTCCTACGTTTAATGATTTTTATAATGCATATAAAACTCATTTGAAATATTTAATCCAAAACTCGATTGAAATTAATAATTATTTGGGTGAGAGTCATAAATACATTCATCCCACTCCCTTACTATCTGCTTTTTACAAGGGCACGTTAGAAAAAGGGAAAGATATAATTCAAGGGGGAGCTATTTATAATACTTCGGGAGTGGCTTTAGTTGCTCTTTCAGACGTGGTTGATAGTTTACTGGTTATAAAAGACCAATTATATGACAAAAAGGAATTAGATTTTTCAACCCTCTTATACGCATTACAAGATAATTTTGAGAATGGTTCTGCACACTTATTGAATAAGATCAATAGCATACCAAAATTTGGATCAGATGAGCCAGGAACACGAGATATTGCAGATGATATATTAAACATCTGTTATGATGAATATAAATCGGTGAAAAATTATAGAGGGGGAGATTATCTCGTGGGATATTGGTCCATTAGCTACCATGTAGGTTATGGCATGCTCACTGGAGCCCTTCCTTCTGGAAGGAAAAAAGGCAAGGCTTTAACTCCCGGGTTAACCCCCGCTCCTGGAAGATCCGATCTACTATTGCAAAATATCCATACCGTTGCAAGTTTAGATCACTTGAAAATGCCCAATAATGCATCATTTAATGTGAAACTCGTACCTCATCCGGGAGATTCTCATGAAAAGACTCTTGATTTGTTTTCCGGGTATGTTCAGAGCTTCTTTGATCTTGGTGGGATGCAATGGCAATTCAATATAGTTACTTCGGATACGTTAAAGGATGCAATGGCTCACCCCGAGAATTATGGATGGCTTTTAGTCCGCGTTTCAGGCTACAATGCATATTTTACCAAAATAAACAAGAACATGCAAATAGAACTTATCGAGCGCACGGAGTTTCATGCTAATTAAATATTTATGGCATTAAATTCTTACCTCAAATAAGGGAATCAACTTTTTTTATTTTTTTATTAAATATTTTGATATATATATTGTAAATTTTTTTCCCGCAATCTTATTCCATGACAAGCAACTTAATCCTTGATATTAAGAGAAATTCATTGGATGACGGACCGGGAGTAAGGACACTTGTATTTTTTAAGGGATGTCCTTTATCTTGCGTATGGTGTCAAAATCCAGAATCCCAATCTCATGAAAAGGAAATCAAGTTTGAAGCAGAATATTGTACAAATTGCGGAAAATGCATCAACGCATGCGAGGAAAACGCAATTGACTTTAATAATAAATATCGAATAAATCGTAATAATTGTACTCTATGTGGCAAATGTGTTGATACTTGTCCCAATCAAGCATATTCTTTCGTTGGAAAGGAGTATTCCATTAAAGATTTAGTTCAGATCCTCTTGAAAGATAAGATTTTCTATGATAACACGGGAGGGGGAGTTACTTTTTCCGGTGGTGAACCAACAATGCACGTGGAATATTTACATGAATTATTAAAAGAGCTTAAAAAATATTCTATTCATACTTGTTTGGAAACGTGCGGGTTTTTTAACATGGAGTCTTTTGAGCTCAAAATACTCCCTTATTTGGATTTAATTTTTTATGACCTAAAACTGTACGATGACATGGATCATAAAAAGTATTGTGGGATATCTAATGAGTTAATCTTGAACAATTTTAAATATCTAATTGGTTTAAATAAAATAGAAGTGCTCCCCCGCATCCCTCTAATTCCTGTAATCACGATAACAGAAAAAAATTTGAAACAGTTGAGAAATTTCCTGGAAGAAAATAATATTAAAAAAGTTGAACTTCTTCCTTACAATCCGTTATGGATTACAAAACCAAGCAAAATCGGACAAGAATTAAAATATTCTCATTCAGAATCTCTTACTATCGAAGAAAAGCATAGAATCAAGGAAATATTTTCAAATTTTGATCATAATGATTTCTAATTTTTCGAAAAGGGAATTAATTGCACAAATAATTCATGCAAATAACAGTAAGATTTAATAAATAAAGAGAAGAAAGAAATAATTAATAAAGAATTGACTAAAGTGAATTTAATTGGGAAAAATTCTAAGAATTGACTTAAATTCAAAAAAAATATCAACCCAAAGTACTTCTCTCGAAGATGAAGAAGCATATGTTGGCGGTCAAGGACTGGCAGCAGCGATTTTTACCCGAGAAGTTCCCGCCGAAAGCGATCCTTATGATAAACGCAATTTATTAATTTTTTCTG
>CAYLZE010000157.1:0-7651 GCA_964388035.1 uncultured archaeon
ATATCTAATTACGATAAAGAAGGATACCTTTTTTTTAATTCATTTGATGATGAAACCGTAAGAGGGGGCGAAAGAGAATATCTTATTGCGTTAATTTCCCCCAAAATTTCTTATTTGCAATCTCGTGGTATTCATAAAATTTGTTTCGAAATTTCAAAATGTATAAAAAATCGTAAAGATTGGAACATTAAAGAATATTGGGAAGAAATGGTAGAAATTTTAGTTAGAAATCCATATGAGAACTGAAATGAGTTACAAAATAATTCTATTATACCGTGTTGCAATGAAAAGGAAAATAAATGGTATTCTTGAAAAAATTAAGCTTTTAGTAAAATCTAAAAGGATCAAGAGGACAGAGAAACCATGCATGATCCATCCCATCTCTTTTTTAATATTCATTAAAAATTGTAATGCTATCCCAAGGTAAAAAGGGTTCTTAATGCTTTATTTTTATGAAGAAAACATGTGATGAAGTAATTATGGGAAATTATTAATAGGAGTAAATCTAATTATGGGTAATATAAATCATGTGATTTAAGTAATTATTATGGGAAAAAAATCCCATATAAATAAATATTTAATATTCATGCTGTTATTATGAACGTTTGTGTATCTTCCATTGAAATTTTTAATACCCATGAAAAAAAATGGAGAATTTTATAATGAGTGATATATATAGTGTTGAGGACCATTTCCAAGAATTAATGAAATCTCCAAAGAAGCCGACTTATTCCGGTACTCAAATACACTCTACTTATATTGAGATGCCGGATGGAGTAAAAATTGCAGCAAATGTAGCATTACCAATCGAGGTAAAACCAGATGTTAAATTATCTACTGCCCTAATACAAACTCGCTATTGGAGATCGTCTGAACTCCGGTTTCCCTTTAAATACTTTCTGAAATCCTTGAGTTATACCGATATAAATAGAATTTTAACTCGTTTTGGATTTGCTCTTGTCTATCTTGATGTCAGAGGGACGGGAGCGTCTTTAGGAAGTAGTAAGTATGCTTGGAATGAACAAGAAGTCAAAGATATGAAAAGTATCATCGATTGGATTGTGGTTCAGCCATGGTCAGATGGCAAGATAATACCTCTTGGGATTTCCTATTCAGGAACAACTGCAGAATTAGCGCTGTCGATAAATCATCCTGCGGTGAAAGGCGCCATTGCAATGTTTAATGAGTTGGATCCCTTCTTAGATATTGCATTTCCTGGTGGTGTTTATAATGAAGGATTCATAGAAATGTGGGCTAGATCCAATGAAAGTTTAGATGCAAATTCAAGTAAAAATCTAGGAACTATTCCCCGGCTTCTATTTAAAGGAGTTTCTCCGGTAGAATCCGATAAAAGTAAAACTTTATTAAAGGAAGCTGTTAAACAACATGCATCTAACGGCAATGTTGCTATCTCATCCCGAAATGTTAATTTTCGCGACGATATTTTTAATCAAGAGGTAGGAACGGCAAAATCTTTCAGTGTATATCGATACCAACAATCTATAGAAAAGTCTCATCTACCCCTCTATTATTGGGGTTCTTGGATGGACGCGGCGACTTCAAATGTAGTTCTAGCAACATTCTTAACTTTTAAATCACCTGTCATTGGAGTAATCGGTGCTTGGACCCACGGAGCATCAGCACGTGCAACTCCTCACGCTCTTTCGAAGGAGGAAATTAAATTAGATCCTAAAGTTCATCATCAAGCTTGGATTCATTTCATCGATAGTTGCATTAATGATTCTGCTCCTTCTCAAAGTATCCTATATTATTACACCATGGTCGAAGAGAAATGGAAAAGAACTGTTACATGGCCACCAAAGGGTATGATAATGAAAAAATGGTATTTTAGAGAGGGAAATGAATTGTCAATGGAACGCCCAACGGATGAACAAGGTGAGGATACTTATAAGATTAATTACGACGCCTCTACTGGCAAGAATAATCGGTGGTATACTCAAAAGGGAGGGGGCCCTGTAATATATAAAGATAGAAATACAGAGGATGAGAAATTATTAACGTACACCAGTTCTCCTTTAGCGGAAGATTTAGAAATTACGGGACATCCCATTATCAATTTATTTCTCACCTCCACGCACGAAGATGGAGCCATATTTGCTTATTTGGAGGAGGTGGATCAAAATGGAATTTCTTACTTGATCACGGAAGGACAATTCCGAGTAATTCATCGAAAACTCTCTTCGGAACCACCGCTTTATATCCTTCCCATCCCCCATCATACCTATACTAAAAAGGATGCACTTCCTTTAATTCCCGGAGAACTTGCAGAAATACAATTTGCGCTCATCCCTACCTCCATTGTCATTCCAAAGGGGCATCGATTCCGTATATCGCTCGGAGGGGCGGATAAAGATACCTTTACTAAGCTTCCCAAGCAAGGTTTTCCTACCATTCAAATTTTCAGAAATGAATCTCATGCTTCATGCATTGAGATACCCATTATTGAAAAACCATGAATATTAAGTATCTATTATAAAATTACTCAACTAAATAAATAAAGTGAAAATGGATGGCTCAAGACATGTTAAAAGAAATGTTCAAGCAGTTTGAGAACATGATCTCTTCTTTAATGGCAGGCTCTCAGGTGCCGGGACTAAGTGTTGCTATTGCAAAAGGAAAAGATATAATCTATGCTAGGGGATTTGGCGCACGAGATCTAGAAACAAATATTCCCGCAACTCCCGATACAATTTATGCTTTTGGCTCTTGCTCGAAATCTTATACTGCACTTGCAATCATGCAACTCGTAGAAAAGGGGAAAATTAAATTGGAAGACCCCGTTAGTAAATATCTCCCTCTTTTTAAGGGAACGCCTTTTGAAAGTTCTATTACGATTCATCACCTTCTTAATCAAACATCGAGTATCCCCATGCTGGGATATGCCAACGTTCTAACTCCCCAATACGAAAATAGGAAAAAAAAGAGTTGGGTTCCCATGAGTAGCTGGGAGGATTTATATGCCTTTCTTAATGAAGCTACTACAGAATTCCCTAATAAACCGGGTGAGAAGTTTTATTATGCAAATGAGAATTTCGCTCTTCTTAGCCAAATTGTAGAAAAAGTTAGTCAGATGCCATTTGAAGTTTACATGAAGGATAAGATTTTCATGCCTTTAAAAATGACCCGAAGCATGTACAAGGAAGAGGATCTCAAGCAATTTCAAGACGTGTTCACTCCTTATGCAATAAGAAAGGTTGATGGAACTCCGATGGTAACCAAAACAGTACACCCCTTTGATCTATTAATTAATGGTGCGGGAGGATTACTTAGTACCGTAAAAGACCAAATAAACTACCTGACTGCCATGATGCACGGCGGAGAATTTCAGGGGAAAAAGATTTTGAATCCTGATTTATTGGAGAAAATGCATCAAAATTATATCAATAATTACATGGTTCAAGAGAATGTTGGGGGCTTCGAACAAGAAGGGTATGGATACGGTTGGATGATCATGAATTATTTCGGGCACAAATTAGTAATGCACGGTGGACAAATAAATGGAGCGACCAGTTTCATTGCTCTTATCCCTGACGCGAAAATAGCAATTGCCGTCGCATGCAATTCAAGTGAAGGACAGATGCCTACGGCCATGGTGGCTTTAATAGCATTGGCTTCTTTATTGGGGAAAAATCCAATGAAAGAGTTTAAATTCTTTGAGTACGAAGCCAAGCTTGAAATGCTGACCGGAAAATATAGCTCCTTTAAAGGGATTCATAAAATCACGATTACTTCTTTCACTTCTCAATTATATTTTGAACGAGAAGATCCCTTTGATCTTCCCACAAGAACAATCCCACTTTATCCCGAGTCGGAAGATCTATCTACGCTTAAATTTAACTATATTTCTGGCCCCATGGCAAAAGGGCATGCCGAGTTTAGAATTCTTTCCGAAAATAAAGTAGATCTTATTTTAGACGATATGGTACTTCATCGCCAAAAAGATGTCGAATAAAGTCTATCATTTAATTTCCTTTTTTTAAATTTAATAAAACTATTTAAGAAAAATCAAATAAATCTATTTAGATAGATATATTTAAGAAAAATTGAAATTAATTTAAGGTTTATAATAATGTCAGATATAAGGAAAAAACTCTGGGAACCTTCCCAGGAATGGATAAAGAATTCAGAAGTAACTCGATTCATTGACCACGTGAATAAGAAATATAATGCGGGAATAAAAGACGGTAAGGAGCTTTATAAATGGTCGGTTGAAAAAATTCCCGAATTTTGGGAGGCAGTATGGAATTTTGGAGGAATTATTGCTTCGAAAAAGTATAATAAAGTCGTGGAAAATTTAAAGGTATTTCCAGGTACTAAATGGTTTCCTGGAGCGCAGCTTAATTTTGCAGAAAATCTCTTGAAGTATAAGGACGAACAAAAGGCATTCATTTTTCAAGGAGAAACAAGGGTAACCAAGGAAGTTACGTACGCAGAATTGAATAAAAATGTGGCACGATTAGCTAAATCCCTGAAAGAAATGGGAGTCAAAACGGGAGATAGAGTGGTATCCTATATCCCTAATCTAATAGAAACGCCCACTGCCATGCTAGCAACCACTGCAATCGGGGCAATCTGGGCTTCTTGCGGTGCAGAATTACAGGCTCGCGCTGTGATAGATAGATTCGAGCAAATCAAGCCTAAAGTTCTTTTTACTGTAGATGGTTATTTTTATCGCGGAAAGCCTTTTGACGTCCTTTCTAATGCCAAGGAAGTAGTAGAAGCTATTCCATCCATAGAAAAAGTGGTGGTAGTCACCTATATCTCAGAACAGAAACCAGATATAAGCAACGTACCAAAAGCGGTTCATTGGGAGGACTTTATTGCAAAAGAAGAACATCCTCCCCTCAACTTCGTACAATTACCTTTTGATCATCCCGTTTATATCATGTTTTCTTCGGGAACGACCGGAAAACCAAAATGCATGGTCCAAGGAATAGGTGGTGTTTTAATTAATCATTTAAAGGAATTACTTCTGTCCACGGATTTAAAGAGAACTGATATAATTACCTATATCACGGCCCCCTCCTGGATGATGTGGAACTGGTTGATTAGTTCCTTGGCAGTCGGAGCAACCATTTTTCTTTATGATGGCAATCCCCTTTATCCCGAAGCAGATAGAATGTTTGAACTAATCGAAAAGAATAGAATCTCCATTTTCGGCGTTTCTGCCACGTATCTTCATTACTTAATGGGACAAGGATTAAAGCCAAAAGAAAAGTTCGATCTTTCTTCATTACGAGAAATTTCACAGACCGCCAGCACTTTAAGCCCAGAAGGATTCGAATGGTGTTATTCGCAAATTAAAAAAGATCTTTATTTTGATTCCATCTCCGGTGGCACGGACATAAATGGTTGTTTTGCTGGAGCCATCCCCATTCTTCCGGTATATTCCGGTGAATTGCAAGGAAAAGCACTCGGAATGAAAGTGCAGGCATATGATGAAGGGGGAATACCTGTTAAGGACACTCAAGCAGAACTCGTATGTGAAGCTCCCGCCCCTTCCATGCCCATTTATTTTTGGGGAGATGATCAAAACATGACAAAATATAAAGCGGCTTATTTTGAATTCTATCAGGAATTGGGCATTAATGTGTGGCGTCATGGAGATTGGATCGTGGAACATGGCGATACCGGGGGTATCACATTTTGGGGCCGTTCGGACGCTACCCTAAAGCCTTCGGGTGTGCGCATTGGAACTTCCGAAATCTATAATGTTGTAGAACAATTACCCGAAGTAGCCGATAGCCTTGCTATAGGATTACCAGATGAAAAAGGAGACGTTAAAATAACTTTATTCGTTCAATTGGCCAAGGATTACGAATTAACCGAGGATTTGAAAAAAAAAATAATATCCACGATCAAGGAAAAGACCTCACCTCGCCACGTGCCCTCCAAAATCATTTCGGTCCCTGAAGATGGCATTCCTTACACGTTTTCAGGAAAGAAAGTGGAAATCGCAGTTACAAAAATACTACGTGGCATGTCCGTTGCAAATAGAGGGGCATTAAGGAATCCCGATTCCCTTGATTTCTATCAAGATTTAAAAGATTCCATGTAGCCTCGAAACCTAACCTTTTTCTTTTTATTTCAACTTTTTTCTTGCTTGTTTTCATTCAACCTAACTAAAATTATCTAAAATTATCCAAAATTCATGTAATAATATTTTATTAATCGCAATATTAAATCAAAAGAAGAATTATATGAGTTAATGGATTCTCATGAAAATCTTCCCAACAATGAAATCCTTCCAAAAGGAGAGATTTCTAAGAAATTTTTATCATTAGGGATTAAAAATTTTAAAGATGCCTGCTTGCATGTCCACAATATCGAATACGGGTATAATTCTAACTATGATGATAAATGGATCTTATTTAAAGAAAATAAAGGGACGTGCACCACTAAACACGCAGTAATTGCAGGACTTGCTAAAGAGTTGGGAATTCCCCTTTATAAAAATGTGGGAATTTATAAATTTACTGAAAGAATCACCAACGGTACTAATCAGATTCTTGAAAAATATAAAATCCCTTATGTACCCATGATTCATTGCTTTTTAAAATATAAAGATTTCCGATTTGACCTCACGGAAGGGAATAAAAATGGAAAAAAAACTACTATTGAAGAATTCATCCACGTGGAGCAAGTGGAGCCCTTTATCAGCACTAAAAATGAATATCTTCTCTTTAAAAGAGTTTTAAAAAATAAGATCCTTCCCTCTAAAGAAATGCAAGGAATAAAAGAAAAAACCATTTTAAAAGCTCGAGAAGAAGCTATCATTCTATTAAAAGACGCGGTTTTGAATACAGAATAAGGCCATTTCCTTCCGGCCATTTCCTTCCGGCCCTTCCCTACCTAACCTCATTAATTTTTCATACCCTCTGATTATTGGAGAATAACCATGATGGAATTGATGAAAAACCCTCTTCAAAACGGTTAACACTAAATAGAAACAACAGAGGAAAAAAAAATATAAGCTAAAAACTTACTAAACTACTGTAATACTTTTTACACTTATTTATATTTAATATTTCAATTTCTTCTAACTTGTAAATCCTATTGGATATTACTAACTTACTTCTACCTTACTTGTTTACTTACTTAAATGGTTTAAAACCGGTAATTCTTGTACGATCCATATTGCTTAGGAGCAGCTTCCGTTACAACCACGTTGCTGGCTTGAGGTCCCTTCTGGCCCTCTGAGACTTCAAACTCTACCTTGTCACCTTCGTTTAAAGTCTTGAAGCTGTTATCTTCTCCTTGAATGGCAGAGAAATGGACGAAAAGATCGCTCCCGTTCTCGTCATTCGTAATAAAACCGTAGCCTTTCTTACTGTTGAACCATTTTACTTGGCCCGTTGGCAATTTGAAAAACCTACACTAACTTTTTATTAATTATTTTATTAAATTTTAAAATTCTTCGTAATGAAGTACTAGTTAAAAGGAAAGCAAAGAAAATAAACATATCCCTTATAGAGTAATTTAATCTTTAAAAATAAGCTGAGAAAGAAGAATCAATTCTTTTGCATGATTGATTAGAAAGAATCATGATGGATTTTCTATGAAAAACCGTGAGATTTCGATATTTGACAATTTTATCAATACGTTAATTCAAGGTAAACTGGCAAGTAAT
>CAYLZE010000158.1:0-7421 GCA_964388035.1 uncultured archaeon
TTATCAAAAAAACTGTCCACGATGCCTGTAACTGATTCCGTGATGAGAATTGTGGGGACAATTTGTAAAGGTGCATATCCCAATAAAAGCAGTACAGGCGTTAGCGCCGTCCCATATCCCATGCCCGCTGCAGAATCCGTTAGTTCGAGAAAGAAAGCTAAAATAATAGGAATTAAAAGCAATTGCATAGTCATTCATGAATCCCTCGTTTGGACTTAAATTATAAGATGAAATATAAAACTATCATTATAACGAAGTATATAACAATAAATGCGCCCATTTTCATGATGGATTTATTTTCCACGCTCATTCTTTCTCTAATGCTTAATTTATCCAATTCTCTTGCTTCTTGACCTATATCCCATTCTTTTACCATATTTTTCCCTTTTTTTAAAGTTAAAAATTATTATATTTAACGACATTTAATTATCATTAATTATGTATAATTATCTACCATATTTAAAGATATGGAATGCTGTATCTCGAGAATTAGAATTTATAATTAATTTTCATTTTTGTTAGCAAGATCATGTATATTGTTAAAAAAACCGAATTTTTTCATGAAATTTTAGTTAAGATCCTATATGAAATAATGATCAGGGTTAATTCTAACCTATAAATAATGAAATAAGAATTGATTAATGCCGTAATGCATGCTATTATATTTCATGAAATTGATTTCAAAGCTTTCAATTTTTCTAAATTCTAATTATTTCTATTAGCATTTTCGAGAGTGGAAACGTCCGCCCACCTCATTTTATTGAAACATCTAACCATTTTCCAACATGACTTTTTTTAATATAATTTTATTAATTTAAAAAAATAGTAGGTTATTCGAAATAATTTTAGAATTCCATGAGATAACAACGTTCTTTGCTGCCATGCTTCACGGCATATCAAAAAAATATCATGCTTTGAAACTAGATTCTTTTTCTAATCTACAAGAAATATTAAGATAAAAAAAAATGAGATTTAATAAGATAATTATATCTTTAAGAAGGCATTGATAAGTTAATAGACTTCATGGCTTCAGATGCGCTTAAATAATACCTGATTTTATATTTTATTCCACCCATCTTAGAAAATTCTAACATGCGTTTAGTTGCTACATCTATCGCATCTTCTAATTTTCCATTTTTAACCTCATAAATGCTAAAATTATGTGTCCCCTTCATTAAAGATTCAACCATGAAAGGAATTACGGGTTTGCTAATAGTGTTATCATCCGGAAACTTTTTCATTACTTCAAGATACTTGTTTCCTGCTTGAACTTCCCTTCCTTGTTCATAATAAACATCAATTACAAGATAGACCCTTGGTTTTTCCCTCTTTTTGATTATTAACTTTTTATTGTAGCGAAATATCTTAAGATAATATTCGTTATAAATCTTTTAACATTTTTGTACAAGCATGTAGAATTAAGGATTTTTAATATGTGGGGTAATTTTTAGACAGGATGACATTTGTTTGAAAGCCGCAATGTTTACATTTTCCTTCAGAGTCGATGAAAATTTCAACTACGCCAAATACTTTTCTTTTTATCAAAAGTTTAGAACAATTCGGACAATAGGTATGCTCGTGAGAAGTGTCTGGCATGTTTCCTAGATAAACATGCTTTAGTCCCGACTTTATCGCAACATTATATAATTTTTGAAGGACTTCTACAGCGGTCGGTTCCTTAAATCCATATGCCATGCTTTTGTAATGAGGGAAAAATCGGGTGAGATGAAACGGAGTATACTCCCCCAAATCCCGATAAATCCTTGAAGCTATTGATTCTATAATCTCTTCATTAGAATTTAGATCTTCAATAACAAGCGTGGTAATTTCCACGTGTATTCCTAATTCTTTGGCTATTTTGGCATTCTTCCAAACTTTTTCCACGTCTGCTCCGCAATATTTTTTAACCATCTGCGCATCTCCCTTGATATCCATATTAATCGCATCCAAACCGCTTGCTCTCAACTCCTTTAGCACTTCTTCTGTCATATATCCATTGGAAACATAAGTATTGTAAAACCCATTTTCTTTTGCGAGTTTAAAAACTTCCAGAGAATATTCAAAAAGAATGGTAGGTTCATTAAAAGATATTGAGGTACCCTGGCAATTATTATTTAATGCAATTCGGATTAATTCCTTGGGATTCAGCAATTGGCTATAATCGTTTATCAGTTCTGGGATAGAGCGTCTTGGATGAGAAAGATGGCTATTTTGACACCAAAAGCAATCAAAATTACAGCCATAGGTTCCAATCGTGACTGCTATGCTTCCTGGAAAGAAATGAAATAACGGCTTTTTTTCAATGGGATTAAAGGAAAGAGCTGGAATGTAGCCCCATACCATGGTATACAGAGTGCCATTTCTATTTACTCTCGTTCTACAATGCCCCAAATTATTGGGAGAAATCTTGCATCTTCTCTCGCATGTCAGGCATTGTACCCTATTATTATCTAATGGTTTCTGGAACTGAGATTTCACAAGACGAGAGGGAAAAATTTGATTCATGGTCCTACTTGTATAAGAGAATTTTAAGCATATAAATATTAGGACGAATAATGAAGTTATTCGATGATTTAGAAATTTGGTTAGCTATATAAACCAAATAATAATATTATGGTAAATGAAAGGGATGACCAAATTGATTAATTTTTATATTTACTAAAAACAAGAGTATTTTCAATGGGAATTTTCACATTGACAAGTGGTTGTGGTGAATTTTCTAACGTGATATCCCACCCATGAGCATTTGTGATTTTTTTTATAATGCTCAGTCCAAGCCCATACTTTTTAAGTTTATCAGGATCATTATTAAATGCATGTAAGATATCGTTAGGAAAAGGTATACCATCATTGACAATTTGAATGAAATAATGGGAATTTCGAGAATTCAGAATTATTTTAATCTGGGAGGGAGATCCGTGTAGAATTGCATTTTCAATAATATTTTTAAACACTTGATACGTTTTTTGACTATCAGCTTTTATGGTAGGAAGGTTTGCCATCTCCACTTTCACGTGCGATGGAATTTGTAGGATATCTTTAACTTTATGCAACACGGAGTTTAAATCAACTATTTCTGTCTTTTGAATTATTTGTCCTGCCTCTGCAAGCTTAATGCTTTGAGATAACAAATCATTTATATATTGAACATTCTTACCTATTTCTTCAACATGCTCTTCACGGTACTCCTGTTTTAGAAAATCAGCATAACCTTTAATGTTACTCAAAAAATTCCTTAAGTCATGAGCCAAGATGTAAGTTAATTGACTTAATTCTTGATTAATCTCCATGATTTTCTGCTCAAACTGTTTCTTGACTCGCATTTCATGGTGTAATTTTAAATAAATATCTCGGAAATAACCTATTATAAAGCCAACAAATGAAATTAGTAAATAATTAAAAATCCGTCCTACTATGAAGATCTCTCCCGGACTATAGCCGAAGTAGGTGAATTCTAAAAAAATTATCAAAAGATATCCCAAAAAACCGGTCAGTAATCCCCCGTAGCGACCAATCACGATAGCATTTATTAAAATGAGTGGGAAGTAGAATAAGTTGACATAAAGACCAAAAACGGGGTAAAGAAGGTAATGTAATCCGATAAAAACTAGCATGTATGTCAAATTATAAAAAAAGATGATTATCTTTTGATGGCTTTTAATTAAAAGGATCATTTTCTTAAATGACATGATAAAAAGCTAATAAAAGTCTCATTATAAAAAATTAAGTTTTATGAAAAAAGCACGTCATGCTAATGAGAAATTAAGAACCAGAACCATCAAGATTTTTATGGAAAAGGTGTTTTGAAAACGTGTCCAATGTGAAGGATGAGAAAAAAAGCAAGGGGAAAGATTGGAAAGCAGATATTCTGGAATTTCTCGCAGAAAAGCCCTCCGGATTTACCATAACGGATATCGCGGATAATATCCATTCCACGAGAATTACCGTTTCAAAATACCTTTCTCTTTTAGAGCAAGAGAAGAAGGTTCTCTCCAAGGAAATTGGGGTCTATAAACTCTATTTCAGCGCAGAAAGAAGATACATGGCTATCGACCTTTTTCGGGCTTACTATAAATCCTTATTAAGGGGGGTAAAAGATAAATTTTCAGATAAGAAAGATTTTAAAGAAATAGGCGTTCAAGTCTCAGAAACTCTTTCTGATTTTTTACTAAAGCAATTTCCAAAGAGTATTAGAGATCAAATTCATGAGTTCAAGGATTTCTTGAAGTTTTTCGGGAGTATTTATCCTTATTTAGATTTTATTTATGCTGACAATTTAACCATTCAAGAAACTATCGATTTCAAACAAGAAAAGGCGATTTATGTTTTTAAAAATACGGGAATATTGGACATCACGAAAGATTTAAAGTATCATTTTTATATCCTATCAGGAATCATAGAAAAAAGTCTTTCGAGAATATTTAAGAAGAACACTATTACTTGTAATGTCAGCAATGTTAATAGAGAAAACAAGACGATAACCCTCATGTTAGAAAGTAATTAAGATTTCCTTCATTTTTCTATTAGTATGAGTGAAGGAAATGGAGATTTCAGGATTTTTCTTTCAAAAAAAAAGGTAAATAGAAAGGCTAAGAAACTGCTTTCCTTCTAGGATAAATGCTCTGAGCTTTAAGATTTTCGTGAAGCAAGCGTTTCACCAATTTATTACGCAATTCTGGTTTAGAAGTCCATAAATTGGTTAATTCATGGGGATCATTTTTTCGATCAAATAAATCGCCATAATCTGTTAAACCCGCATAAATAGTAAGCTTGTTATCTGGCGTTATTAAATGTCTCAACCGCACGCTTATTCCAAAATCAAATAATTCTTCATCATGTTCAATAAGACAACAGTCCCTTACACTCTCTTCTGAATTTTTTAAAATGGGACTGATATCAAGACCTTGCATGCCATAAGGCTGTTGCTTCTTCTTTATCCCTACAAGCTCCAAGATGGTTTTAGGAATGTCAATTGAACTGATGAGAGAATGGGATAAACTTCCATTTGTAATCCCAGGAACCTTCCAAATCAAAGGAACTCTTAGTATTCCGTCATAAGGACAAGGCCCTTTCAAGATTAATCCGTGATCTCCCATCATGTCACCATGATCACTAGTGTATATTATCATCGTATCTTTTCCCAATCCTAACTTTTCTACTGCAGCTAATATCTGCCCAATACCTTGATCCACCATGGTAACTGATCCGTAGGTTGCAGCAATGAATTGACGTACGACATCTTCCGGATCGGTACGTAATACCATTTTCCTGAAAAAAGCATTATCCAATAAAGAAATTAAGAAAGGATGGTTCTTCAAGTTTGCTTGGTCAATAAAACTTTCAGGAAGTTTAATATCCTTGGGATCATACATGGACCAAAATTTCCCTGGAGGAGAAACGGGATGGTGGGGATCGGGATAAGAACAATGCAAAAAGAAGGGTTTATCTCCATGTTTTCCATTAACATGATCTTCTAAAAATGCAATGGTCCGTTCGGTCACGTAATTAGTAGGATATAATTCTTCAGGCATTTCTGTTTCCCCATGAGTTCTTAGGAAAAACTTTTTCCCTTTCTCTCTTATCATCGTGAGATATTGAGGTGCCTTTTCCTCCAACCAATCAAAGTAATGCCCTCCACAGATATCTCCATGTCCAAGCACGATTTCTAATTCCTCGAATCCATAATATGGCCGGGGAAGATTCTCATCCATTTCTTTGCGGGTCTTTTCGTTAAACCAGTCCGTGATGCTTTCATGGGATTGTGCGGATTTATCTAATTTTTGGGCCCAGAATTGCAAGTGCATTTTTCCTATGGCATGCGTGAGATACCCGCTCTCCCTTAACGTTTCCGAAATTGTCGGGATATTTTCAGGCAAATTAATGCCATTACTTCTCACGCCGTGCATGTTCGGATATAATCCCGTTAATAAACTTGCTCTATTGGGGGAACAAATGGGATTTGCACAATAAGCAGAAGTGAAACGCACTCCCTCTCCTCCCAATTTATCCAGATTGGGCGTTTTCAATATAGAATTTCCCGCACAGCTCATGTGGTCCGCTCTGTGCTGATCCATCATGATAAAGAGAATATTCATTTTCTCGCTCAAACTTTATTACCTCTTTTTATAGTTTGTACTATTTATTTTATAACCATATAAATCCGTAAAATAGGCTATATACTCCAGTTTTTTCTAATCTTTTATAGTAATTTGTTCAATTCAGCTCATGCCGTTTACATTTTCTCTTTCTGGCGTTTCAATCCCCGCTTATAATCCGATGCATAAAGCCGCTGATGCTTGGGATCCATTGCCTCAAATGCCTCTTTCGCCTCTTCTGGAGGTAATATCAAGATTTCTCCGTTCTCTTTCTGAATCACGCATCCTGAATTGACCAGTATTTTGTAGTTTTCTGCCGTTTCTTTAGGATCTCCAAAACAAATATTTGCACAATTTCCGCAGCTTATTTGGGTTTGATATCCCAAATCAACCGATGCTGTAAACCCTTCAGAACCATCGGAAATGGTTGGCCATTTGCCTTTAATTCGAGAGGAATGAACCAGCAATTTGGATACTTCTTCCTCATTTTCCGGATACTCAAATCGTCCCGGACACCAGGTGGAAAACTTGCCATTATAATGTAATCCGGTAAACCCCGTGCATCCTATAAGACAACGTCTTATATCTATGCGTTTTGAATAAGAAAATTCATATCCGCCTAAACTAAAAGTGAAGGCATCTTTATCAGAAAACATTTTTAATGGGCAAACTTGAGCGCATAATTTGCATTCAGTACAAAAAGATTCCTCTGGCGGAATGGGATTGGTTGGTTCAAGAATGGCTTCTGTTACCACGCCTCCTAACAGAATGGTAGTGCCATAGCCCTTGATACCCACGTTGCCACTCCATCCGAAAGAAGCAACTCCGGATCGAACTGCAACATAACGAAGGCACAGCTCCGGTACTACTTTTAATCTCCAACCAGGGATGTCTTCTCGAAATTTGTTATTGGGAAAAAATGGAGTTGAATCATGCCCTTTTTTGGCCAAAAAAAGTGCTAACTCCTTAGAAATATTCCAAATTGTCCGGTAGACATCAAACATGTGTTTTTCAAAATTGGAACGACCATGAGGCATTTCTTTTGCCAAATATGCTCGAATGAGCGATTTATCTAACGGCATGGCGAAACTAATAGCCGACTTGGCTCCTGAAAGCTTGTAAGTGATATCCGTGCTCTCTGGTCCCCCTGCAAGTGTTTCTTGATTGGCAAAACCCACGCGGAGAGCACCCCGATCAAGTAAGAATTGCCGAATTTCCTCATTTAAGTCAATCTTGCTTTTATCCATTTAGTCTACCCCATTCATGCGGATGGTATTGTTTTTTTAATTCCTTAAATTAAGTATATATAGGAATTTCGCCTTTTTA
>CAYLZE010000159.1:0-7412 GCA_964388035.1 uncultured archaeon
ATTTATTTGTATTATTATATAATTCTGCTACATTTTTTGCATTCAAGAGCCATAAAGATGATTTTAACTCTTGCTTAAGGGTTTTTATTTCTCTTAATGTATTCGAAATATTGCCTTCCTCGTGATCTTTCCAAGCAGACACGAGAAAATTATATGCAAAACCACCAATATTTGCACCTAATGCAATTGATTTGGCAATATCGATTCCGTTTCTCAAGCCTCCTGTAGCAATGATGGGTTTCTGGGTCACGTTTCTCACGGATTGAATACAAACAGGTGTTGGAATGCCCCATTCCCTAAACACGGCACCTTGATTTCTGTTATATTTCTGATCTGATTGTTCATTCCGAATGGCCTCGATGGCGGCAAAGCTGGTACCTCCCGCACCCCCCACGTCATATCCATCAAAACCCAATATTTCTAATTTCTGTACTAATTGTGCGTTTAATCCACTTCCTACTTCTTTTGCAATAATTGGAATATTTATGTTTTTTCGGATTTGTTTAAAATTTTCCTCAAAAAACGCAAATGAGATATCTCCTTGATCTTGAATTAATTCATGTAAGGGATTGAAATGAATTGCCATGACATCTGCCTTTATCATGTTAATGCAATCATTAAATTGCTCCAGCGAAAAATTCGCTTGGCTAAATTGTCCAACCCCTATATTCCCGATAATTGGGACGTTTGGAGCAAGATCTCTAACAATAGAAAAGGTTTTCTTTAATTCATTATCTAGTAATCCCGCACGTTGACTTCCAACACTTAATATGATATTTTCTTTTTCAGCGGCTTGGGCTAAAATTTGATTGATTTCAAGCGAGATGGGATGCCCTCCAGTAATTGCAGCAATGCAAATAGGAGCTGAAATTTTCTTATTAAAAAATTCAACTGCATGGTCAACATCTTTAAAATTGATTTCAGGTAAAGCATGATGAATGAATTTAATGTCATTAAAATAGTTCTTCAAATGCTCTGTATTATAATCCAACGGAATCATTAAATGGTGTAACTTTCTATCGCGGATAGAAGGAATCATGGAGGGAGCATTTTTTATTTCTATGGATGTACATGATAATTCCTTGAATTTTAATGCATTAAATATGTGATTCTCTTTTAAGCCATTTAAAACTTGAACGGAAATGTTGCAATCACAAATCTTCTTAATTTGGTTAAGTTTATCCTTCATTCCACCCGTTACATCAATTTTCTGATCCAAATTCGCCAAACAAAGAGTATCCAATTGATCGGATTCGAGATTTTCAGCAAGAATGGACTGTGCATCAGCTTCTTTCTCGTTTATTATATAGATTCCATCAACTTCTGTTGCAAAAATAACCTTTGATATGCAAAAGGATTTTAAATTCTTACAAAGAGAGAGAATTATTTGATCTCCCGAAATTATAGAAAAGGAACCCGAACTATTAAATATGATATCTCCATATAAAATAGGAATGATTCCCAGATTAAGAGAAATTTCGATGGGTTCCAAGTCATGCAGCATTATTCCGTGATTGTCAAGGGTAAATATGCTAGATGGTTGAAAAGATATGACGGGAATACCTTTTTCCATGAATTTTCCAACAATAAAGGAATTCAGCTCATTCATTACTTGATGGGTTTTTGCAAGTCCAAATATTTGATTTTCAATCGAACTATTAAGGCCCTTGATGATCTCATACTTTTTTGCTACAGGATGCCCAAAAGATCCGCCCCCATGGATTAATATTAACTGCCCTTCCATCTCTGCTTTTTTAATTTGAGATATGACATTATCAATTATATTTTCACGAAGGGAAAGAGGGGTGTTTTTCTCCGTTAATAAGCTCCCTCCTAATTTTAACAAGATTACTTCATTCCTTTTTCTCAATCCCAACACCATTTTTATCGATTTCTGCAATAAAATTTTTAAATCCTTCTTCTTTTAATATTCGAGAAACTTTCTGCAAGGTCGCATCATCTGCTAGAGAAATAACACAACCTCCAAGTCCTGCTCCGGTCAATTTAGAGCCATATGCACCATTTTTATTGGCAATTTTAACAATAAAATCAATTTTCTCATTTGACACCCCCAACTGAGATAATAACCCTTGGTTGATATCCATCAAATGACCAATCATTTTTAAATCTCCCGCTTTTAGTGCTTCTTTACCCTGCATTGCCACAACACCCATTTCTTGGAATATTTTTTCGCATTGCTCTGGATTTCTCGACTTAAAACTCTTGACTTTTTCGATGGCTTTTTTTGTATCGTGGGCTACATTGGTAAAAGATATTAGCAATTTTAACCCAGAAGGAGGCATTAATGGTTCGAATTTTTTATTCTGATAATATATCATGTATCCAAAAGTACAAATAGTATTATCAATTCCCGAAGGGGTACCATGGATAACTTTTTCCATTTCATATGCCATGTTAGAGATCTCTTCTTTCTGTAAATCAAGATCATAATAAGTGCTGAGGGCTTGCACTAAAGCAACCGCCGTGGAAGCAGAAGAACCTAACCCTGAACTCTTAAATAATTGAGAAGTAATTGAGATCCTAATATTATTAGGATCAAGATTATAATTTTGATGAATTAAATGAAAACAGTGAGAAATTTGACGATATTCTCCCGGGAGATTTTTAACCATCGCTTCTACCCCCGAAAATTCAAATTTTTCGCTATTATTTAGATGAAGGTGAATTTTTTTATCTTTTTCCTCCTCAATCGAGCAAGTAGAACATGCAGAAATTGCCATGGCAACTGCCCCATGACCATAAACAACCGAATGTTCTCCAAATAATATACTCTTTCCGGGAGCGGATGCCACGACTTTATTCATGTTCATCTTGTAATCGTTTTAATACTTCTTGAGCGTGATCTATTCTTATTTTTCCATCTTTAATTAAGATTTTTGATACTTGATCTATTAAATCATCGGGAACTCCCGCGATTTTAGCAATATTACGGGAGTGAAGGGCCATGTGTCCTTTCTGAATTCCTTCGGAAGCTAGAGCTCTAAGTGCTGCAACATTTTGTGCCAGACCAAGAGCCGCAGCAACTTGAGATAATTCTTCCGCACTCTTTACATTAAGGATTTTTAATGCTAAACGAGCCATGGGATGAATTTTGGTCATTCCTCCAATAATTCCAAGAGCAAGAGGAAGTTCGATTTCTCCTCTTAAATTGCCATCCTCATCCTTTTTAAATCTGGTGAGCGGTGCATAATGTCCGTTAAGCGATGCATAAGCATGTGCCCCTGCCTCTATAGCACGCGTGTCATTTCCAGTAGCTAAGGTTAGGGCCGTAATACCGTTCATGATTCCCTTATTATGTGTAGCGGCACGATAAGGATCAGCAAATGCAAATTCATACGCATTGAGCATGCCTTCTACGACCTCGGTACCCCCTAACATCTCTTTATCGAAAGTAGCTGTTGATTTTGCAATTCGTTCCGTAGCTAAATTTGAAACAATCCTTAAGTATACCTTGCCTCCACATAAATCTTCCACGTGAGGACTGATTGCTTCTGCCATGGTGTTTACAACATTTGCACCCATTGCATCTAATACATTAACTAATAAATGAAGAATCACCATTTTCCCGATCCTCGTGTCAAGCTCTCTAACTTGTAAATCAATGGCTCCTCCCCCCAATTTATTTAAAAGAGGATCTTGTTCATTTGCAATTTCTAAAAGATTTCCCTTATTTTGTTTTAATTTTTGAATAGCAGATCCCACGTCTTCCAATTTAGTAACTTGAATTTGGGAAATCATGATTGACTTGATGGGATCTGAATGAAATCCACCATGAACTCGTGCCATTCTTGCAACGTTCGAGGCTGCAGCAACGACGGAAGGCTCTTCGATTACCATTGGGACTAGAAAATCTTTATCATTTATCGTGAAATTGCACGCTATCCCTAATGGTAAAGAATAATTCCCAATGACATTTTCTATCATTGTATCTAATTGAGTGGGTGTGAAATACCCAAAATTCTTTAATAATTGCTTCTCCTCGGAAGTGAGATTGCACATCTTTGAGATGATGGCTTGCCGTTCAGAAATGGGAAATTTATAGAATCCCGAAATTTGAGAATTTATATCATTCATTATTTATCCTTTTTCTTTAATTTAAATAATTATTTATATCTTCCTCTAAAATTTTGGTTTCTGGAAAATCTTTATCTAAAACACGTGCTGATCCTCCTATTTTTCCAGAACTCATGAATAAATTAGGAAACGAAGGCCTCAATTCTTCTAAAACTTGGTCTTTTTCCTTTTCCTTTAATATTAATAAAACTGAGGGACCCGTGTCAATGGAAAAGTAAACATTCCATCCCTTTTCTCTTCGCATTTTTCGGATAACCTTCATTATTTTTAATGTAATGGGGTCCCAAGCGATAATATTTTCGTTAACAGGAGCAGTCATTAACACGGAATGCATGCAAAATGTATCAAATTCTGCTAACTGTCCTATTTGACTTAAATTTTTCTCATGTAACGCTTTTAAAAATTTAACAACTAATTCCCCTCTCATGGATAACCAGCGAGAAAAAAAGGGGGATTTTGGAGCGATTTGATGGGCTTCTTCGGTTTTCAAGGAGGATTGAATGGAAATAGTAATGAGGCAAATATCCTCAATAAAAGAACTATAAAGCTCAGTATCCAATCTCAGGGCATAGCATTCTAAGGGATCGATGCGTGGATGAGCTAACCAGAGCGAGAAGCCGCCCGTCGCACTACGAGCCCCCGAACCAGAAAGAGTTCTTGAAAATAGGCTTACTAAGCGTTGATTCTTGATGTATTGGGGATTATTGTTAAATACTATGGAGAGAAAGGCTAGAGCTAACGCGGACGAACCAGAAGCAGATGTTCCCAATCCTTTTCCCATTATTTTAGAAGCATCACCATTCATTACATTTCTTGAAATTAGATGCCCTTTAGTTTTAATATTTACTAAATTTCTTAAAAGATCTAAACTGTGACTAATTTTAGCGTGTTCTGTACCGCTTAATGGCTTTCCGTTTAAAATGATAGTATCTTTTTCTAAATTTTCATCTAATTTTAAAAAACTTATGGTGCATGCACATCCATTATTCACGGAAATACTTGAAATATAAGGAATTCGATGGAACTCATCATAAAAACCGTGATATTTCAAAATTCCTTGAATTGGATGCGATATCGCAAACGCTTCACCATTATCGGTCATAGCATTCAAACTTTCGGGAAGAGTCTCGAAATGATATCCCATATCTTTTAGATGATTTACAATATCAGCATGATCCCGTGATAATTGATTCAATAAATCATTGGAAACTAGATAATTCATTATAAGCAAGTTAAAAAAAATTAATAAAATACTTCAGTAGGAACATAAATTGGAGTCCAATTCAACAATCCAATCGCATTATAATTTTGCTCTTTCTTGTTTTCTACTCTACGTATTTCATACTCTAAACAACTTCCCTTTTTGACTTCGGGCGAGAGCCTTACTAATCCTTCTTGTAGATAGCTTAGATCGGAGAAATTATAGTTTTCCTTTATGATGGGATTGGATTTCAATACAGCAAATAATGGAAAAAACCTCTCGTGAAATCCATGATGCCCTTTTGGACAATAATCTAAACCCTTGAAATTAGGAATGAGGCATCCCTCATCACAGAAATGAAGCGTGAATCCCCTTCCTTTATTAATTTCGTGCTCTTCAATGCGTCCTAATTGAGCAGGCGGATTATAATCTCCAGTCTTCATTAATTCATAATCAAGAACCGTCTTTCTCACTTTTCGATCAATATAATCATTTATTTTAGGACCTCGATTTAACACTGTCTTAAATTTATCTCTTACTTTGAGTAAACCCGAAATGCAAGTTGCCCCGCTTCCATAAGACCCCCAATAAAGGGTATTATTGGAACGCGCAAAATTTTCAAGGATGAAGGCTATTTGAGCCCACGTGCTTGCATTATACATGTTTCCAAAGTGAGAGGGCACCCGCAATTGAGGAAGGACACGGGCCTTAACATTAGAGATTAACCATTGATTCATTGTCTCTAACGTTTCTAATTGGTATCCCCTTTCTTTTAATTTTAAATAAATATATTCGGGAAGTACACTCACATCATGGAGAAAAAGATCCAACTTCCTTAATATAGATTTAGTAATGCTATCATTTCCAAGTTTTACCAAATTTGCGATGTGATTTATCCATCTTTTCAGGATTATGTTCTGCATGGTTTTTACGGGCAACTTTGCGTAAGGAGCATGAAAAATGTAAAAATCCGCATGAAATTCCCCAATATTACGGATTAAATCATCATAGGCTGCTAACTGAAAGTTAAGATAGGTATCTATGGAATATGATCCGAACACTTTAGCATTTTTCTCGCCGACTGGTCGGAAAAAATCATTTACATTCCCAGAAACTTTGCCAAAATTCTTGCTAAAATAGGCTATGCGTGGATTTCGAGAAAGAACCAAGGCAACTGCACCCGAACCCTGTGTTGCTTCACTAGGGGTTCCTAATTGATACGAGGAGATATCGGCACATACAACTAATGCTCTATTTATTATTCCTTTTTCAATAAGAGCCAGGGCATTCAAAATTGCCAAGGTACCCCCCGCACAAGCATTGTAAATATCTTGGGTCATTGAATTTTTTGATATTCCCAGCATTTCTGCAAAAATATTGGAAACAGATTTCACTGAATAAGTCTCGGTTTCTGTGCCACAGAAGATACCGTCTATGCTCTTAGGAGAGATATTTCCACGTTCCAGAGCATGATATGATGCTTTTAGACCCAAGGAGATAATATCTTCTCCTAAATCGGGAAAACGCATTTCTTTTAAAAGTAAGCCCTTAGTAAACTTGTTGGGATCCACGTTTCGTTTAGCAGCAAACTCCTCGATGTCTATATAATAGCGAGGGGCAGAGAATCCTATACTATCGATGCCTATATTGCTAAATAAGTAGTTATCAGAAATCATGCGAAGTCATTACCTATGATCATTGAAAATTTTTATATTATTATTTACTTAAACACTTGTTTAAATAAATTTTTAATGATTAATAGGGATTATACTCATGCGAATTTAAAAGTTATTAAATAAATACTATTCTTAACGATTAAAATTATGAATCATAGCAATTATCTTTCAATTATTTTAGAATATGAAAGAATGGATGAAAGATCTGATCTCGAGAGGTGAAATAAAATTGGGCCAGTATGTATTATTTGTATGAATAATTCTATAATTTCTTTTTTTTATCATTTAAAGAAACGGTTTTTTGTAGTATTCTGTTTATTCTAAATTTTGCTTCAATGCTCCCCAAAATAAATTTTTACGAATAGTATTTTTTTTCATTTTTTAATATTATTAATCGTCCTTATTTTTTTCATTTAATTTGTAAATAAAGAAAGTTTTAT
>CAYLZE010000160.1:0-7233 GCA_964388035.1 uncultured archaeon
GACCTTGAAGAATCTTCTTGAAGAAACATTTAATTTTATTTTTTTTAAAGAAAAGTTCCTTTTACCATTCATTTTTATCATTTTGTAAGGAAGAAGCGGGATTTTCGAATAATTCCATCAGATTCTTTAATTTTAGGTCTTTAATTATATTTTTTAGCAAGGATTTACCTAAAGGTGTGACTCTCATGACCTCGTGATCATTCATGGTAATGATTCTTAAATAATCTTGGTCCAGGAAGATTTGTATATCAGTAGTCCACACATCCGAAAAAATTTCTTTGATCTCACTTAAGTTCATGTTTTCATCAATTTCATTGCTGTATGCGATTAAGAGAGCTAAAATTCCATATTGGCCGGGTGAAATGCTTTTATCTTTACCTTCCATGGTTAAAATATAATACTTTTCCCCTAAAAAATTAGAAGAAATTAGTTCTATGCCAATTTCTTTATATTTAGTATATAGGGGAGATATCAACTGATTAAAATCCACTGATGAAGGACATAAATTTTTAAGATCTTCTTCTCTGACCATTCTTTGTTGATTTTGAATCAAATACTTACCAATCGTTTTGATCGTTTCATTTAGACTGTTTTGACTCATTTTCTTCACTCTTTTCAATATTAATTATGGGAATAATTTTAATGGGTTTTTTTAAAATCAAGTTGGAAATAATAAAAATAAGAAGATATTGTTCCAGTTCACTTTCTTGGATGAAAATGGGAACGATTTTCCTAATAGTTCTAAAAACTGAACCCCGTTTATTAAAAGCTTGGGGCAAAAATAAATTTGAAAAAATAATACAATGATTATTCATGATGATATTTAGGGAAATGTAGAAAGAGATGACGAAAAACACTTTTTCGGGAGTAGTTAATTCGCGAAAGGTAAGTTTTTCTTTATCATTTCTTTCGTAATTAAATCTAATATAGAATTCATTCAATTCTTGGTTTATTTCAAATTGAAAAGAAAATGATACATTAATGATATTTAAAAAGAGATTACATAGTTTTTCTATTCTTTTTAAGCATTCTTCCGTTTCTCTGAGTGCTTGAAAACTCTTTCTTATTTCACTCAAGTCCCAAGTTAAAACTAATTCATCGTTTCTTCCATTCAATTCTGAATTTAAATTTGTGAGTTGATCTTTTAAATTACTTAAGAAAGAGTGAGAATCGTTCAATTTATCATCATCTAATTTAGATTCTTCAAGGGCAATATTTATTTGTTCGATCTCGTCTTGGATGATTTGTGCATCTCTAATCTGATTCAGGCTAGAAATTGCATCCTTACTTAGAGATTCGCCATTTTTTAGTTTTAAATTTATATTCAAATCGCTTTTTAGCATTTTCATCTTTGAGTTATCTTTTTCGACCATTTCGCGTAAAGTATTATAATCCTTTTTTACAATTTCAAAACCAGGCCGTATTTCTTCATGTTTTAACTTGGCTTCATTCAGTTTTTCTCTGACCTTGGAGATCTCTCCTTGACTTTCTCTTGCTTGTTGCTGAAGGATGCGTATTTTTTTTGACTTGGGGAGGTTTTTATCTTCTATTAATTCGGAGAAAAAGACGCTTTTCTTTTCTCTATCAGTATTTCCGCTTTCCATCTCTCGAGTAAGCTGGTTTATTATTCTGAAGCATTCTTTTTTTCGAGCATCAAGTTCTTGAATCTTAGAATTATAATCTTTTATTCTTTCATTTACTTGTTCCATTTGGTTTAGCTGATTAAGATAATCTTCTTCCAAATATTTTAATCTCTTGGTATTTTGTTCGAGGCTTTCATTAAGTTTGCTTATTAGATCCATTTTGGCCGAGATATCAGAATACTGTTTTTTCTTTTCTGAGAGTTTGAGTTCTTCAATAAGAACCCCCTTCTTATCGCTTAAAATGTGAAATCTGATAATATTTTTTAGAGAAATTAATAATTCATGAAATTTATTAGCCTTTGTCGAGCAGAGATAAGATATATCGCGAAATTTCATGAAGAAGTTTGCTAATACTAAGGTGGAGTCCATTGTGTCCCGTGAAGAAATATCGTTATCTATTAGACTTAGAAATTTTCGCAATTTGATCAAGTCATATTCTTCGAAGAGTTCAATAGATTGATATCTTTGAATTTTTTGAACATCTTGTTCTTTAAAACTTCCTAATATTAAAACATGATGATCAATGTCTAATTCCTTGTTTTTCAATTCAATTTTAAAATGATCTGGAGGTATATTATTCTCACGTTTATTCTTTTTTTTTTATTTTATCAATGAAGTGTTGATACTCTTCTTTCTTTTCCTTTTTCCGCTTTCGAATTATATCAAGAGGATCTTGTTGATCGTCTTTCTGCATTAAGTACTTTTCTTGAAAGCTAGTATCTAACTTAGATTTAAATTTTTCGATTTTTTCTGATACTTCCTCGCTGATCATAAATTCCTGAGGTTCTTTATCCTCCTTATTCAACTCCGGTAGTTTAGCTCTCTTTCTTTTGCGTCGGATTCTTTCAAATTCTTTATTTGATAGATTTAAATATTCTTGATATGATTTTCGCTGTTCTTCTTGTTTTTCTTTTAGCTTTTTTAACTTTTCTTGTTCTTGAGATTCTTTAAAAATGTTTTCTCTTGTTCCAACTTCCTGTTCCTTACTTTTAATTGTCACTCGTTCGATAAATTCGCTATAATTCAAATCGAGATCTTCTTTCAATGCATTTTTAAATTCGAGTATCAAGGTTGGGTCCGTATTTTCTGGAATTTCTTTTATTTTCCTCTCAATCTTTTTATTCATCTGCTCATAAAAACAGGATTTGACTCTGTTCATTAAAGAAAGGAATAAAGAATTTTGATTTAGCGAATCGATCATATCAGACCATTGGGAGAGAGAGATAGAAGAAATTATTGAAGGATTCTTCATCAAGTTGCTCACGTTTTTATTTTCTATGAGAGATAATCCTACATTTTTTGAAATAGTCTGAAGATCCTTTAGGTTTTTCAAACGCTCTTTATAATTGATTTTATATGCATTAATCGCTTCTTCGCGAAATAATTGCAATTCTTTAACATTTGAATTAAGAATACGAGTTAGATTTTGATTGATATCCTTAACGATTTTTAGAATATCTTTGTACTGAGTAATAGTATCGGGATTAATTGATAATCCTTCTAACGTATTCTCATTTACAATCAATGAAGAAAAAGATGTGTTAATATTATTTGAAATATCTTGTAATTCTGAAATTGGATGGGTTAATTCTTTTATTTTATCAAGATCAAATTTACTTGTTTCCACTATTATTCTTTCAACTCCTCTTTAACCCAAAGATTGCTTGATTATTATATATTTTCTCACCTTTAAATTTCTGGGGGAAGGTCAGAATTAGAAGAGAGATCATTCGTTTCTTTTCTTCTTTTTCCTGAAATACTTAATACTTCTTGTTGATTTACGTGGATGGCAGTACCACCAACAAGCTCTAGCGAATCATAAAGCATATCGTATGTTAAAATCCCCGTATTGAACGCCTTGAAAAGAGCCACTTTTGTTCCTCTTTCGATATCTGAGCCGGAATACCCGATGGTTAACTCTAACAAACCCTTCATTTTGAATTTTTTATCGTATTCTTTCCATAAAATTGCATCCTCAAATTCGGAAATTTTATGCCCAGTTTTCCTTTCAAGATCCGCAGAAATCTGCTGGATTTTTTTATATTCTTCTTCTATACGAGTAAAAATGCTGTCATCAATGCCGATTTTTAAATCTTTTAATTTTATAAGAAACGATTCCATTATCTTTTTTCTTAATTCATAATTGGGAAAATCGAATTTTAAATGGAACGTAAATCGTCTCCAGATTGCTGAATCCAATTGATGTTGATGATTAGTGGCTCCAAAAACCGCTAGAGGAATCCCTTGATAATTAACTCTATCAATGACCTGCAAAAAGGATATAACTGCTCTCTTGATTTCTCCCACCTCATGAATATTGGAGCGTTCCGAGCCGATTGCATCTATTTCATCAAAAAATAATACAAAAGCTCCATTTTCTTTGGCAATATCTGAGGCTAATTCGACTACATTCCTAATATTTTTTATGGTATCTCCAAGCAAGGGGGAAACTAAGCGATCAGATTCAACCACACATATCGGGATATTAAATTTCTTAGAATACGCCCTTGTAAGGGAAGTCTTTCCCGTTCCTGGAGGCCCGTAAAGAAGAACCGTGAAGTTGGGGATGAGATTAGAATTTTTAAATTGGTCGGAAATTTCTTGAAATTTTTTTAACGCATTGAAAAAATCATTTAATCTTTCTTTTTTAATCTCATTACCTAAAATATCATCCACCGTTTCTTTCACTTCTGATGGAAGATAGACGGCCCCATATTTACCTAATCTATCTTTTATTTCATCATCTGAATATGGCATTTTTTTTTTCCTTTATGATTATTTTTGTTTATAACATTAACTTTCCCTGCTCTTGCAATATTCTGCAATTGCGGTGATTAAATCCTTAAGATTTTCTATTTGAGCACCTATAAAATTAAAAATCTCCTTTCGATATTGAATGGAGTCCCTAATTTTATTTTTATCTAATCCAAGATAGTTCGGAAAACAAATTAATTTCATTAAATAGGGAAGGATTTTCTCATTAGTCTGCAAATCCTTAAAAATGGAGTAGAAAATGTTTTCTTCGGATAATTTCCACTTCAAGATCCCCATGTACATTAAAAAAGCAAAATTCATAGCTATCCAATTAATTAATTCCTTGGATAAAAATCCCCTTCTAAATGAAATAAATGCCAGATAGAATAATACCAAGGATTCGTTACTAAATTGCGGTATGAATCGAATCGTGCCATCGGCTTGTTTTGTTTCCCGCAAGAAATTATTTTTTTTTAAGATATTTATTAGTTCATCTTGGGGAGCTAAAAAAATCCCATCCATGACTCGCAATCCGATTCGTTCTGCGACATTATCGAGAGCTTGTTCCTCAGCATTAGCAATAGAATCGATAAAGGGCAATAACACCTCATTCTTTAAAATCATCGGAATTTCCTGATTTTCTTTTTCGGGATAGGTTCCATAGTTGGGATCTAAATTGAATAGGGAAGTGATATTATTAATAATTTTATATACATTAGGAGTCATTCCAGGAATCGAAAAGAAATCAGGATTTTCTAATTTTTCGCGGTAATAGGTATGAGGCATGAGCAAATGTCTTTGACATTCATAATATTCGGGGACTTTTTGCGAAAGTTTTTCGTATATTTCTTGAAGGTTATTTCCCCGAGGAAGGATAATTTCTTCGATAAATTTGACAATCTTGTATAAATAGGTATTATCATAATTCTTTTCATCCGGATTCGTAATATTTTGTAAAATTGTCAAAGCATCTGTAGACTCGTGAAGAAAATCTATAATATAATCCTTGATATCGATCATGGGAATTTTATCGCGGTATTTAATAATAAAGTCTTTCATGATTTCATAAACGTTAGAGCGATACATTGCAGAGAATTCCGAAAGGGCCCTTACCTTTCTAACATTTCGCTTTTCCTCCTCCTGTCTTATTTTATCTAAAATTTCTATGTCCATGAGGAGATCAGCATCCAAATCAGTTATAATTCTTCTTGTTTCTCTCAATATCGGTCTCATGTGGCTAATAAATGTGAGGTAGCGTGGTAAGATGTCGTTCCATTTTTCTCGCACCAAGGTCCTTATTCCCCCTTATTTTTTTTAAGAATTATTATCTGAATTTGTTCCAATGATAATCTCGGTGAAAATGTTAGAGATCTCTACGAAAATTGGAATTTCCACCCGACAGAGATTACCCAGAATCCAGCGATTGACATCCTTCAGTAAAAAGCGTATTTGTTCATGGATGGCTTTATTAACTTCCGAATCAATGATGCTAGAGAGCCATAACCCGCCCCCTAATCGAAAGGCAATGATCTTTATCAAGGGTTCAAAGAGGGACATCATGACTTGTTTTAACATCCACGACTTAGGTATTATACTCATGTTTTTTTCATCAAAAGTTGGATCCCGCAAGATGGGATTTGTTTCATCGATTGATAATTTGGGCATAAAACTGAGCAAAAGAATTAAAGCAAAAATCGCAGAAATTCCGTTCACGGTAAATGAACCGCCAATTTTTTCTAAATTGTCTCTATTTATTGCTAAATTCGCAAGAAACATGCAAATAAATACATTTCTATCAAATTTTGGTGAGACGCGAGCATATCCCAATTCCTCATCGATCATCACGTATTCTTCTTCCAAGATGGCAAGAATCTCATCCGGAAAAGTATAGAAGGTATAGACTTTTTCTTCACTTCTTCTCTTATCTTTCTTCACTACGAATTCTTTTGCAACCAATCCAAATAAATTCACGAGTTCCTCGAGTTGTTTCTTAATATAGTGACGTGGTTTATTGGGATTGCCAAACATCGCATAAAATTGATGATCCACGATGTGGAAATCGTTTCGAGTACTGAACGCTTCCACCATTCTATCTATAACGGGACCTTGGAATCCCGAAATAACCGCTTTTGCCTTACTTGTTATGAATCCAGTTAATAACTCGTTAATGATGAAATCTTGTTCATGAGTACGAGATCCTAAAACTTGTTCAAAAGCTTTTGCTAAATCTCGAGAATTGGGGAAAAATGCATTTTGGATTTTTTCATCGATGGCATCCTTGAAGATCTGACCATCCTCTCGAGGAAAATAATTAGCCATGGTTTCTAACCTCTGAAGTAATGCCTCCTTTGCCCCGGGAATGTTTTCAACATCCCTCTTTTTCAATTCTTCAATAGCTTTTTCCACTCCAGCTTTGAATTCATTTAATAATTGATTCCAAGGTGTAATTTTACTTTTTTGCGCCATTTTCTTTCACGATTGTTTGAAATTTGCTTTTACCAATCCATTTCCTTAGAGATTTTATTGAGTGCATCGATTAAGGGGGGTAAAAGTTCCTTATTATAGATATTGGTAGACCCTGTTCCTTTTGGTACACTCCAACCCATTTTAATTCCTTCTCCCATTTCGATTCTTCCTTTTCTTAATACACTTCTCAGATCGCGTGTCCAACAATAAAATCGCAACCAGCGTTTATTAGGATTATCTTGAGAATAAATCACTACCACGGCTTTCCATTCGCCCATAAGCCATTTTACACTTATCCCATTCACCGGCATGTAATAATTAATAGGAAAATTGGCATGAAATCGAGAATCTAAATCTGCGGGATTAATGT
>CAYLZE010000161.1:0-7232 GCA_964388035.1 uncultured archaeon
GGATTTTTATTCTTCTTCCCTTAGAGCTTTCTTAAGCACCTTTCCGACTAAAGAGAGAGGTAATTCTTCCTTAAATTCCCAGATTTTAGGAATTTCATATTTTGCTAAACTCTCTTTAGCATAATTTGCTATACTCTCTTTTACTTCGGGGGTTTCTTTAACACCTTGTTTTAATTGGATAATTGCTTTCACGATTTCACTACCGGGGCGATCTTTATCAGGCAAGCCAATGATAGCCACCAATTGGATATCGGGGTGCTTTGTCAAGACTTCCTCAACATGAACGCTGTAGACTTTAAATCCACTCACGCTTAACATGTCTTTTGTTCGATCAACGATTTTCAAGTATCCTTCCTTATCAAATACTCCTACATCACCAGTATGTAGCCAACCATCTATCCAAGTTTGACTTGTAGCTTCCGGCTTTTTATAATACCCTCTGGTAATTTGAGGTCCTTTCAAGCAAATTTCTCCCGGTTTTCCTAGATCCACTTCTTCTCCAGTTGCAACATCAACTAATTTAACTTCTGTATCGGGTAAGGGCAGACCAACGGTTCCAATTCTTTTTTCGCCTAACGCGGGATTAACAGTGACTAAGACGGCAGATTCCGTCATTCCGTAAACCTCCACGAATTTATTCTCAGTATGGAAGTCTCTTTCAAAATCTTTGATAGCCTCTGCAGGAAAAGGAGCAGCCCCGCTCACGTATAGGGAAATCTTGTCTAATATTTCGGCAGGAATCTCTTTTGATTTTGGATTTCTCTGGATCATCAAGAAAAGGGTGGGAACATTTCCAAAACAGGTTATCTTTTTATCGATCATTTCCTTTATTATATGATCCGTATCTCTTGGATTCGCGATTATAACATGGGAGGAGCCAATATACGTTAAATACAATCCTATAAATAATCCTGCGATGTGAAAGTAGGGAAATGCAGAGAGCGTAATGTCGGTTCCTTTTTCTCGGTGTAACCAGACATCGAATTGGCTCATGTTAGCACGCAAGTTAAAGTGCGTAATTTCCACCCCCTTGGGTCTTCCCGTAGTTCCTCCCGTGTATTGAATTTGAGCAAGGTCTTTTTTGGGATCAATCTTAACTGGTTTCAAATCAAGAGGAGTTTGCATTACCTCTAAGAAAGGAACGACTTTTCCACCGGGGAATAGAGAAGGATCCATATTGCCCTTAGGAATTTTCTTAATCAACTTTCCCATGAATAACTTAAAACCACCGAATCCCATGAATTCGGAAATATTTGTAGGGATGATCACCTTAAGCTTAGGTAATTTATCCACTATCTTGCTAAAGATCTTCTCATAAACGATATCCATGGTTACCACAAATTTGCTATCCGAGTCATCAATTTGATATGCAATTTCTGGCGGACTCAATAAAGGAGAGCATCCCGAACAAACTCCACCGGCAATATACGTTCCATATACTGCAATCAAGTATTGAGGACAATTAGGAATATTTACAGTAACTACATCTCCTTTTTCCAATCCATTTTTCTGAAGAAAAGTAGCAAATCGTTTAGAGAGTTCTAAGATTTCACCATATGTCATTTCTTTGTCCATGAAATAAAATCCAATTCTATCAGCATATGTTTCCATTATTTTACTCAAACACGTGCCTAAATCTTCCACAACATAATCAATAGAAGGGGGAACATGCTTGTCATAGGTTTTTAACCAAATTTTTTCTTTACTTGTATAAGTCATTTTTAAAACACGTTGTATTTTTTGGATCTATTTATACTTTCATCTTATGGTTTTTTAAATGTTTTCATAATCTCTTAAGTTACTATGATAATCGATTTGAAAAACATCAAAATCTTAGAAATTGACGACTGAACCCTTCTAATCTTATCGCTTCATGGAATTCATTTTTTTTTTTTGTAAAATAATAGGATAATAATCAGTTGCTAATTTTCAAAATATGATCAATCCTAAGAAGGAAGGAAATACTATTCCACAATAAATGATAGATAAAAGGAAAAAGTTATTTTGAAGAAGGTAATCAATTATCCATTCTTATTTCCTTTAAGTTTAATCCTTGTAAAGCATAAAAATCCCACTATTATGCAGATCGTGATAAAGGGAAACATTATGATATAGCGAAAATCGCCCAGAGATATGAATAAGGACAATACACCTCCAAAAAGGATAGGGGCTATGGTATATGCAGCTTGATTAAAAGTATAATAAATTCCGGTGTAAATACCTTGTTTTCCTTCAGGCGCTAATTCCCATAAGATTGCAAAACTATTGACAATAAAACCCATCCAAGGAACGGAAATAAAAACGAGCATGATAATGATGAGCAAGGGTTGATAATTATGATACGTATAGGGAACGACGAAAATAGACATGACAAGAAGTGAGACAATCATCCAGCTCAGAAATATCATTACTGCCTTTTTTCTCCCGATTTTTTTACTTTGTCCGAGTAATCCCACGAAATATGCTACGGCAATCATGGGGGCAGAATATGCGATGAATAAGGTGCCTGCTTGAGATTCAGCAATTTGCTTGGCTTTTGCGATGTCTCCCGTCTGGGCTAAGGCAGTTTGAAAAAGACCTAAATATTCTACAGCAAAACTTGAAAAAAACGCTTCAACTGAAGCAAAAGCGAGATACATGCACACGACCGTTGCCAGGAAGAACGCAAAATCCCGGTGGCCTCGAACTATTTTTATTGCATCCTTATATGAATTAAGACCCCCTTTTCTTGATTCCCTTTCAGACAGATCACCATCCGCTTCAAATATTCTAAAGGATTTTCGATCTACCTCTAATTTCTTATCACCGAATCCTAAAATTTTAGTACCCGTGGGCGTTTCTTTAATATGAATGAATAGGATGATTACCATCACGAGCATTAATAGGCTAATGATGAGAAAGCCAATCGCGTTCACCCATTGTAACGCAAGATTAGGGATAAAACCGATTATAATCGGAATCACGAAACCTATCAAACCTCCCATATTTGCTATGAATTGCTGAATAGCACTTGCTTTGGAATACATTTTATTGGAAGTGTAATCGGGTAAAATGGCAACGGAAGCAGAACGATAAATCGACATGGCTAAATCAAAAAGAAAGACAATCAACACTAAACCCGCTAAAGCCTGCATCCAAGGGATGAATATGTAGAAAATCGCAGAGGATACGGTACCAATGACTATAAAAGGCATGCGGCGTCCAAATCTACTCGTCGTACGATCACTTAAATCACCAAAAAAGGGTTGTAAAATCACCGCTATGATATTATCTAATGCCATTACAACCCCTTTTATCAAATCTTTGAACGAGTTAGTTCCCAATATATCATTCAATAGGAGAGGGACCTTGAAATTGAAATATGACCATGCTAAAAGAACAGTAAAGAAGGAAAAAGAAATGATAATGGTTCTTTTTACATTAATTTCATCAGGCTTAGAAGGAGGCATGCGGACATCATAAGGTAAATAGTTTCTTTCCTGGGAATTCGCCTCTTTATTTTTAACTTCTGAATTATTTGAATTCATTTTTCATTCGATTTAACTGGAATTATATAATTATAACATGTTTTTATTAAATTATTTTTCATGACTTATAAACTTCCATGATGAATGTTTTTCATAAAAGTTAATGAATTTTTTTAAATAAATGACTTTATATATTAAGATTGAATGGGAAAAAGAAATAACTAAGGCGCTAAAACGGTGTTAAGTATAATTAGCAAGATTATTTCAGAAGCAAAGTTATATTAATACATTACCAGTATCTATAATTTTCTTTCCATCTATTTCTATTGTAACATCTTTCATTACTCCATCATGATGTATGTTGCTATAGATATTCCCTCCAATATTAATGTTTTTTCCAATTGCTAAATGAGCAGTACCCTTTACCATTTTATCACCAATGGTACCCGTTACCAATTTTAAGCGATGATTTGTGCCAATGCCTAATTCTGCAATGTTATTACCATTTTTATCTGCTGCCTTTATTATCTTTTTTATTTTATCTGCTTCTTCCCCGCCGGAGATTTCTATAGCACGACCATCCTCTATTAGGATTTCCACGGGGGTTTTTATCGCTCCCACCTTTTCAAAAAAAACATCAATTATCCATTTTCCCCGTGCCGAACCCTCAACAGGGGCAATGGCTGCTTCTGCATAATCCGGAACCGCGCCCCAAGCTCCAGGCACCACGTGCATTACGCGTAAGGGTGCTGAGGTTCTACCCTTTATTGAAAGTGTCACATCGGTACCCAATTGGGTCTGGATTCTAGCTTCACCCCCATTAGTCAAGATCTCTGCTAATTTCTCGGTTAAATCGGTAATTTCTAATATATCCTCTCTTGTAATATCGTATTTAATATATGGAACCGCTGCTACTCTTGCTCCAAGATCTGTTGCTTCCCGTCGAGCATTGGTATGCAAAAAGATTTGAATCAATCTAAAAGGGAGAGTTGCTAAAACTACCTCTGACTTTTTCATAGCTTCTGCTATTTTTTTTGGAGGCTCTATCTCCATTTCTTCTTCCTCTACTAACATGGTATTAACCCTTGCCCCTAATTCTTCTGATAATTCTGCTAAGATTTTTGCTTTCTTTGAGAATATTCTGGTCATGATTATTAAGACGTTCTCATTCGGTTTAATTCCCATACAAGTTTCCACGATTACTCGGGCACCTTTTTTTAAACTCATGATGTTTTCCATAAATCAGATCCTTTTAGAAAAAAAAATTTTAAAGTGAATGAAATTAATTCGGTTAAAAAATATTTATACTTTTGTTCTATATTTAATAATGGATAGAAGAACCTTATTTTAATTGAATGTAATCAGCTTCAGCTTCGAGCATTCTTTCTAATACACGTTCTGCTTGCCAATAATCATTCACTACAGGATCAGCAAGAAGGGCTTGTAAAGCTAAATCTTTTGACTTTTGAATTGCTGCTTCCACCACTAAATCTTGAACAGAATATTGATTTCTTAAAAGAGCAGCTAAACCTTTAGGATACTCTCCAAGTTCAATTCCTTTCAATCCATCCTTATTTACGGTTGCTGGGCATTCCACTATCGCTTCATTAGGAAGATTAGTAATGATGTGATCATTAGGAATGTTTACTGAAGCTTCCACATGGTTCGAGCCGGTTAATATCCCTTCTATGATCGGAATGGCACGCTCATCATCTGGCTTTATCATTTTATACCCTTTCCCCTTCTCAATTAATTTTTTAAGCTTTAGATATCGTTGTCTTGTAATAACTCTCCCGTGAGATTGCCAAAAATGTCTTACGGTGGAAATATCCGCCTTTTCCCACGCCCAACCAAGATATTCTCCAAAATGACTATCGGTAGTATAAGGACAATAGCCATATTTCTCCAAGATAAAGCCAATTAATTTAAATCCATCATACGATTTTATATTTTCAAGATACTTTGGACCACTTTTTCGAATCTCGGGGTAAGCATCTTTATTTGTATCTTTATATTTCACATCTAAGAATATTCCAAAATGATTTAACCCTCCTGCTTTAATTTCTAAGGCGGAACTAGGCACATTCAAAATTTTCTCCAAAAGCGGTAAAAAATGATAATATTCGTGGCATAATCCAACAAATTTAATAGTCGGAAACATTCTATGGATGGCAAGACAAATTCTACTCATGGGATTTGAATAATTAATTAAGAAAGCATCTGGACAAATCTTTTGGATATCTTCACAAATTTCTAAAACGGGAGGAATAACTCGAAGTGCATGGAAAAGCCCTCCAGGACCCCCATTTTCTCCAGATATTTGTCTATTTCCATATTGAAGGGGAATCTGAAAGTCCATGTCTAATAAGGGATATCTGGGAGCGACTTCAATAGAACTTATGATGAAAGTAGCTTTTTCTAAGGCATTTTCTCTTTCTAACGTCTGTTCTAAAGTAAAATTCAAGTTTTTCTTTTCTATAGCTCCTTCGCATGCCTTACTTGCTAGTGCCAAAGCCTCTTTATTAATATCATGTAAGCATACCGTGGCTCCATTTAACGTTTCACTATTAAAAATGCTCCCCAAGGTGCCTAAAGCGAATGACAAAGATCCTGCCCCGATGAGAACAATTTTTTCTTTTCTTACCAATCTTATCTTACTCCAATAATAATTTTAAATTCCTTGAATTATTTATTAAAAAAAAGAGTAACAATTAAAATTTAATATTCTAATACATGAGCAGTAATGTCTAGTAAGCCAAAAATTTTTGATAGGATGAGAAAAGGATATTCTCCAACGGATTTTGGGGAAGATTCTTTAATTTCTATTTATAAGGAAGTATTCAAACCGTTAGTTCAGAAAAAGGATCTCGAAATTTTTATAGAGCTTTATAATACGAACGAGAGCGTGTTGAAAGCATGGGGATTTTTAGGCATGTATCATATTTTAAAAAATAATCCCGTTATCAATGCAAAAAAAGAAGTAACTATTAAAGAAATTATAGAACGATTATTGCGAGATGATAGCATAATTCGATATCACGGGGGTTCCACGGAAATCGAGATTCCTCTTAGAGAACATCATGTTAGTAGGATCTGCGAATTAGATAATTCCTTAGTTTTTAACCCCGTTTTTGATTACGTTGCTTCTTATCAAGGAAAAAGAAACGAATTTATCGGAGAATTAATTGTAAAGGTAATATCGAAATCTCCAGACCCGAGAGTGGAACCGTTAATCCTCCAATTTGCGAAGAATTCGGAAGCAACTGATATTGATTATAAGACCCAAATGATAGATGCTCTTGATAACCTACATAATATATCCACTCTTAATAATAAAAAAGCCATATCCGAGATATTAAGATCTTATTTAGATGAGTTAAAAACGATAAAAAAAAGAAATGAAGCTAACAATGAGAATATAGACCCAGCACTATTCAATAAGAGTAATATGTTAATAGAAAATATCTTAAGATTAGCGTCTGTTCTACATCTATCCTTCGAAACCGAAACATTAGAATATTTGGAGAATGTAAAATATCCATTCCCCACATTACCTCAAATTGCTGATAATTTTAAAGAGAATGAAAAGTTTAAATCTCTTCTCTTGAAGAAATTAGAAGAAACTAATAATGCGATTTTAATAAAAGATATCCTCTTATCCATTATTGCTTTAAAAGAGATAATCCAAGACTGGAAAGAACTCGTTTTAGAGTATTTAAGAAAATATCAAATTAATGATGGCGATTTGATCATAAAATTAGAAGA
>CAYLZE010000162.1:0-7093 GCA_964388035.1 uncultured archaeon
TCCATTTATTTTCCGTTAGTTTCCTTTGATGTTCGGGAATTATGCGAGCCCCCTCAAGATCTTCCATTCGTGTTGATTCTACTAAGGTGATTAAATCTTCAAGGAATATTATATCCATTTTTCCACGAGTATCTGCATCAGCCGAAGCATTATGAGGAATCAGAATCATTCGAATATTAGGTTGCATGTTTTTAATTGCTTTCAATCTCTTTAAGGTTTTCTCATTAATGGGTTCAATAGGAAAGACATCAAAAGCGAAATTTATTCGGATCTCTTTCTTTTCAAGCAGATCTAACAATGCTTCCATGTCAACAATGGGGCCTCTCGCAGTATTGACAAGTAATGCATTTTTTTTCATCAGTTTTAATAAATTTTGATTAACCAATTTCTCCGTGTATTTATTTAAGGGAACGTGAACACTCACAATGTCTGCTTCTTTGAAAACATCTTCGATTTTTTCCCTGAACTCGATCTTGGGGTATAATTCTTCAAAATCCTGCATTTGGTTTATATCATAATATAAAATTCTAATCCCCCAAGGATATAGTTTTCTTACAATTTCTTTACCAATCTCCCCCATGCCAATGATCCCTAACACTTTTTTATCAATGGTTGAACAGAGGCTTTGGTCCAAATCCCATTTATCTTTTGGTGTCCATTGACCGCTCCAAACGTATTCATGAAGATCGATTAAATTTCTCAAATTAGCCATGATGATTGCTATGGTATAGTCTGCAACCGTTTCATGAAGCACTCCTGGAGTATGCGTGATTAATATATCATCCCTTTCATCTCGTTGGATATGATTATATCCCGCCGTCGAAGTAGAAATTGCATAAATATCCGTACTTTTTAACATTTTAAGAGTGATGGGATGACTTAAATGGCATCCTATAAAATTGGGGTTGAATTCGGCAATATCCTTTTCAAGTTGTTGTTCGCTTGGAAAACGACCCTCAAATATCTTCATTTGGGAAATGGTATTCAATTTATCCCACAGATCTTTTATTTTATCTCTTATATCTGGGCTAATCTTTTCATTTGCGCCGATTTCTTTAGGCGAAAATACATTCGATGTTAAGTATATTTTTGGTTTCATATGTGTATTATTACCTAGCTTTTAATTTATAATTTTCTTAAAAGAATTATAATATTTGGTATTATCTTTTAATTATTGAGAAGGGAAGAAGAAAAAAAGAATATACTTATATTGAAAAAAATAAATAAGATGTAATATGGCGAGAAAAAAAAATTTCATTATTTATATTCCCTTTATAGCTTCATTAGTATTTTTAGGAGTAATGATCTATTCTGATTACTTTTTTCTATTTGAATCAGAAGCATGGATATCCTTCTTACCGTTAATTATATTTCTTATTATTTTTGCTATAATCGAAACCAAAAAGAAAATTTTTATTGAACCAGGTGAAAATTAATGACAATTTTAATCTTGTTAATTCCCATGGCAATCTGTTATGTGTTGTTAATAATTCATGCGCTTTATACTGAAGGGAAGAAATTTACAATAGCTTTTTTTGGGGGATTTTTAATATATGCAATACTGAGAGAATTCTTGCTGAAAATATCATATTCCCCATATAGTTTCAGTTCATTTATCCCGGTTTTTCAAATAATAAATATTCCTATTGCAATCGGCTGGAGTTTTACGGCATATATAAGTTATTGGTTTGCCAAATGGGTTTTTCGAATATATACTCGGGAAAAATCAGGATATCATTTCTTTCTTATTTCGTGTATTTCTGTGGTTATTACTTGGCTAATAGTATTTGCAATTGAATTTACGGCTCCAAGAATGGGATGGTGGAATTTCAATTCGGAATTTCTCGTAAATCAACTAACAATTTTAGACGTTTATATATTTTTATTTTTAGGATGGGGCGGAACCGTATTATGTTTTTTATTTCCTTTCCAAATAATGTTTTATCGTAAAAAAGCCCATGTTCCTAAAAAAGAACAAATTGCCTCATTAATTTTTCTTCCCTTATTTTATTTCTTTCTTGTTCTTGGAAATTATATACTGATGACTTATACATTTGATTTAACAATCTATATAATACTTATTCTTGCATGGCTTCTTCCTGTTCCTGTAATACTCTATTACTCATGGCAGAAAATAAAACGAAATAGGATAAATTAAAACCTCTCCGCATCTACCCAACATCTAAAGCCTTTATGCAATTAAAACACGCGATATCTTATTTAACAACTTTAAATAATTTGGTTGCTATTAGGATGTCCAAGCTTTCATCCATTAATTTTATTTATTATTTTATACTTAATTAATAATCTATCTTTTCGAAAATTGAACGATTTTGTAGGAAAATAACATTTCTTTATAGGTGTCATTCCTTTAAAATGATGGAAAACAAAACAAAAAATCTCGATCCAAGAAGAAGAGCAAGCATGCTTTTATTCGTGGTATTACTTGCAAATTTCGTCAGGTTCACGGGTATTAGCATCATTCAAATCGGATTGCCGTCTTTTATCTTAAATCTTGCGGGAAGTTTAATCTCTTATGGATTAGTGATAGGTATATTCAATATTACCCAAGCCATTTTTCAATTCCCAATCTCTTCATTGAGCGATAAATATGGAAGGAGGACGTTAGTCCTTATTGGCATGGTAGTCTATATTATTGGCACGCTTTTGTGTTTTATTGCTACGGATATTGTCCAACTATTAATATTTAGGGCAATACAAGGCGCGGGAGCGTATAGCTCAATTTTACAAGCAGTAGTGGGAGATACCTATCGAAAAGAAGAGCAAGGAAAGGGAATGGCACTATATTCCTTGACAATATCACTCGGTTATTTTGTAGGAACAGCGGGGGGTGGCTATTTCACCTTTTATTTTGGATTTCGCAGCGTTTTCTTAATTACAGCAATATTAACACTAATTTCGGCAATATTGATCTTGATATTTCTAAAATCCCCTAAAAAACAAGAAATAATGGAAAATGCTGAAGATCTTATTAAACCCAAAATTACAAATAAATTGGAGGAGATCAAATTATTAATAAAAGATCCTCAATATCAATATGCGGTCATATTAAATTGTATTCGTTGGTTTTTCTTTTCCGCAATTATTGCATATCTTATTTGGGTCCTTCAAGTTCATTTTCAATTGAATACTATCGAAACCAGCTATTTATTAATTATCAATATCGCAATTTACACGGTTTTTTTACTATTAGCGGGAAGATTTGTAGATAAATACGGGGCAAAAATCATGATATCATTGAGTCAATTAGCCATCATATTGTTTGGATTCTTATTCGTTAGCGTCAGTCTTACGGATAATTTATTTATTTTTATAATTGCAACCTTGCTTAACGCCCTCTTTTTTGGCGTAATCCAAACTGGTGCTAATACTTTATTGTTGCAGAAAATTAGTGAAAATAATGCAGAGTTAAAAGGGGCAGGTTTGGGATTTGCGAACGCCATAGGATTTGTATTTAGCGCAATTGGTCCAATAGTCCTAAGTGTTTTAGGAGAAATAGATTTGTATTTACCTTATTATTTCATCATGATCGTGATGGTTCCTGGTTTTTTCATAAGTTATAAGTTAGTAAAGTGATTAAAAGACTATTTTATTTGAGATCTAGTTTAAATTAATAAATTTGAAAAATAACGCATTTAATTAATCTTCCATCCTCTCTGAAAAAAGTGAAAGAGTCTTTTTCGTGAATAAATAACAATTTTGAAAAAATATAGTAGAACTCATAATAAATATTGAATTTAATCTTCATAGATTCAGAATCTCTTAAATATTCAAAAATAATGAGATTAAAAGTGCGATCGAAATCCCAGATATACTTAGCAATAATGTTTTTGCAGAAGGATTTTTTCCATGAGCTTCTGGTAATAAATCCCCTGCTCCTAAATATAAAAAACCGCCTGCAAAAAACGGGAGTATTAAGATGAGTACAATCGGTTGAAACGTAATGAAAACTGTTAAAAGAGCACCTAAAAAGGGAGTAATTGCGTCTAATAATAACATTTTTATCGTTGATTTAAGAGAATTTCCTGTTTTCAGCATTAGAGTGGCAGTATTTAATCCATCAGAAAAATCATGGGAAATTACTGCAATTGACACAATTATTCCTACGGAAAAACTGAATTGGAACCCTACACCTATAGCAAAACCATCCATGAAGCTATGAGCGGATAATTCTATGGCACCATATAATCCCCCTTTAGGATGACGCACATTTTTACAAATACCTTCCTCACATATTTTATGAACTGAGATATAACGTTCAAGGATAAATAAAAAAGTAAAACCTAAAGCAATTACATACATTATAGGTTCGATGGATATTTTCATCTCTATTGCCAAATTTAAAGATTCAGGTATTAATTCAAATAATGGAACTCCAATTAATACTCCAGCAGCAAAAGCCGTAAAATATTCAAGTTTAACTCTATATTTTATGGCTAAAATCCCCCCCATCATGGTGGAACAAAAGGTTATACTCGTCAATAACAGTGCAGACACATTCATATAGATAGTATTCAGTGAGTTTCTTTTTTATACCTTTGTCTAATATTTAATAATTCTAAGTGTTAGAAGAAGGCATTTCCTTATTCCTAGAGTTTCGGGATTTTTTTTTCATTAAGAGTTTCACTCATATTTTTTTAAAGGGCATGCCTAAAGATTCTATATGACCAGAAAATTAGAGAGGAGTTTCTATTTATATACTATGTCTGATAAAAAATATTATATACGAATAATGGATTCGGGTAATATCAAAATTTTAATCTTAAAATTTATTTGTTATTAAAGAATTGGATTCACGCTTTGCTCCAAATGATGATTATATATTTTAGAAAAAAAATTCTTTATAAGTTATTTTATTCCTTAAGTGGTTTTTTTCTTTTTCTAAGGATTCTTTCTTAATTCACTTTCCTTCTCGTTTTATTTGTTTTTAAGAAATTAATGAATTCAATCGGCTTAACTTTAGCTTAAAGTTTTTTACACAATTGATCCAATCCAATCCTTAATTTACAAAGCTTTGGATGAAAGGTTCTATATTTAAGTAAATTAACTTTAAATTTTATCCTTAATTTCCCAAATAATGAAAAGTGAGAGTGAATCAATAGAACAAAAGGGAATCACGTTTTCACGAATTACACTTCTTGTTATTTTAATTTCCAACTTTTTTCGCTCAATTGGTCTTTCTATCGTGGAAATTGGGTTACCAGTATTCATTATCAGTCTTTCTGGAACGTTAGTTTCCTATGGCTTGGTCATTGGAGTGTTTTCTATAACTCAGAGTTTTTTCCAATTTCCAATGGCCGCCTTGTCGGATAAATTTGGAAGGAAAAAAGTAATACTGATGGGTATCTTAGTTTATACGATTGGAACGTTTTTATGTTATTTCTCACATACCATCATTCTTTTTATAATTTTCAGAGCAATCCAAGGAGCGGGGGCTTATACTTCAATTTTAATGGCAATTATCGGAGACATGTATGAAAAAGAAGAAAAAGGAAAAGGAATGTCCTATTTCTCAATTAGTTTTACGCTAGGCTATTTTGGTGGCGTGACAATTGGCGGGTATATTGCTTATTACTTAGGATTTCGAAATATTTTTATTATTTCGGGTTTTTTAGCAACGATTTCGGGCATATTGATTATTATTTTTTTAAAAGACAATAAAAAAGCAAGAAAAGTGACTCTCAAACCGCATGGAAGTTATTTTGAAGCAGAAGGTGTAAACTCGAAGGAATTAAAGCATTTAACGGGGGATTTTCAATTTAGAATATCCGTATTGATAAACGCAATTAGATGGTTCATTTTCAATTCAATTGTTGCTTACCTGATATGGATAATGCAGCTTTACTTCGGACTTACCATGATAGAAACCAGCTACATTTTAATTATCATGATTGGGTTATATATTTCATTTGTAATCATTACGGGTCGATTAGTAGACCGTTTTGGAACAAAAAGAATAATGGTTATTGGTCAAATAATTATTATAAGTTTTGGAGTACTATTTATTACCGTGGGATTCATCCCGAGTTTAACACTCTTCTTAATCGCGGGATTATTTTCTGGTCTGGGATTGGGCATGTTTGAAACGAGTGGAAATACAAACCTGCTTCATAAAATTGAAGCTATAAATCCCGAACTCAAGGGGTCTGGGTTTGGGATAAATAACAGCATTGGATTTTTCTGCGGCGCGATTGGACCAATTGTATTATCAGCTATTGGAGAGATCGATTTATTTTTACCTTTCTATTTGGTGGCTATTCTCATCATGATAACCCTCACACTCACCGCCAAATTCGTAAAAGTATAGGATCATAAATTTGAGGAATAGAATCGCATGTTACTTCTTTATTATTTATCCTCCTTGATTCAATTCCATTTCGATCTTCTCTAATTCCATTTGCCTATTTCCCAACAAATAGGAACAGAAAACGATTAAAATAGCCCCAATGATTAACAACATGATGGATAAGATAGAAGGGGGGACTAGTAAAAAGAGCACGAGGTATGCAAGAATTGGAGTGAAATTTACAGGAACTTGTTGAATGGTAACCATGCTACTCGCAATTCCATATTTGAAAGCTTGTTGAAGTTTGACTACGGCGACAATATTAGCTATAATCAAGATAATTGCGGTGATAATAAATAATACCATCTCTTCCATAATGAGAAGTCCTTGAAATAGATCCGGAAGTAGTCCCACGAGAATTCCCATCCAAAAATCAGTGAGGGAATACATGAGTCCCGCGATAAGTGCTAGAGAAAATCCTTTTAAAAATTGAGTTTTCCGCTGAAAGATTTCCAATACAATTGATAATACAAAATAGATAATGGTGAATATCGTTATTCTGATAATGAAGTTAATTTCAATAAAATTAGTTTCCGTTACTGCGATAGATAATCCAGAAAAACTTAATAAGAAGGTTGCCAAGATCATTAAAAGAATTGCAAATATTTCCTCTTTCTTGAGGGAATCACCAATGATTTTTACGGAACCAATGGCAAGAAAAATGATACCTAAAGCCAAAAGGCCCGGAACCAGAGCAGGACCGATGAACCCAATAGCAAAAACATA
>CAYLZE010000163.1:0-7004 GCA_964388035.1 uncultured archaeon
TCTGAGAATTTTGAAAGTTTCGGAAAATATTTAACACAAGATTGGATTGAAAAAACCAAATTTAATCCTTTCATCACCACGGATTACATGAGAGAACTTGATAAAATGGTAATGAAAAATGGTGGATTAGGAGGACGAATTTGTGGTGCGGGAGGGGGAGGTTGCATGATTTGGTTAATAGATCCAAAAAAAAAGATGACGATTCAATCTTTATTAAATAAACAATCGGGCAAAATAATTGATTATAAATTTATAGATAAAGGCTTGATAATAGAATCCCTCTGAGCATAAAGGAATGATTTAATTAATTTTTAATATTTTGATAACATTAAACAATTAAAAAATAAATGGCTCATTTCTCTTGCAAAAAAAAATTTTAGTTACCGGAGGAGCAGGTTTCATTGGATCCCATTTAGTCGATGAATTAATAAAACAAACCCCCCATAAAGTGACTGTCTTAGATTCTTTAATTGAGCAAGTCCATGGCAAATCGAAGAACCCTCCTAATTATTTAAATAAGAATTGCGATTTTATTCACGGTTCAGTATTGGATTCCACTCTATTAAGTGATTTACTTAAAGATCACGAGATAATTTATCATCTTGCGGCAGTGGTAGGAGTGGGTCAATCAATGTATGAGATAAAACATTATACCAATAATAATATTCAAGGAACTGCAAATTTGCTTAATGTCCTTGCAAATGAGGAACACGTGGTTGAAAAGCTCATAATTGCATCCTCAAACACTATCTATGGAGAAGGAAAAGTCTCCTGTTCTAACTGTGGAATTATATATCCAAATTTGAGATCTGAAGTTCAATTAAAACGAAGAAACTGGGAAGTAATTTGTCCTACCTGTGGAAATCCCTTAAAGCCAGTTTTTACAGATGAGAAAACTCCATTCAATTCTAGCTCTATTTATGCACTGTCCAAACAAGTTCAAGAACAAATGAGTCTATTAATTGGAAAAACTTATGGCATCAATACTACTGCATTAAGGTTTTTTTTGGTTTATGGGTCTAGACAATCTCTATCCAATCCCTATACGGGAGTTTGTGCCATTTTTGCTTCTCGATTGTTAAATGGGAAGGCACCTATTATCTTTGAAGATGGATTACAATCCAGAGATTTTGTACATGTGAATGATATCTGTCAGGCATTAATTTTAGCATTAGAAAAAAAAGCATCTCAAGGTGAAGTTTTTAATGTAGGCTCGGGTATGCCAATTACAATTAAAAAAGTAGCAGAAATCATGACCAAAAAGATAAATCCAAAAATAAATCCAATTTATCAGCAACAATATCGGGTGGGAGATATTAGACATTGTGTAGCAGATATTTCTAAGATTAAAAATATTTTAGGGTATACCCCTCATTATACTTTCGAAAAAGGTATTGATGATCTAATAGAGTGGATTAAATCGCAGGCACAATCAATTCAAGATCATTCTAATAAAGCAATGGAAGAACTATTTAATAAAGGATTGATTAAATAAGAATAATCACAATTTAAACAAAAAAATGGAAAATATTTTAATAACGGGATCGAATGGCTTCATCGGTTCGCATTTAATCGATTATTGCATTAACAAGAATTATAAAATATATGCATTAGATAGGCCTGCAGCCTCCTTTAGAAACGTCCAGCATTATCTTAAAGAAAAATCAAATAATAATCAAAAACGAAAATTAGCTTTCAAGGATAAGAATATATTAATACCAAGCAATAAAGAGAATCTAGTTTTCATAGAATGCGATTTACAGAATAAAGAATTATTAGAAGAAATTATTGCGACATTACAACCAAAATTTATTTTTCATTTAGGCGCCCAACCTTATATAAAACCATCGTGGGATGACCCTATTAATACCATCCAAATTAATGTTATCGGAACCTTGCACGTATTTGAGGCCATCAAAAAGCACAACATCCCCTCTCGAGTAATTCTTGCTTGTACCAGTTCTGAATTTGGAACTACAGCTTCTGAACTTAAGCGTCCCTTGAAAGAAGATGATCCTTTAAAAGCAATCCATCCCTATGGAATAAGTAAAATCACTGCTGAATTACTTGCCAGACAATATTGGATCAATTTTAAAATAGAAGCAGTAAACACTCGCTTTTTTAATCAAACGGGTCCGCGTAGAACGAATGATTCTTCGTCAGATTTTATTAGAAAAATCGTACAAATCGAATTAGGGCAAACAGAGCCATGTATTGAAGTGGGAAATTTAAATTCTTTCAGGGATTTCACAGATGTTAGAGATACGGTAGAAGCATTATGGTTTGCTGCTACCAAGGGGAAACCAGGAGAAACGTATCATGTATGCTCAAATAAAAAAACTCAAATTCGAGATTTATTAGCATTATCATTAAAGCTTTCCAGTAAATCCATAAAGGTTGTAGAAGCAGTTCCTGAAATCTTACGAGAAAGAGATGAAGATGTTGTTATTGGCGATAATTCAAAAATAATGAAAGATCTTGGTTGGAAAAATAAAATTCCTCTAGAAAAGAGTCTCATGGACATGTTTGACTATTGGCTTGACTATTATAAAAATTTAAATGAATCTTATTCTTAATCTTTAAAAAAGACAAACTAATGAAGCAAAATATAATTGTTACAGGAGCCAATGGATTCTTAGGATCCCATTTGGTTGACTTTCTGGTTAATAAAGAATACCAAGTTTTTGCATTTATACGACCTGGTATCAAAGTTGATAATCTAATAAGATTTGTTGAAAAAGGAATTGATCTTGAGACTAAGCGTTTAAAATTTGGCGAAGAAGAAATTCTCATTCCTACGAATAAAGAAAATTTATTCATATTAGAATGCGATATTAAGGATGGTTCTTTAATAAACAAATTAATTGATACCATTCATCCCTTTCTCATTTTTCATTTTGCTGCTCAACCACACGTCATTCCATCGTGGGAGGATCCTATAAATACTATTGAAACCAACGTGATTGGCACCTTAAATGTTTTTGAATCCTTAAAAAAACACAATATTTCCTCAAAAGTAATTGTTGCATGTTCCAGTGCGGAATATGGCACCACTACTAAGCTTAATCGCCCTTTAAAAGAAGAAGATCATTTAAAAGCCATACATCCCTATGGAATAAGTAAAATTGCAACGGAACTCTTAGCAAGGCAATATTATATTAATTTTGGTATTGAAATTATTAATCTTAGATTTTTTAATCAAACAGGTCCCCGTAAAAAAGATGACGCTTGTTCGGATTTCATTCGAAAAATTGCTCAAATCGAATTAGGATTAATAGAACCCGTGCTAGAAGTGGGAAATATCAACCCTTATCGGGATATTACAGGAATCTCGGATTCCATTCAAGCAATTTGGCTTGCGGCTTTAAAAGGAAAAGCAGGTGAAACTTATAACGTGTGTTCCAGTAAGAAAATTCAAATAAAGAAAATCTTGGATATTGCATTGAGTTTCTCAAAGAAAAAGATTAATGTGAAAACAAATACGCCCCAAAAATTAAGAAAAACGGATGAAGATATAATCTTGGGTGATAATAGTAAAATATTGAGAGATTTAGGTTGGACATTAAATCAATCAATTGAAGATATACTCAAAGAAATGTTTGACTATTGGATTGATTTTTATAGAGCAAAAGGCAAAAATTAAGATTTTAACACGTTCACTCTTATTTTTATGTCTTGATCTTGAATTTTAAGTGAAAATTCTTTTCCTTTCTTAGCTTTCCCGATCTTAACACAATCAGTCTCATTTTTAAAAATATCCAAGTATTCACCTAATTTATGGGGTAAATCCAGATCATTCATGACATTGATTTCAATTTGTTCCTTGAAGCGTGATAAATCTAATTTTTTGCGTATATTTTGCACGTTTCTAATTAATTCCCGAGCAAATCCTTCTTTTAGTAATTCGTCATCTAATTGCGTGTTAATCAAGATTGTGCCATAATTTAGAATATTTACTAAGTAAGGATTCTTAGCATGCTGTTCAATCTGAAAATGTTCTTTCGTGAGTTCATATTCTTTATCGTTGATTTTTATGGGAAGCTTGCCTTTTGAAAAATTATTTATTATTTCTTCAATATCCATGGATTTTAAGATCTCTTCTACTTTTATTCTATCTCGTTTGAAATCTCTCCCAATAAGAGAGCTATTAAGAACTAACTCTTCTGTATAAAGAGATTTTGCTTTTTTTTCAGGAATAAATGCAATGCTTTTTATATTCAATTCTTCTTTAAGTAAATCACTGAATTTTTCAACAATTTCTTTTTTATCTTCATCAATAGCAAATAGATATTCTTTGATCGGTTGTCTGATTTTAATACCGGCTCGTTCTCTTAAAGCTCGCAATTCCTGAGTGAGATTTATTAAAAAGTCCATTTCATTTAGGATCGCTTGATCGATGAGCTTTTCATTGGAGTCAGGAAGTTCCATTAAATGAATTGATTTAACCTTCTCATTATATCCTAGCGTGGATTGCATCTGTAAAAACACCCGTTCTGTTAAAAAAGGAACAAAAGGTGCTAATAAACGGTTTAAAATATCAAAGATATAATATACCACATTATAGGCATTGGCATCTTTTTCCAAAAATCTTTTTCTTACCAATCTTAAATACCAATTGCTTAAATCATTTATCACGAAATTCTGAATCATATCCGCGCCATTAAAAATTAGATATTCATCTAAAAACTTTTTCACTTCTTTAGCAAGAAAATTCACTTTAGAGACAATCCACAGATCTAAAGGATCTTTTAGCTTTTCTATTTTGAAATCAAGAACAGGTTTGATATTAAAATTTTTAGTATTTTTTTCAAATAATAGAAAGGAATTCCAATATTTCATGATAAATTGAGAAACTACATAATTTACATTGTCCATGCTCAATCTTTTTTCCTTATGCGGAGGTCCTGCAACATAATAATACCAACGTAGCGCATCGGACCCTTGTACATCAAATATTGTTTGAGGATCAATCGTGTTTCCTAAACTCTTGCTCATTTTACGCCCTTCTCCATCAAGGACAATACCATTTACCACGCAATTATGATATGCGTTTTTATGAAAAACGACCGTTGCAATGGCATGCATCGTGTAAAACCATCCTCTTGTTTGATCCATTCCTTCAGCCACGTAATCTACTGGAAAGGCTCCTCCGGAATCAACTAATTCCTTATTTTCAAAAGGATAATGATACTGTGCGAAGGGTGCTGCCCCTGAATCATACCAGCAATCGATGACCTCAGATGTTCTTATCATATCCTTCTTACATTTAGGGCATTCTATGAGAACCTCATCAATCATGGGTTTATGATAATCTTCAAGTACTACATTTCCTTTAGATAACTTTTGTAATTCTTCAAAGGAACCTACTGCTACCTTATAGCCACATTTTTCATCAGAACAAACCCAAATCGGTAAAGGCGTGCCCCAAAATCTTTCCCTGGAAATTGCCCAATCTCTCACATTATCCAAAAAGTTTCCAAACCGGCCCTTTCCAATAGACTCGGGGACCCAATTAACCTTTTCATTTGTTTCCAAGAGCTCTTCTCTATATCGTGACATTTCAATGAACCAAGAGTCTCTTGCATAATATAATAACGCCCGCTTACATCGCCAGCAAAAAGGATAATCGTGAGAAAATTTGCGAGTATCTAATAATTTTCCCATTTGTTTCAATTGCTTTATGACCCATTTATCTGTATCCCAGACTCCTTTTTTACCTTCATCTTCTCGATGTATTTTAAAATATTTTCCCTTAAGTTCAGGGATGGAATCATCGAAATATCCTTTTTCATCGATTGGTTGAATGAAAGGCAAATTATATTGTTGGCTAATATTAAAATCATCTTCTCCAAAAGCAGGTGCCATGTGGACAAATCCAGTCGAAATGTTTTCGGAGGTGGGCTCAGTATCAACAAAATCTCCATTTACTACAATAAAACCATTTTTTTCAGATAAATGCTCAAAATATGGAAAGAGAGGCTCATATTTCTCATATTCTAAATCCGAACCAAAAATTTCCCGAATTTTCGTATAATTATTTTCGCCTAAAACGGTATCTAATAATGCCGTAGCGATGATAAGACGTTCCTCTTTAAATTCAACTATTGAATAACGGCTATCGGGAGCAGCGGCTATACCTATATTACTTAAAAGCGTCCAAGGAGTCGTAGTCCAAGCAACAATTTTAGCACCTTCCCATTTGGGATCAAGCAATTTAAACGTAATATATACCGTATTTTCTGTAACATTTTCATATCCCAATGATAATTCATGGGAAGATAATGGGGTTTCACAACGAGGGCAGAAAGGGACCACTTTTCGTCCTTTATAGATTATTCCATTATCAAACATTTGCTTTAAAGACCACCACACGGATTCAATGAAATAATTTTCACAAGTGATATAGGGATTATCCATATCTAGCCAAAATGCCATTCTTTTCGTCAATTTTTCCCATTCTGAAACATATCGAAAAACACTTTCCCGGCATTTATCATTGAAATTTTTAATTCCGTAGTCTAAAATATCTTTTTTCTTATTCAATCCTAATTCTTTTTCTATTTCGAGTTCTACGGGCAATCCGTGGGTGTCCCAACCGGCTTTTCTTGAAACCCAATATCCTTCCATGAATTTAAATCGAATAATGATATCTTTTATGCTACGAGAATAAACGTGATGTACTCCGGGCAGCCCATTTGCAGTGGGAGGGCCTTCTGTAAATTGATATCTACCTTTTGGTTTCTTAGCTTTCAAGACTAAGTCAAGAATCGAAATTGAATCCCAATAATCTAATATTTTCTGTTCTTCTGACGCTAAATCCATTGTTAATCACATAGTTTCCTTGGTGTTAGATTAAATTCCTTGTAATTATAAATTAAAACACAAGATCAATTAAGAATTTTAGTGAAATGCTTGAATGTTGTTTCTTCTTATTGTATTTATAAATGTTAATCATTCACTGTTATATTTTAAAAGGATAATTTTTATGCTATCATGAAATCAAT
>CAYLZE010000164.1:0-6820 GCA_964388035.1 uncultured archaeon
CCCTTCTTCTAATAAAAAGAATCCTCCAGCAAGATACTGAGTTAATTATAGAATTACCAGACGATTTAGCCCAGATTATAATTTCAAGTCCATCTCATGACTTTAAAGCAATTTTAGCACCTTTAAATATGGATGAAAAACTGAATTGTAGGTTTAATTCTTGTTTGAATACGTCATTATTATTGCATAATAACAGTTGATATAAAATATCAAGATTAAATTTTAGCTAAATTTAGAACTAATCCAAAATCGAATCTTAATTTGAATGAAAAATATAATCTAGTCGATATTTTCTCCTTATAAATCGTTCAATTGATTGAGTGGTGTAAAATCTATTTTAAAAGGAATTTAGATTTTTTTTAAATAGATAATAAAGAAAATTATGATATTTTCCTATAATAAAAATATATATCATAGAATTCATTTATACATCATATTAGATATTATTAATCATTGAAATACATAAGAATAATTTCTATCTATTTTAAATACCATTGTCATATTTACCAACAAAAGGAAGTGAACTAAAAAATTAATCATAAATCAATTCCAGAAAAAATAGTAAAGATTAAAGAAAAGGTAACTAATGCAATTAATATCGGGGAAGCTATCCAAAAATTTATTAGAGCAAGAATGGTTATTCTACTTCTAATATATAAGGAATTAAGCGTGAATGATTTATGTAAAATTATGAATAAAAGTTGGCCCACTATTAGTGGCCACCTTACAGCTTTAGAAGAAGCTGGACTTTTAAATGTTCGCAAGGTAAAAGTTAGGGGTCCGAAAGATAAGAAATTATATTCCGTCAATACAGAAATCTTGGCCGAATTAAGAATAGATTATGGGAAACTTAGAAATGTTTCTTCTGAAGAGGTTATTGATATTCTTTCACGAGAATTAAAAGGAGATGCGTGGACAATGCGATTCATTAAGAAACTTATTGATGACCTCATTCCATATTTTGGTGCCATTGAGAAAAAATTGAATGATACGGGATATTCTGATTCGGAAAAATTGATAGAGTTCTACAATGAACATAAAGCTAATCACTATATCGAATCATTAGATGAAGACGAATATGCATTTTACCTTCAAAGATATGAAAAACTTCATAGAGAACTAATAGAATTTCGGAATAAAAGAGTTATAGAGGGAAAATCAATCATCTCTTCACGGCCTTATGGTACCTTGCATGTTATTTTGCCTTTAAAAAAAATTCAAGAAATTAACTACAATCTTTATTGGCTGGAGAAAGATGAATAGTATTATTGTCTACTTAAGGATGCTTAAGACTTGATAAAATCATTTAAAACTCAATTCCTATCTATTTAGAAATTAGAAATCATTAAAAGACATTTACGGTAATCACTTAAATCTTACATTACTCCTTTTTAATTGATTGCATATTGAATAATTTGATATAAAAAAAATTCTCTTCTTTTGTTACCGTAATGAAAAAAAAGGATGATTCTTAATGCTATTCACGTAAATTTAATATTTTGCGAGTATCCTCAGGAGTTGCAATGCTCCTACCTGCCATCTTAGCAAGATTAGCAGCCCATTCTACTTGTTCCCAATTTCCTATTGATAAGGAACCATCAGGATTTCGAATGTTATCTTCTAATCCGACCCTTAAATGACCACCCAACGCGGCTGAACACATGTTACATCTAATCTGATTAATGCCGGCGACACCCCCTACGGTCCATGTGGCATTAGGAGGAGTTATATTCCTAAAATGGGATAAATTCTCTAATGAAAAGGGCACACCTCCAAGAACACCGAATACATACTGCACGTGAAGGGGTTCTGGTAGCAATTTTTTTTTCTGAAGGAACAGTAGATTAAATAATCCTGATTCGCTAAAGAGCTCAATTTCAGGTTTTATATGAAGATCGTTAATAACACGGGCTATCTTACGTATGACCTTGAACGTGTGCTCATATGTATGTTCTCCTTGAATATTTCCTGTTTTCCAATTGCCAAACACAAAATTCATCGTTTCCACGTTTAATGAACACATTTCGGGTCGAACTAGTTTTATGGGCTCTGTCCGTTCTCTCCAGTTTTTCCCTGGACCTGTAGTTATATTTATTATGATTTCCGGAGCACTTTCTTTAATAGCATCAACAATTTCCTTATAGCGCCCAGGAGCTACACTTTCAAGCCCATTATCTGTTCTGGCATGAATATGAACTATTGAGGCACCTTTATCAAAACATTTTTTGGCTTCTAAAGCATATTCTTCTGCAGTATAAGGCGTGGCCGAGTTCTGATCTTTCGTTGTTCGCCCTCCAACTAAAGCGGCAGTGATAATTGTTTTCTTTTTAAAAATCTTTGAGTCTAACACTCCAATTCCTCTTTTCAGAATCTTTTTTTATGTTTTTAAAATAAAAGGTAATTTATTGATCTAGATAATATATTAAGATTTTTAAATTATTATTCTATATTAAAATCTATACTTAAACTTTTATACTAAAATATTAAATAACATAAAAAATTTCGTGAAATTCAAAAAACTGTAAAAAGGTGGTATAAAATTTCTGAATATAAATTTCAGCATATTAAAATTGATTTACCTAAATCTAAAGAAGGTGGAAATATTGATGGTAATTATGCCGTAATCAATATAAATAGACCTGATAAATTGAATGCCCTTCAAAACCTTACTCTTAAAGAGATTGCCATGGCTTTAGATGATATGGATTTAGATCCTGAGATTAGGTGCGTTGCACTTAGAGGCACTAAGCATTATACAAAAAAGCCTGCTTTTTCCGCAGGTGCGGACTTAGCATCTCCAATGGATCTTAAAGTTAAACCCAATTTACCTATACACATGGTTCAATCACAAGAATATAGACATAAATATTATGATCAGATAGAGCGATTTATCAAACCATTAATTGCAGTAGTCGACGGGTTTGCCCTAGGTGGAGGATTAGAATTGACATTGGTATGCGATGTTGTTATGGCAAGCAAAAGATCTATTTTTGGCTTTCCCGAGATAAAACGAGGTATTTTTCCTTCCAATGGAGGCACTCAAAGAATGGCCCAGCATATTGGCGTAGCAAGAGTATTTGATATGATATATTTTGGTGAACATTTCAGCGCAGAGCAAATGCATAATTGGGGGTTTGTTGCACATCTAATAGATGATGATAAGTTTGAGGATTATGTTCATGAGAAAATGAAATGGTTAGGAGAAACAGCGACGGTTAGCTTAGCAATGATTAAGAAATCAATAAGATATGGGACGCAAGTTCCTTTAAATGTTGGTTTACAATTTGAACAGTTGGGATTTGGAATAAACTCAACATCCAAAGATATTGAAATAGGAATTAAGGCATTTCTTCAAAAAAGAGAGCCAAAATTCAAAGGATTTTAATTTTTATACTTGATCTTTTTTTTTTTAAACTATTTCATCGCTAACTTTACAGGATGTTATACTTATAAAATAAGTGTAGCTAAATATCTAATTTTCCTTGCATTCGTATTACATTAATTATGGATTTTTTCCAATCGGCTTAGTTAGATACTTTTATGATTTTCATGAAAAAGAAATATTTAATAATATTAAAGTTTTTAATTTTAATATTTATACAAAGAATTTAATCTAAAAATTTATATTAGAAAAATATGTTTAAATTAAACACAAAAACAGTGAGAAATGAAACATGGAGTATAACGAAATTCAAGAAAAAGTAAAAAAAATAATAAATGAACCTATTCGAAAAATCTCTGATTCTGAAATGGCAAAGATTAGAAAAATAATTGAAAATAAATGCCCAACGTCAATATTATGGGCAGAAAGAGCAAAAAAGGCTATGCCCGGAGGGACCCAACACGGTCTATTAATAACTGATCCATTTCCTATTGTAATTGATCGCACATTAGGTTCAAAAATGTGGGATATTGATGGCAATGAATATATTGATTATTTATGTGCATCAGGACCTCTTATATTGGGTCATAACTATGCTCCTCTTCGTGATGAGGTTATAGAAGTAGTTAAACAAACGGGACAAGTTCATGGTTGGTTTTCTAAATGGGAAGTAAAAGCTATTGAACAAATTAAGAAATATTATCCTTCAATTGATCTGTTCAGGTTTTATTCCTCAGGTACAGAGGCGTGCATGGCTGCTATTAGAATTGCGCGAGTTTATACGAATAAAAAAAAGATAATTAGAATTGGAGGAACATATCATGGCTGGTCTGATCAACTAACATATGATATGCACGTTCCCTATTTGGGTGCTTTAGAATCTGATGGCATACCTAAAGGATGTTATAAAGACACAGTAGCTATTCCTCCGAATGACTTTCAACAGTTAGAAATTGCTTTTAAAAAAAATGAAAATAAAGGCGGAACGGCAGCTATTATAATTGAACCTTTAGGACCCGATACGGGCCATATACCTTTAATTCCCGAATATAATAAAGTGGTAAGAGAATTATGTGATAGGTACGATTCTTTACTCATTTTCGATGAGGTAATAACTGGTTTTCGCCTTGATCTAGGGGGCGCTCAGAAATACTTTAATATTAAGCCTGATTTGACAACAATGGGTAAATGTTTGACTTATGGTTATCCCTCATCAGGTGGAGTTGGAGGACGCGAGGATATAATGATGTGCTTAGTAGCTGGACTTGAAATCGGAAAGAAAAGGGCATATTCCGCCGGCACGCTTACGGCAAATCCGCTTAGTACGAGCGCTACTTATTGGTTTTTAAATTTTATGGAGAAAGAAAATGCAATCGCGAGAACTGCGCAAAGTGGTGATAAATTCACAAGAGAACTGAACAACTTATTCAACCGCTTAAATCTTCCATTCTTTGCATACAATTATAGATCTATTTTACACTTTCATTTTTATTGTGCCGGATTTTTAGATATAAGGAGCGTTGAAAACATTGAGAAAGCACTTGATAGGGATGATGGTAGAAAAAGATTGAATATTGCCTTTCTTTCTGAAGGAATTATTACAAAAGAAGGGGAAAAAGGATTTACAAATATAGCACATTCTGATGAGGATATTGATCATACAATGAAAGCTTTTGAAAATGTATTAAAAAAGATAAAAGTGAAATGAGAACAACGAAAAAGGACTATCACGTGTTAGTAAACAGTTTTTCTATTATTAAAAAAACTATAAATAATTATATAAGGTTTGATAAAAAAATCAAGAGGGAAGTAAAATGAATGAGCAAATAAGTCAACTTGTCGAACATAAATCATTTTTCAAGGATTTTTTCTCCTATAATTTTGCCCAATTTGCCATAGAACTTCAATCTGCTGCATTTGGTATTTATTTTTTCTTCTTTGAAACAGAGGTGCTCCTTCCAGTATTATTCATCACGATTGCGAATATTATCTATGCCATTTGGAACTCGATCAATGATCCTCTAATGGGTTATTTGACTGATCGACCAACGAGATTTACCAAGAAATGGGGTAAACGCTTTCCTTGGATGGTATTCTCGCTACCACTAGTATATATATCTTATATTTTCCTTTTCTCGCCTCCAGACGTGGATATATCAACGAATGCAGGCATCCTTATTACTTTCTTGTGGCTTTTAATAATTTTGTGCATCGCTGATACGTTATATTCCATGTTTCAACTAAACGTAGATGGAATGTTCCCCGATAAATTCCGCACGGATAAAAATCGTAGAAAAGCAGCAGGATTTGGGACAATTCTGGGCATGGTAGGGGGGATTATTGGAGGAATACTTCCTCCCTTATTATATAACTTCGGAGATAAACAATCTTATGCTTACATGGCAATGATTATAACAATTATTGGCTTAGTTTCCTGGATTATTTGCATGCCTGGATTGAGAGAAGATGAAGAGATGATTCAAAGATATCTTCATAATTATCAAAAAGAAGAGCAACTTCCATTCTTTAAAACAATGAAAATAGCCTTAAAACAAAGAAATTTCATTATATTTATTATTATAAGTTTTATTTATTTGTTTTTTGGTTTCTTGGTGGGAATTTCTTTGCCATATTTTACAAAATATGTATTAGGTTTGGAAGCAGATGCACAAATGCTTTTTATTATCGGCCATTACTTAGGATTTTTAATCTCTATTCCATTATGGATGAAATTCGCAAATAAATATGGGTTTGGAAAAACATATGTCATTGGAGCACTATTGACGTCTGTTCTCCTGGTGCCAGGTATGTGGATATCGGATACTATAAGTACGTTTATAGTGTTTACTCTTGTTGGTGTTGGAAGAGCTGGTTTAATTGTCATGTTAATGCCTATTTTTTCAGAAGTCATGGATGAACTGGGAGTTAAATTCGGGAAGCGACAAGAAGGCGTATACATGGGAATTAGGACATTCTTTGGGAGATTAACAATAATTGCAGGCACACTAACGGTAGCTATTATCCATACACTAACCAACTTTGTAGCAGATGCCCCAATCGGTACAGATACGCAAACACCATTAGCATTATTTGGAATTCGAATGCATTTTGTACTAATCTCATTGATATCATGTTTCTTAGGTGCTCTAATCTTTTGGAAATTTTATGACATTAAAGGCGAAAAAAGAGAAAGAATAAAAATGAAATTGAAAGAAATGGGAATATAAAACAAATCCATTTCAACCCTTTTTTTTATTTTTCTATTTTAATATTAATTCATATGATACTATTGTCGCGCAATTTTAAGCATGGATGGTAGAGAGTTGTTTTCCATAGAAAAGGGACTTATCTATGGGAATGGTTTTAATATTTTTAATAATTTTGCCGCTAAATCATCTAAATAATCATATGCACGATTCTTGGTTTTTGGATTTCTAG
>CAYLZE010000165.1:0-6812 GCA_964388035.1 uncultured archaeon
GGAGTGGGAAAGACTTCTCTTACTGCTTCCTTAGCGAGCCTGGCAAACGAGGATCCCGCAGTAAAAGTATCCGTATTGGATTGCGATGTGGATGCGCCAAATCTTGCGCTGATCATGCCTCCAGAATCTGAAGAAGTGGTTCAAAAAAAAGAGACCTATACTTCCTTGAAAGCAAGATTTTTGGAAGAAAAATGCGTCCATTGTAAGAGATGCGTGGATGAGCATTTCTGCGAATTCAATGCTTTGGAATGGAATGAAGAGAAACTGATACCAGAAATTAATTACCTATCTTGTGAAGGATGCGGTGCTTGCAAGGTCTTATGTCCAGAACATGCTTTCGAGCTTAATGCCGTGAAAAGTGGTGAGATAATCTCATATACCTCTAAACAGCGAGAAATTCCCTTAGTATACGGTAAGACCAGATTAGGAAGTACTACTTCAGGGAAGTTAGTCTCGGATGAAAAAGAATTTGCTTTGACGATTGATGCTATAAAAAAAAGCGAACTTGTCTTTTTGGATGGTCCTCCCGGCATTGGATGTCCTGTAATTGCCACGGTATCCGGTTTAGATTACGTGATTACCATAACAGAACCCACACCTTCTGGACTTCATGATTTAATTCGCGCCATTGAAGTCGTGCAACAATTTAACATTCCTTTTGGTATTGTCGTGAATAAATACGATTTAAAAAGCACTTTTCAGCAAGAATTTCAAGATTATATCAAGAATACGGACCATGAGATAATTGGAGAAATTCCTTTTGATATTTCCATTCCTAAAGCCATGTCTTTTGCAATGCCCGTGGTGGATTATGCTCCAGATTCGCTTGCGAGTAAAGCAATTAAAAAAGTATATGAGAAATTGAAAGCCATTATATGGCCTAATACCTAATCAATTGCCTTTTCTGTGCATTACTTTCTTTTTATTCTGGTCTTATTTATTAATTGAGGTTTATTTTTTCCAAATGCTTAAATAACTAAATTTAAATTATCAAAATTAAAACATTCTAGAAATAAAAAAGAAATAATGTTAAGTTCTATAGATATTTTAAATAGTATTTTTAGTTTTTTATTTGTTGTAATCTCTGTAGTCTTGGGTATAAAAATAATGTTAAAATATAAACTACAGAAAGACATTAAATTCTTGTTGGTGGGAATTGCATAGATAGGTATTTCGGAATGTTGGTGGAGTTCATCACTGGGGTTCTTAGTAGGTCTGTTCAATGATAAGGGAATCTCTATTCAAATATACGCTCTGCTCTATTTTTTTATTCCTATCTTCTTATTTACGTGGATGTTAGTTATCACCAACTTTTTCATAACTTCAAGGAGGAACTTATATCTTGTTCTATATTCAATATATTCTATTATCATGGAAATCATGATTATTATTTACTTCAATTTAGATATTAGCATGCTTGCTGTTTTATTAAGTCCTACCGATATCGAGTTTGGTCCCCCATCTTTATTATTTATTTAGCCGTAAATTTAGTTCTTTTTGTTAGTATTGGGTTTATATTTGCAATAAAGTCTTTGAAAATGAATGATGAAAAAGTAAAATTACGGGGTAAATTTTTGCTTGCAGCATTTATCTTATTTCTTTTTGGCGCTATATTAGAAATGACAATATCTTTTCCGGGAAATAGAATTATTCTAATAACAAGTGGTATTTTGTATTATCTTGGGTTTATAATGCCTGAGTCATTGACTAAGAAGCTTATTTCTAACGAATAAAAAGCCGCAAATACCTTTTAAGGGGATCTGATCTTAGATTTGATCTCTTTTTTTGCATTAGCTAAGAGTATCTCTAAATCTTTTGTAATATCCACCGCTAATGAGGGTTGCTCATAATCTTCAAGAATCTGATTCTTCAAGGCACGGCATTTCTGTTCTGTTGACGGAGCTCCTTTTTCAAGCCAAGCGCTATAATAATTTCGATCTAATATTCTTGGAATCCATAATTCTTTACGATGATTCTTAAGCGTGTGTTTAGTTTCCAAAAAGGACCCTTTTGGTCCGATTGTTTCAATTAAATCCACTGCAAGAGTCTCCTCATTTACATGCATTTCCCGATTAGCACTCATTACATAGGAAATGATTTCATTTTGCAGCATGAGCATATCTAAAGAGGCAGCTTGGTCCATTCCACAAATACCTAAATGACCAAAAATATCTGCATTTGCAGAAAGTGCCATGCTAAGGGTGATTCCGCTCTCAAGTCCCGCTTGAGCATCAACCCGTTTGGAGTCAGTCAGCCCCGCATTTACATAAACGGGAAACCCGTAAAACTTACCCATTTGAGCCATGGCCACGCTAAATACCACTTGTTCAGGACCGCCGAAAATAGTTTGAACCGAGCGCATGTCGAATGCGTGACAGATTCCTCCATAACAGATGGACAATCCCGGTTTAATCAATTGTGTAATGCAAATCGCTGCTAAGATTTCAGCATTTTCTTGTACCAAGGTTCCCGCTATACTACAAGGGGCTGATACTCCCATTTGTGCCATGGGACCGATCTGAATGGGCATACCAAGTTTTGAAGTTTCGAACAATAGATCAATTCCTCGAAATGGGAAACTCAGGGGGCTCACGGGCTCAAATAATGGTTGAAACAAGGGGTACTTTTTAGCTTTTTCAATGTCCCCCCGGAGAGCGATTAGATAATCCATTAAAAATTTAGTGGAGGTTCTATCATAAAACCAGAAGGTGATGGGTTTTGTAGTATATTTGATCATTTCATTTACCACTTCCAAACATCTCCATTGAATGGGTATCTCTTGCGGGTCCCCCATTGCCCCAGGAATAGTAATCTGATCGAGTATATCGCCGTACTTAGAAGCTGTTTCCACATCTTTAAGGTTAGCATATCTTCTTTCTTCTCCAACATTTTCAAGCCAGAAAGCCTGTCCGCTGGTAGTATTGAAATTTTTGCACCCCGAGCCAAATTCCGCTTTTTTAGACAGATCTGAACCGTATAACGTGAAATTCCCACCTGCTTTAGAAACTAGTTCCATTGCCATTTCAGGCGAGATCTTCACCAATCTTTGATTCGGATTAATTTCAGCACCGAGATTTTTAAATCTCAATAAGATTTCTTCATGAGGAACTTGAAAACCTACCTTTTCCAAGACTTGCAAGGAAGCGTCATGAATTTTTTGGATATCCCCATCGGATAATACCGTTATTTTCATTTATATACTCCTCTACGCATGAGGTGAACCTTAAATTCTGGTTAAAAATGTTTTAAGTTATAAATAAATTCGTCAATTATTCTTATAAAATTAAAGGGTATTAATCTGAGATTTTTAAATCAAAATCATTTCACTTTATAGGATTCAAACAATTTATTTTATGAAAAAAAGTAAAGAGATTAAAATATAATAAATAATTTCTTCACTTGTAAAGAGAGATATACAAATAGTAATAGATTTTCAATTTCTTAAATTATTGCTTAAAAGATAAGGTGAATTCTCATTTCAAAAGTTTCAAATTTTATGGACCTGTATAAATATCTTCCTAAAACAAATTGTAAAAAATGTGGTCAACCCACATGCATGGCATTTGCACTTGCTTTGCTTCAAGGGAAAGTTAAAGTGAATGATTGCACGCCTCTCATTGAAGAGACCAAATATAAAAAGCAATATGAAACTTTAAAAGAGTTAATAGGAACAGAAGAGGGAGAAAAGGAATTGCATATTGAGGTAGATGAGGAAAAATGCGATGGCTGTGGAATCTGCGTAACTGCTTGTCCCGTCAATGCAAGATATTGTCCCTCCACCTTAAGTGGTAAAGCTCCTAATTATCCTCCTGAGAAACATCAATTATTTGAGGTGAAAAATGCAAAATGTGCCTTGTTAAATTTGGAGCATTGCCGACGGCTTGAAGCAGAGGGGCGGGAAAGGGAATGTCATGTTTGCGAGATATACTGCCCTCGAGATGCCATAAAGATTATATATGTATAACTTTTAATAAAATTACAATAATATGGACTGATTTTAATGGATAGGGTTACGTGTTCAGGATGCTCTCTATTATGTGATGACATCATTGTAAGGACGGATGGCTTATTTATCGATGAAGTGTATGGTGCTTGCAAGCGAGGCAAGGAAAGGTTTGACCAGATCACTGCTAAAAATCGAATTACATCACCTTTAATCAGAAAAAATGGGAAATTAGAGAAAGTTTCATGGGAGGAAGCTTTAGACAAGGCAGTTGAGTTACTTAAGAAATCACAGAATCCCCTCTTGTATGGTTTTTCTACTGTTACATGTGAAGCTCAACAAAAAGGGATCGAATTAGCAAGAAAAATTAATGGTTTCATCGACTCGAATTCCAGCATTTGTCAAGGAGAAGCTTTAAAAGTTGCACAGGAGACGGGAATGACCCTCACAACCTTGACTGAAGTTATAAATAAAGCGGATCTCTTGGTCTTCTGGGGATTTAATCCTGCAGAGTCAATTCCCCGGCTCTTGAATAAGACGGTGTTTTCCCGCGGGAAATTTAGAATGACGGGCCGAGAAATTAAAACGGTGGTTGTTATTGATCCCATCAAAACGGCATCTTTTGGAATTTTTCAAATTCGTGATATAGGATTGCAAATCAAACCGAATAGTGATGGGGAATTAATTAAAGCCATAAAAGACGCTCTCAATACTAACGGAACTATTCCCTCGGAGGGGGCTGCTGGAATTGATAAGGATGAAATTAAGCGCTTTTATTTGAATTTGACCGAGGCAGAGAATGGCGTTCTTTTTTTGGGGCAAGGTCTTTTAAATCCGATTGGCGAAGTAGACTTAATCAAAGAAGTGTTAGAATTAGTAGAAATTATTAATAAGAGGCAAAAGAAAGGGCGTGTATCTGTTATTCCTGTAGGGGGGCATTATAATATGAATGGTTTTGATCAAATCGCCTTATCAATGCTGGGGAAAAATTATTCACTCAAATTCATTAATAATGAATTATCAGAAGCTGAAGATTCTATTATTTCCATCATACAAAGAGGTGAATTTGATTTATCCGTGATTGTTGGTACCGATCCCATCTCTCACTTTCCACATGCGTTAAGTTCTAAATTAGCCGCGAAGCCCTTAATTGTAATCGACAATAAAGCTTCTGCTGCAACCGCCATGGCAGAAATAGTATTACCGAGTACAATATCCGGAATAGAAAATGGTGGTCTTGCCTTTCGATTGGACCACGTGCCCGTGGAGTTAAAAAAGATTATTAGTCCTCCTTCAAATTTAAAAACAGATGAGGAAATCCTACAAGAAATCATTACCAAATTAGAATGATTAGAATTGGGTGAAGATGTGAAATGGAAATGATTATAAATACAGTAAGATCAATACATAAGGATCAAACGGCTGAGCAAGCATTCGGAAATGCCGAATCTCTCAAAAATAATTTAGCTATCGCTTTCATTCATCCCGAAAGTCTAAAAAAGTTGAATGTACAAGAAAATTCAAATATAAAAATAACCAGCGAATATGGTTCTATTGTATTGAAAGTTATTCAGGATGATTCCGTGCCAGAAAATGTCATTAACGTGCCTATTTCAATCTGGGCTAACCAAATCACGGGGGTTTTAGAGCAAGAACTGGTTTTCAAACATGAAAAAGGAATCGTGAAACCGACTACAGATCCCATCCTTACTTATGAAGAGTTGTTAAAACGAATAAATTCAATTGAATAAGGGGGGAGAAAAAAATGTCAAAATTAGAAATAAAAAATGGAAATGTCTTTGATCCTATCAATAATATTGAGGGAGAAGTAAAAGATATTCTCATTGAAGATGGTATAATCGTTGAAAAGTTTTCAAACGAAGCAAAAATCAACTATATCGATGCCAAAGGAAAAACCGTGATCCCTTCTGCATTAGACATTCATAGTCATGTTGCTTCTCAACAACTTAATTGGGCACGATTAATAGGGCTGAAAAGTCCTGCATTCATGGAATATTGGAAAGGCATATCTCTCGAGAAAATTGCCCGCGATTACATTAATAATGGGTACACCTTTATCCTCGAGGCGAATGTTTTTCCCTCTTTAGCTATGCAGACTCTATATAATTTTAAAAACCTTCCTGTTTTAGATAAAGCATTTTTATTGAATGTGAGCAATTTATGGGCTCTTGAATTGGAATATCAGAAAGGGAAGATTGAGGATTTAAGTTTCTTCTTATCAGATCTTCTTGGAAAAACACATGGTTTCGGATTAAAAGCTTATAACCCCTTCGAAGCAGAAGCTTGGAATTTTAACGCATTAAGAGAGAATTTGACGACTCCCGGAAGATTATATAATTTTACCCCGATTGATGTATATGATAACTTGATTAAAACAAATGAAATGTTGAAATTACCTCATTCCTTACATGTTCACGTGGAAGGGTATGAAACCCTTAAAGGAAAGGAAAATCTCAAAACACTTATTGATAAAGCATCTAAAATTGAAGAAAAGACAGTATCTAATAACCATTATGAACGTGCACAAATACTTCATCTTGCTCATGGATCTTTATACAACTTGGACGCAGATAACGCTTCATTAATAAATGCACTAAACACTTCCTCAAGATTTGATTTAGATTTAGGCATGATCAGTTTCAATGAAATAAATCCCCTAATTACTTCGGACCGAAGATTAATAAATGAAATGGAAAGTAAGAATACATTTCCTATTATCAAATCCTCTGTAGAAGGAGAGGGCGATCAGTTCAGTACCCTGAGGAAATATTCCAAAAATAACGAACTACATTCCATTTCATGGATGAACGCGATTAATTTGGCACTACAAGTTAAAAATAAATGGCAG
>CAYLZE010000166.1:0-6668 GCA_964388035.1 uncultured archaeon
ATAAAGCCCCGTTTGAAACCAAGCAGTCCCTACCGTGATTGGGCTAAGCTTCATGACTTTTTCAAGCACAGCGGGATAACGTCCTTCAAAACTGCCGAAGTAATGAAAAAAGCATTACAATTGAAGCATATATTGAACTCGGCGACGAGCGCACAGCCTGATAACCTTAGGGCTGGTCTTTCCTCCACGGGAAAGGTGGATGATTGGAATAAAGTTTAGAATTTTATAGAAATTACCAAGTTTTTATAACTAATTAGAAGGTTATTTCCAGTAGAATACTAAATATTATCAAAATAATACCTATTGTAAAGAAAGGTTTATATAAACTATTCCTGGGTTGACATGTCAGAATACAAATACCTTGAGGAGGAAAATTTATTATCCAACTCCACCAATATTCACAGGCACTCCCGCATATTTCAAATAAGGGGATGGGTATAATGTTATAAAAGAAAAGAAGCGAAAATATGAATATTATTATAGCACAAATCCAAACATTAACTCTAATTTTAGTAAGATGATCTGCCATTCTCATTCCAAGAGCATTTCCTTTTTTCAATCAACGCCGATTGATACAATAAATAATAGATTTTAAAGGAATTTTTTGAGTATCATAAAGAACAACTGTACCGTTATCGAAATAAAAAGCATTCTAAAATAAAAATGCTTAAGAATTTACATTTTTAACATTTTACACATTTTTTTATTAATTTCAAAAAAACGGATGTCCCAAAATTGACTGTTTTAAAGTTTATATATAAAGAAACCAATAGTTGAAATATTAGCTTATATTATTTTTTGAAATTCATTCAAAAAACAGTAAAAAAAAAGTAAAAATTTTAAGAGGAAAAAGAAATGTCTGAATCAGGAACACCTCTTGTTATCTCGGCAGCTTTGGCGGGAGCAGTAACCATGAAGAATCAAAATGAAGCCGTTCCTTATACTCCCGAGGAGTTTGCTGAAGAAGCAAAAAAATGCTATGATGAGGGTGCTGCAATCGTTCACATTCACGCCCGTGATCCAGAGAAAAATGGAGTACCTACCGCAGATTTAGATAAGATAGGTGCTGTTATTAGAGCAATCAAACAAAAAGCTCCCGATATTATCATCAATCTCTCAACCGCAATCTCTGCACTTTCAACAGAAAAGGAAAGAATCGCCCCGGTAGAAACCTATAAACCGCCATTAGCTTCATTAAACACGAATTCAATGAACTTCAGCGTGGGAAATTGGAAAACGGGAGAAGTCATTCTTGCTCCCGATAATGTTTTCAAAAATACCTTCAGGACTATCGAGCGGTTTGCTAAAAAAATGAAAAAAGCCGGAACGAAACCGGAAATGGAAATTTATGATTTTGGCGGACTTCAAAACATGCTTTTCTTGAATATCCAAGAAGGTCTTTTCGAAAAACCACTTCATTTCCAACTGGTCTGGGGTGTATTAGGTGGAATTCCATTTAATGTTATGAACTTAGCACATATCCTTCAATTGCTTCCCGAAAATGCCACTTGGAGCGTGTGTGGCGTGGCAAAAGCTCAATTTGAAGCAGCATTATGTGCAGCTGCATTAGGAGGACATATTCGAGTGGGTTTGGAAGACAACATTCGTACTGTAGACGGACAGATGGCAAAGGGTTCATGGGAACAAGTTAAATGGGCAAAAAAGGTAGCAGAAATCGCTGGAAGAAAAGTTGTTCAGGGAGCAGAAGCACGAAAGACACTTCATCTTCTGAGAGATGATGTTGATATATAAATTCTAAACAAGAAAATCCTAAAGGCAACCATTTGAAATTAAAATCTTATCTTTAATTCATTCTTTTTTTTATTCTCCCTATTAATTTGTAAAATTTTTTATTCAAGGTTTCCATCTTCTTAATGTTAATTGAATAATTTATTATATTGAGGTAAATAAAAAGGTAAAGAAAATGGTTGTTGATACTCCAGTAGTTATTTCTGCCGCTTTGGCAGGTGCCGTTACAACTAAGACTCAAAATGAAAATGTACCTTATTCAGCTGAAGAATTTGGGGAAGAGGCACGGAAATGTTATGAAGCAGGAGCTTCAATCGTTCATATCCATGCGAGGGATCCCGTTAAAGGAAATCCCACTGCGGATTTAAACACTTTAAAAGCGATTTTAGATGCTGTAAAAGAGAAAGCTCCTGAAATATTAATTAACCTCAGCACGGCTATTTCTACGGTCGCCCAAGAAAAGGAGCGAATAGCAGTAATTCAAACATATAAACCCCAATTAGGGTCACTCAATAGTAATAGCATGAATTTTAGTGTAGGAGATTTTAAGCAAGGGAAAGTAATAATGGGAAATACGAACGTATTTGTTAATAATTTTCGCATGATCGAGAAGTTTGCTAAGGAATTTAAAAAGGCAAAGACAAAACCGGAGATAGAAGTCTACGATTTCGGTGGAATGTATAACATGTTATTTTTAAACAAGCAGGAAGGGTTATTCGAACAACCCCTTCATTTTCAGCTTGTGTGGGGGGTATTAGGAGGGGTCCCCTTTTCGTATGAAAATCTAGCTCACATGCGAAATCTCATGACTTCCGATGCTACATGGAGTGTATGCGGTGTTGCAAAGGACCAATTTAGAGCGGCAATGTGTGCAGCTCCTATGGGAGGGCATATACGTGTTGGATTAGAAGATAACATTCGCACAATTGATGGAAGTCTAGCAAAAGGCTCTTATGAGCAAGTGGAATGGGCTGCTAAAGTTGCTAAAGTTGCTGGACGGAAAGTTGCTACTCCTGATGAAGCTCGTAAAATATTCAATCTTCCCCAACAATAATTTCCTTTCTTTTTTTTTAATTTATTATGGGATAACATTAACAATTTATTCATTAATTCTTCTTAGCTAAATTTAATTAGAGTTTTAATCTGGTTTTTAATTAAAAAATCAAGAAATTACTAAACAATATCATTCCAATTATATTTAAATTATTTACAGGTAGATTACATTTACCCACAATTTAAGATTTAATTATGAATCGCGGATATACCCGAAAATTATAATATTAAAAAAGAAAAGAAGGATAAAAATTAAAAGGTAAATCCTTCAGGAAGTTCAGATTCTGGTGTATTTTCTAGCACAAATCGTAGGTCTAAAATGGTATAGGTGGGATTCTTTGTATTAAAGATAGGAACCACTCGTTTTCCGATATCCGGTTCTCCCACTGCTAGAATGCTCATTAATATTGTTGATACTTCCTTATCAAATTCCACATTTATGAATTGTATTGGTTTCGGTAAAGTGTTAAAAGCCCCTGAACGATGAGTAATTATAAAGGAATGAATGGTGGCTTTTGTTCTGGCTTTTTCTGTTATATCTACTACCGTATTTCTTTGCAAGCAATCCGGGCAATATATTCGAAAAGGTTCAAAAATAGATCCTTTTGAATCGCATTTTTCATTATCGCAACGAGTCGCTAATAATTTTCCCTTTGATAAACTTTCAAAAAAGGGAGCTTCTCCGCCATAAGAATGGATGTAAGTCATATCCCTCGGATTTGTAACGCCTGCTAAAACGTTATTATCCTTATCGAAGATGGGTTGATTTTTTTCTATGATATGGAATTTTCCGCTAATTTTATATCTACCATCCACTATTTCTACAAATCCTTTTTCTTCTTCTGTTTTTGGCATCTTTTCAATCCTCCTTTAACAAATTATTTGGATTCATCAGAATCGTGCAAGTCACGTGAGAACCGACCCCTGCATGACTTATTGCGAGAGCTCTTTTTGCTCCTTTAACCTGCAAGCTCTTCCAATCCTTTGGCTTTTCCCGGCCAAAAGCATCCCATTTTTCTTGGGGTTCATGAATTTCATCCCACCGATTCCAAATATGATATCCAATTTCTGCAATTTGCATTAATCCCGTTGCACCCACGGCATGCATGCATCCTATTAATCCTCCAGAGGGATTACTGGGTAATTTTCCGGGCTTTTTGGTATGGGGATTAATGACAAATCCATCTCCGGATTCGATATACTCTCGTCCATGACCATAAGGTTTAATTCCTATATCTTCATAAGTCTGAATGTCGCTTATGGTAAATGCATCGTGGAGTTCAACAAGATCTAAATCTTCTGTGGGATCAACAATTCCTGCCATCCTATATGCATAGTATGCTGCCATTCGCGCTGCTAAAAAACTACTAAATCCTGGATAGCGATCTCCTCCGGGAAATTCATTTCCCAAATTATCATATTGGCCTGGTTTTTCATTTGGCAATAATGGAATTTTCATATCCCTACGATCAGCAACTCTTAGAGTATGGCTTCCTGCTGCGATGTAGATTCTTAAAGGTTTATCCGTTATTTCATATGCTGTTTTTTCATCACATACCACACCACATGCAGAACCAACGCTCATTAAACAACAATCAAGAGCTCTAAGCGGATATGCAACAATCGGGGATTGTTTGACATCCTCAATGGTTATATCCATGGGTCCATGGGCATGAGGATTCATTCGGGCATATCCTCGATTTTTAACTGCAATTTCTGCCATAGTATCTCTAAAGGAGGGTTCCTCTTTTCCAAACACTTTCCAATATCTTTGTGCCATTACGGCATAATATCCCGTATAAATATGACCCAATGGAGTTTCCCAGTCTTTATCTGCTGCAGCGGAGATTAGATGATTACCCTCATCCGTAGGAACTTCATCCATCCGTTCCCATCCCAAAGCTAAAGCACAATCGCTGTATCCAGAGGCAACAGTTTTCACGGCTTCCCACATGGTTGAGCCACCGGTTGCTCCTCCTGTTTTTACTCCAATATTGCCAAGAGGATCCAATCCTAGCCTATCATGAATGACCGCCTCTCCTAAGAGTTGATCGCCAAAATGGTCAGCGAAGTGACCATAATACGCCGTGTGAATATATTGTTTTAGTTCCGCGGGAGTCATGTTAACAAAATCAGCAGCCGCCGTGAAAGCATCGATGCAGAGCTCTTCTGTTCTAGTGGTGGGGAATGCTCTATCAAATTTTGACATTCCTACCGTGACTAAGTACACGGGCCGCATCAATTTTGGTATTTTTAATTGTTTATCACTAAATTTTATCATGTTTTATCACGTTCGACTATTTTTTTAAATTGTCCTATATTGAATGTTTGAGCGTTAAACATTAATAAACTTATCCCTTTCCTCTACTAGAATCTGAATAGTTTTGGGGAATCCAATCCCACTTGCTTAATGAACTTGATACCTAACAATAAATCGTGAAACATTTATTTGGATTCTTCACTATTTACAATTTAGTGTAGATTTATTTATATGATATAAAGACTAATATAGGTGAAATTTCTACGGACACGCGTTTGCGAGAGTTTGAACCGATTAGAATTACGAAATATGTGCCAGAGTTAGATATTTTAAATAATCCATTACTAACTTCAAGTGAAAAGGAATTCCTCGCCGAATTTTATGAATTTCTGGAACGTGAGTTGGATGAGGATCTCCGAAAATTAGAAGAACTTGACTATTTCGTTGAAGAACCCACGCAAGATAAAAAGAAGGAAATCGTCAATAGGATCATGAAAAATTTAGCGGAAAACGGGTATTATAGCACAATTTTTAACAACGATAATAAATATGACGTGGGAAAAATAATGAGAAATGCACTTATTGCATTCGCATTATGTGGTGGGCGATGGTCTGAATATAGTGAAAGATATATTGCTGGAAATTGGAGCGTAGAAATGGGAAGGCTTGCGGGAGGAACATTGTACTGCAATCCCGTGGATTATAAAGCTAATGACTTTCAAAGGGAAAAATTTCTACTTCCGGTGGCTAAAGGTGGAGCAATCGCGGCGTCTGCAATGACTGAATTTAATGCGGGAAGCGATATTTCAAGCATGGAGCTAAATCTGCAAGTACAAGATGATGTGATAGTCGCAAAAGGTAAAAAAGTGTTTATTACTAATGGAATGTTATGTGATTATCTAATATTATATGGGCGCTTGAATAATGGACCAATAGGAGCCGTTATTGTAGATACGGAACACCAACAATTAAAGAATTTTCGCTCCGCAAGAATAAGGACATATGGAATGACCGACGCTTTTGTAAGTCGTTTAATATTTGACCGGGTTGAAATTCCCAGGGAGAATCTCCTTCAAGGACATGGATTAGATATCGCATTTCATCAGCTAACGGAGGAAAGATTAGTCATTAGCGCAGAAGCGTTGGGGGATGCCATGAAGAAACTCGTATATTCTCACACTTGGGCTTTAAATCGTAATCAATTCAGCCACCGATTGCATGAATATCAAGTGATTAGATTTCCTATTTCTGCCCTTATCAGGCAGATGAATTTATTAATTACAGCTCTTATTAATTATGCACGGGAATTAGATGAGCATCCTGCAATGGGTAGCTCAAAGATAATGGCTGCAAATGCGATGGGATTAAAAATAGAGACCACGGAGTTATCTTTTGAAAGCGCAATTCATTGTTTTCGGACAATGGGAGGAAGAGGATTTATTAGACAATATTCAAATCCAATTGGATTGCTCGATCCCTATTGCATGATCCATGGTGGGGGCTCTAATTACGTTTTAGAAGATAGTGAATCCCGAAAGTTTTTTAAAATAAGTTCTTCTAGAAAACATGCAAAAGATGTTATTCCTAACATTGATTTTTTCTTTGA
>CAYLZE010000167.1:0-4881 GCA_964388035.1 uncultured archaeon
TGACAATTAATCAATTCCGTGATGGTAAAACAATCATGGACTTCAGCACAGCTAATCTCTTTTCTAGGATTTGTGACTCCCGCTTCTTTATATGCCATTTGTGCCGCTTTTACTGTCGAGGGAAATGCGGTAAAATCTGCACCTGGACCTCCTGGAGGTATGTACCATGGAAAGTTCGTTCTACAAGAAATAGCATTCGCTTTTACCACGACGAAATCGTCTCCATGAGCATAACTTGGTGCCAATTCGGGACGCGTTAAAATTAAAGCGGCGGCGCCATCAGACATGGCACAGCAATCGAATCTTCCTAAAGGATCTGCGATCATGGGTGCTTTCATGGCATCTTCAATGGTAATCTTGGTTCTAAAATGAGCTTTTGGATGATAACTGCCATTATCATGGTTTTTCACGGCAACTCGAGCTAAATCTTCCTTAGTCCATCCAAATTCATGAAAGCATCGGGTGGCAGCCATGGAAAACATCGCAGGAGCCGAAGGTAAGGGTAATACGGGATGCCCGAAGATTTTAAATCCGGGAAGCCCGCTTGAGCCTTCATCCATCAATTTTTCAACACCGCAAGCCATGACGACATCATATGCCCCTGAGGCCACTCCAAAACAAGCATTTCTAAAAGCATCCATTCCAGAAGCACAATAATTCTCGGTTCTAGTTATGGGAAGTCCATCAACTCGCAGAATATCCTCAACTGTTGCTCCCGACATTCCTGTAAAGTAATAATAAATCCCTACCCATATGGCTTCTAAATCATTTTTAGTAATTCCCGCATCTTTAAACGCTCCTTGGCTAGCATCAAATAATAAATCATACTGATTTTTATCCCATCTTTCACCATACTTGCATGCATCTGCCCCAATTATGGCTACCTTATCTCTTATTCCTTTTATTGCCATTTAATATCCACCTCCATTAAATTCTCCCCCTCACGGGGCGACATTTCCAATAATAATTTTTAAATTCAGCACCTTCATGTACTTTCCGGAATGTCAACTCCACATCCATTCCAATGCTGACATTTTCTTCTGGTTTTTCAATCTCCGTCATGTCCAACAAGACTCTTCCTCCTCCTTCAAGGTCAATCACGCATCTTGGTACGGGTGTATCGTAATAATTCCCTCCAACCAAATGATCAAGCGTGTAAGTAAATATTTTTCCCTTATAAGCCAATTGAACTTCTTCAAATTGTTGATCGGCCCTGCATACTGAGCAAGATTGTCCCATTATAGGATATTGAACGGTTCCGCAATTCTTACATCTCCTGCCATGCCATTTATAGACAGATGGAGTATCCCTCCAAATTGTTACTGCTGAGCTTTTCCTGACATAACGATCCTTCTGGAGAAGCTGCTTGTTATCAATGTATACATTGTAATTCTTCAGATTTATCATGGATTTTTGATGTCCTGTCATTCCCATTCGCGTTTTAGAAAGGTCTCTTAACGCTTTTTTATCGCTTACCTGCATCAAAATTGCATCTGCACCATCGCCAAACCCAGCCATGATTATTTTAGCATCATCTTTAGGTCTTCGTAAAGCAGAGATTAATAACATGAAGGGAACGGGAGATCCGACATCACCAATTTGGAAAAATAATCCATTTTGAGCCACTCCTTGCGAGAATTTCATCATTTTAGAGATCCTGCCATGAAGCCGAGGATTATTATAATAATAAGCAGCAATATCTATATCTTCAGGTTTCAAATTGTTTTTTTTCATGAGCTCATTCATTGCTTTCGTGATACTTTCCATGTAAAACATTGAATCCATCTTTACCTCAAAAGTTCGAACGAAAGGATCCTCATCCGTTCTTCTCCAAGGACCAGTCACGTTTTGCGAAATGGAATAATGGTCCAAGATGGCTAAAGGAATGGAATCTTCCTTGGCAACGAGCAGAGCCGCTGCACCATCTGCAAATCCATATTCCCACATAGTAGAAGGTTCTGGTTTCCTTGAATCTGCCGTCACGACTAATATACTATTAATATTGTCATTTGCTTTTATTGTATCTACCGCTCGTGCTAATGCTGTCGTTCCTGATTTTAGGGAATCCGTGAAATCCGCGGTTACAATGTCAGATCTCATGTCCAAGACTGTTGCGATGAGTGACGCAGAATCCTTTTCGGTGTAAACTTGAGAGGTTGTGGCAAAAAAGAGACCATCTACTTTTTTACAATCCAATCCCATCATGCAATCGAGTGCCGCTTCCACTCCCATAGTTAGACTATCCTCGTCTATACTGGCAACGGCTTTCGTGCCCGGAACAACAGGAAAATCCCAAGCTTTTCCTATTAGTTCCCGAGGAAGTAAGTATTTTGGGAGATATGCGCCATAACTCTTAATTCCTATCATTTTTTTTTTTCTCTTTAAAAACTTTTTGATATATAAAAGTGAATTCTGATTTGAATTTAACACTTATTAATTTCATCCTTCTAAAATAACAATGACAATAAAAGGCATTTCAAGTTTTAACATTCAAATGAACAAAAAAGAAAAAAAGTTGGAAAATGGGATAAAAATAAGCACTTTTGCTAATAAATATAGTAAATCAGATATCAATCACAATGATTATAATTATCATCTTTTTTTCCAAATGGTTTTTCATCCATGTTGAGGAAATCAAAAAAGTTTATAACATTTAATAGAACATGGAAAATTTAAGGCTAACATTCACTCTTTATGCTTCAAGAGTAAGCATCCCTGAAAGGCGAATTTCTTTTTAAAATTTTAATTATGAATTAGATAAGTTAAGTACGTCATATAACGCTTTATAAAACCTAAAATAATAACCCCTCATAACTAAAAAGATTGTTAGAATGATTGAAAGCAGTAGTTTTATATAAAATATAGCTTTAGTACACTTGATTCTCAATATCTTCAGGTAATGTTATTTCCTATTTTTAAATTTATTAAAAATCTATTAAATCATAAATTGGAAAAAAACGATATAATCCTTTCGTCCTAAAAGCATAAAAAGGGTGAGGAGCAAGTCATGCACTGTAATGATCTTAGTTTTAACTAATTAGCAAGAATCTATCATTTATTTCTTGTTTAAGAACATCAAAAGTACTTGATTCGACCTTAAGTGAAATCTTGAGAAAATATCCAGGAAATTCTTTCTACCTCTCATCTAAGATTAATTTTATATGCAAGCAAGACTAATAATTGTTATATCCACAATATTATATATATTCAAAAAAAAAGGTGAAAATTTAATGAGTATTTTAGTGGTCTATTATACAAGAACGGGAAATACAAGAAAAATTGCGAAGGAGATAGCTGAAAAACTTAACGCGGACTTAGAAGAAATTGTTGATAAAACAAAACGCTCGGGTCTTATTGGATGGTTACGCTCTGGTTATCAAGCCACGACGGAAAAATTAACGGAGATTGAGGAGATAAAAAAGAAACCAGAAGAATATGAGATTCTAATTTTAGGCACTCCCAATTGGGGGGGTAAAATGACACCTGCTCTCAGAACTTATATTACTCAATATAAAGATCAAATAAACAAGCTTGCATGTTTCATAACTTTAGGGGGAAGAAAAGGCGATGAATTAATCCAGAGCATTGGAAAATTTTGTGAAAAGGACCCAATTGCGACCTTGCAAATTCTAAGAGCAGAATTAAAAAATAATAAGTATCAAGAAAAATTGGATAAATTTATTCATGCAATTAGTTAAAATTTTTAAAAATAAATTACCATGCTAATCGTAAAAAAAGTAGTTATATGAATATAAACAAGAATTAATGTAAGATAATGTAAGCTCTTCTTTTTTCCATGAACACGAGCTCAATACCCGAGGGATTTTCTGTTTTTAATACACTTTTAGAGCATGAATCACCAAAAGAAGGATCATTTTTTTAAACTTTAAATATGAATTAATCAATATAAGTATTTAGCGAATCATAAAAAATGTGATATATTTTGGAAAGTGGAAAAGATGATGAAATAAAGCGATATTGGGATAAATCGTGGCCGGAAGAAGTTCCCAAACATATTGAGTATGATCAGATTTCAATGGGGCAGATGTTAAGGAATGCCGCCACGACCTATCCTACTTCCCAAGCGATATATTTCGAGGGATGGAGATGTACCTATGAAGAATTGGATAGCTTAGTGGATCAATTTGCCACGGCACTTTCAAAAATTGGAATTAAAAAGGGAGATGTTGTTTTGATTGATCTTCCTAATGTTCCTCAATTTATCATCAGCTTTTTTGGTATTGTCCGAATGGGAGCCATTGCGAATCCCATAATACCACTGAATCGCTTCACTGAAATTGTCCATCAAGTGAATGATTCTAAGGGGAAAATGATGATTATCTTGGACGTGCTCTACGAAGAACATCTTAACGATAAAGATTTGAGCAAGATGCCCACTTTAAGCAATATTGTTCTAACTGGAATTGGGGATTACTTGCCGCCAGTAAAAGCAAAGTTAGGAATTTTATTAGGAAAAGTGCCAAGAATGAAGAATTGGCCCTCAGGAAAAATGGGTAATATTAATTTTCATGCGCTTAATGATTTTCTTCAATCGGGGCTCCCGATAGATTTACCTAAAGTAAAAATTGATCCGATAAAGGATGTTTCGACATTAATCTACACGGGAGGTACGACGGGATTGCCGAAAGGATGTCAAATTTCTCATTATAATTTTGTAGTGAATGCACAGCAAGGAAATGTTTGGGCTCAGTCGCAATTACCTCAATTAAAAGACACCATGGGCACGGGAGGAATGTTTATTGTACTACCGTTAGCCCATGAATTTGCTCTTTCTGTTGGGATGAATATTGCCATTAGCAATGGATATAAAATGATCCTATTTCCCAAACCTCCCGAAAAAATATCGGATATCTTAAAAGA
>CAYLZE010000167.1:4981-6493 GCA_964388035.1 uncultured archaeon
TTCATAAATATAAGCCTAATACCGTGGGATTTCCCGTTTCTGATACTTTAATAAAGATAGTCGATTTGGATACGGGAAATAAAATTCTTCCTCAATGTCCTAATGAACGATGTGATGATTGTGGTGCCGAGGAGTCAGAAAAATATATAGGAGAAATATGTGGTTGTGGCCCCCAAGTATTTTTAGGTTATTTAAATCGTCCCGAAGCCACTGAATATGCCTTGAGAAAAGATTCCAAAGGAAGAACGTGGTATTACACGACGGATATTGGTTGTATCGATAAAGATGGCTACTTGCACATCAAGGATCGAAAACGAGATATGATCAAGTATAAAGGTCATAGCGTGTTTCCGCGTGAAGTGGAAGATTTAATGTACCAACATCCCGCAGTTAATGAAGTTGGAGTGGTTGGCGTTCCCGATCCCGAAGTAGGTGAAAACATTAAGGCATATGTCTCGCTAAAGCCAGATTATGCTGGAAAAGTCAGTGCAGAGGAGTTAAAAAGTTGGTGCATGGAAAATATTAGTGCTTTCAAGTATCCAAGAATAATCGAAATAATTCCTGAAATGCCAAAATCCGTTGTTGGGAAAATTCTAAGGAGAGAATTAAGAACAAAAGAATAATTTTTTTTATATTTCTCTTTTTAAAAATCATTTTTCTTACTTATTATTAAATTATTTCTGGTCTGAAAATGAAAGAAACTTAAGTTATAGGATTTATCTTTTCCCATCTTTAAAGGAGACAATTTGCTTGGTATTTTGTGTTTATTTTTTAGAAATATTTGTTTCTAATTTCGAGATGATTAATTTGAGATTTTAACTTTCATATAGGCAATAAATCTCAAATCATATTAGCTGATTTTTGGTTTCTTAAGAACATCAATGAGAGAATATCATCTTATTCTTCATAAAATATTAATACAGATTTTTCCTAAACTTTATATGTATTATAATCATTTAAATAGCTTTGAAAAATTTATAATTTGAATTTTTAAAAATTCAATTATCTTTTCTATAATGGGTAAGATAAACATGTCAAGAGATTATAAATGGATATTGATTTTTATAGGAATTGCTTTTACATTTTCATAGATTTACTGGTTCATAAACGCATCTATAACAGAATTGGGATTGTTAATGCCGTTTCCTTGGGTGGGTTCATTTGGTCCTACTATTAGCGCTCTGATTCTAACAATAAAAGAGAAAGGGAAAGATGGGTTTAAATCATTTTTAAGGGATATATTTCCTCGAAAAAAGGGTATCTTGACTTATTTATTAGCTTTTTTCTTGCCAATAATTGCATTAGTTATCCTCACGATTATATTGAGCATCGAATTAAATTTACCAATAGCATCGAGTGGATTAGTATTACCCTTATTACCGGTACTAATAGTATATTTTTTTATAGTTTTTATATTCGGGGGTCCTTTAGGAGAAGAATTAGGTTGGAGAGGATACTTGCTTCCAAAATTGCAGACTACCCACAGCTCATGGCGACATGCACTTCTTTACT
>CAYLZE010000168.1:0-6413 GCA_964388035.1 uncultured archaeon
TTCTTGAGCTTTTGCTCTCTCTTCTTTAAGTTTTTTCGCGTTATCCATTAAAGCCTTAAATCCAACGTTTTTCATGAGCTCTTGACATTCTTTCAGGGCTTCCGGATGCGAGTGGACGGTGGGAGGCAGGGGTGGCAACCCGTATGATTCTCTCAAGTCCCTCCACTTTTTATTCCCCTCCCCATTGGCAGGTACTCCGTGCCCCGTCTCGTAAAATATATCATTAGCTAAGGTAAAATGGGAATCCAATATGTATCCTTCTTCCACTGCAATGTTCCTCAACTTGATAATCATGTCTGTAACCGGAATATTACGAGGGCAACGTTCATAACAGTAATAGCACGTGCTGCAGAGCCAGATATCAATATCTGATAAAACCGATTCATCCCCTGTTAGGGCTTTCCGGATGGCACTTCGTGTACGGTATGCAGTTCGCCTTCCCGAGGGGCAGCTTCCCGTACAAGTACCGCAGTTAATGCAAGCCCGTATCTTTTCCAATCCGGCATCCACGAATTTTTGCGCTATTTTTGAGTTCGTTGTCGTGTAAGCCTTTCGTCGAATATATTTTTTAACATTATCGCTCATATTCTCTCAAGTCTCCTTTTATACATTATAACTTAATTTAGATTTAATTGTAAAAATAATTTGCTCTTTCTTGAAGTGGTTAATTATATAATTTTTAATAATAGTATTATGAAAGGAGAATTATTTATTTTTATTAAACATTTTTTCACAGTTTCATAATTGTTTTAAAGGGAGAGGTTATTTCACATGCTTTCTTGCTTTATATAGGGGGAATTGGAGTTTAATTTCCATTTTTCACGATGGATGGTTTGAATTACTTTATTTTAAGAAAGAAAAGCAATCGATATTTAAAAATGAGGATACCTAAAGGGAACATTAGCAAAATGATGAAGAAAATAAAGCTTCTAGCAGCATCAAGGAGATTCTATGCAAATGCAAGATATTAAATAAAATTGAATGATTTGGAAATTTAGATTAGAGGGAAAAACGCTTTAAAATCTGCCTTATGTACGGTTAATTATTGTTTAAAGGATTGGTTCTAAAATAGCAGCATAATCATGAGAAAATTAAGAATTAATTAGTTCGAATATTTCTTTAAAATATGAAGAAAATCGTGGGAGTAAATATTTTAGAAAAGGAAATTGCAGACAAAATGATTACTAGGAATATTTATAAAATCTTTAATAATTTCATTTTTCCCCTAATCAGTGAAGAGGAGCGCGAATTTTTGGAGGAACTCGAGGATTTCTTAATTAAAGAAGTGGAACCCAAAATTGATCTCAATAAAGATGTGTATGAGCTCTTTCCAATCTTGGGAAAAGGAAATTACATTCAGAGATTAAACAAATTCGGGGATACGGAGAGATATGGCATGAGATACGAGATCTTGCTTGCCATGGCAACATCAATAATCGATCCTGAATTAGATTTAGCGCGCGTGGTTTCGGGCGTAATTTTCACCAATCCCTTGTTTCGATTTGGGAAAGGTGATCACGTGGAGGAAATCTTAAGCCAAGTGGCATCCGGGAAAAAGGTAGGATGTATCGGGATTACGGAACGAGAACACGGGTCTGATGCGGTAAATATGCAAACCCAAGTCATTGACCATGATAATTATCTCATCGTAAATGGCGAGAAGGTCTATACAACTAATGGGCCCATTGCAGATTATTTCTTGGTATTTGGAGTTTCCAATCAAGCCGATCCGCGTGGTTCCATGTATCAATTTATAATGGAGAGAGAATTTGAAGGGTTAGAAACTCACCGGTTAGGAATTCAATCCATCCCTAGGGTTGAAGTCGGGCAGCTTCTATTTAATTCCGTTCGCGTTCCAGCCGAAAATATTCTTGCTCCGAAGGGCATGGGATATAATAATTTATTTTCCGGGCTCGTGGCAGAACGAGATGCTATCATAGGCTCCAGTCTTGGAATCAGCTGGCTTACGGCTATCACCTCTCTGATCTATACCAATTATAGAAAACAATTTGGAAGGCGCATCTATGACTTCCAGTCGGTATCATTTCCCATAACCCAGCTCTTTACGGAACTAATGGCTACCACGGAATTTGGAATTAAGACGGCATCGGAATATAGAAAGACCTTGAAATACCCCGATCCAAAATTCATAAAGTATAACGCTGCCTTCAGCTCCGGGACGAAATTTTTGGCATCCAATTTGGCACAACGCCTTTCATACGAATGCCAACAACTTTGTGGGGGAATTGCATTTACAGATAATCTTAGAATTGATAAAGCGTTAGAAGTGAGTAAGGTTCAAGAGATCATAGGGGGAGCCCGCAATATTCAGCTCTATCTGGTGAGCAAGACGGTAAAAAATATGATTTCTTTGTTATAATCTCATCTAATTTTTCTAATTTTTTCACTGAAGTGGAATGGATAAGGGGACATTCCAAGCCCGAATGTTGAATACTTTACTACACCTCGTGCTTTATTCATGCTACTTGTATTTTTCTATTAAAGGATAGAAGAAGTAAATTCGTGTACTTAATTAATCAGCTCTCTTTAATCGTTATTCTATTGAGGAAAAAAAGGCTGATGAAATAAAAGAAACTCATTGAAAAGATGCATAAAGTGAGCAAGGTGGGATTAGCTTGGTTAGGGCCAGTTAACAATGCCCCTACAAATAACGACGCAAATGCTATTCCTAATGATTCTATGAAGGATTGCAGGCCAAAATACGATCCCGAAATTTTTGAAATGGAAGAATCCAAACTAGAATTAGCATCCGATTCCGCTTTCTGATGAACTAAGGCTCCGGTTAAAGGGGTTGTAAATAGTCCAAACGAATAAACACTCCCTACGATCGTTCCGATCGATATAATGAAAAATAAGATTTTTAGGAACGGGGTTAAATACTCATAAAGAAAAACGAGGTCCAACATGGCGGCAAGCATGGTGATGAAGGTATTGATCAAGTAAGATTTTTTTAACCCTTCATGCCTTAATATATACCTCCAGAAAAATAACAAAATAAACTTGCTCGCGGTTGAAACAATAATATAAAAGAAATAATCTGCTTCTCTAAATTTTAATGAATACGTGATAAAAGGGATGATAGTGATCCCTAAAATTTTACCAGCCGTGCTGTGCATGAAGCGAACAACCAGATATTTTTTAAAATTGCGATCTTTTGCGGGTTTTAAAATGTGTTCAAATGCACTTTTTATCGAACGTTTTTCGGGTTGGCTGTAAATTGCAAGATGGAATTTCTCGTTGACGGAAAAGAAGGTGATCAAGGAAGTAATTGCCCCCACCATTGCAAAAGAAAATCCGATCGTTGGGATGTAAAAAAGAATGGTTTGTCCGGAGGATTCCCACCATTTAACCCTCTCCGGATCCTTTAATAAGCTTTGTACAATCAGGGGAAGCATCATGGATAAAATAGAAGCACTGATAGAAAAGGTGGTATTCCAACCGGCAATTTTTTCCCGATTTTTATGCGTTTGAGATTGTTCCGGAAGCATGGAGATATGAGCCGTAAAAGTAAAGGAGCCTGATATTGATCTTATCATGATAACTATCCAAAAAAAAAGCGCCGTTGGCAAGAACAGAGAATTATTTTCTGGGCAATACCAGGGAGGATTCCATATCAATATGTTTGCAATGACCCATATTGGTAGACCATATAGCATTATCACGCGCCTCTTTCCTAGCCAATTGGGTTTCTTATTATCCGCTACCACTCCCGCAATTATCGAAATGGTGGCGGCTAAAACCGATTCCATGGAAATGCCAATGGAAACGAAAAGAGAATCCAAGTTTATAGTATATACGTAAAATTGAAAGATAAAAACACTATAAAATATATTATTCAGAAATAATCCTAGAAAAGCAAGAGAATAACCAATTAATCTGCTTCCTTTTAATTCTCTTAGCTCAATATGATTCATTTTCATCTCGTAGTGTGAATTAATGTGATTCCATGGATAAAAAATACGGGTACTTCAAGCATTAAAGGCATGATGAAAAGCTTAATCGTACTTAACATGACCATTAGTGCTTCTTAATTTAAACATGTAATTTTATTTCAATCTTAGCATGCTATAATAATTTCTTATCTTATATTTTACAAGATTTACTCGCCGATGAAAAATTCATCTATTTAACTTATTACTTTATTTATACGTCTTAGAAGGGAGCATTTAGAGATTTTTTCGTATTACCCGAAGGAAATTTTTAAAGCAAATTTTATCTATTTGATCTTTAGAAAAACCTCTCGTTTCGAGATGGTGAATAAAATTAGGTAATTCTGATTCATTCTCTATATTCCCAACGCATTCAAAATCTAGCCAAAAGTAGCGATAAAAATCGGGTCCTAACCCGACATGATCGATTCCCGTTAATTCAACAATTCTTTCTAAATGGTCGATGAGCTTATCCATGGTGGCATTTTGTATATCCTTCGCTACAAATTGCTTGTAAAAATTCAACCCGATCACGCCTTTTGCTTCTCCAATTGCCATGATTTGCTCCTCATCCAGATTGCGGACATGATCACAGATAGATTTAACATTGGAGTGCGAGGCAATTGGGGGTCTTTTTATTAAATCCATTACCTCCCAAAAGCTCCGTGATGAGAGATGGGCTAAATCGATTATCATGTTAAGATGATTGACATGTTCAATTAACTCAATACCTAAATTGCTTAATCCTCCATCATGTTTCTCAAAACATCCATCAGCAAATTGATTTCTAGAATTATGGGTTAAAGCAAGGTTTCTCAATCCCGATTGATACAAAAGATCTAAAAGGAGAAAATCTTTATCCATGCATTTCAATCCTTCAATTGAGAATAGAATTCCAATCTTTTCGCTGTTTAATAAAAGGTCGATATCACTTTGTCGCGTTATTAAGTGAAAATATGATTGATTTTTTTTAATCTCTCTCTGATTATAAGAAATACATTTAAGTACGGTCAGAGGATCGCCAAAATCCATGCCTGCCTCGTGGAAATCTCCCCCTATTTGAAGGATTACTCCCTTTACGTTTCCTTTCTGGAGAATCGGAAGATAAAATTTTGTTAAATAATCCCCATTCCCTTGAAGAAATTCATGATATGTTTTTATTCCATGATCCGAATGACCATTTATGATCATTAAGAGTTTAGAAGGATTTAATTCCATATATAATTTTGACTTTTTTAGTATAAAATCTTATTTTAAATCAAATTATAAGTAATCTTGTAATGATTGAAAATAGTAAGGAAGCATTAAAAATTGAAAGATTTAGAAAGGACTTACTGCGAATCCTTCGTGAATCTAAAATTCCGGGTGTTAGTATTGGAGTAGTTAAGAATCTAAGCACCGTTTTTGAACTAAATTATGGTTTGCGAAATATCGAAGATAATCTCCCTGCGACTTCCGATACATTATTTTCTATAGCTTCTTGTACCAAATCCTTCACCGCTTTAGCAATCATGCAATTGGTGGAAAAGAAGTGGATAAAATTAACTGATCCAATTAGAAAAAATCTACCCCTTATATTAGATAGTCCTGAATCTCCCATAACCGTTCATCATTTATTGAACATGAGCTCGGGTATTTATGAGCTCGGAATGGCGGGCTCAATCTTATCGCGATTAGCTAAAGGATGGAAAGAGATTAAAGAATTCAGGAATTGGGATGATTTTTATGAACATTTGAATGGTGCTTCAGATTATGCAATTCATGAACCGGGTAAAAAGTTTATTTATTTTAATGAAGGATATGCCTTATTAAGTCAATTAGTCGAAAAGATTGCGGGACTTCCCTTTAAAAAATATGTACAAGAAAATATTTTAAATCCTCTTCACATGATTCGTTCCACTTTTACTAGAGATACATTTGAAAAGGATAGTAACAATGCTATCCAATATTTAAGAAACGGAAAGGTTGCGGGATTTTTTGAAAATGAATTTCTTTATGGTTGTGGGGGATTAAGAAGTTCAACTAAGGAATTGGCAAATTATATTAAATTTTTGTTGAACAATCAAGATTTTGATCATGATACCATTCTTTCACCTAATTTCTTAAGATTAATGTGGAAAAGTCATATAACGTGTAATTTGACAAAACGAACTTTATGTGATGTTAAGACAGAAGGTTATGGGTATGGTTGGATTATTTTAAAAAATTATCTAAATGAGAAAATTGTTTATCATTTAGGGGGAGGGCCTGCCACGAGTGCTGGGATATGGTTAGCCCCAAAACATAGGATTGGTGTTTCGATTTTATGTAATACCGGAAGAGCCGGTCAAGAGATTTTATACATGATTCCTCTTATTATCATTTGCTCTTTATTAAAGATGGATCCCTTCAAGAGGTTACTCTTTTACGAGAAAACCAATAATCTTAATCTGATTGAGGGAAAGTATGCAAGTTATCGGAATT
>CAYLZE010000169.1:0-2111 GCA_964388035.1 uncultured archaeon
TAAAAGAATTTAGAGGGATAAAGGAATGCAGTAAAAAGCTGGAATTATCAAATTTTACCGCTATAATAGGAAAAAATAATTCGGGGAAATCATCCGTATTAGAAGCTTTATCCCTTTTACCGGCCCCCGATTTACGAGATTACATAACAGATCAAGATAAAATTGAGAATTTAGCAAACCTTCATCCTGAAGGACATGAAAGCCTTCATTATCTTTATGTAGAGCCCTCAATCTTGGAATATGGAATACATGATTCAACAATGAAAATAGAAATAAGAAGAGACAACTGCTTACAATTTTGGAATGATGAGCGTGATTCCTTGAGATCTAAATTCTTACAGATATACGGAAAGGATGAAAATTTATCAAGTCATGTAATTTTTATTCCGTCTGAGACTGCGATAATTAGAAATTTAGAGGATAAAATGCAAAGTCTTGAAAAGCTAATTATGAAGAGGGGAATTCATAAATCACTGGCTCAGTTTCTCAACAAATGTGTAAATGATCAATATAGTGAATTTGTTTTTTTAAGGCCCATAAGTTTAAGAAGAGTTTATCCAGAAAATCAAGTTTACATAAGATTGAGTGATCAGGGTTCAGGTGCAGAAAAGATCGTTAAAATAATAGCCTTAATAGAAGTTTTAAATCCAAAACTCTTGTTAATTGATGATTTTGAAGCAGGGTTGCATCCGACAATGATTAAACTATTCCTTGAATGGTTAAAAACAAAAAAGTTCCAGACGGTTATTTCAACCCATAGTATTGATGTTTTATATTATTTAGTAGATATTGAATTGGAGGATAGCTCAGTTCTTCAGTTAAGTAAAAACAATGAAGATATGTTGAGTTATACAAAATTATCACTATATGAGGTTGAAGCTATTTTTAAGGCGAATAATGATCCTCGCCTATTAGGAAATCTATTAAATTTATAGAAATGAAAGGAGGATTCTCATGAACTTAATAGAGTTCTCCCCAAACGAATCTTTTAACCCTGATTCTATCTTGATATTTAGAGAACATTAGAACAGGTAGACTAACAACTAATCGCCTCTTTTCTATTTTTAACATGAAAAGATAAATATGCCCTTGCATGAGATTATTCATGGAAAGAAGTAAATTAGAGCAATTTTGCATGAAATGGTTAAACGCGTGGACAGGGGATAAACCGGAGGAGCTTGTAAACTATTATGCTAAGGATGCGTATTATCAAGATCCTGCAACTCCTAGGGGCTTGAAGGGTCAAACTGAGATTTTAAGCTATTTTCGGAAATTATTATCGAAGAATCCCGATTGGCGATGGAAATTGGAGGAATTATATCCTACTCAGAATGGTTTTATTCTGAAATGGAAAGCTGAAATACCTGTCGGTGATGAGATTATTAATGCGGTTGGCATGGATATTGTAGAGCTAAGCAAGGATAAAATAACCAGGAACGAGGTTTATTTTGATCGGACTTTAATGCTGGATAAATTGCATCAGCTTAAAGGAAACTGACTTACTGAATAAAATAAAGATTCTCAATATAAACTAATACTGCAAAGAAGGGCAAATTAAAAGATAGTGAGCTGATTTGTTTTCTTTTAAAAAAAAAGAGAAATACTATCCTTGGTAAATGGTTATTTAACCTTACCATAAATCAGTTTTATGGGATACATGGCGGAAAGTTCGTAATTTTTTGGAGAAATTTCCGCAGTCAACACCCATAATTCATCCGGTTTCTTATAAAGATGTTCATATAATTTGCTAACTTGGATAAAATGAAGCATATCTCTATAATCGGCTTTAAATTTTATTTCCATTAAGATGGTTTTACCATTCTCAATAAGAACGTCAATATCCGTGGTATATCCTTTAGGAAAGAGTACTCCTTCCTTATCCCTTAGGTCAATCTTTTCGATGTGGGTAATGTCAATATCTTTTAACTTATTATATTCTTTTAATAAATTTAAGACCATCTTTTGAGTTCCTTTACCCCCTCGATCTCCTATATTATCAATTGCACCCCTCAATTCATCAAATCTCCTATCCATAGCTTCAAAACGTCTATCCACGGCTTCAAATCGCTCGTTCATCTGCTTAATGAGTTCCTCAAATCTCCTATCCATAG
>CAYLZE010000169.1:2211-6250 GCA_964388035.1 uncultured archaeon
ATCGCTCGTTCATCTGCTTAATGAGTTCCTCAAATCTCCTATCCATAGCTTCAAATCGCTCGTTCATCTGCTTAATGAGTTCCTCAAATCTCCTATCCATAGCTTCAAAACGTTTATCCACGGCTTCAAAACGTCTATCCACGGCTTCAAATCGCTCGTTCATCTGCTTAATGAGTTCCTCAAAACGTTTATCCACGGCTTCAAATCGCTCGTTCATCTGCTTGATGAGAGCCTCAAAACGTTTATCCAAATCTTCTTTGGTGGGAACAATTCCCGAGAGCACTGAAAGTATGGCACCTTTAACTTCATCATCTTCACGGATTAACTTTGGGAGAAGTTTCAGAAATTCTTCTTTTTCCATCTGATCAATTCCTCTAAATCTATTATATTAAACTCTTATAACTTTATTAAATTTAATGGATATCAAATTAAAATCCAAGCATAAAAGAAAAAAATAGCGCTACAGAGATGAAGTCAATCAAATTAAAACCCTTACTAATGAATAACAAACATGCTTCATATAATCAAGAAATTTAGGAACATAAACGCTTTTGGCATGATCTTGTCACAGCTCCAAAAAATAAAAAAATACTCAAGAATCAAAACAAATTTTTATTTCATTATAAGTAATAGTTTCACTTGCTTAATTTTAAGAAATTTCAATTAATTTTAAGAAAATAGAAAGGAAGAAAGAAAATAATTCATTAGTTCTTCGAATTTATCTTTATCCACTCACTCCATTTTTTATTATCATTTTTCCATGCTCGAAGGTTTTGAATTTTATTCTTTTTTTTAGAGGGATCAAGTACATTTTTGTGATAAGAGGTGAAGCGTTCAATAAAAAAGTCCGTTGAAACAAATATTCGTTTAAGTTTGTTCAAATCTTCATCTTTTTCATTATGTGAAGAATTCTCGATAATGTAATTACAACAAGATTCAGTAGCTTTAATTAAATCAATTAGAGCTGATTTAGATTTGACTATTCGAAGAATACTCCAAAATCCCAAAAATTCTAAAAGTGTTTCCGAATTCACCATTTTTGGGAGAGCATTGAAGTCATTCATCCCCTTTATAAATATAATGTAATCTAAGAATTTTTCACCGTATTTTATTTTTTTCTTTACTATTTCCGAGCTTAAATTCTGTTGAGATAAATACATATTATACTTTTCCAATAAATCTTGCTTGAAATGCACGCCTTTTTCTTTTTCTTCGAGATCTTTAATGCTTTCTAATAGCATTTCTCTTTCATCAAGTCTATCTTTCATTCCCTTTACATGAGAAGCGTTTACTTTTTCTAATCCCATTTTATAAAGGAACATTGCTTTTTCGTAATTATACCTCTTTATTTCATTCCAAAGGCCCGAATATTGATCCCCCCATGCGATGTATCCGAAGATGTAGTCAGGCTGATTTTTCACCAGTTCCTGGAACACTTTTTCCCCTTCCTCATCCATATCCAAGAGAAAATAAGTATCTGCTACATCTCTTTTGAAGCAAGCAAGGTAATAATCTTCCGTCTCCGGAAATAATTCAATAAATTCTCTACAGAAGACAAGACGTTTCTCGAAAAAAGCACGATCTTCCTTCCCCGCCATGTACAATTCTTCAGAAAAATCTCCGCACCAATTATAGAGCGATTGTGAGCCTTCAAATGTCTTTTCTGCGTCCTCAATGGATTTCATCTCAGGACGGAATTTCTTTTTTAAGTGTTCCCAAACTTGGAACCAAAGTTCACATCCCTCCATGTATCGATTTTCCTCTATTAAATCATATCCTTCTTGCATCATGTCATCCAGCTGTTCCAAATTGATAGTTTCGGGAGCCAATCTTTTCCACAGGACATAAATTGCCCACCACACAAAATCTTCATCTCTGCCTTTAACATTGACGCGAGGGAGCTCTATCCATTTATTACAGAGGTCTGATACGGAATAAAACTGTTGGGTCTCCTTTAGAAATTTTTTTTCCTCAAAAGGTATGCCCCATTTTTTCAATCTTTCTACAATTTCGTTAGTTTCAAGAGCCTCAAGATCATCTTCATCCCAAAAATCTAAATTTTTAACTTGAGAATCGGATTCTGTAAAACTAAATTCCAGTAAATTCGCTAAATTTTTAATATTAAAATATGTATTTAGCGCTTCAGTATCCTCAACATTCACTCCAGCTTCTACGGCATCCATTATCATTGATTTTGCCATTCCCCAATTTCGTGGATCCTTTGCCGCTTTCAGGAGATCCACCTGGATTTGGCTTAATTTCTTACAGAGTAACTCCGCATTGTGAATTATTCCTCTATAATTTAAAAACATGAAAAAGTTGTTTAAGACCGGAACAACTGCCTTAAAAAACGATTCATCTCCAGATATTTTCCTTGGAAAAATATCAAGACAGACTTCCTCTAATGAATCATTATCAAGATCTTCGGGAAGGATTAGTAAATAATCATATAAATAGTGAAAAAAAGCTTCGATTATAGAGCTGGCATGATCTTTTTGCTCGTGCGATAAATTTTCGAATAACATTGTGTGGATGAATTCTTCAAACCATCCATCACATTTTACAAGGGTGTCGTCCAAAATTTCCTCAGAATATTCATCCAAATCTTCCTCTGCAGATTTTACAAGGGTTAGAGGGTCATCATAATTCTGATTTAAATTAGCTTCCTTATCAAGACTATGAAGAATTTTTTTGGTCAGATCCCTTTCTACTACCTTTTGTAAAGACAAGTAGTTGAAAAAATCTTTAAGTTTGGACTGTAATTCATTAAATGAACTATTTAAAAATTCAGGATGTTGATTGGGAAGAATTTCGGAGAAAAATTCCTTAAAAAATTCCAAGTTAAAGCGAGAACGATTAAATTTATTATTATTGTAAGAAAAATAATCTCTTAAGAAAGTTACAATTAAACGTTTGTGATAATTAATTTCTGAAGTAGCTAAATCTGAAGCAGTTAGTTCTTTAAGATATTTTGGTAATGACTGTTTGCATCCACTAATAAAAGTATTAAGATTAAAACTCATTATTGATGAATGTATGAGCAAAACAGATAAATACATCTATTAGCGATGTAACAATACTGATATAATGCCGACTAAATTAGAGGAAAGGGAAATTAAACTTTAAAAAGATGGTTTAAATATTTTTAAAATTACTCTTGATAAATATTTCAATTAATTAGGGCATGGGAGAAGATATCATGATCTTTAGGTTACAAGGAAGAGATTGTAATTTTTAAGCCTTTAGATTAGTTGTAAAGCCATTTTCCGGATAAAAATATCAGAGATTTCACTTTATAAGCGTTTTTCAATATTTTCCATAAAAAGTGTCATGTAATGAGAAACAACTTTCACGTGATTTTCATTTAAGAGTAAGTTCTTTTTGTTTTGAATGTACTTTCCATCCTTGAGGTCTTCCGGGCAATTTTCGATTAGTCGTGAAATAGAGGCTAGCGAAGATTCCAAGTGAAATTGTAATCCGATGACAGTTTTTTTGAATTGAAAGGCTTGATTTTCGCAAGCCTCGCTCCGTACCAGTTGTATCGCATTCTTGGGCAGGTCAAAGGTATCCCCGTGCCAATGAAAAGCCATAAATTGCCTGGGAAAGCCGTAAAAAACAGGTTTCTCCTTTGAATCTGATAGACCCTTATCCTCGATTAGAGAAATAGGGAACCAGCCAATTTCGGCATGTTCATTTCGATAAACTTTTGCACCCAGCACGTCCGCAATGAGCTGGGCTCCGAGACAAATTCCGAGCACGACTTTTCCCGCATCAATAGCTTTTTTAATAAATCTTCTTTCTCGCACCAGCCAAGGATACTTTTCATCCTCGTAGACATTCATGGGACCTCCCATTATGATGAGCCATTCGATGGCATCCAGAGCAGGCAAGGGCTCATCGGCGTAAAAAGCGGTTCTCGAAACGGGGAAACCTCTTTCATTTGCCCAGAGTTGAATGTTTGCCAGATCCTCGAAGGGAACGTGCTGTAAATAATGAATTCGCATCGTCAAGTTCAAATTTTAGTAAAAAATAGAATATT
>CAYLZE010000170.1:0-6125 GCA_964388035.1 uncultured archaeon
ACTCATGCCTCCTGGCCCCTGCATCGGTTCGATGATACACCCGATTGGCGTTCCTGTGGGATACATTTCTATTTGTTGGCGTATCATTTCAAGGCATTCTAAATTACATGCTTTATCTTTTTTCCCACCGAGTCCTTCTTTATAATTCCACATGCATCTATAACAATAAGGATAAAAACACCGAATCCAATGTTCTCTTCCAAAACCGTCGAACCTCATGGGTAAACGCTGAGATGCTCCCATCATGGTGAGATTTGACCCGTGATAACCGCGACTAAATACAATGAATTGATCGCCCTTTTTATTATTTATCATCGCAACACGCATGGCACTTTCGAGCGCTGCACCACCCCCTGCATTATTTACGCTCACTCTCCCGTCTTTCAATTGTCCGGGGGCAATCTCAGCAAGTTTATTGGTAAATCTCACTCTAATTGGTGTAAGAAAATATGACCATGTGTGCATGGCTTGTTGAGATTGAAGACTAATAGCATAACTTATATCCGGGGGATTATGACCCAATCCATATACCCAAGCCTGAGAAGTGCAATCCAAAATCTCGCGTCCATCGTATGTTTTGAAATATATTGAACCGGGCGCTTTACTCCCGGTGATAATGTGTTCTCTTGCATTAGTTAAAAGATGATTTTTACGACAAATCAGAATTTCTTCTTCATTCAAGGGATTATTAATCATGCGTTCAATCTCTTCTTTTTTCAAATATTTAGGTTCAACTATTTTTTTTCACCTCACTATAAAATAAATATTAGCTAAGAATTAAAACATCTCTACAGTATTTAATACTATTTATAATGAAATTGTGTGGATATAATGAAAAGTAAAATTGACCACGAATTCTCGCATTGCAAGAGTTAGAAAGAGCCGGATTGGATGATTCATGCGTCATTGTTTTGTTATTAGCTACATCCTTAATAGTTAATTAATCAATTAATAAAAATATTATCTTAATCTTTCAATATTTTTTATTTTTCAATAACTCTTTTTTTTTTAGCAGTTATCTTCTCGCTTGATATTCTAGTTCTTAAAGTGCATCTGCTTCAAATTAAGGGATTTTTGCTCACCTAAAACTTACCAGTTTCATATCAAATTCATCATTATCCATTTTAATTAACCCTCTTGCCTTTTAATGATTTATACTTTTTCTTTCGCAAATAATAAACATAATCAAGAAGCAACAAAAGAAGAAATTCTTTTTTTAATTATCTGCATGATTTTCGGAATTAATACTTTTTTTTTGGAGGAACTCAGCATATTTCGCAAGCACGCTGAAGCATTTCACGGGATTGTCCCATAAATCGAATATTGGTATGTCATTTTTAATAAATTCTCGAATCCAAGGATTATCGTAACCTTGAGGCCCAATATAAAATATGGGTATGGACTTTTTTTTCACTAATCGTTGGATGGGTTTTAAATATACCCCAACCATGGCTTCGTTAGTAATTTCGAACTCTTCATACGATTTGCCCCCCGAGCGTTTAATCACATCCAAGATTTCTTCAAAACCAAACACTGCATACATGATAATCGCATCAATCTCTCCAGAATTAATTAATATCTTCGGTATTTTAACATATAAATTATATTGATTGAATTGAAATGTTAAATCCAGAGGGTTATCTATATTAGCAACTTCGGGCAAATATGGTTTTAGCTCGGACTTTAATTTTTCAGAGAACTCGGGAATCTTTAATCCATAAGATTCTGCTGCCTTTGCCATCATAGCTGCGCATCCGCCCGAATCAGAAATGATTCCCAACTTGTTCCCGTTTGGGATGCAACCGTGCGAGAAAGTTCTCAAATAATAGAGGAATTCTTTAATTAAAAACGTGGAGATAATTCCCGTTTCTTTAAACACTGCATCAAACAATTCATTCTTCCCCGTCATTGCGCCGGTATGACCCATAATGGAACGGGTTGCAGCTTCTGATCCTCCCGCATAGATTGCTACAATAGGTTTTTTTGGGGTGATCTCTTTCACAATTTTGATAAATTCCTTTCCTCTTTTGATCTCTTCGAGATATAGTCCTATAACATCCGTTTTGGGATCATCTTTAAGGTAAGATAACACATCCACTATATCAATATCATTTTCATTGCCTATAGAAAATGATTTACTAATTTTCACTCCGATTCTCTTACAATACCAAAATAGATGAGATGCTACGGTTCCTGATTGTGCGGCAATAGAAATGTTTCCCCGTTCAGGTATTTCATAAATCCACATGGTATTGAAGCAGGCAGTTTCCTTGGCGGGATAATCATACCATCCATTGTAAACTCCTAGACAATTAGGACCAATGAAGCGCACGTCATATTCACGAGCAATTTCATTGATTTTTTCAGATAAACTAATGCCCTCGGACCCTACTTCCCTAAAACCTCCCGAAGTTATTATCACTCTTCTAATACCTTTCTGACCGCACTCTTCCAATACATCGGGGACAATACTGGGTTTCAAGATTATAAATGCTAAATCAGGGATTTCGGGAAGATCTAACACGGATTTATATGCTTTAATGCCTTGAATCTCGCGCAACGTGGGATGAATTGGAAAGATTTTTTCTTTTGGAAATCCTCCTGCAATTACATTTCTTAATTGCATTGCTCCCATTGTATCTAAAAATTTATTATTTGCACCAAAAACTGTTAAGCTTCTCGGATTTACAAAGGATTCGAGAAAATGTTCATGTTCTGAAGATTTATTAATTGTCAAGATTAAAACCCTTATTATGTTTTTTAAATTTGATTTCTAATAATTAACAGCTAAATTTGAAAGTTTATTTTTCTTCAAGAAAAAGGTCCATTCAAAAATATGAGGAAAAAGTCATTTAGAATGCAAAATAACTATAATCGATCTTAGTCAAGTAAAAAAATGAACTTTAAGGCATTTAAGAGTTCCTATGGGTTTTATTCAATTATATAAGTATTTTAATCAAAGCAAATTAGATATGAGTTAAGAAGGTGGAAAAGAAGTAATTTCTTTCACATGTTTAAAATCATTATCAAATGTAATGATTTCTGACACTTCTCTTTTAAGTGCCGAAGCGAGATGAATTGAATCACGTGGTTTCAATTGATACTGTTCCATCAATATCTGTGCATGATTAATCAAATCAATAGTAATAGGATCAAAATTTAAATTTGGAAATAATAAAAATTCTTTTCCTTTTTAAATAGCAATCTTTTGTCCTAAGTTTTTTCTCACAATCCAAACAAATTCATCCCGCGTTAAAAATGATGTAAACGCTTCTACATTTTTATGGATTATTTTCTTTAAAAATGAATCAGCAGCAGCGGCTTCCAAATTTTCTTTGACATCATACAAAATTGGATTTAAGAAAACATTTGCGTCAACATATACGCGTTCAATCTTAATCTTATTCGTATTCATCTTCGAGTTGTTTTTCAATATCTATTTTAACTTTTAATTTTTGAGGAACATCATAAAATGTTTTTAAATAAATATTAACATCCGTGGCAGCTTTTATTTTAACTTCTTCATTTTTTATTTCTATATATATTTCCTCGCCAGGTTTGACTCCTAATAATTTTCTTACTACTTTCGGAAGGCTTAACTGCCCTTTAGGACCCAATTTTCTTTTTATTATCATTATGAACAAGATATCATTTAAATAATATATATTTTTCTTCTAATTTCTTTATTTTATTGTTATAACATTATTTAATCTGTTTCTTTTAAGAAAAAAGATAGAATTCAGCAAAAAAATTTGGAGCTTATCTAATAATAACAAAGTATTTTTAAGAGTTTTGATCCCTAAACTCAGAATATTCTATTAACATGCTCAAGCATTTAGGGGGAGTATCCCATAATTCAAACAAGGGGATATCATGCTCCAAAAATTCACGATACATGTTATAAGAGTAGAGTAAAGGTCCGCTATAAAGCATGGGAATCGAATTTTTAATGGATAATTTTAACAATGGCTTGAGAAAACCGGGATAAAAAATCTTCGAGAAACTTTTCATATCTTTATCGACCTCTCCCCCAGATTTTTCAATGATATCGAAGATTTCCCCAATATCGAATACTCCGTCAAAAAGAATGCAATCCACTTCTCCCGACTGGAGAACTAACTTGGGCAAGGATACAAAAAATTCATAAAAATTCTTGAAAAATGTAATATCAATCGGATTCTTTCCACTGGCGGTAGGGGGTATATATTGAGAAACTTGCTCTTGTAATTCCTTCGAAAAGATCGGGATTTCTAATCCATGCCATTCACATTTTTTAGTCATGAGGGTAGCACTCCCTCCAGATTCCGTGATAATGCCCACTCTTCGTCCTTTTGGAAAGATGTTATATCTTTGAGCATATGAGAGAGTTCTCAAATAGTAGAAGAAATCTACAATGAAATCGGTAAAGATAATTCCCGTTTCTTTGAAGACCCCCTCAAATATTTTACTATTCCCTGCCATTGCTCCCGTATGGCTCTGAATTGATCGAGTCGCCGCTTTAGTTCCACCGGCATAAATTGCCACAATTGGTTTCTTGGGAGTAATCTCTCGGACTAAATTAATAAAATCTTTACCCCGTTTTATTTCTTCAATGTATAATCCAATAACGTCCGTTTGAGGATCATCTCTATAATATTCCAAAACATCTACCATGTCAACATTCAATTCATTCCCAACGGAAATCGATTTGCTTATCTTAACTCCTATATTCTTTGCGTACCAAAAGGTTTGGGCTGCTATGGTTCCAGATTGACTAGCGATGGATATTTTCCCTAAATCGGGAACTTGATAAGGCCAAAAGGTCATGAGATAATTCTGATTATCGTCCGATCCATACCATCCATTGTAAACCCCTAGACAATTAGGACCTATGAACCGCATATCGAACCTTTTAGCTATTTCTTCAACCCGTTCGGATAATTGCTTTCCTTCCTCATCACGGCTTTCTCTAAAGCCTCCAGAGACTATGATGGCTCGTTTCACACCCTTTTGTCCACATTCCTCCAGAACTTGGGGAACGATATGAGGAGGTAATATGATTAGAGCTAATTCCGGGATCTCGGGTACATCTAAGACAGATTTATAAGTTTTTAAACCTTGGACAATTTCTAATTTGAGATGAATAGGATATATGTTTCCCTTAAAGCCAGATTTAAGATTTCTAAGCATCATGCTCCCCATAGTTCCCAAAAGGTTGTTATTAGCGCCATAAACGCAAATGCTTTTAGGATTTAAAATCTCGTCAAGATAATGGACTTGATTTGAGCTACCCTTTGTTTGAGATGGTGAGGAAGAAACAGGTATGGTTTGATTATTCACTTCTAATCCGTACTATAAATCATTACTTTTAAAATTAATATAAATAATTAAAGAAGTAAAAAAAAATTTGAGAAAACGGTTATTAAAGAACAAGAATTCTTGTTCTTCCCTTAAAGATATAATTCCTAAATGATTTTAAAATTAAAAATAGGGATAATAAATAGCATTATTTTATCTTTCTAAGTTAAAACTCAAAATAGGAAAAGAATTTTAGTGTTACTAAGTTTTCTCTTATTCTTTTATAAGAAATAAAAAAAAATAAGCATATTTTCTAAGAATATAAAAAAAATTGAAAATAGAGATCAAAACAGTCTATTCGGTTTTTATGAGAGAGTTTCTCAAAAAATTCGGTAAGATGAAACCAAGATAAAAAAATATAGATCCTAGTACTAGAATTAGCCGTGAAACAATATTTAGAATCAACCCGGTAAACAAAGCATCGAGTAAAGCACCAATTGTAAAAACAACAAAAGCTAATAGCAAAAAGCGCCCTTTTAGAACAACTTCAGGAGTCTTCGATCTAAGAGAAGCTCGGGCAAAGATTAATCCCGTAATTAAGATAATCCCAAGGAACACGATTAAGATAAGATTTACAAAAATCGTCCATTCTTCAAAATAGGGTCCTGAAAATGAGCCAAGAGCATCTATATCGAAAATATAAAGATATATTAAGACTATTTCGAAAATAATACTTCCAATTAATGTAATCGCTATAATGATTGATTGCATTTTTTTGGATAATCGAAGGAGATCAACAAGTGCTACAAGCCAGAGAATTAAGAATAGGGGTAATAATAAGATATTCA
>CAYLZE010000171.1:0-6119 GCA_964388035.1 uncultured archaeon
AGATTTTTTTTATTTCAATGTTTCGGAAGTGTTTCCTATCACAAACACCAAAAGAGCGAGTATAATAAACAAAGGGGGGATAATAGCTTCTGCATTTACCCATCCAAGCGCATCAAAAAGTCCTGTTCCCGCTCTCCCGGTGAAATAAAGAAGAAAACCAAGAGCATTGAGGGCATATGATCTTCTCAAGACTCCATAGGTCTTAAATGCAAGATATAAAAAAATCAAGGGGATTAAAAACACCATTAAGGGTAGCATTATAATATTATAGACAAAACGACCTGTAGGATATCCAAAAACTGTTTTTAACGTGATAGTTAAATGATAAGTACTTTTAATTTCAGGATCCATGAATAAATCATCGGGTAAAGTCAAAGCAAGAATTGCTAATATAACGGGTATTCCCATGAGAATTACTCTTAACCCCAATCTAACCTTATCTTGTAAAAAGAAATTAATAATTTTTTTCTTTAAATCTGTTTCGGATGATATATCTATTAATTCTTTACTAGGAGGAAATAATAGAACCCCTAAAATACCCATGACAAAAGAGATTCCAATCCAAGTAAAGAAAGTAGCCATTCGGTAAGTAAACATTAGTAATCCAACTAATTCAGGAATAGATATCGTGCTCTCCAATTCTGGAACGAAGAAGTAATAGAGAAGAAAGAAAAGCCTAGCAGCTGCAAATGCTAAAAAGAGAAATGCGAAACAAAACCAATAAAATCTCTTGCTGGTACGATATCTCATCAAGAAAAAATAGAAAAAGAACAAGACATAATAACCCGTTATGCAACTAAATAATCCCAGTTCTATGGCGTCAAAAAATGTAAAATGAGTAAAATAAACTTGTTGAAGCAACATTGTTATCTAATAGTATTTTATCAATATATTTAGATTAAATCACATGAACTTAATATTTTTATTAAATTTATCTTATTTATATATTTCTAATTAAATAGTTAGACCTTAAGCAACACCTTTTTTCCATCCAAGTATTAGCAATGCCCCAACAGAAAGAAATCTCTATTCTCACAGTGTGACTTATATCTTGATATTGAATGATCATGGTTCATTTAATATATTCTCAATTGAATGGAACTTATTTTATTGGTGTATTGCAATTTTGGAATTACAACCCAATTTTATTCCTTTCCTTCCTTGAAATTTGCTTTTTTTATCATAATTTCATTTTTCTTTATCCTAAATTATTCGGATTAGTATTAAAGAAATTCTTAAAATCATCACATGTTTCGGTTTTCGATAGGAAAATACAAATAAAATGGTTACTTCACATTTTTAACAAGTGCATGTTTTAAAGGTTAAATAAGTAATGAAAATAGATGATTCGATTGATACATTTAATTCATTGTTAAAAAGGTTGTTTATTTGGGGCCCCTCTCCGGAAATATACGGCGGTTTTGCAGGATTCTATTCTTATGGTCCTGCGGGAATGGCATTGAAAAATAATATCCTTTCCCTTTTCCGCCAAGAATTAAGAGCTTTTGGATTTGGAGAAGTAGAGTGTCCTACGGTCATGCCTGAGATTGTCTGGAAAGCTTCTGGTCATCTTGAACGCTTTGTAGATCCCGTGGTAAAATGTCCCAAATGTGAAACACTATATCGAGCAGATAAATTTCTACAAGAAAATTTGCCCGACCAAATGATTGATGGATTATCCTTCTCTTCCATGGAACAATTGTTCAAAAAACACAATTTAACGTGTCCAAATTGTGGCACGCAATTGGGTAAAATTGAAGAATATAATTTAATGTTAAAAACAACCGTTGGCAATGATACTACGGCATATTTACGTCCTGAAACTGCAACAACGACATATTTAGTTTTTAGCCGGTTGGATCAAGTAGAACGGCGGCAATACCCGATAAAAGTATTTCAATATGGTAAAGCATACAGAAATGAAATATCTCCTCGACAACTGGTTTTGAGGATGAGGGCATTTGACCAATTTGAATTGCAATTATTTATTGGAAAGAAACAAGAAATGGATTTTGAAGAGTATGAGGAGATAAAATCTAATAAATTACCTCTCTTAGATTGGAGGCTTCAAGAAAAAAAAATTCAAGCACCCAACAGAATTTCATTGGAAGAAGCAATTAATTCAAAAATTCTTAAAAAACCTGCTTATGCTTATTGTTTATTTATTGGATATTATTTGACAAGAATTCTGGGATTTTCAGAGGAATGCATGAGATTTAGGCAACATTCTCCTTCTGAGAGAGCCCATTATGCGGATGATGCGTGGGATTTAGAAATTTCTACCAAACAATTTGGATGGGTTGAAATTTGCGGTATTCACGATAGAACCGATTATGATTTAAGAAGACACGGAGAATTTTCAAATCAAGATTTTCATATTTTAATGGATCCCGATTCTAAAGTGAAAGAAATACCGCAAATTTTAGAAATTGCATTTGGAATTGATAGAATTATTTATACCTTACTTGAAACTTCTTTTAGGGTGGATGAGGGAAGAATTAATCTAGCTTTAAGTCCCTTATTAGCTCCCAATCAAGTGGCAGTATTTCCATTAGTAAGAAATAAGGAAGATATCCGAAAATTAGCCAGAAAAGTTCACTTAAACTTGTTAGAAGAACGAATTATCTCATTCTATGATGAATCGGGCTCTATAGGAAAACGTTATCGGAGACAAGATGAGCTAGGAACATGTTTTTGTATAACTATTGATTATGATTCTCTAACAGACGATACAGTTACAATACGTGAAAGAGATACGATGGAACAATTAAGACTTAAAATAGCAGAAATACCTGATTATCTAAAGGATAAATTTAAAATTCCTTTTCTTGAAAGTTAAACGCATGTTCCCACATCAATTTATCCTCAGCTCTTTTTATCTCGAAACTTATATTATCTTTCAATTGAATTCTCGTGTTTGATCATTATATTTCAAATTTTTCCATCATTATGGATCTCCTTCAAAGTTACATGAAAAAATATAAAAATCCACATTTCTGGAAAGAAAATATGGAAATAAAAGAAAACTCATAAAAAAACTTTTAAAAATATGGATAATTTTGAAAGTTAATAGGTATTTTGATTTCTTATTAGTATTTTGATTATTTAATAATATTGATAAATGAAAACTCACGAACGTGTAATTGTTAGAGAAATAAAGGGAAAAGGGAATTCCTACATCAAATATTTTCTTTGTCTCATTCTCATTCTTCTTCTTTTTATTAATGTAATTACTTCTAATCAATTAAATTCTAATTTAATATCAAATACTTACAAACCTGAACAAATTATAAATCAATTAAATGAAAATCCCTTGAGTAAGGATGATTTATCTCCAAAATCAGCGATAGGAATATCCGATTATATGGATCCTTACACAAAAAACTTTTCGGATATCCGTGAGTTTTTTTTAAATAATTATAAGTCAAATGTATCAACCCAAATTCCGATTTATTATAGATATGGAGATAATGCGGGAAATATATTGGAAAACATAACTTTTTCGGAGGATAATTTTCTCCTTTACCAAGGTTTATTGAAGCAAGATACTGATGACAATGAATTACTTCAATTCTTAATCGACTTTAATTCTACATCATTCTGGTATGATGGGAATCGAAGTTTGCACGAATATGGATATGTCCGCTCTTTAAACGGTAGTACCGGAGAAATAATTGATGGTAATCGGTATTTGGTCGATAACTTAATGCCAATCTTCCTAATCTTAAACACTTTCGATAACTTGGCATATAACAATAGTGCTCCCATTTCCATTGTAAATACCATGTTTGGCATTATAAATTCTTCTCAATTCTGGAACGACCAAGAAAAGGTATTCAGATATTATAATTCATCAAGCGATACCAGAACAGGAGCCAATCTATACGCAGTATTGGCAAATTTAATAATTAACAGTACCACGAAATTAAGTACTCAAATACGTGATCGTGCCTTCTATTTGGCAAATCAAACGTTATTAACCCTGTTAAATAGTAGATGGAATGAGATTTATTATGGATTCGACTTCAACTCAACAGATAATACCAAATATCTTGATGTGAATGCATTGGGTATCATGGCGTTATTAGAGATGTGGAAATATAATAGATCGACTACATCTCCTTATTTTATTAATGCAACTCTATTATATAATAAAATCAACCAATCCTTATGGAATTCTGAGTTTGGGGCCTATAATAATAGCGCTTCTGCAGATTGGAGTACCGTGGATAATTTAATTGATTTGGAATCAAATTCTCTGATGATGATGGCGTGCTTGAAATTTTTTGAACTTACGGGAAATATCACGTATTATAATCAAGCTATTAAAATATATAAAACGTTTGAATCTTCATTTTATGATGAAAATAACCACGCATATAATGAGTCTATTGGATATCTAGCAAATGAAAATAAAAATTTTAAATCAAATTTGAAACTTAGTGAAGCTTATATTGATGCATTCGAAATTTATAATTCGTCAATGATTATAGGAGAATTTAATACCTCAAAAGAAATTCCCATTTTAATATTTGATGAGGAATTTTTAAATGTTACTTCTCAATATCTTTTTGAATCTTTTTTAAATAATTATAGCATTACGGATGCAAGTATCACGTATCTATTCAAATATCCCAATGGAACGTTGATAAAATCTTATAATGATTATTTAGCAGAAGGTGATACCTTTAGTTCCGTTCTATTTAGAATAAACGAAAGTTTTCCCATTCTGGATATGTATTATGTAAATATAATTGCAAATACTTCATTTTTTGCTCTTGCATCCACAAAAAAATATTTTAGTGTTAGTTCAGGGATTTATCACGTTAGCACTACAGAGTCTGAGGATTTAACCCAGTTATATCAAGGGCAAATCTTTAATCTAGAATTTATTATCAATAGTACCCGAGATGCAAATATTACCCTCACTGCATCTATAGAAGAAGGAGTGGTGAAAAACCAGACTAAAACCGTGTATATCAATAAAACCGCGGATAATGTTGTTCCTTTCGAGATTGAAATTAATCCCAATGTAAAACTCGGTAGTGAGGTTTTTTCAGTAAAATTCCAAAAGGATAGCATAACATATCTGCTTATTGATGTTGATATTAGCGTTATTCTGGCATTGGAATACTCGGAATTAACCTATGATAAAAATTCTTTTGCTGGAGGTACCGTACAAGTAGCTTTGAAAATCTCGAGTTTTTTACTCAGAAATTCCCAAGAATTTAACGTGTCGTTTTCGGGAGAAAGTATTATCGATGTCCTTCAAGGAGAAATTCTAGCTCCCGATGAAAACGCATTTTTCTCTTATATCCTGAAAGTGAATAAGGGAGTTAAGACAAAAACTATCGATATTGTAATGAGTATCTCTAAGGATGATGATGTCTACTATAAAAAAACCTTTCAAGTTAATATTCTTCCTACATTGGAATTGAAAAGTAGCTCATTTCCAAGTGAAGTACCTCAAGGAGAAACTGCTAATTTGATATTAATAATCATGAATAATGAAGAAATCGAACGAAATTTCTCTTTATATATTAATGGAGACCGAATTAATACCAGTTTAACTAAACTTGTTCCCGGTGAAAATAGAATTGTCGAGCAAGTCACCCCCTCTATCAATCCATATGATTTTTCTATAAAAGATTATTATATTGAAATTAAAGATTCTAATGATAACACGTTTGCTACGCTATATTTTAAAGTTCAAATTATATTTTCACCCCTTAACATTTTCCTTTTTTACTTGCTACCAATCATAGTTCCAATCGGTATTATTTTATATTATAAAAATAAAGAAATTCACTCTTCTTTGTTGAAAAAATCATGAGCTTAACGAAATCTAAAAAAATTGGAAGATTTTTCTTAATCTCCTTAATTTTAATGACAGTGGTACTAGGTCTTATAATTTATGCGAATAATAAGTATCCAAATCCACCGTTATTATCCGATGATCCAACAGGGAAAACAGAAGTAAATAACCATGTTGAAAAAGATTCGATTGCGTTAAAAAGTTCATTGAATGAGCAAATACCATTAAATTATTCTGATATAGGTAGAAACGTGACGCGGCCAATAAGACGGGTTTTCGAATCCATTAATTTTACCGTAAATAT
>CAYLZE010000172.1:0-6098 GCA_964388035.1 uncultured archaeon
GGGATAACTCTTCTAGCGAATGAGAAACTCTTTCGGATGATCCAGAAAATTGAAAAATGTTTTTGAAATGAGATAAAAAACTTTATTAATATAAAGTCATTCGCTTTTCCCATTTTACTATTTTGGTTGCACTAAAATAACTATTTGTTCCAAATCTATTAAAGTCTTTCATATAGGCGCTCTGGATTCTCCTTTTTTCTTTAATTCATGTCATTTCAAGCCATTAATCCTAAAAAAAAAGTTGCCTTTATCTAAAAAATTTCATACATAAAATTACTCCATGAATTAAATTCTTGCCAACCAAAATTTTAAAATCACTATTTTTAATTTTAATTGAAAGGGAAAAAAGGGAAACAAATTGAAAAAAATTAACATATTTTTGATAATTATCACGATAAGTATTATCGAACCAATTCTTTTTACCAGTTTTACTCTGGGTTATAATCGAGAAGTAATAATCATGACGGATAGAGATTCTTATGTTAGTTCTGGATGGTTCCTTGATAATTATGATGCTCGCGACAGTAATTATGGGGGAAGAGATTGGTTTTTCATCGGAAATTCTTTTGGATTAAAAGAATCTTATTTTCATTTCAACCTAACCATTATTCCTTCAGATGCTAAGATATTAACTGCAAAAATCCATTTCTATTTGTACTCTGTAGAAGAAACCCTGGATATCCAAGCGTGCCAGACTTCTTGTGATTGGGAAGAATACTCTATAACCTGGGATGATAAACCAACCCACGGAGTTAATATAAGCGCCCTTAAGGTTCCTGCTAATGGAAACTATCAGATTGATGTCTCTGAATATTTGACGGGAAAAGAAATTTCTATCTGTCTGTACACTCTTAAACCACATAAGAAATGCGACTGTCAGGGATATACTCGAGAAGCAACCAAGACCCAAGATGAGGTCCCTCATCTTTTAATTTCTTATGAAATTCCCAATAAGTTTGACATTCTGTTTAATACCTTACTTACCATTATCCTAATTGCGATTATAATTTCTACAAGTAACCTGTTCCTTATCATCCGAAAAAAAAAAAAGCAAAGAAAAGAATTCGAAGAAAAAGAATTCGAAGAAGAATGCGCCTCCTCTCCTCCACAAGAATTAACGACATCTCAACATATAAGGGAAGTCCAACCTCGAGAAATTTATTGCCCACATTGCGGTACTAAAACTTTATCGACTAACCAATTTTGTAGGGAATGCGGTTCTCATTTGATCTGATTAATAAGAAATTCCGCATTTCAATGAATAAATGCCGTGATCAAGAAACAAGCTAATATTTAATTGATTTTTTTTATTTATCAAAATAAGTTCCAATAACTCGACTTAAATGGATGATTAGAGGAAAAATATAATTTACTCTAAAATGGAAAAAAAGTGTACAAGATATGAAGTAGAAATTATATAATTATCAAATCTGATTTTTATTCGCAATAACTAAAGTTTGTTAAAGATTGAGCCTACCCATTCCTTGAATTATCGTAATGACTTCAACATCTCCCTTATTATAATTATAAATGATGCGATAATGTTGAAAGTCTAACTCTCCATCATCTGGATCATCAGATTCTGACACGCTTCTCCCCATTTTAGGAAATATGGTTAGAAGCTTTAACTTCTCAAAGAATGTCTCAGTAAGGACTTGGGCGTATTCGGGTGAGTCTCTGGAGATACTTTTGATGATTTCTTTAAGATCTTCTTTTGCTGCACCAGACCAGGTAATTTTTACCATTTTTTAACCTCATCTTCAATCTTTTCTTGACTATTAGTATTTCCTCGCTTCAATTCTTTTTTTCCTTTTAGGATTTTTTGCTTGACATAAAGATGATACATGATTTCCTCGAAGGTGACATCTTCTGGTAATTCATTTAAAAAGGAAATAACTTGCTCTTTTACGGAACGAAACTTAGTCGGACTCATAATTCCTTATCATTATACTAGCTTAATACATATTAATACTTGCTTCTTTATAGGAAATTTTTGTTGAATTTATATTTAAATTAAATTGCAAATCATTCAATTGACCTAAAATACAATTATAGAAAATAAATATTTCATAAAAGGAAATAGAGATATTTTAAATTCAAGCTACTCTTTTTTAGTTAACATGTTCCAAACCATTAATCACCATTTTATTCGTGGCAATATCCAAGAAACAACGGAACATTCTTGGAAATTCATCTTATTAACCTATCTTTTTTATGCTTTATTATTAACACTCATAGTTTTTGTAATTTATCAATTTCACCTACTTGATTTCATCCAGATTCAAACAAATCACATCATTCAATTGACCCTCATCATGAGTCTATTAATTTTCTTTCTCATAGTGTGGGTAATGATCAAGAAAGTGGGGAAAATGACCTTACCCGAGCTTGGATTAAAAAAGCACCAGCTTAAAGCAGGAATTTTCTTTTATATCGCAAATTATCTCCTATTAAACCTGGTACTTCTCTTTCTAAATCTAATAGTAACGGGAGCGCCTGACTTTTACCCATATTGGTCGGAATATGGTCCAATTTATTCTATTGGAGCGTTAATTGCGCAGATTTTTGGAAATGTAATCGTTGAAGAAGTCTATTTTCGAGGCTATTTACTTAATCAATTCACTATCAAATTTTATAGAAAAAGCTCAATGAAGCAAGGAGCTGAATTCAGAAGTATCTTAAAAGGCGTTTTACTAAGTAGTACGATGTTTGCCGTCTTACATATACCCATCAGAGTTTTTAGTGGGGTTTTAGGGATAGATTTACTTTTAAGTATTCTTTTACTTATCGGAACGGGGGTCTTATTTTCTCTTATTTATGTATTTTCAAATAATCTTTTCTACGCAATGGCCATTCATATCCTCTCGAATATCTCATTTACCCTTTTTGTGACTTTGTTTGACCCAAGTTTTCTATGTTTTGGATTGGGTTTTATTCTTATTCTTTGCTCGATTGGGTTTAAAAGATTTCGAAATCGACAAGAACCCAATGGCGAGGCTAATCTTAAAAAATAATTTTTTGATCCAAATCATCTAGAAGGGTTTTTATAGCAAAAAAGTTCCTTTAGGAGATGATTTTTACCAAGTAGAAATTATTAAAAGATAATTGCTGTTTAGAAGAAAATTAAAGAATCTGTTTGAAGGAAGGAGATTTTCAAATTTTGAATCCTAAAAGTTATCCGTACTATCTAATCCTCTCATAATTTTTACAAGCATTTCGAAAAAATGCTCGTCTGAACCGTAGAGGTTTCTAAATATTATATGCTGCCTAATCAAGGCTTTCCACACCGTGAGCATCTCATAGATTCGATCCAAGTTAAGGTCGTGCTGAACAATGTACTCCATAACCTTTTTAAAAACAGAGCTATCTATGTCGTGCATATATTTTCTTGCCTTAGCCAAAAATGTATCTGGATTTTTTAAGGTCTCGATCTGGACTGCAATGATTAATTTACGCCTTTTCCTTCCCACATCAAGGGCTCTATATACATATTGCCTTAACTGTGTATTGTCATTGAATTTGTCATTTATATCAGAAAATTCATCTTGAAAACCTTTCAAGATTTCCAGCAAGATATCTTCCTTTCCGTCTGGAAAATCTTTATATAATGTTCCTATGGGAATCTGGGTTAACTTATGAATTAAATTCATCGATAATTCGTCGTAATTACTCTCTTCAATTACATTTTGAGAGATTTCGCATACCTTTGCAATTCTTCTCTGCTTATCCCTGGCATACCTCTCTCTATTTAAAGTCATACTATGTGAAAATCATTCACTTTTACTTATATAATAACAATCATTACATTTAAATATTTAAGTTTCTAGTTATAATAATATAAATTAAAAAGTGAGTTATACTCACTTTGCAATTAATAATTTAAGTGATGTAAAAATGCAAATTACAATTAAAGATTATAAACGTAAACTAAATCAAAGGGAAAGAGTCCACTGTAAAGTACCAAATTCAAATATTTCTATTGTTGCAACAATTGTAGGAAAGGTTTCCCTTGATAATTTAAGGGATACAATAAGAAAAATGCAAATTAGGCATCCCATTTTAAACTCTCGCATGGAGGCAAATGGCAGTGATGTCTATTTAGTTGGAAATGTTAATATGGAAATCCCGCTAAAAAATATACCACGGAATGGTAATAAACAATGGATGGATCAAATCATTAAGGAACACGAAATACCTTTTAATTTAGTTGAAGGTCCTCTCATTAGATTTATTCTTCTGCATTCTCCAGAGCTCTCTGATTTAATTATATTTTGTCAGCATTCCATTTGCGATGGCATGTCTTTAGCATATCTTGCTCGTGATATTATGATCTTTTTAACAAATCCTTCAATGAAGGTTGAGTCGTTGCCCATCCCCCCTATTATCGATGAGGACGCAATACCTGATGATATGAAGCCAAAGTTTGTCCTGCGATTACTTGCACCTATGATCAATAAAAAATGGGAAAAACAAGAGGTTCTATTTGATTATTATGACTTTAAAGAACTTCATAAGGTATTTTGGAAAAAGTACAGGTATAAAGCAAGGCTAATCGAATTTTCGAAAGAAAAGACTAAAATGTTTGTTGAAGCTTGCCGAAAACATGATGTAACAGTAAATACTGCTTTAATCGCAGCATTCTCAATGGCTCAAAATAGAGTTCACGAAGGTAACCCTGAATTTTTATCCAAATTTGGTTCGGCAGTAGATCTTCGCAATATTATATCTAAACCCATTGGAGAACAATTTGGATTTTTCGCTGGTGGTCAGCAATTTGAATATAAATTTGAGGAAAAGTTCGACTTATGGAAAACAGCTCAAAAAATATATGAGAAAGCTAAGCCTGAAAAAATGAGAAAAGAGGCACTCATTTCTACTTTAAATAACTTCAAATTACCTGCTTCTCTAATGGAAGCACAATTCTTTGCTGCATTTGCTCATTTAATTCCCCCAAGTTCCCCTAGCTTTAATAAAATGCAAGAATTTTTAAATGATGGCAAAAATATGGTAATAAAGACAGTTAGAAAGAAATTATCAAAAGGGACGCAACTCGCCATGATAATGACGAATTTGGGAAATTTAAAGTTTCCCGAAAAATACGGAGAATTAGTGTTAAGCAACTTAATTTTAATGCCCTCTTGTTCTCCTTATACAGAATTAGCGATAGGCGTCATCACTCATGCTGGAAGGTTAAGATTGACTCTCAATCATATGGAAAGTACTATTAGTTCCGAAAAAGTATTAAAAATCGGAGAAATTGCCATGGAAGTAATTACAAACGCAATCTAAAATTGAAATTAATATAATGATCAATGCAAGCTATAAATCGAAGATATCCTCATGGGTATGGTCAAGATATCCATTAAAATTGAAATCATGGATATTATTGTATTATAATCTCTATACCTTAGACTGCTTAAAAACTATATTTGTAAAAATTGCTTCGAATTTATTAGGTAGGTCGAATTAACCTTTTAAGCTCACTATTTTTTTTAAATAAAAAATTAACGAGGTGGTAAGAGTGACTTTAATAGTTTTACCTGCTCATCAAAAAGATTTATTTGTAAAATCATTTCAAAGGACTGTATAGCTTCTTGAATTCTTCCCAAACCTATAAGTGCTGCCCCTTTCTATTTCCATATCTCCCCATTTTTTGAATTAATCTTTAAAGCAATATCACAACATTTCAATGCACCAGCATGATGGTTTTGATTACCAAGTATGAGCGCCTTTTTTATCAAACACCAAGGATCATCGGGATTAATCTTCAATCCCTTATTAAAGGATTGAAGTGCTTTTACGAGATTCCCTTCATTTAAAAACTTTTCTCCTTAATTATAAGCAAGACGTAATCTACGTATATTTCTTAGCATAAAGACCATATTTCCTAAAACTACATCACTTCCATTTCCTAAATCTACTAATAATTTACTAAAGTTTAATTTAGCTCTCATGATATTAATCCCTTTTTTACTCGCTTCTAAACCTATTAATTCGAATGTTAATGTTTCTATTTGCTGCCTTGCTAAATATCTATCATAAAAAGCTTGCCCACAACCAATTCTAACTTGCTCTCTTGAACATATAATTCAAGATAA
>CAYLZE010000173.1:0-6070 GCA_964388035.1 uncultured archaeon
CATGTCTTTAACCGAGAAAAGAATACCCGGACCGTGAAAATCATTCAAATCATATGTTAAATTCTACAAGGCGCTTGATTAATTTTCTAAACTTGTAAAATAAAGTTTGCCCGATTCTTTAATAAGTTGTAGTTCTTATAAAATTTTTTATCTAAGCAAAAATTGTTAAGTATTGAAAAAATGATCCGAACTTTTATTGCATTCGATTTAGAAAACGATGAGACAAGAAATAATCTTTCTAATTTTATAGAGCGATTGAAACTCAATCAACCCAAAATTAAATTCGTTGAACCCGAAAATTATCACATGACCGTTAAGTTCCTTGGGAATATTAATGAAACGTTAGCCCCAAAAATTTACCAGATTTTAAAAGAAGAAATAAACGAGGGAATGTTTGGGGGGAAGAGCTATAATTACGTTCTTAAGGGCATTGGTCAATTCAGGAGCTATTCTGTTCTATGGGTTAAGTTGGTTGGAGATACTGCGTTTCTACAAGAAATTAAAAATCGCATCGAAGACTCATTGAATGAGAAGCTTAAAATTCCGCGAGATAAAAGAAGTAAATTTGAACCACACATGACGATAGGAAGAGTGAAAAAACAAGGGATAAATTATAAGACTTTTGATAGTTTTAAATCATTAATTTTAGATAATAAAGACACGGAATATGGATCTTTTCCAATTGATGGGGTAAAGTTAAAGAAGTCTGTATTAACCCCTAAAGGTCCAATTTATAGCGATTTGGTATATCAATGAAGGATAAATCCATAAAAGCAATCGTATGGGATTTGGATGGCACGTTAATTCATTTTAACATTGATTTCTTGCGTGCACGAAGAAATGCAATTAAAATATTAAAAAAATACGGTGTCCCCAAGGAAATCCTTACTGTTAAACTAAGTATTTTAGATAACATTCGGGAAGCGAAAACTTATCTTGAATCCGTTAAGGTTGATCCTGATAAAATAAAAGTGATTATCAGAGAAGTAGATGGTGAGGTTATTAAAGTCGAGTATGAAGCTGCTATGAATGCCACCAGGATTGATGGAATGCATGATGTTTTAGAATTTGCTAAAAGTCATTCCCTTAAACAAGCCATCTATACGTATAATACCCAACAGAATGCTTTAGTTTCATTACAAACTGTTGGTTTGGCACAATTTTTTGATTATATCATCGGGCGTGATAATGTAATTAATCCAAAGCCCCATCCCGATCATCTCATGCATATCTGTAGATTACTTAATGTGGATCCACAAGAAATCGTGGTAATTGGTGATACAGACAGAGATATTGAGGGAGCACTGCGAGTTGGGGCCTATTCCATCGCAATTTGTACCAAATTCTCTCAATTTTGGACTAAAAACATGTTTGAAAAAGCAGATTTCATCATTCATGAAGAGGAGATCTCATCAAAATTAATTACCGCGATTCAGTCCTTAATTTAACATGACGAAAAGAATTTATTGTCAAAATTACTAAAAATAGTAGGATCTTCAGTTTAAATCCTTACCATGCATGAAAGAAAAGATTTAAATAATATAAAATTTAAAAATCTAAAAAATTGAAAAAGCTCGATGAGAGTAAGCTATTCGCTTGATGTTCTCAAGCCCCACAATCCAAATAATGACCTACTTGCGAGAATTTTAGAAAAACTTCCGGGAGTCAGATACGTTCATATTAAAGTAGATGAAATTGATAATGTTACGACTTCTGTTTATATTACCATTCGAGGCACGGGTGAAACGCAGCTAGATGATATCAAGGATACTCTGGAAGAAAATAATTGCGCCTTACATTCTGTTGATGAAGTAATTATAGATAATGATGAATAATTCCCTTCTTGTTCTATGTGGTGTTAAATTCCACTTCTACCCCCATCCCACTACATACAGCCTCATTAAAAATGCATTAGCTTTGGATGAACGTGCTTGAAATGCTTATAAATTCCTAAAAAATGGGAAATACATTTTTTAATTTCCCTAACTTTTTTCTATTTAATACCATGCCTTAACTTTCGATCCTTTTTAAAGATTTTAATTAAAAGTTCATGAAAATGCTTCTAAATTAAAAAAGACTCCCCAGTATGCTCTCTCATGATACCAAGACGTTTAATCGTCAAATTAAAATTTAGAATAATTAACTCTTAATTTCAAGGGATAATCAATTAAATATTGAAAAAGCTTAAGATAATAATAATAATGATAATAAAAAAATACTAAAAAATTCAAGAAGTTAAATGCTTAATGTCTTCAAATAATAACATGTTAAAGATAGGTACATGATATGAACTCGAATGAGATTAAAAAGCTAATCCATGATATTTTCATTAAAGATAATCTGAAAATGAAAATTATCCCAGAAGAGGAGGTAGATTTTGCCATTCATTTTGAATATCCACCAAATTTAGGCGAAGCAGATCCTAATAAATCAAAAACACTGGCTTTATTTAAACCTAAAGACAAAAACTTTCTTATAATGAGCATTTCGGTACAAATTTCTGAAGATCACAGGCATCTTCTTCAATCGATCGGTAATAACGCCCAAATCCAATACTTGCTGGATTTAAGAAAGTACCTATTGTTAAAAGATGTGTATTATGAAATAAATTCGGTTGACATGAGATATGAAATTAGTGATAAGATTTTTTTTAATACAAATAGTAGCGCAGTGGAATCGTCTCTGCATACAAGCATGCATAAGATCTATAATTGTTATATTTATAGCAACGTCCTTTTAACAGAAATACTTCTTAAAACCTTGGACCAGAAAGACTTTGAAAAAGATAAAGATTTTACTTCTGGGTTAGATTATACTTTATATATTTAGACTAATACGGCTGGCAAGATTTTTAAATGTTTAATAAATGGTTGAGAGCACTTGGGAAGCTCGATTACGTGCAAGGAAAAGCAAGACCTAATGTCGAGTGTATTTTATGTGCAATCAGAGATGATGATGAACGGGTGAAATCCTTGAAAGTATATCAAGATCCTCTAATTTTCGTCGTTCTGAATATCTATCCTTATAACCCGGCTCACATGATGGTCGTTCCCATGCGACATGTTTTGAAATTAATCGATCTCACTAAAACGGAACTAAACCATATACTTAGAGCAATTCAAGGATTACAATTTCTATTGGATGATTTATATAGTCCTCATGGCTATAATATGGGCGTAAATCAAGGAAGAAATGCTGGGGGGAGTATTGAACATCTTCATTTCCATCTTGTCCCGCGTTATGGCTCTGAATTAGGATATATCGATATTGTAGGAAAAACAAGAGTGGTTCCTGAAGGGCTTGATGCCGTAAAAGAAAAAATTGATAAAAAAATACATGAGTATTTGAACCCTGAATTTTTTAATAATTTTCAATAATTAAGATCTGTGAATCCTTTAAGTTACATATTTAAAAAAGTATCCATAAAAAAGCTAAGTAAAAAGTGAACTTAATACAAAAGTATTTACTCATTTTGAAAAAGGATTTTAGAAAAAAAAAGAGTAATTAATTAGATTTTAACTAATTAGGATTACATGCGAGTTGCATTACGGATATCCATGGCAGTGACGCGTTTGCGCTTGTCAGCTTTACAAATCTTTATTGCCTCTTTTGTAGCGTCAGCTGCCTTCGTTTCTAGAAAATTTATAAGCTTATCGAGCGCCTCGGCGGCCACTAAATCAGCCCCTTCTTTTTTCATTAATCTTCGAATAGGGGCTTTTGCGATATAAGTTTCAGACTTTTTTCCGCCCGCCGCTTTAGGTGCTGCTGCTTTTTTAGGTGCTGCTGCTTTTTTAGCCATTTTTTTATTCCTCCACTATTTGATTACACAATAATTATTTTTTATTCGATTACTTTTATATAATAATGGACATTTCTCTTATTTAAATGTTATGGTTCCAATTCATTTCCATAGCAATCTTATGGGAGAGATCATGGCAATCGACATTCAGATCGTTACATTAATTTGATCTTAATTTTTCCGACAAAACAAAAAAACCATGTTTTATTTCAGTAAGACGGGATTTATACGCAATATACATTTTTTCTGATTATTAATAAATGAATAAAAAATTACGGGGATTCGAGACATAAAAAGCCCGATATGATTCATTACACATCTCAAGGGATTAAAGAAGGATCTAAAAAAAAATACAAATTTTAAAGAGAACTTTCAGAAAGATTTATCAAGGAAAGATTGAGAATATGAGATAAAAAACTTTAAATGCATTGTCTTTTGACCATTGAGATATTAACATGAATCTATAAATCTTTTGCTTGCTTTTTATTAAATATAATAATAAAATTTATGGGCTACAAAAATTTAATTCAAATAAGATTCCATTCAAAAATATTAAATGATTCATTTTTAGCCTATTACGAAATATAAAAGTTAAAAAGTGATAAGTTGAATTAAATGTATATAATTTCCTCTTAGTGATTTAGAATTTGGTCCAAGATACTATTTTAAGCGAGCAAGAAATCGAGAAGTCATTGAAAAAATTGGGATTTACCAAAAATGATGCTAAAGTATTATTAACTTTATGCAAATATAAAATTCTAAGTCCCGCTGATATAGCCAAGTATTCGGACGTCGATCGTGCTCGCGTATATGATTCTTTAAATAGACTCATGGAAAAGGGCTACATTCAAAAAGAACCGGTAAAAAGAGGAGCAACCTACAAGATCATCCCCGTGGATCGCATTTTTAAAAGTCTTCGGGATAAATATAAACAAAAGATAGAATACACTCTTCAGATTGAAAAATCCATAAATGAATTAAAAATTGATAACGAATTGGTAGAGCCTCGAGTATGGAGTATAACTACAAAGAAAAAAATTAGAAAAAAAATGAAAGAACTGATCAATAAATCCGAAGAACGCATTTTTTTCATTATTACTCCCGATTTATTAATGGAGGAATTAGGGGGCTATGAATGGATTTTAAAAGAAGTGTGGAATAAAAAATTTTCAAAATCAGATATTCAAATCATAATTGCTTTAAAATATCTAAAGTCTTTAGATGCTGAAATCAAAAAACTATTAAAAATAAACATAAAAATTCACTCGATTTCAGGAGTAAATGTAATCCCTTTTGGACTATTAATTGCTGATCGCGATGTGTTATTTACTACGCTTGACCAAGTAAAAGAAGCTCCCGAGTATACTTCTGGGATCTGGTTAGAAAATAGTCAAGATAATCAATTATTAGGATATGAACACTTATTTAATCATTTTATTAGCTCTGAATGCCAGCAAATTGCCTTCAAAACGAAGGATAAACTGGATGATAACTGAATTTATCAATGAATCGACTATCAAATCTAAACTGTCCATGAGAAGATCTTGATCATTTTTAAATTTCAAAAAAAAGAGTATAAAAAAATATCTTTCTTTATCTAAATGTGATACTTTTTTCTAAATTAAAAATTAATTTTGTATCGAAAAAGAAAAGTAACTTTAAATAGAAAACTTGAATATATTACTTAAGAAAAGTCTAGGGGTAACAAGTTAATGAGCCTTGTAGGGAAGGTTATTATCATAGGAAGCGCTGGAGTCGGAAAAACCAGCTTACTCTCCCGATTTATTGATGGAACCTTTCATGAAGAATATATTCAAACCGTGGGTGCAAATTTCCTCATTAAAGAAGTAGATTTAACTCAAGTTATTAAAAAAGTTCAAAATCTCAATAAGGATTTAAAGGAAAAGATCCTTGAAAAAGGGTTCAAACTGTACTTTTGGGATATTGGAGGTCAATCGGATAAATTAATCGTCACGGAATATTATTTCTTTCAAGCCGTTGGTGCATTGGTGGTATTTAACTTGGTAAGTAAAGAATCCTTTGATGCGGTAAATTTTTGGGTTGAAAAAATTCATAAGCTTTTGGGGCAAATCCCGTTTATATTAATTGGAAATAAAACGGATTTATCTGATGAAAGAGTCATTGACCGTGCCTTAATTGAGCAAAAAGCGAGAGAATTGGGGGTACGATATTTCGAAACGAGTGCCAAGTTAAATGAAGGTGTAAATAAAGCTTTTGAAGAATTATCGATTCAAATTTTAAATAAATACA
>CAYLZE010000174.1:0-5952 GCA_964388035.1 uncultured archaeon
ATAAAAAATAAACCGAGCAGAATCTCAATTATTAGTAAAACCCTTTCATTTGTATTCGATTTAGCAATACCATATATATCACCTAATATATTTAATCTATACCGAATACTTTGGCTCCATTGATCCAATCGAAATAATTCTCCTAAATAACTATAGAGTCGTGCTAAATAAAAATCACCAATAATTTTAGATACATTTTCAATATTTTCTAAAATGAATAGCATATCGTATCGTAACCGAAATAATCTTCCTAGCTTTCTAGTTAGTTTCTGACCAAATGTCTTTCTTTTAAAAAAAAGCTTGCGTATGTCTCCTTCTAAAACGTTTAAATGGGTATCTAATAAGTTATCTAACACTCTTAATTCCAATCTTTGAAAAATACTTAATTCTATAATCAATAAAACATCCTCATAATCTAAAGAAGAATCAATTATTAAACAACAATTTAGATCAAAAATAGTTAAATCATTTTTTAAATAACTAAAACTATTAGCTAAAGTATCAGCAATTCGAGACTCGTGTAATTCGGTATTGATATTTTCTCCTATTAAAAGATTTGCAAAGAATTTGGAATTTTTTGTGACAAATTCTGATGGATTCTTAGTTATATCATTTAAACAAAAAATGGTATAATGTTCATATTCAAGAGTTTGTACTTCATACACATACTTTTCAACGTAATCTTCAATTTTATTCATTAGTTCCTGATATCTTTGCATTATCCATTCATGTACAGTAAAAGAATGATTAGACCTGTTGAATCGAATATTAAAGATTTCAGGCAATTGAAATAAATCCATGTCCGCAAAATTAATTCTCGCTACAAAACTAATCACTCCATCCTCATAAATTTTAATTTGCCCTTTTAAAGTCATGAATTTTGAAATTTCTAAAGAAAAAGACGGGTTCTCTAAAATCAAAGGCATCGGAATATGAATATAAGGGGACGTATCTTTGCTAATAGAAATCATCAATCCTTGAATGCCAGAATAAACATTAGAAACTCTAATTAGATCAATATACCGACCCACATCAAATAAATAGAGTAGTATAACTTCGCCTTTCATAATAAAAAATTCCAAAAATTATTTTATAACTTAATCAGATTATTCAAATTTAATTCACGAGAAAATTAAAGATTTGTGCTAATTTTAGTAAAAAGGAACATTTAAAGCAAATTTAAATGCTCGAAGTAAGTGAGTGATGCGGCAATGCTACTATCGCTTTTCCTATATTAATTATAGGATTTTTTTAAAAATTAAAAATAGAAAAAAAATCTAAAGAACAAAAACTGCTGCTGCTAACACGGTAGCCCATTCATTTTCTTCTCTTACTATTGCGGAAGCAGTTACATTCTTCGTCTCAACGATTTTTCCATCGATTTTAAAGATCTCCTTTTTAGCATCATAATCTGCTAGCGGATCGAAAGGGATTCCTAAAGTAGTAGCCAACATTTCCGCCGCTAAATCCTCGGCAAAATCCCCGACGTTTTCCTCTTTTACTCCGAAAGCATGATGCTCGCTTAAATACCCATACATTTCTTTTACTGCTGGTTTAGCAACTCCAATGGAAGCACATATGAGCCGATTATACTCGTTTGAGCTAGCTTTCGAAAGCACGGTATAAACAACTTGACCCGATTTTAATTGCATTAGTCCTTGCTCTTTCTCTATTTCAATACAAAAAGGCGGCAAGATAGAGGACACGGATACTAAATTAAATCGTTCAATCCTCGCGTCTCTAAGAGCGCCTTCAAATGAATTTAGTTTTGCTTTATGAAACCCTACGCCCTTAACAAAGAAAACCATCTTTGGAATTAAAGACATTGTACCTAGTTAATCATACTTTTTCATTATTGATAATAATATAATAAAAATCCGTATTATTTAAAATTTTGTAGAAGTACTACATTATTATTAGAACAAATCTATTCAACTTATATGAGTCTAATTTGAAACAGCTAAGCATTCATTAGATGATCCTTTAAGCAAATTTATCACGTAAACTGAATTGTTTTTGAGTAATATAGGTATAAATTGATTGAAACTTAATATCAAATCCAAATCTTTTTATCTTAAACTGGATTTATTAATGATATAGATTATATGCTTCAGTCACCTCATTTAATTGAATTCGTTTAATTTAAAATTCCCGCTATATTGAATGATATAATATGGAAAGAAATGGTAAAGAAGAAGATTATTTGCACCTAAAGATTAAGCCCTTAGATCTCTACAATGTTAAAAATGTGGAAGATCTCCTCACTTCTCTCAAGTATTGTGGATTTCAAGGAAGAAATTTGGGGATCGCCTTGGATATCCTTTATAAGATGGTATCCAATCAAAACTGCTTGACAGTCATGTCGTTAAGTGGTGCCATGGTGCCCGCCGGAATGGGAGAAATTATTTGTACCTTAATTGAACACCAATTGATAGATGTCCTGGTTACCACGGGTGCTAATGTCATCCATGATTTAGTAGATGCTGCATCAAACGTGGGACATTATGTGGGCTCTCCCAATGTTGATGATAACGCTTTATTCCATCACAGAATCAATCGTATATATGATACGTTTCTTCCCGAAGAAAATTATAAAAAAGCGGAAGATGCTCTGTTAGAAATTATTCATGATGTTTTTCCCAAAAAAGAAGTGTTCATAAAACCCTCAGATCTCTTTAAAGTCGTAGGAGAACACGTGAAGGTAAGATCAATTCTTTCCGCCGCAGCAACACATGACATTCCCATTTTTGTACCGGCTTTTACTGATTCTGAATTTGCGTTAAATCTAATAAAATATTCTGAGAGAGAAAAATACAACTTTCAATTTGATATTTTAGGAGATGTAATGAAATTCGCAGATATCATTCGAGCAGCCAAGGAGTATGGAACCTTCATAATTGGAGGAGGAGTCCCCCGCAATTGGACCCAACAGATCTTTCCCTTGCTCGATCAACTCGACCAAATTGAATCCATGGGTTATAATTACTCGGTCCGAATCCACACCGCCACGGAATATGATGGGGGCTTGTCAGGATGTACCGTGTCGGAAAGCAAATCCTGGGGTAAATACACCCTCAATGCCCGCTATGTTAGTGTCTGGTGCGATGCAACCATCGCCCTTCCCATTTTAACCATGGGATTGCTCCAAAAATTAAAAATAATTTAAAAAACTTTTCTTGCTTTTTTATTCTCAAGAACTTCTAATTATTATCAATTTGTATTATTTCTTAAATTTCTTCCATAATATAAATACATCAATATACTTTTCGGTACTTGACATTATATTTAACTTAATCACGTTCTAAATCAATAGCAAAACACCATGCGCCCTTTGAACATTTTAGGTCTGAATAATTGATTTAAGAATATACAAAAAAAGTTTGTTTATACAGTTAATTACTTACTTGTATGCAAAATCCCTCGTTTATCCCTCTTAAATTCATCCCTTTCTATCTCCCCGAATTTTTGCCTTACCATGCTTAATCCCTTATTCATCCGCAGTAAAGTTTTTATTTTTCAAATCAGAAATCTTTATTAAGGGTTTTTTCTACATTAATTCTGAAAGGATATATAAAATTAATCATATACAAAGTTGAAAAAAAAAAGGTGGTCAAAAAATATGAAATTACTAAAGGAGGATGGACCTAGAAAAAAAACTGAAGACGAAGATGATGATATAGACGAGGACGACGATGATTTTGACGATGACGACGATTTTGACGATGAGGATGATTTTGACGATGAGGATGACGATCTCGATGACGACGAAGACGATGACGATGACTGGGATGAGGAAGAGGCAGATTTTGACGAATATGATGGCGATTACGGTGATTATTAAGTAGTATTGTTTGTTGTCGATGATTTTAGGTTGTTCAGCGAAGAATTAAATAGAAAATTTTTTTAAATTTGTTTTTTCAAATACAAATGCCGCGTTCAGAGAAAATTCCAGATGAGGCATTTGCGTTATTACAGGCATGATAATATCATTAAGACAATTTCGGAAAGGATTAAATACTTTGAATTAAAATTTGCACATGTTTTTTCTTAGATTTGTTCTTTTTTGATAAAACTAGAGATAAATATTACCTGCGGTCTTAGGTTAAATAGAAATAACAATTACTAGATTCATATCTTTCATTGACTAATCTTTAATTCGAATCTTAACATTAGATTTTTCTAGAAGTTCTAAATTCTAAAACGTTCAACTTTTTATTTTATATAGTTTGATATTAAAATTTTTATCACAGATTTTCCTTTAAATAGATTAAACCGAAAATACGTTATATAATAATTTAAATTCTAAAGTGGAGGTGAGAAGGATGAGTAAAGGAGAAGACATGTCTCTTGAAGAGATTATTAAGTATTTAGCGGATGCCGTGGTGTTAATAAAGAGAGCGTTAACAAAGTTAGATATTGTAGGGAGAGAGTTGACTCAGAATATTTCAAATAAAATAAAGGAAAAAATAAATTAGATATTAAAATAGGATCTTTTTAATTCCTCATCTCAACTTTCAATATTTCAAGAAACGTTTCAATCCCTTATAAACAATTTCCTATAGATTAATTAAAGATAAAAAAAAATCAAGAGAATTTTCTCTCTTCACCAAAATATTATTCATGATTTTGTTATTTTTTTATTTTATTTGCTATATTTTGAGTTAATTCACAACCTACAACATCTAATTTTTTTAAAGTATTTTTTATCAACATAACAGCATCAGCTAAAAAATCTAAGATTTCATCAAGAGACATTTCCTCTACTTTAGTAATATTTCTCACCTTAGATTCATTTTCATATTTACGATAACTTTCTACCCACGATTCAATTTTCTCAATTGTATCCGAGTAATCCATTTCTTCCTTTTCTGTATATCCTTTTCTATTCGGTATATTCGCAATAGCATTATAGGAGCAAGAGCCCTCAGAGTAATAATAATTTACTTTACAAAAATTTTCTCTGGCTCTTTCAGTTATTTCTTCGGCTAATTTAACAATCTCCTCCGTAAAATATGACCAACCGCAAGGTACGATAATTTCTTCAAAAAGTTCTGCCGCTTGTACCCAGTTTGGATCTTGATATTCATTCATTGGGTCCTCTAATAGTTCTCGAATTTGTTTTTGGATATAATCACCAATAAAAGCCAAGGCGTCATCCCTCATGTCATGTCCCGCCATAATTTTCCTCCTCTATACTTTTCTAAATAGTTTTTAGTGATTTTCTTTCAATTATTGTGGTTGCTTATAAAGAAAAAACTAATTAATAAGTTCTTCTAAAAATTAATGATATCAATATTAAGGAGAGCTTATGACCTCAGATACCCCTTTCGTCTCTGAATTTTTTAATGATAATTATTTCTTGGGTGGATGCTTAATTCCGTAAAGCTTGGATTTTTTGCTTGAACTTTAAAAAAAAATTTAAAAGAATTGTTTAAATTCCTTATAATATGAGTAAAAACAACATTAAATCACATTGGAATTTAATCGCATTAGAATATCAGAGGAGAAGAAAGGTATCACATGTTGATATTGAATACGCTCTAGGGTATGCAAGGGAGTCTGAGCTCAACCTGCTTGGAGATGTTAAGGGAAAAAGAATTGTAGAATTAGGATGTGGAGGCGCTGAAAACTCTATAACTTTATCAAAGAAAGGAGCTATTTGTACAGGAATAGACATGTCTTTAGAACAATTAAAATATGCTAAAAAGGTAATGTTAGAAAATAAAGTTCAAATTGAGTTAATAGAAGGTGATTTAGAGAATTTAACAATGATTGATGATGGGATATATGATATTGCTCTATCTATTTTTGCATTGGATTGGATGCAAAATTTGAATGCGGCATTTAAGGAAGCTTATAGAATTTTAAAACCGAATGGTATTTTTGTCTTTAGCATGCAACACCCGATTTACAATCTTCTTGGGGCGGAGGATCTTGATCTCAAGGAGCTTA
>CAYLZE010000175.1:0-5739 GCA_964388035.1 uncultured archaeon
TTGAAGTTCACATTATACTTTACTCTTTTTATTAAAAATTCTTTTCATGGCTTAAAAATTTTAAAGTATACAATAAGATAGTAAGTGTATTTTAAGTTCCTTATAGGGAATTCAAGAAAAAGGATAGTTAGATATATTAGGAAAATGCGGATTAGAAGCTTATTTATATGAAAATTATCCGTTTTCAAAGGAAAATTTTAAATTAAAACCTTAAATTTTAAATTCAGTTCCTTATATTTTTCGAGTAGTATATTGTAGAGAGTAAGAGCCCCTTGCCAAAAAAAGAAAGGAAAGTTGGTTTAGAAAAAGGAAAATTTTATCCTTGCTATGAAAAACACGTGTGTGTTTCTACCCTAGCTCCACCCGAGGATAAGAAACATTACATTTCCCCATTATCATATTCCATCACAATAGAGCAAGCAATGGAAAGAGTGGGCAAGATCATCAATTCAATGAAGCGTACTAAACTTTTAGAGAAAAGGGATAATTATTTACATTTCATGTTTACAACCTTTCTCTTCCGATTTAAAGATGACGTGGAATTTCTATTTGAAAATGGAACGCTGCATTTTCGGTCCCAAAGCCGGATGGGTGGGTATGATTGGGGAACTAATCGTAACCGAATGGAAAAGTTCAAGCAATTATTCTTACAATACTAAGGTCAATCTTACCTTTTTCTAACGAAAAATAGTAAAATTTATTCGTTCCAATCCCCATGTTATTTTAATGACATAAAATTAATATAAGAAAGTCCAGAATGCAAAGTGGTAAATAGGATTATAAAAATTTAGGCAGTTTTTCATCTACCAGAGATTTTAGTTCTTCCACTGTATTTAAAGTATTCATTTCTTCTTGCGAGATGAAAAGCTTTATGGTATTATTTTTTAGAAAGTAGGCGCAGGGATACTTTGCATCTGGAAGCGAATAACTTTCCTGAAATTCATCTTTATGGAAGAATTTCACATCAACCTTCTCTTCCAAGTCCGACACGTATTCCGTCCACTCTTTTTTCATTCCAAATCGGCCATAGGAAACCGCGCACAAATTACAACTATAAGTGCTGGGTTTAACCATCTTGTGAAAAAAATCTTTAATGGTACTTATCGTGTCGGAATCTGCATTAAACACAAAAATTAAATGCTCGTTCTTATTAGCTTCATTCATAAAAAGCTCTTCACGATTATAATTAAAAAAGGTATATTTCCATTCTTTTTTATTTAGACCATTATAAATTATAAATCATGAACTTACACACGGTAATGAAGCTATAATAAATAACCTCGTGGTTTTTTCATGGGATAAATATACAATAAAAAGAAAGTGCTAGTCAATTTCACCGCAGGCAGATTAAATATCTAATACCCACTTTACCATCGTGAGAATATTCTCATTGTCCAAAAAAAAGGAAATATCCCCATCTTTTGAAAATTGGTTTAATTTCTCTTCATATCTTCGTTCGAAGTGTTTAATAAAATATTCCATCCGTTCAAACAAAATTTGATCTGCAGGTTCTGATAAAAATAACGCGATTTTAATTAATTTTCCATAACTTGCTAACACGTAAAAACCTTTATAGTTAATATCAGTCATTGAAGAAGACCCTCCCAACTCGGATATGAACCCATCCATGGCATTTAAGAAACCTGATATTAAAATTTCATCGAGCGAATGTTCTTTACTAGAAAAAGAAAAAATGGGTAGGCCAGACTTGATATCAATTAATATAAAATTTCTAAAAATAGTAGCATATTTAGACTCTTCTTTGGATATTTGGGGGACCCCCGAGACGATTTCCTCCGTCACGATGTCATACATTATAAAATCTTCAGGATTATAAGAATCCCCTTCACTAAATTTATATTTTGAGATTTTTTTTACTTGGGCGGGAGCCCTAATCGGTTGATGAGGAAGCTTTTCTATATATTTATCGCGCATAGAATTATCATAACTTTTCGACTTTTTTCCTCTTGTGATTCCTTTTATGGTTTTATGAATAGGATCAACGATGTATAACCAAGTCTTTAGCTTCTCCATGTCTTCAATTAATCTTTTTAATCCAATTTTATAGGTTCCTAAAGGGGTGGTGACGAATACTGTCCAACTGGCTATTTGCCCGGCATTATTCAATAAGGTTAAACAATATTCATATTCTTCGGGTGATAATTCAAAGCCCGTCCTAACTACCACGGCTTCTGTTCTTAATAGGGGAGTTTTTCTGGTCAAGTACAAGTCTAAGGAATATTCTTCTATCTTAGACGCATCAAAGACGGAAATCTCAAGATCGGCACAATAGTCTGCAAAGACTTCGATCAATTCTTGCTTAGAGATGAAATCAAATTCGATTAAATGCTCTTTTATGTTGTCATCCTTTAAGAGAGTCTCTCCCATGAAATCAAGAAAAGTCTGATGCTTCTCTTGGACCTCCTTTTTAATATAATAATCGCGATGAAAGTTTTGAACAAATTCTTCTAAAATAGAGCTTTTGGATTCCTTCTTATTCCTTAAGAGGATATTATTCTTCACCGCGAATGAATTTAAATCCTCAAAAGATACTCTCCTCACTAAACAATTCAAACAGAGTATCCCTTGCTTTCCCTTGAGTTCATTTTGAATTTCTTCCACGTCCTTTCTAAAGCTCATGCTAATTGCACTCCGTCAATTTAGTAAAAAATATTTATTGGATTATTAAATGTTTTGATTATAAATAATTATGGAATAAATACCCTCATTAGCATCCTATTAAGAATTTTCCGCAAATTTCTAATGTTTAATCAATATCGAAATGAAACGGAGAATAGTAAAGAAAAAAACAAGATACAAATCTAGGATAAAATAAAAAAAATAATTTATTTGCCGTTCTTCACGGCGGCGGGTTGTTTTAGGGCAACGTTAATGATGGAATTCAGCTGATAATTGGCAAAATGATTCTGTATCATGGCTCCACTGGGACAAGCAGCAACACAAGTACCGCATCCCTTGCATAGAGCGGGATTAACTACAGCAATTTTCTTAAACTCATCAAAATCTATTGCTCCGAATGGACACAATGACTGGCAGGTTCGGCACCCTGAGCATAATTGCTCAATTACCACGGAGAAATAGGGCTCGATTTCTACTTCCCCTTGTGCCATCAAAGCAGCAGCACTGGATGCAGCTCCTTTTGCTTGAGCCACCGTATCCGGAATGTCCTTTGGCCCTTGAGCCACTCCAGCAACAAATATACCCTCGGTTAGAGTATCTACGGGTCTTAATTTCGGATGAGCTTCCATGAAAAATCCATCTCCCGATTTTTGAATGCTCAATAAGGACGCAACCTCATCAGAGTTCGCTCTTGGTTCAAGACCGCACGATAATACGAACATTTCTACTTTAATCTCAATGGGTTCTTGGAGTAAAGTGTCCTCTGATCGGATGACAATGTCATGGTTTTCATCTTCATAGACTTCTGCAATTCTACCTCTAACGTAATTGATTCCAAAATTTTCCGACGCAGATTCATAGAACTCTTCATATCCCTTACCGAAGGCTCGAATGTCCATGTAAAAAATGTAAACATCCGCTTCGGGATGCTTTTCCTTATATTGCCTGGCTTGTTTCGTCGCATACATGCAGCATACCCGAGAACAATAGGTATGTCCACCTTCTCTAAAATCTCTACTGCCAACACATTGAAGGAAAGCAATGCTATGGGGGGCTTTTTGATCGGAAGGTCGCACGGGCTTTCCTAACACGGGTCCGAAAGAACTCAATAAGCGTTCCATCTGAAGCCCCGTGATTACGTTTGGATATCTCCCATAACCATATTGCTTCAATTTGGTGGGATCGAACAAGTCCCATCCCGTTGCCACGATGATTGTACCCACCTTTACTTTAAGGTATTCTGGTTTATCATCATACTTGATAGCTCCGGGCTCGCAAACATCCGGTCGGGCGCAAATTCCACACTTAATACATTTATCCATGTCTATTGTATATTGTCCTGGGACAGCTTGTGGAAAGGGAATGTAAACCGCTTTTCGAGTGGCCATTCCTAAATCGAATTCGTTTCCGCACGTAATGGGACACGTTTCCACGCATGCACCACATCCAGTACATTTTACTTGATCCACGTAGTGAGGCTTTTTCATGATGGTAACATCAAAATTACCCACGTAGCCTTGAACATCTACCACTTCCGAGTAAGATAATAATTCTATATTTTTCTCCCGTCCAACATCCACCATTCTGGGAGTTAAAATACAGGCACTACAATCCATGGTCGGAAAAGTTTTATCTAATTGAGCCATGTGCCCTCCAATAGTAGGCGAGCTCTCCACCAAATATACTTTATACCCTTCCTTAGCAAGATCAATAGCGGTATTCATTCCTGCTATTCCCCCACCTATGATTAAACTGGAGGGCTCCACTTTCACTTTTTGCACGTCCAAAGGCTTTAGTTCTCTGGCTTTAGCAACAGCCATGCGGATGTGATCCTTGGCAATTTCTTCCGCGCCTTCGGAATCGTACATGTTAACCCACGTGGCATGTTCCCGGATATTAGCTTGTTCAAATAAGAATTGATTCAAGCCCGCTTCCTTGCATACCAATCTAAACGTGGGCTCATGCATTCTGGGAGAGCAAGCTGCTACTACTACTCTATTAATGAGCCCTGCCTCGATATCTTCCTTGATTAATTGCTGTCCGTTATCCGAGCACATGAATTTATAATCCTTTACAACAGCAACATCGGGTAACGTCTTGGCATATTCCACTAAATGTTCAGGAGGAATAACTCCCGCAATATTGACACCGCAGTGGCATACATAAACGCCCACCTTCGGCTTTTCATATCCAGTAACTACAATCTCCTTTTTCTTTTCAGGTTCGGTCATGTTTATTTTCCTCCTATATTAATTGCTCCTTTACTAAATCTAAGAAGGGATCTATAGAAATGAAGGGACTTACCCCCGATAATTCGTGATTTTTTATTAACCCTAACAAGTTGGGATCGATGCCAAAAGCCACTCCTAACAGTTGGGTAATATAGATGACCGGAATTTTGAAAGGTTCACCAATGATATCCTTATAAAAGGAATTTACTTCAATTTGTCCAAGGTCTAGCTGCATGTGGCAAAAAGGACAACAGTCTACAATGATATCAACGCCCACATCTCTCATGTTCTCTAATTTCTCTCTCGTAAAATCCGCAGCTACTTCTTTAACTGCAGTCCTTACGGCTCCTCCTGCTCCACAGCACATGAATTTATCCTTATAATCAATACTTTTTGCCCCCGTCAACTCTATAATTTCATCTAAAAAGGTGGGATTCTCATACTCCCCATTCCACGGACGCTTATCGCTGGGTTTCACAATATGGCACCCGTAATGAACCCCAACTTTCAAATCGGTGAACTTATACTTGATAAAATCCCGCAAGTAATCTAACCCCATGTCCAAATAGAGTGCCTGCACGACATGCTTAGGTTCTAGATTTCCCTTGTATTTGCGACCAACTTTAGCAAGCTCCATGTTAACCTCTTTTTTCAATTCCGGCTCGTGCTCCAACTCCCACCAGGCGTCTCTTAACGTTCCATAACATCCATTGCAGCCCGTAATAGGACTTACTCCTAATTCTTCCGCAATCGAGATATTTCTGGCAGCAATCACGAGCCAGGTAGGTATGTGAAATGCCCGAAATACCCCTGGTGCAGGGCAGCACGAAGCCCCCTCTAAATCTAAAAGCTCTGCTCCGAGATGATC
>CAYLZE010000176.1:0-5518 GCA_964388035.1 uncultured archaeon
CAGTTATAAAGATTAACCAAGATTAAAATGCTATATTGTTTTTTATTTACATAATTAATTTGAATTATAATTTTAAAATTTTTTAAATACTAAGACCCATGCCATATGGATTAGTAATAATGCGGTGGAATATCAAATCCGGAGCGGAATTAGTTACAAAATATCCAGAAAATATCATTATTGCTAAAAAAGTAATGTTAAGGGTCTATGATATTCATGAACACACCAGTAAGGAAGGGATAACGGCTTTCACGGATGATACTGCAAATATAATCTCCTATTATTCTGGTCCTAAAATTGGACTTTACATCATCCTCTTATTAACGATCTTAGATGATCCTGACGAGTATGAAGAAAAACTCGCAGAAATTGCTAAAATCATAATTTCTAGCGAAAATAAAAATCAATTTTTACGTTTTCTCCCAAAATTATGGCAAAAAATATCCGATGACAAAAAAAATCATTTAAATGAATCCGTTTGATCTTAAAATTAAATAGGAGTGAATTCAAGAAATAATATTTTTTAAAACAAGAATATTTAGAAACTCTCTAAAATCTCGTTCTAATATTACACTTTCCTTTTAAAACTTTCTTTTAAATCAAGAGTTACTTGAGAATATATATCTTATATACACAAATTTTATAATCGACTTACCGATTTATATCCATAATTTATATAAAAAAAATCTATAAAAGTGATAATCATGTCATCGGATGTAAATACCAAATTCCAACAATTTGGATCTAAGGTGCTGGCACTTGCGATTTTAGCCCTACTGTCTTTCATTTTCGGCTTAAGTGGGTATTTTAACAGTGGAGTAATGGGAGTCAATTTTGCTGTCCAATTAGGACTTTTCATTGTTTTATTATTAGCTCTAAAAGACATTAAAGAAATTGGGTATGCATTAAATAATAGGCTATTGCTTGAATTTCGAGCCAAACTTCTTTATGCGATCGTGCTCTTCATCATTGGATTTATCTTTTTTTTTGGTGGCTTTGCAGGAATAATCGCGGTGTTCATTTTTTCGCCTTCCATAGCAGCTTTTGCAGCATTAATTGTTTTTCTCGTGATTGGGATAATAATATTAATAATTGCTGCTGCATTAAGAATTCAAGCTTGGTCGAGATGTAATGAGTTTTTTAAAGCAAATAGTTCCATGTTTCCTCCAAATATTGCAAATAACGCAATTGATGGTTCCAAATACCTGAAAATTGCGGCAATACTCTATTTAACCGTTATACTCACGTTTATCGGTTCTATCTTGGAATTAGTAGGTTACTTTAAATTAGCTTCCTTGAGGAATCTGGGTGAAACCTCACCTCAACCCTCTGCAGCAGGACCCAGTACTGGTCCCGCATATATTCCGTCGGAAGAAAAAAAAGCAAGTGCTTCAGATGCTCAATTTTGTCCACATTGTGGAAGTTCCATAAAGCCTGGAGTGAAATTTTGCCCCAACTGTGGTTCTCAACTCTCCTAACTGCAGTTCTGAAATATAATAAGATTCTAAATATCAATTTTTTTTAATTTTAATTTATCTTAAATCCTAAATCTTCTCATTTGATTTTGAAAATTCACCCACCAAGAAGGAGAATTAAAGTCCAAACAAGTGCATAACTTATAATAATAGTTAAATTGGTGATCATCGTAGTTAACTCTTGATCATAATTAAATTCTACTGAAAAAGGGATAACGGCTAATCCTACGGGAAAAATTAATGAAATCGTGATAATGAGTTTAACTAGATGGCTGAATTGAGCGGGAAGCAGAAAAAAATATAATAATAATCCTATCGAAAGCCCAAAAACATATCTTATAGCAATTACTTTCAAAATGTTAAACCATTCTGATTTTTTGAACTTGAAATTCAAATAAATACCTAATAATAGCAAGGAGAGAAGGGTGTTTGCACGGGAAATAACATCAATCAAATCTACAAAAAAGATGGGAAGGATCACTCCCGAGAAATTTATGGTTAATGCCACAACATATGTCATTAAAGGAGCTGATTTAAGTAATTGGGATGCGATTTTTTTTGCATTTATTTGTTCTTTTTCTGTTTCAGAACCGTTAGCAAAAAGTGAACCAAAAAGATAGCATAGTACAAAAACGGTAAATGCGTTACCTAAATCAATGAGAGCGATATATTGTAGCCCTTCTTGACCATAGAGGCCTTCAATAAGGGGAAATGAAAAATGAGCAACATTAAATCCAATTAAAGTCATCAAAAAAAGCCCTTTTAATTTTCTTGGATACTTTTTAAAGACAAGCAATCCAACGAACGCCATTAATAATCCATAACCAATAGTGATAATGGGCAGCAGTATCAAGGAAACCGTGAATTGGATGGTTGTAGTGACTTTCAAAATCACTCCCGGGAGAGTAACATTGAAAATTACTTTCGCAATGGTCTTTCCATTCTCCTCGGGAATTATATGTATTCTTTTTAAGAAATATCCAAGCATAATGATAACAAGTGAAAGTAAAAAAATTTGATTAACATCTGCCATCTAATTCACTACCCCATGCAAACTCAACCTATTCAAAAGTGATAAATGAAATTAACCAAACCATTAATTTCTTTCGTTATGACGTTATAGGCAAGCTAAGTAAACTTTATTTTCTTTGAGAATTTAAAGATTGAAATGCAATGTTATAAAAATGAGATTATAGAGAAATGATGTGCTCTTTTCTTCCTTCAAGTATATTTTATCTCCATGGCGCTCCACATACCGCCCTTTATCATCTTCCAATTGGCATCCCCATATAAAATCTATTTCTTATTAAACATATTTTGATGGAATTATATATAATCCTTTAAAGTATATCCATCGTGGGTTTTATGCACTCCATCTCACATGATTTGAATTTTTTTTTCCAAAAAACATAAATTTTTATTTTTTTTATAATGGTTTCTCAATAATAAATAACAAAATAAGATGTGATTTTTACGAGACCAAACTTATTATCAGATGAAAAGGTAATTATAACTGCCGCTATTACTGGTGGGGCTCATGGCAAATGGACAAATCCCGCTTTACCGATATCTCCAGAAGAACAAGCACAAGCTGCTTTGGAATGTTTTGAAGCAGGAGCAACTGTATGCCATATTCATGTAAGAGGCGATGATGGATTCTCCACTGCTGATATAAATGTATATAATAAGGTTGTAACATTAATAAAAGAAAAATGTCCCATTATTACTCAAATTGGAAACGGGATAGGGGCTCGTGTGGAATACGGGGTCAAGGTAAGTAAATCGGGAAGAAGATATGGGCAAGCCCTCAAAATGGCAACGCAGGAAGAGCGATTAAATTTATTAACTATTAAACCTCAACCCGACATGTTCACTATTAATGCAGGTACCTTTGAATTCCGCACTAAAATAAAAGGCTTTAATACGTCTTCTCTTTTTGACAATCCGATAGAGTTTAACAGACAATTTGTGGAAGGATGCAAGAAATTAAATACGGGGATTGAGATCGAAGTATATGACACCAGCCACATCGCAAATGTTATGGACTTAGTAAACATGGGCGTTTTTGAACCAAATGAAAAGCTCCATTTTAGTATAGTGCTAGGAATTAAAGGAGGCGCCCCTGCAAGTGTCCGAAATCTTTTGAATATGGTGGATCTACTCCCCGAGGGGTCTAAATGGCAAGTAGTAACGATTGGTCGATATAATCTCAGAACAACTACCATAGCCATGTGCATGGGAGGCAATATTCGGACAGGCATGGAAGATACGGTTCATTATCGTAAAGGAGAGCTTGTGAAAAATAATGCGCAACTTGTGGAACGCATGGTTAGACTCTGCAAGGAAGTCGGAAGAGAACCCGCCACGATTGAGGAGGCAAGAGAATTACTGGGATTAAAATGATTTTTTTTATTTTTCCTTTTTATTATAAGTTTCGATGTGAAGTATATGACAAAAACTATTGAAGGTATTAAGCAAGTTTTAGTAATAGGCGCAGGAACTATGGGACATGCCATTGCCCAAGTCTATGCTCAATCAGGGTTTAAAGTAGATTTAGTGGATCTCAAACCAGAATCCTTGGAACAAGCCTTAGAAAAGATAAAAATGAATCTTAATCTATTGCTAAAGTATAACAAAATTGAAAGAAATGAAATAGAAGAGACCCTTAATCGAATGACCTTTACAACGGATTTAGAACCTTCTGCTAAAAGTGCCAATATTGTAGTCGAAGTCGTTAATGAAGATAAGGATGTAAAAAGAGCGGTATATAATACCTTAAATAATTACTGCTCTGAAGATACTATTTTTGCTTCAAATACTTCCGATTTGAATATTTTTAATATTGTATCCATTAAAAATCCTGAACGCTTGATCATCCATCATTATTTTAGACCGGCCTATATTTCTCCATTAGTTGAAGTAGTTGCGGGCAAAAAAACTTCTCAAGAGGTTATTGAGCTTTCAATGGAGTTAATGAAGAAATTAGGAAAAAAACCAATTTTTTTGAAGAAATATACTCCAGGATTTATAGTCAATAAAATCCAAATGGCTATAAATTCCGCCATTTTTACCTTATTACTTAAGGGAGTTGCGAGCCCCGAAGATATTGATTTAGCAATAAAAACTACGATAGGGATTCGGTTACCAATTGTAGGAATCGTTCAAAACATGGATTTTGTGGGATTGGACACTATCTCGGATGTATTAAAAAATATCGGGGTAACCCTTTCAATTATCAATGAAAAAATAGATAAAGGGTATTTTGGGATAAAAACTTCCCAAGGGCTTTACGATTATCATGACCGAAGCGAAATGGAAATTCTAAAACAACACGATGAATTATGTCTTAAAAATTTAAAATTTTTTGAAGAAAACATCGGTTTTGACGCTCTATAAAAGATTGGAAATGGAATTGGTGCGAAAATTGAATATGATATGAAAGTTAGCAGTAAAGGATATTAAAATAGACAAAATATCGTCATGCCAACATTTAAAGAAAGATTAAATCTCTAAAACATTTCTGCTGTTCCAGACATGCTTACAATCAATGCAGGAACGAGTGACATCGAATGTATTAAGGATACCATACTTTTAATAATCCTCTAGAATTCAATAAGAAGTCTGTAAAGAAATGTAAGAAAATAGGTTGCGGTATAGAAATTGAAGTTTATTTTTCAGGGTATTTGAATAACCTATAATACTAAAAGGGATCAGATGTGAATTCTTAAAATTTTGGAGTTTTTTGGATCTATATTCATATTATTTTAAGATATTGAATGCAATAGAAGAAATTTAAATTAATTCTAGATGAGAGAGATGGGATAAGAAACCATTTTAAACAGACTTTTCATGTGATAACCTGCAACTTTTTTTGAAGATAAGAATATATACAATCACAATTCGTTGGTAAATTGCAACTTGGACAATCTCTTTGGATGGTATCTTCACTCAATTTCATGATATCTTCTAATATGGGGTTGTAATTTAAAAAAAATTGGGTATTATAGTAATTCATCCCAAGTTCTTCTTTAGAATACATTTTT
>CAYLZE010000177.1:0-5466 GCA_964388035.1 uncultured archaeon
AAATGCAATCATTTTTGCGGCGATAATAAATGCTCTAACTGATATTCTCTTATATATTCTGTGTTGGAATCTTTTTATACCTGCATGGAGCACGATCGATCCAAGAATGATTAATGGAACAACTATCTTTGGAATAACTTATACGGGTATGGAATACCAGATTGCTGTGGTACAAACGATCCTATTTACCAGCGTGGTATTTTTCGAATTGTTTTTCGTTTTTTCTTGTACATCAGAATATAAACCTATGTGGAACTTCCCAAATAAACATCTATTCTGGGCCACGGGATTGTCTTTTGCGCTGCATATGATAATAATATTTACCCCTTTAGGATTTGCATTTTATGCTGTTCCTATCGATAGATGGTACTATTGGATTGTTATTTTAAGTACTATTTGGATTCTACCTGCAGATGAATTGAGAAAATATCTAATTCGCCGTAAACATAGAGAAAATGAAGCATTGCGATAGAATTATCAAGAATGATGAAATAAAATAGTACAATATCTTAATTATATATGGATTGAATTATATCTTGCCGCGAAAATTTTTGACTATTTATTTATTAACACGGATGGCATTCCCGCCATGGTGTCCGGGCATTATTCGGGTTTTCTCGAAGTTCAGAATATAAACCCATATTGAAATAATTAAAAAATAGAATTTATTCAACTACTTTTTTTTCTTCAATTTATTTCATTAATTTTTTATTGGAATTTTTCCATCATTTTTAATGATCTTAGCAACTAAAGTAATTCTCTCCAAAAAAAGCGTTGAATATGAATGGAGGGCTTTTGATTTAAGAGAAAATTTAGAAAAGTAATGGAAAATTAGGAAATGATAACTTTTATAAATTTATATTAACTAAGAATTTAACCTTTTTCTAGAGCATTATTTTTCAAATAATACGGTCCATATCGAACCTTTGAATGAAATAATTCTCAAGATCATTCAAAAAAATATGATCAATGGTAAAATTGATATAACATTAAAAAACTTGAATTGAATCATTCGCTCTATTTCTTTAATTTCTTGCTTTATTTTTTATACAAGTGACTTACGATGCATGGGGCATTTTTCTTTAATTCTCCTTGATTATCAGTAGAAGTTAAAAATGGGGATTAGTAGGTAATGAACTTTAATAATAAAGAGAAATTAATGTTAATCTATAGGTAATGATTAAAAATTCTTTTATGGTAAAGAAAACTTTAAAAATAAATTAAACAAGAAAACGGAATCAAGTAGGAGATAAACGTGTTAAATGAAGAATTAGCCGCTCATTCATTTTCCATTGAAGAATTGAGCAAAACTTTGAATGTATCTCTTAAAAAAGGCTTATCAGAAGAAGAAGCAAGCGCTCGGCTTGAAAAGTATGGTTCGAATGAATTAATTAAAACCAAGAAAATATCAGCATTAAAAATTTTTATTAACCAATTTAAAGACTTTTTAATTTACTTGTTATTTTTTGCTATAGCAGTATCAGTTATCGTTGGGCTTTATTCCCTTTCTCAAGGAGAAGAGGCCTCAGAGTTCTTGGATGCCTTGGTTATTTTCATTATTTTGGTGGTAAATGCTATATTAGGGTTTTATCAAGAATTCAAGGCGGAAAAGGCCCTGGAAAGCTTGGAGAGAATGGCGCCACATAGGGCTAGAGTAAAGAGAGACGGGATAGAAAGAGAAATAGATGCGAAGGAGATTGTACCTGGAGATATTCTACATCTTGATGAGGGAGAAAAAATCCCCGCAGATGCACGCCTTATTAAAGCTTTTTCATTATATGTTGATGAAGCGATTCTAACGGGAGAATCAAAACCAGTTCATAAGACCCCAGAACTTGTAGATAAAAGCACGTTATTAGCCGATCGAAAAGATATGATATATAGTAGTACCAGCATAACGAGAGGGAATGGAGAAGCTATCGTGATTTCTACGGGTATGAAAACGGAGATTGGAAAAATAGCGGAAAAGATACAAGAACAAGAACCCGAACCTAGTCCTTTTCAACTAGAGGTAGATCGATTCGGAAAGAATTTAGGAAAAATAATTATGATTGTTTGTGGGTTGGTTTTTTTAACTGAGCTGATTATTATCTTGATCTTTAGTGGACAGACGAACCAAGTTCAAGTAATAAACCAAATTATTAATGCATTAACAGTTGCTATTTCCTTAGCCGTTTCTGCGGTACCAGAAGGATTAGTGGTAGTGATCACGGTAGTCATGAGCATAGGAATGCGCAAAATGGCAGAGAAAAATGCTTTAGTTAAAACACTCACCGCAGTTGAGACTCTGGGAAGGGTTAATATCATATGTTCTGATAAGACAGGGACGCTTACTAAAAATGAAATGACCGTGGTTAAGATATTCGTAAATGGACAAGTTTATGATGTAGAAGGAGTAGGTTATAATATAAAAGGCTCCATCATAAACTATAACGTCAGTTCTAATAAAGAAGATTCAGATTTGTCCATGTTTTTAAACGTGTGCGATTATTGTAATAATTCAAGTGTGAGCGTTGTTAATGAAGGAACGGGAGAGACAGAGGTTGTTGGAGATCCGACAGAAATATGTCTTAAAGTCTTAGCACGCAAAATAGGACCCGAAAAAGAAATGGAAATACTGGATGAAATACCTTTTAATAGCGATCGCAAAAGAATGTCAGTTGTCGTAAGAATAAACGGACAATTATATGCTTTAATTAAGGGAGCGCCTGATGTTCTTCTAAATATGGCTGGAAAAGGAATAATAGATGGAAAGGAAGTTAGTATTAAAGATTATAAGGATACTTTATTGGGTCAAAATAATAAATTTGCCCAAAATGCCTTGAGAGTTTTAGGAATCGGCTATAAGCCATTAAAAGATGATTATAAGATTGATACTATTGAAGAGGATTTCATTTATCTCGGACTGGTTGGAATAATCGATCCCCCTCGAGATGAAGTAAAAGTATCCATTGAAGAAGCAAAAATGGCAGGAATCCGAACAATAATGATAACGGGGGATCATAAAATTACCGCAATTGCTATTGCTAAACAGATTGGATTAACGGAAGATGATAATGCATTAACGGGAGCAGAATTGGAAACAATGTCAGACGATCTATTAAAGGAAAAAGTGAATAATACCAATGTATTCGCGAGAGTTACTTCCGAAAATAAATTCAGAATTCTTAAGTTATTAAAAGCAAACGAAAATATAGTTTCCATGACAGGTGATGGAGTAAATGATGCTCCAGCAGTAAAAGCTGCTAATGTAGGCATTGCCATGGGAATAAATGGGACGGAAGTAACTCAAGAAGCCTCAGATATGATCTTGATTGATGACAATTATTCTACAATTGTAAATGCCATAGAAGAAGGTCGGGGTATCTTTAATACCACCAAAAGTTTTTTCAGGTACATGCTTAGTTGTAATTTTGATGAAATTTTCATGATCTTGGTTGCGTGGGTCTTAATGAAAATCGTAGCTTCTGTATATCTCGCACAACCCCTAGAGCCAATTCAGATTCTCTGGCTTAATATTGCCACGGATGGCGTTCCCGCGATGGTGCTCGGACTTACCCCCACGGATCCAAATGTAATGAAATTCAAACCGAGAAAAGGCTTTAACATGGTATCCGACATTAAAAAAGCCATTATTTTTGCTGCAGTGTTTGCGGCAATTACGGATGTCGGATTATATGTTATATGCTGGCACGATTTGATCCCTGCGTGGCAAGCTATCGATCCACGCCTCGTAAATGGTACGGAAATCTTTGGAATCACGTATTCTGCAGAACAATATCAGATAGGCGTAGTACAATCAATAGTTTTCACGAATGTGGTGTTTTTCGAATTATTTTTTGTGTTCTCGTGTACCTCGGAATACGAGGCGAATTGGAAATTTTCGAATAAACATCTTTTTTGGGCGACGGGAATCTCTTTTTGCATGCATCTGATAATCTTGTTTACACCTCTCGGAATAGCTTTTCATACAGTACCAATGGATAAATGGTACTATTGGGCTGCCATATTCTTGGGTTCTGTATTTATAGTTCCCGCGGAGGAGTATAGAAAGTACCTGAAGAGAAAGAAATTGAGACAAGATCCAACCTGGAATCTTCGATTGTCGAAGGAATAGAGCTTATTTTCTTTTTATTTTGATTACAATCTAAATTTAGCTTTTTATTATTATTATTTTATAGGCGATCTTTTTCTAAATCGAATAATTTAAACTATTAAATTACTTGTTTTCCAGAAAAAATGATAGCGGAAAAAAAGGTTTCTCGAACGGCGGGATTTGTAACGTTTTATCGTGCTTGTTCCCATAAAGAAAAGAACAAGTTATTACATGTTTCGGACATGTATGCCAAGCAATTTTTGAGTTCAGGAGGAAGATTAGCGTTACGTTTTTGCTCCTTAGTTATCCCAATCATGGAAAGGTCCGTACCCGGCTCATACGAATGGATAATTGCACGTACCTTATATCTTGACAATATCATGGAAGATGCTCGAAAAATGAATTTTGAGCAAATCGTTATTTTAGGGGCAGGTTATGATAGTAGATTCCTAAGATTTGGAGAAAAATTAAATTTTATTCCTTTTTTTGAGTTAGATTCTCCAAGTACTCAGTTTCGTAAGATCAAGATTTTAAAAGAGAAAGGAATCATGATTCCTCAAAATATGCATTTTATTCCGATAGATTTTGACAGGCAAGAACTTGATTCGGAATTAATGAAGGGTGACTTTAAGAAAGATAAAAAAGACTTGTTCATATGGGAGGGTGTAACGGGCTATTTAACTCCGGAGGGAATAGATAATACCTTACGATCCATCCATTCCATTTCAGCTTCAGGGAGTAGGGTAGCTTTAACCTATATCATGCGAAATCCTTCTACAACCAAGAATCAAAAGTTGAAAAATCGAGAAGTGCGCTCCAAAAAGTGGACTGGGAGAATGGGAGAGCCCCTCAAGTTCACCTTGGAGAAACACGAAATAAAAGACTTTCTTCACGAGCGTGGTTTTAAACTTATTGAGAATAAAGACGCGCGGGAGTTGGATGAAATATATTTTCAGAAGCCGAATAGGAAGTTTTTAGGGCATATTACACCCCATAGTGCAATTGCTTTTGCCGAAAACGTGTAAAAAATAAAAATGTGATAATAGGGAAAAACCTTTCATTTATTCTCAATAAAAAATATTTAAAATTCTTCATGATTATGAAATATAATTCAATTATTTGGGTGAAGTATAAAATATGAATATTGGAAGTATTGAAAATGGAAATACAAAACTTAAAGTTTTAACAACGAATACTACGAGTATAACACTCTTAACTGAAGATAAATTTAAGGGAGCAGTGATCCAACCCGAAGCTATGGCTAATCGCGCATTAGGGGAGCATGGGTTATCCATGAGCATGGAAGTAAAGGATGGAGATAAAAGCCATCTTTTTTTATTTGATACGGGAAGTTTAACTCAAGCAATAAT
>CAYLZE010000178.1:0-5380 GCA_964388035.1 uncultured archaeon
CAGTTGCTAATGAAGTCGCTATGACGAAATATGCTAATGAAGTTGAAGAGTTGATTCAATCGACTCCTGCAGATGCGTTGTTGGGATTTGCTAATCCATACAAACAAGCTTGTGATTTGGTTGCTGCAAGACATTTGACTGAGATTTTAGAAGAAGCAAAGAAAACTCCGGAGCCGACAAAAACTACCGTCGATCCGCCGTTTACTGAAACTAGTTCTGTAACTGCTGCGTCACCTGGAGTTAAAACAAAAAAAATACGAATGACTCCGCAATTGGAAAAAGAAAGAAAACATTGCCAAAACATTGGGATTGATTTTAATGAATATTATAGGAGAAGATACAATGGCTAAAAAAATATTTGAAACACCAGAACTGACTGATGTTAAACTCGCGAAGGTAGATAAAAAGTTTGCAGTTACTCAAACTACACCGTTATTTGAGATACTTACCGCAGACAAAGAAGGAAAACTTCTTGTGTTTGATTATGATAATTTCCGAACTCTTTCTGAAGATGTTTGGAAAGATTTGTCCGCGCAGAATGTGAAATCATACATGATCACACAAAGCGCAGTGAAAAAGTCAGGGGAGAGTTTGGATAACCCCCCGATTGAGATGTTCAAAATAGACCCTGAACGTGCAACTGCAACAGCACAAATTAAAGTTGAAGGTCGCGATCCGAAGTTTCACTATGCTTACAGACGACCAGATGAACTGGCTCAAGTTCAAGCAGAAGGTGGAGTAGTCGTTAAAGACAAAGACATCGTTGCGTTCAACAAACAAGGTTCGACTCCGATTGTCGGTTTGCTAGGTAAACCCGAGCTGGTTTTAATTAAAACACCAGTAGAGATTTACGAAAACAACCGACGCAGATGCGAAGACGAATCTCGTAGATTAGATGGGAATGTTATTCCTGATGCTGAAGAAGCAATAAAACAACAGGGTTTTCAAACAGTAGGAGGAAATTAAATTATGGCGAATATAAATAACCCAAATGGGTTTACATTTAATTCGATGTTGTCCGGGCAGCCGACGATAAAAACTGGAGTTCTAGCTGATAGTCAAACAATTGCTAAAGGTGATGCATTGGTTATTGCCTCTGGTCAGTTAGGAATAGGACTTTCAAACAGTCCGGCACTCTATGGTGTTGCTGCTGAAGCAAAGGTAACTGATGGTGCGGTTGCTGATATTTTGTTTTATCCGGCAACCAAAGATACATTGTTTGAAGCGCAGTGCTCCGGTACATTCGCGGCATCAATGATTGGTGCGGATGTTGATATCGAAGGTGCGACTGGTGTAATGGAGGTCAACGAAAATGCTACAACCGAACAGGTTTTTCATATTGTTGACTACGTTCGGACAGATGAAAATGCTATAGGTGCTAATACAAGAGTGATCGGATTTTTTACTCGGTCTCAGTATATACCTACTAGTACAGTAATATAAGGAGAAATAAACTATGGCTATAGGAACAACAGCGACATTTCCAAAAGAATTGGATAAGTCGATAGATAAGATTTTTTTTGACAACTACACGGAAGCTCCAACAGAGTATGACAAGATTGCAAAAATCGTTCCGTCATTTTCTGGGTCGTCTATAAAAGAAAGTGAGCTTTCCGGAATAGGTCCAATGAGAGACCTTACAGAAGGTGACAGGATTCAATACGAGTCTTTGGTTGAAGGTAACGAGAAAGAGCGTTTTGCAACAGAGTTTGGATTGGGATTTCAAATCACTCAAGTAATGTATGAAGACGACGACCGGCATGGGAACATCAGAGTTGCTAGTAAAGAACTTTCGGCTTCTGCTGCGTATAAGCGCGAGACAAAGTTTTTTGATCTGTTTAACAACGGTTTTGCAACTCATGTTGCCTGGGACGGAAATTATATTTTTGTAGCTGCTGGCAGGACAACACTCAAGGGCGGGTATACGAACAACAATCGGCCTGCTGTGGATGTGGCACTTTCCGAAACTGCGATTAACGCAATGATCGAGTACTTCAAAACAACTAAAGGTTCTTCAGGTAGGCCTATTGTAATCAATTTAAACATGCTGGTTGTACCAACTGAGTTAAGTGCTCTAGCCTGGCAACTACACGAAAACAAGATGTCTCCTGCAAGTATGGATAATGATTTAAACACCCTGAAACGCGACGGGACTTGGTCTGTGCATGAATCACGGCATTTGACTTCTGCTACTGCGTTTTTCGGTTTATCAGGAGATCATGATATGCGGTTTGTCTGGAAAAGAAATATCACTTTAGGTAGTTCTGATGATTTTGAAACAGGTAACAGACTTTACAAAGCAACCGGAAGATTTTCTACGTTCTGTAACAACCCGATCGGTTGCTGGGGAACAACTGGGGCATAAAGGAGGAAGATATGTCTGATTCTCATGCCGCCAGAAATGACGGCGACAAGATTTATATTGGTCCTGCGGGATCATACATAGCATCCGATGGAGATGATCTGATTTTCTACGATGCTACTAATGCTGCTGAAAAGACACTTTCAGAAACACTTACTACTGCAATTGCTTCTCCGGTTGTTATTGATCTTGCTGATGATGCTGGTCCGGGGTTGTCTGTTACAAATCCGGATGTTACTGGCGATACTAATGCTGTTGAGATTGTTCCTTCGGGTGCTGGAGCTGGTATAGCGATTACTCCACAAGAAGTCGATACACAAGGGATATTGATTACTACAATAGCATCTTCTACTGTTTCGTTAATTGATTTGGATCTAACTACCGGGGCTGGGTGGGTAGGAGCAGATGGTGAAGGAGCAATACGATTAACCTCAGATGCTACTAATGCTCATGCAAATGCAAGTTTGATAAACATCGTGAAAACCGGTGCAACTGCTGCTGCTATGGATGGTTCGTGTTTACGTATTGATGATGCTTCGACTGGTGGAGCTACTGCTGGTTATGCTGTGTCGATCAACGCTTCGGGTGCTCTTGAAGCTCTGCATGTTGATGCCGGAACTGTAGTTGTTGATGAAACCGTGCAAGCTCTTGGTGGAATAATTACAGTAAACGCAGAAACAGATGTTGCTGATCCTCCAACGCAAGCGAACATGGATACCGCGTTTGGTGCCGGTGCTGCTGCAAACGACGGAATGCTTGGAGTTATAAACGATGCTGGTGCAGGAACAAATGTTTGGCTCTGCGTCAATACAAATGGTGCTTGGTACTATGCTGCTAAGTTAACTTTAGGAGCATAATAAAAAATCTTTAAGGAGGGTATATTGAATACCACAATTGAGACACACGAGTTAGAAGATTTAAAAGTCAAGTATTCCCAGGATCGTGTAAAGATCACAACTGAACTTGATCAGTTAAACAAACAAGAAGCTGCGATAAAAGACAGACGGATTGTTTTGTACGCAAATTTGAATGCAACTATTGGCGGTTTGAATACAATTGAACAGTTGTTAAAGAAAGCCGGAACAGACAAAACACCGCCAAAAGCTTTTTGCGAAGGGAAAAAATAACATGGGACGACATACGCTACAGACTGAAATTGCCGCAGACGGGACTATATTGACATCTTATGAAGCTGAATCCGGAACACGTGGTGCTCCTTCAGGACTCCGTTGGTACGTTTGTAGAATATGTCACCAGGATACTCGTGAAGATTCTGTACAACTTATTGGGGGTGCTCCATATTGCACTCTCAATGGTTGTGCGGAAGAGAAACAAGACGAAATAGACGGGAGAAAATAATGGCAATATTAACAGAAAGAGATCTACATGATGTAGTCGAAACAGAATCCGGTTCTGGCAACATCGCGTATCTTACAACAGCAGCTATAAGCCAAGCTAGTCCGAAATTCAAAAGTTTTAGATTGCATTTAAGCGAGGCTGGGGGAGCTACCAACTTAACATTAAAATTTGATTCGCACCTTGGAGCAGCGTATGATACAGTTTTAGATATTGAAGACATGACTGCTGTAACTGATTATGAATATATACCACCACAAGATGGTTTGTTGAAACTTTATCCGGGCGATAAAATCTCTGTTACATGGACTAATGCTAATCAAGCAACGTATGGTTATACTGCAACTTATATTATAGAATAAAGGAGCTATCTGATGACATTATCGGAAATTAGAAACTCGATCTGGGATGCTCTTGGCAAGCCAACAGATCTTGATCCAGCTACAGACGTTCAATACATTGGTGGTCCTTTGTTGAACTTTATAGTCAACGAGGGTCAAAGACAAATTGCGTTTTGGAAAGATCCTGTAAAACAAACTATGGTACGCATTCATAGTCTTACCGGAAGCTTGAACTATTCATCATCGGTTGTTGCCGGAGTCGTTGCAACTGCCAATAACACGGTTCCTCCATATTCGATAACTGTAACTGGTTTAGGAATTGAAGACGACAGATACAACGATTGGCTTATAGTGATTAACAACGAAGCTAGATATGTTGTTGATTTCGTTGGTGCTACTGGGGTCTGTTATATCAATGAGGCTTTTTCTACTGCTCCTGAAGCTGATGATGTTGTTGCGTTGTATAAAAACTTTGATCTGCTTTTACCTTCAACTCATGCTTGGGTTACAGATCATATCGAGCTTCCGGTTACAACCGATATTTATCGTGCTGATGGAAATCTTTTTGAAGTTCTTTCGGTTGTTAATTTAACTAATGGTTCTGAACTAAGTAGGTCTGATCAGATTGAAAAGTTTTCCGGGACTTTAATGAACTACGGGGATCCTGCGTCGTGGAATCTTTATGGAAACAAAATTATTTACAACCAAGCTGTAGATTCGACTATTTGGCTGAAACTCGAATATTATCGCTATCCGATGGCTATGACTTTAGCCGATGATGTTCCTGAGATTCCGGAAGTTTATCACTATGGTATTGTGCTATGGGGTATTTGGCATGGTTTGATTAGAACTCGTGAAGCTTCTATGTCACAGTTAGCTTGGAATAATTTGGTTGCTTTTATGCGATCTACTTACGCGCAGAGTAGTATTGGTAGAAACAGAACATCCTCACATGGAGTTATAAAATACAGTTAAAGGAGAAACAAAACTATGGGAACTTGGAATGCAGCATGGTTATTATTACCAACAGGAACATCTTCACCGGCTCTGGGAGATGATAATATTCGTGAAGTAAAAGTCGAAGTTGGCGGCAGATTGAATCAAGAGCATGTGATTTTGAACACTGCTACAACCGGAGCTTCGGTACACAGATCCGGTTCTGCTGTAGTGTACCTACAAGACGCTGAACCAACGTTGCGACCTGATGGTGTGACTGTGTTTGATGTTAACGATCATGGACGGATTTGGATTGATTCAAATGATAGTAATCATATGTATGTTTATAATGGTACTGATGCTGAAATGCAAGAGCTTACTGTTG
>CAYLZE010000179.1:0-5277 GCA_964388035.1 uncultured archaeon
TTCCAAATCCTTTTAAATCTTATTCTTAAGAAGATTAAGATCATTGAAAAGTAAGTAATTTTTAATTTAAATTAAGGGATTGATAATTAATATCCTATCTCTTATATAATAAAATTGTAAGTTGAATTTATATAAAAAAATGATCTTAGGCAATTATTTTGGAAAATGTAAAAAATGTCAAGGAATTAATTGGACCGGGAAAGATTCTCATGGTTCCCGGGGTTTATGATGCTATTACCGCCAAGATTAGTGAATCAGAAGGATTTCGAGCCGTTTACATGACGGGATATGGAACATCAGCTTCAATTTTTGGTTTACCTGATCTTGGATTGCTGACTATGACTGAAATGGTGCAAAATGCATCTCGAATAGTAAATGCAATAAATGTACCCCTTATTGCCGATGCAGATACCGGATATGGGAATCCCATTAATGTAGTGAGGATGGTTAAAGAGTATGAAAAGGCGGGAGTTTCTGCCATACATATTGAAGATCAAGAATGGCCTAAAAGATGTGGGCACATGTTAGGTAAAAAAGTCATTGATGCTAATGACATGGTGGGAAAAATAAAAGCAGCAGTCGATTCGAGGAAAAATCCAGAATTTTTGATCATCGCAAGAACCGATGCAATTGCAACTCATGGCTTTGAGGAGGCTATAGAGCGTGGGAAAATGTATTCTGAGGCAGGGGCAGATATGCTCTTTATTGAAGCACCTAAAACTAAGAATCAGATGAAACAGATCCCTAAATTATTAAATAAAGTTCCCCATTTAATTAATTTATCTCCCAGAACACCGAATCTATCTAAGGAGGAACTAAGCGAAATGGGATACTCCATCGCCATATATCCCGGAGTTTGTCTCGCCGCAACGGTATTAGCTTGTCGGAAAGATTTAAAATTATTAATAGAAACTGGAAAACAGAAAGACTTTAAAGACGTTCTCCAATCTTTTTCAGAACTTAATGAATTTTTAAATGTGTCGTATTATGACCAGTTAGAAAAAAAATATAAAATTGAAAAGTGAACCATTTTGGAGTTTTTTAACTAAATTAAGAGTATAATAATTAAAGTCGAAAAATTATAGCTAAAGTGATAAAAAATAGACTGAAGGATCCCTTATTTTTTTTGAAATGAATCAATTATATATTCAGAAAAACTCAAGTTTTATCAACATTCACCACAATTTCGATAAAGTAAAAATAATTCAATAAATTTAAATACTAAAAATACGACTGATTAAAAATTAATGATTGAAGAAAAAAAAAATACAGATTTGGTGGAAAAGGAAGTTAAGTATTCTTCTAAAATTCATACATCTTTCGCTTTTGGCTACTTTTTACGGTCCTTTCTCTTCAGCATCTTCGTGATAAGGGTTTTTGCTTTTTATGAATATGAAGTCCAACTTGGCGCTTCTTTGATTATGATTGGATACATTATTTATAGCCTATGGTACGCTTTTAATGATTCGCTTTTAGGACACGTTTCAGATAAGAAAAATCGATTAGGAAACCGATGGGGAAGGAGATTTCCGTGGATTATTGCTATGGGTGTACCTTATAGTTTTTTCATAATTTTAGTGTTCATGCCACCTGATTTAAATATTAATACCCATTCAATGGTAATTTTCATATGGCTTTTGGTTACTGTTTGTATATACAATGCATTTTATTCGGGGTGGATGATGAATTATAATAACTTGTTTCCGAACAAATTCCGTTCAGATAAGGGAAAAAGGAAGATTACCGTCGCTGGAAGTCCCTTAGGATTGCTTGCGACTGGTTTTGGGATCCTCCTTCCGCCATTATTTATAGAATATGGCAATAAGCAATCTTATATTTTGGCAATGTTTATAATGTCGATAATATCCTTCTCAATATTTTTGTTATCCATTCCAGGAACTCGAGAAATGGAGGAGATGAGAAAAGAAGCAATTAATTCGACAAGAATGATGGAGAAACATGATTCTTTTTTAAAAGCATTCAGAATTGCAATTAATCATAAAAATTTTATTGCATACTTGATTTCATATCTTTGCTTTAACAGCTTAATTATCATTATATTGGCTTCCATTCCCTATATTATACCTTATGTTCTTGGATTGCACGCAATTAATGAAATCGCAATTTATGCAGCATTATTGGTGGGACAATTAGTGGGTTTAGTTCTCTGGATTAAGATCGCTAATAAGCTTGAGCATAGAAACTTATTTTTGATAGGATTTATTTGGGCAATACTTGTTTTAATTCCAATTATTTTCTTGAATGAATTATGGTCAATAGCTCTATTTATTGGTATTTTAGGGTTTGGATTAGGTTCAATCTACCATGGAAGTCAATTAGTTTTTTCCGATTGCATGGATGAGATTGTAATTGATAGTGGTAAGCGCCAAGAAAGTACTTTTTTAAGGATTAGAACGTTCATGGTAAGTTTATCAATTATAATTCAAGCTATAACATTTTGGTCCGTTCATGTCACGACGGGATTTGATCCCGGACTGCAAAATCAAACAGTATTGGCATTATGGGGTCTTAGATTCCAATTCGCATTAGCACCTTTAATAATAATGCTTGTTGCTGCGATTATATTTTGGTATTTTTATGATTTATCTCCAGAGAAAATAAAGAAAAATAAAGAAAAACTTCACGAACTGAATATTTAAAGAGGTTATAGATGGGCGGTCAAACTATAGCGCAAAAGATTCTTGAAAAGCACTCGATAACCGAAGAAGAAATAATTCCAGATAAGATTATCAATGCAAAAATCGACTTAATAATGAGTCATTTCGGAACGGGAAAAGTTCTTTTAGATTTTAATAAAATTAGACCTCCCAAGCTAAGAAAGGTATTTGATACCGAGAAAATTGTAATTCTTTTTGATCATTATAACCCCGCACCGTCAGAGAAATGGGCTTCAGTTCACGATTTAATCCGAAAATTCGTGAAAAAACAAGAAATAAAAAACTTTTATGATATAAGAGAAGGGATTTGCCATCAAGTTTTATCGGAAAAAGGACACGTAAGACCCGGAATGCTAATTGTGGGAGGAGATAGTCACACTACTACGTATGGTGCGTTTAATGCTGCAGGATGCGGAATAGGAAATACTGATTTATTTTATGCCTATGTTACGGGGCAGCTTTGGTTTAGAGTTCCCCAAACCATTAAATATAACATAACTGGGAAGTTACCTTACAATGTAACCAGTAAGGATATTATTATCAAGATTGCTGGAGATCATGGCGCTGATATGGCCGTATATAAATCCATTGAATTCATGGGAGAAACGATGAAAGCTCTGAGCATCTCTTCAAGAATGACGATGTCTAATTTTGCCTTAGAATTGGGGGCAAAATTTGCTTTTGGCGTACCCGATCAAAAAGTCGTAGACTGGATTAAGAATAGAACGGATGAATCCTTCGAGTTGATCAAACCAGATCAAGATGCGATATATGAAAAAATTTATGAAAGAGAGATAAGTGAGTTAGAACCTCAAGTTTCTTGCCCGCATACCGTTGATAATGTCAAGCCCGTTAGCAAGGTGGAAGGAATTAAAATTAATCAAGCATTTCTGGGCTCTTGCACTAATGGACGCCTGGAAGATTTAGAGATAGCAGCGAAAATACTAGAAGGAAAAAAGATTCACGAAGATGTGAGAATGATAATAACTCCAGCAAGCAAGGAAGTCTGGTTAGACGCCATGAAATTAGGATTATTTGAAATCTTCATGAATGCTGGCGCTATTATTACCAATCCTAATTGCGGTGCATGCTTTGGAGGTCACGGAGGATTGTTGGCTCCAGGTGAAAGGTGCATTTCCAGTTCTAACCGAAATTTTCAAGGAAGGATGGGGAGTGCAGCTGCTGAAGTATATCTGGGTTCTCCCGCCACGGTGGCTGCGTCTGCAATTAAGGGTGAAATAACAGACCCAAGGAATTTTTAAGGAGGGAAAAAAGTGGCAATAATTGGAACGGATGCAATTCAAGAGTATAAAGAAATAATTCAAGGAAAAGTATGGCTTTTTCCCGATAACGTCGATACGGATGTAATTTCTCCGGGAAAATACCTGGATGATTTAAATGCAACATTAGACCATACATGTGAAACCATAATTAAAGAATTCCCCACTTCAGTTGCACTGGGAGATATTATTGTTGCGGGCAGGAATTTTGGTTGCGGTTCGAGTCGAGAAACGGCGCCTGCAATTTTACAAAAAAAAGGAATAGCTGCTATCGTAGCGGACTCTTTTGCCCGAATTTTCTATCGATCTTCTTTTGCCCGAGCACTTCCCACATTGGAAATCAACAACATTTCAAAGGAATTTAAAACGGGAGATCAGATCGAAATAAATATTCCTAATGCAGAAGTTAATAATCTAACCACTAAAAAAAAATATCTAGGGAAAAAAATCCATCCTATTCTCTTGGATTTATTGAAGGAAGGAGGCTTGGAACAAAAGCTGTTGAATGAATTGAAAAGATCTCGAAGTTAAACCGAATTTAGGTATTCTTAAGATCTTTAACTTTTTTATTAGTCCTATAAATTGCAAAACTTTAAAGAATACTTCTGATTAAAAATGTTTATTGTATTTTTACCTAGTTATCTTTCAAATTGTTAGAAATTTTTTATTTTATTTGAAAATTCTTAACGTGTATAGGAGGCTCTGAAATAGAAATGGTGGAAAAACAAAAAAGTATATTAAAATCTCCAAATATTGGAAAGGCAAAAAAATTGATAGTTGCTCTTGGAGGTGATGGTATAGGACCTGAAGTTGTAAATGCTACCGTTCATATCTTGGAAGGCATGAAAATTCCGCAATTAGAGATTAAACCCATGTCTTGTGGTGAAAGTGCTATTGAAACCCACGGAAGTCCATTTCCAGAAGAAACTAAAAATGCAATAGATAAGTGCGATGCTGTGTTATTTGGAGCCACGCATGAAACAGCAATTCAAGTAATAGCATATTTGAGATGGGGGTTGGGAAATTATGCCAACGTGCGCCCTATAAAATATTTTAAAGGTACATATACAACGATGAAAACAGAACTTGTTGAAAATGTAGACTATGTTTTTGTACGGGAATCTACCGAAGGCATGTATGCTGCCACTGGAAAGGAAGGAAAGTTGAAAAAGCTGATTAGGAAAGGGCTCATTTCCCCTCCTGATATAGAAAAATGGACAGAATCTGCAATTTATGCACTTAGGATTGTCTCACCTCAAGCCACAGATAGGATTGGGAGATTTGCATGTGAATTATGCTTAAAGAGGAAAGAAGCGGGA
>CAYLZE010000180.1:0-5197 GCA_964388035.1 uncultured archaeon
AAAAAGAAACTCAAGTATTTAAATCTTAGGGTTCTTTTAGAAAAAATCCAAGGTGCGTTATTTCTTAAATTAGATGAATATTTGACTTTTTGTTTTTATAAAAAATATAATTTTGTTATAGTTTTGTATTTGGATTAAAGATTTATATCATTTATTATTATTTCCTCTCGTGGTTAAAGAAGAAGAAATTGATATAGAGGATTTTGAAGATGGGGACCAAAGTGATGAGGAATTTAGGGGAGAGCATGTAATCCTTGCGAATAATTTGACAAAAGATTATGAAATTGGAGATTTTATAGTTCGGGCGGTGGACGAGGTTTTTATAAAAGTTCCGCGAGGGAGTTACATGGCCATTAAAGGGCCCTCGGGAGCAGGAAAAACGACCCTATTATATTTATTAGGGGGGATAGAGAAACCTACAGAAGGAGAGATCTATTCTTTTGGGGTGAAAATCTCCGACATGTCCGAAGAATCCCTTACAACCTTCAGATTAATCCATTCTGGATTTATTTTTCAAAGCTATAATCTTATTAGCACGTTGAGTGCCGAAGAAAATGTTATTTTTCCCATGAATATTTCCGGTATTTCTATAAAGAAGGCACGCTTTAGGGCTATCGAGCTGTTAAATCGGGTAGCTCTTTCAGAACGAAAAGAACACTTGCCCTTTCAATTATCCGCAGGAGAACAGCAAAGAACTGCCATCGCCCGAGCGTTAGCAAACAATCCTCCTTTAATCCTTGCTGATGAGCCCACCGCAAATTTAGATAAAGATTCTAGCACCCTCATTCGGGATTTATTTAGTGAATTAAAACATGAAGGAAAAACGATAATAGTCGCCAGTCATGATGAGAATTTAATTAACCTTGCGGATAGAGTTATAGAATTTGATGAGGGAAAGATAATAAACGAATAGAATTAAAAAAAAGATTGATATTGCGAAATGTCATTAAACTTTGCGGTAAAAGATTTATATAGGAAAAAAAAGCAACACTTCCCTTATTTACTAGCAGTCCTCCTAATCACTTTAATAGATACGTTTATCATCAATTTCACATCTTCTTTTAATGTAGAAAATTATTCGCTTGAACTCAATCAGAATCAACCTGTAAATAAATATTTTTTAACGGGATCAATATATCTTATCTACTCGCAATTTAATACTCTCGATTTAATTTTGACTCATATATTGACCATCATCATCATTCTTTCTGTCACTACTTCACTGGTTATTGCTAAGAAGCAAGATTTGTGGGTAATGAGGGCATTAGGTACTTTACCGAGCACAATTTTCTCTTTCTTTTTAGGTGAGGTATATTTACTTTTTTTATTCGGATATGTTATCGGGCTCATTCTTGGAATCTTCCTTTCTTATTTTTTTTTTCTATTATTTCCTTTTTTTGGATTCTTCCTGATCCCAACTATCAATTCCCTGCAAATTCTTGGTATTTTTTTGATATGCCTTTTTGCCATCTATTTATATACGGGAAGAGTAATCCGAAAATTAGGGAATGGACCTCTTATAAAATCTTTTGGCTCCAATATTTCTGCCACAATAAATTCAGCAAAACCCTTAGATTCCATTCCTCGTTGGTTATCCTCCATTGGACTTAGTTTCAAAATCTCCTTGATCAACACTTTGAGAAAAAAGAAAGAATATAGGCGGTATTTAATCTCTCTCACGTTGATTTTATTAATACTTTTCACCTTAAGCCTTGGCTCGCTGGTTCTCAATGAATCTACCCGTAAATGGATAAATAAGGCGCAAGGTGATAATGTCATAATAATTGGTCATAAGGACGTAATCTATCACTATTCCTTGATGTATGCGATGTTTTCTGATCCTCAGTTGGTTATCACCGATCAAAATATAGATTTTTCTAAAAACGACTACTTTTTCAGCCGTAATAATATTAAAGCCATCGAAGATGTGAAAGGTATTCTATCTATAGAAGATAGAATAATCACTTTTTGCCAGGTAAAAGAACGTGCGGGATTGCTCGTGGATGAATATGGAGAATATGAGCGAATAGGACAAAATAGGGAAGGAATCTTTCCCATTATAGGAATTCAATTAGATTCAATAATTACTAATAGTGAAATCGAGGGTAAATTCTTTTCAGAAGAAAACTATTATAACTCCATGGTAATTGGAGATGGATTAGCATATAATTTTTTTGATTATCCATTAAACCAGAGCATTAACGTGGTTCCATTAAAAAAGGATTTTCACATTACGGGGGTAATAATAGATAGCTTTTATAATGGGTATGCTGGATATATTGGTCTTACTGCCTATCAAGATTATTTAAATCTAGATAAGGGAGAGGTAAATCTGATTCTTTTATCCATAGATGCAAGCATGCAGGACGTAATTGAAAGTTCATTATCACGCATCATAACGAAGAATTTGGGTAAAGATTTTGGTCTTGTTAGTTTAGAGCCCGTTTTCAATCAAAATTATGAATTTTTGAACTCTTTAACGCTTTATCCGCTTTTCTTAATTTGCTTGATTTCATTAGCAGCTATATTAACCCTTTATAATTACCAGAACGCCACGTTCTTTGAAAAGGTAAGAGATCTATTAATTATGAAAAAGATAGGCGCTAAAAGTAAATTATTGAACAAAATTTTATTTTTAGAAAATTTTTATATCATATTACCGGCAGCAATAACTAGCTTGGCATTAACGATGATTCTGATTCCATTATTAATATTTGAGAGAAGTTATTTGCCCAGTCTCGGTATCCCATTATTAATATTCATTATTCTATTTAGTACATTAAATATTATAAATGTTTTAAGCATAAAGCCATTAATGAAAAAATTAAATGATTTTTCCATCAAGCAGCTCGATTATTATTAGGAAATATTATATGAAATTACATCTGGGAGGTAAAAGTAATTTATAATTTAAAAATACCCTAATCATGTATGGGAATCAAATAAAAGGAAAGGAAAATTATAGACTAAAGAAGGTGTTAAAATCATGTCCGAAGTAGAGACTTTAAAGAATAAAATTAAAAAATTAGAAACAGAGTTAGAAATGAAACAGAGGGAAGAAAGCCATAATTTAGATAAAATAGAACAACTAGAAGATACCATAATTCGATTAGAAAAATTAGTCTCTGATGAAGAAACTAAAGATTCCAAGTCTCTCATTCTCTTGGATTCAAAAGATAGAGAATTACGAGAATTAAAAGATAAGATGGGCTATTTAAGAAAAGAAAATATTACCCTCCAGCAAGAGATAGCGAAAACCCAAAAGGTAGAGAGTTCTTCTGTTATCCGGTTAGAGCAAAAGAAGCCCCCTATAGAAGGATTAGTGAATGAATTACAAAGAAAAATTAATCAACAAAAAACCTTGATTGCTAAATTAAAAGAAGAAAATGGCTTGGTAAACCAATTAAAAGAAAATATAAAAATGAAAGAAGAAACCTTGAGGAAGTTAACAGAAAAACTTAATCGATTTGAAAGTAATAAAATCGAACCTCTTGAAAATAGTTCCACAACTGAAAATGCAGATGATATAAATTTAACCAGAGATTTGCAAGATAAATTGAATAAAGCAAGAACCCAGATTGAAATTTTGAAAAATGAATTAGATCATGGGGAGAACCCTCAAGAATTGCAAAACAATGCAGATTCTGCTTCTAAATTATTGGAATTGAGAACTCGAAATGAAGCACTAAATTCAACAATATCTGAACAAAACCAGCGTATTCAGCAATTAAAAGAAGAAGTCTCCACGTTGAAAGAAATTAAAGTGGAGGATAATGCTAATAAAGGTTCTCCTCCTCTTAATCCTGTTCCAAATTTGACGGAAGAATTACAAAACAAATTAAATAAAGCAAGGACTAAAATTGGAATTCTTGAACAAGCCCTTAAAGAGGAGCAATCTAAAGCAGAAAATTCCCAATATGAGGGTAAATCTGGGGTGGGAAAAGAGTTAACATTGAAAAATGAGCAAATTAACACGCTTCAAGATAAAATCATGAATTTAGAAACCAATTTAAAGTTTAAAGAAGAAGAACTTGCATCCTTAAAATCTAAGCTTAAGATAATATTAAATGGTAAATCTGCAGATTAAGAAATGAAACCACATTACAAGGGTTAAGGACGCCTCAACCATCATTACTAAACAATTGAAAAATTTAAGATATGAAAGCCTAACAAATGATAGAATTAATAATACTAGGATCATCCGCTGCCATTCCCATCAGAGAACGAAATCTCCCTTCAATTGCGCTTAAATATCATTCTGAAATCATTTTATTTGATTGTGGGGAAGATGTTCAAAGAAGATTTTTGGAAGCGGGACTTAAATTCAACAAACCCTTGAAGATTTTTATTAGTCATTTTCACGGAGATCATATCATCGGACTTCCCGGATTATTATTTCGATTTAGTTTAATTGATAGAACCGCACCTATTGAGATTTATGGTCCACGAAATCTTTTTCTTTATTTATACTTACATCATAAAATCTTAGGTTTAAAAGCTAATTATCAAATTCGCGTTATAGAAATAGATTATCAGGCCCATAATCTAATTGAATATGAAAGTATTGGGAATTTTGAATCCGCAAGAATTTTAAAATTAAAAGATAATGTAATTTTTGAATCTAATACCTATTTAATGAAATATGCATTAGTCGAGCATTCTGTAATTAATTATGCCTATTCATTCGTTGAAAAACCCCGTTTGGGCAAATTCCATCCGGATAAAGCGGTAAAATTGCGGATTCCTCCCAGCCCTCTTTGGAAAAAAATGCAAGAAGGGGAATCTATCTCCATGAATGGAAAGGTGATTGATCCTCTAAAAGAAGGAATAATAGAACCTAAAAGACCAGGAAGGAAAATAACATATTCCGGAGATACGGCTCCTTCTCAGGTACTGATAGAATTAGGAAGAAACTCTGATGTGTTAATTCATGAAGCAACTTATACAAAAAATTTATCGCACCTCGCCCGAGAAAAAAAACATTCTACTTCAGAGGATGCAGCCAGAGCGGCTTTAACAATGAACGCCAAATTATTAGTTTTGACCCATATATCTTCTCGATATCAAGATGATGCCTCCCAATTACTTAAAGAAGCTCAAATGATCTTTCCAAATACTCAATTGGCATATGATCTTTTAAAAATCGATTTGGATTAAGATTATTAGTAATGAAGAGTATAAAAAGAAGGAAAAAATT
>CAYLZE010000181.1:0-5160 GCA_964388035.1 uncultured archaeon
GTTTATCATGCGGTCTTGCTAGACCCTAACACTGCCAGCGTGTGCTCCCCCGCGGAGGTGAGGGAAATGGTAGAAGAATTATTCCAAGCGCAAGCAAAATGGTTACCTCAGTATAAATAACTTAATTCTATCTTCCACGGACTATAATTTATATTATACCGATTAATTGTAAAGAGAATAATAACTTCCAAAATTAAAATAATAAAAAAGTTATCAGAGAATTTTATAGATAAAAGATTTGAATATATAAAAAAAGGCAAAAATGTCTTTATTTTATCATAAATTAAGCTCGATTATTTGTTCCTTTATTTGCTTGCTTCTCTCGGGGCTGATATCATAAAATCTCCAAAAGATAAGAAGTCCAACCGCCATTATAAGTGCTGGTATTAATCCTGTATGAAGCTGGATGCCAATTATAGCGGTAGCGGGTTGTATATCTGAGCCTTCTAAAAATCCCGTAAGATCATGCACAATAACAAAAATCATCGCTTGAACCACCCTCGCAATGATTGTTATAAAGAATCTAACGCCACTAAATAATCCTTCACGTCGCCTTCCTGCCAAAATTGCATTTTCATCAAAAACATCGGCAAAAATTACCTCCATCACCAGCACAAATCCTCCGAGACCCACACCGAGAAAGAATGTAAGTATTAAGAGTCCCACCATGTTAATGAAAAACGTATAGAAAGCTACAGCAATCACCATTACAGTCCCGCCTATAAGCAAAGTTTTAACATTGTTTCTTATTTTATTTGTAAATTTATACCAAAGCGGTACTGTTATTAAATTACCAACAAACATCAACATCATTGCGAGCGAGGTAAGACTTGCATCTGCATTTAATACAAATCGAACGTAGTATAATAAGGAAGCGGAGATTGTATTCATTAAAGAGAAATAGGTTAAAATTAATATCAAGTAAATTATAAAATTCTTATGTTTCAAGGTATTCTTTAATGCTTTAAAAAGCGATTCCTTTTCCCGCTTTTCATAATTAGCCAAATATGTTTCGACAGCTTGCTTATCATCTCTAACTCCTGGAATGAAAATTATACTGCTTACAAGACTTATGGTCACTAAAATCCAAGCCATCAATGCATACGTATCAATTTGACCGAAGACAATTATTAATGTAGGCAATATACTGCCCAAAATTGTCCCAAAAAATGCAATATATGTTCCAATTGCACTAACCGTTAATCTTTCTGATCCGCTTCTAAATTTATCAGGATATAACGCGAATAAATTAGTTGTAAAGAAGGTTTCAAAAACATCAAATGAGCAAGTCGAAAATACCAGCCAGCCAAAAAGAATCCAAGGATTTTCTTTAGCACTTACAGTAGGAGGATAAAATATCAACAGAAAACAGATTAGCATCGGGAAGAAGGAAGCCACAATCCAGGGAAACCTTCGACCCCATTTTTTTGTGAATCGATAGGGACGATCCGTCAAATATCCAATGAGGGGATCGTTAATAGCATCCCAAACGGCGTATATTATCATTCCCAATCCCACTAACAGGGTATCTAAGCCTATTTCTGCTTCGTAATAATAAAATAACATTATAGCTAAAGCGGCTTGAATGAGTTCATTTACCATGTTCCCAACTTTATATTGAGCCATTTTAATCTTCGTGTGACGAATTTCCAAACTTTCTGAGCTCATATTTTTAGTTTCCTCTTTTAAATATAGTGAATCATTAATTTTTTTAAAAGTATTAAAAGTTAAGTAAACTCTGGTCACTAAACTATTTAAATTTTATGGACAGAAATTCAGGGTTATTTTATAAAGTCATTATTGTTAATAATCTTTTAACCTGTTTCATGAAGAATTCTCTGTGGCTTTTTATGTCTATTCTTGAATCACCAATATCTATTGGTTCTCTTATATTGTTAGGCTCTGAGATGATAAAATGTTCGATGAGAGCATGACCAAATGCAATTTCAAATAAGAAATAGGTTAACTCTTCGGGATTAGTTTCATTTATTTCACCCGCATCAATCGCCTTCTTTACTATCGCGCTCATATCCTTAAGTATGTTAAATCTTTTATAGGACTTCTCTATTTTTCCCAATTTATTTGATATTGGTGGAGACATTAGATGCATTAATCTAAATTTGCGGTAATCTTTCGTAGAAAATTCTATAAATGTTTCGATGAGATTAATTAATAAATCGATGTAAGTTCCTTGATGATTATCAATTACTTCCTGAAGAGCATCCTGGAATTCTCTGAAATAGATACTCCTAATTTCAATCCATAATTCTCTCTTACTTTCTACATATCGATAAAGATTGGAATTTGACATGCCTAGCGAACTTGCCAACGTTCGTAGATTAAACCCTTTTTTTCCATTTTTAAGATATAATTCTCCCGCTGTTTGGAGAATTTCTTGAAATTTTTCATTCTTCGCTTTTTTTGAGCGAGCTCTCTTCTTCTTATTAGGTTTTTTGATCATTTTTATGAAATTGAAGGCATTTAATATTGAAAAGTAAACCTTATATCTTAAGTGATCATAATTCACATAACTATTTTAATTTAATAATTTTGCATTATTGGTATCTTTTTTATCGATATCATTTTAACTCTAAAAGCATAAAAATGTGAGATGTAATAAATGATAATCAATATTCATGGACATATTGAGCATGAGAATTGTAATTCCATAAAGGGAAATGAATTTATTGCAAAATATATTTCGCATTATATGAATCTCCCCATAGAAGTTATTCATAAGAACGTCATAGCTCAATTTTGGTCAGCAGATGCTGATGCTTATGTTAAATCAATGGAAGACGCTGGAATTGAAAAATCCGTGATAATGACGGTAGATCATGGCATGCATCCCGATATAGGAGAAGCTATATGGTCAATAGAAGAAAAAAATAAATGGGTGGCAGAAGAAGCAAAGAAATATCCAGATAAACTTTATGCCATGTGTGCTATAGATCCTAGAAGGGGAGATAAAGCTATTAACCTAATCGAGAAAGCAATTTCAAAATGGGAAATGATAGGAGTAAAGTTGCATCCCACCTCGGGATATTATCCCGATAACCCGGCATTTTTTCCTCTTTACAAAAAATGTGTCGAACTGGATGTACCTATTTGTTCTCATTGTGCCGCAATAATAGGTGCTCCGTTGATGTCGAAGTATGCGGATCCCATATATTTAGATACTATAGCAGCCCGATTTCCGGAATTAAAAATACTCATGATTCATTTTGGGGGGTTTAGTTGGAACAATAGATGTTCCGAAATAATGATTGCAAGACCAAACGTGTATGCGGAATTATCAGGGTTCCAATTCGGAGCAGCAGCAATGCCAGAACTTTTCTTGAAAACCTTAAAAGATGTTCTTAATATGCCTTCTTTATATGGTCTCCCTGTAAAAGAGAGAATAATGTTTGGGACAGATTGGCCCGCCATGGAGATGATATTAAATCAGAAGAGTTGGGTAGATTGGATTAGAAATATTCCTCAAAAAGGGCTTGAGATTGGTTTAAAGTTCAAAAAAAGAGAAATTGAAAATATTTTAACTAAAAATGCAGAAAAGTTTTTAAATTTATAAGCTTGGAGGCTCTTTTCTCATAACAATTATGAACCCTATAAGAACTCCAAAATGTCTAAAAAATTTATGAAGAAGTTTTGTTGGTTTCTAAATAAGAAGTTAAAGAATTAATAAAATCATTTCTAATATATCATCATTATATAATGCGAAGGTCTAAAAATATATTCTTATTCTTTCGATTTTGCCTATTTATAATTTAAATGAGGAAGGTTTAAAGATTAATTCTTTTTTAAAACATTTAGCCTAATAAAAAATCAATGATACGTTATTTTAGAGTCGAAAGAAATAAAAAAAGGAAATTTGACTAGCGTAACTCGATTAGGAGAGAAGCTGGTACTATGGCGTACCAAAGAAAATGAAATTATTTGCCTAAAAGATAAATGTGCACATCGAGGGGCAGCTTTAAGCGGTGGGCAATTATGTCGTGGTAGCGAGACAGTGGAGTGCCCATTTCACGGACTTCAATACGATGCTTCTGGAAAATGCGTGGTAATTCCTGCGAATGGAAAAAACGCAATCGTGCCAGAACAGTTTAAGGTCCATTCCTATCCGATTCGAGAAGCTCATGATTTCATTTGGATGTGGTGGGGTGATCTTAAAGAAGATTATCCGCCCCTACCGTTTTTTAATGATATAGACAAGGAATTTTCTTATAAAACATACACTGAAACCTGGCCCGTTCATTACTCTAGAGCTATAGAAAATCAACTCGACGTCGTCCATTTACCTTTTGTCCATTACAATACGATCGGAAGAGGTCATCGCACTTTAGTCCACGGGCCACTCGTTGAAGAAATGAAAGATAAAAGCGGTTTTCGGGTATGGGTTTATAACGAGAAAGACGACGGTGAAAAAAAACCCTATACCCCCGAAGAATTTCCCGAGGAATTTAAAACTTTTTACATTCAATTCAAATTTCCGCATTTATGGGAAAATAACATCGGCAACAGTGTCAGAGTCTTTCTCGCTTTTGTACCCATCGACGAGGAGCATACGTTGTTCTACATGCGATTTTACCAGAAGGTGGTAAGGATGCCTCTATTAAAAAACCTCATATCGTGGTTTGGAGTCAAGTCAAGCATTATCATTCTACATCAAGACAAGAGCGTAGTGATCACTCAACAACCGATTAAAACCGCTCTAAAAATGGGCGAAAAATTGATTCAGGGAGATTCACCGATTCTTTTCTACCGGAAAAGAAGGCAAGAATTACTAGATTTGAGTTCCAAATAAAAATGGAAACTTTTAAAGAGGAAAATCGTCTCATAAATAAATTAATATTTTAGTAATTGGCTTTATGATATAGTAAAATAAGGTAAATAAAGAACTAATTCTTGAGAACCTCGCTTTTTAACATTAAAGCTTAAAAGATTAAGACAAAATAATAATTCACTTTAAAATTAAAAGATAAATTAATTATAAAGAAGGCAAGAATTAAGAATCTTGATAATTAGAAAATGATTAATTAATGCTTAAAGTTTTGGAATCCATTTGGATTCAGCATTTATCATCTCGTCTACCATGTCTCTTACCTCCGCGGGGGAGCACACGCTGGCAGTGTTAGGGTCTAGCAAGACCGAATGATAAAT
>CAYLZE010000182.1:0-4601 GCA_964388035.1 uncultured archaeon
TTGTCGTGAAATATATACCTGAAACGAGGGGAACGGATTTAACTAAAATTGTAGATTAAATGTAATTTTTTTATTTTTTTTCTATTTGAACTTAATTGAATTGGATTAAATAGAGCAAGACATCTATAATGTTTTAGATTTAGATGTACTCTATTTATTTAAATAAGTAAAACAATTTTGAACATTACATTTTAAAATGAATAAGATCTCAAATTTTGATTTTGTCCATATTAAATATTCAGTTCATGTTTATTTATTTGCTAAGGAAAAAATGAAAAAAATTTTAATATAGAATTAAAATATGATATTTGAACATGATGTCACAAAAAATAGATTGGTCTACTTTTAAGGGATTGACTGATCAAGAAATTGAGATAAAAGCCAGAGAAATCCTTAATAGCATGACTTTAAAGGAAAAAGTCAAACAAATGGCGGGAGATGGTACCCTACTTAGAAATGCAATCCCCATGGCTATTCGCTATAACAAATTTCCCCTTCCAGCAGGTTATAATGAGAGATTAGGCATCCCGGGGATTCAGTTTTCTGATGGTCCACGGGGAATTGTTGTAGGAGGATCGACTTGTTTTCCCGTTTCCATGGCAAGAGGAGCTACTTGGGATGTGGATCTAGAGAGAAGAATAGGAAATGCAATTGGAATAGAAGCAAGAGCTAAAGGAGCAAATTTTTTTGGAGGAGTATGCATCAATTTATTAAGGCATCCTGCTTGGGGTCGGGCCCAAGAAACATATGGCGAGGATCCCTATCATTTAGGCGAGATGGGAGCTGCTCTTACGAAAGGGATCCAAGAACATGTAATGGCTTGTGCTAAACATTATGCTTGTAATAGCATGGAAAATGCTCGATTTAAGATAAATGTAAAAGTTGATGAACGCACTTTAAGAGAAATTTATCTTTGGCATTTTAAAAAATGCGTGGATGCAGGTGTGGCTTCAGTCATGAACGCTTATAATAAAGTAAATGGGTTCTATTGTGGGCATAATCGGCATCTTTTAAAAGAAATCTTAAAAGAGGAATGGGGATTTAAAGGTTTTGTCATTACTGATTTTCTACTCGGTATCCGAAACGGAGTTAAAGCTGTAAATGCAGGAGTGGATATAGAAATGCCCTTTCAATGGAGAATGACGCCAAGAAAAATGTTAAAGTATCTAAAAAAAGGGAAAATTTCACGTGAACAAATAGATGATTCTGTTCTAAGAGTGCTTAGAATGTTAATAAAATTTGAACTAAAAAATGATACTTCTTTTTATAGTGAAGATAAAGTCTTATCTATTGATCATGTGAATTTGGCATTGGAAGCTGCCAGAAAGAGTATTGTTCTATTAAAAAATGATAACAATATATTACCACTTGATAAGAATAAAGTCAAAAAAGTGAGTATCGTAGGAAAATTGGCTAACATGGAAAATACGGGAGATTATGGAAGCAGTAGAGTTTATCCTCCTCATGTCATCACTCCATTGGAAGGAATTAATAAGATTGCGGGAGACTCTATTGAAATTACATATAATGACGGGAAAAATGTCCAGCAAGCATGCGAAGAAGTCAGAAATTCTGATGTGGTGATAATCGTAGTGGGATACACGTACAAAGATGAAGGCGAATATGTCGTCGTCGGGTCTAAGGGAGGAGATCGCGATTTCCTAACTTTACGTGAAGTTGATGAGGAATTAATATTAAATCTTTCAGAAAGTAATCCCAATTGTATTGTAATTATTGAGGGCGGAAGTGCAGTCATCATGGAAAAATGGAAAGAAAATGTTCGTGCTATTTTAATGGCTTGGTATCCCGGTATGGAGGGGGGATTGGCCATGGGGGAAGTAATCTTTGGATGTATCAATCCTTGTGCCAAATTACCCATGGTATTTCCTAAATCACAAGATCAACTTCCATACTTTGATAAAAATGCAAAAGAAATTGAATATGGGTATTATCATGGATATAGATTGATGGATAGAGAACAATATCAACCTGCGTTTCCCTTTGGATTTGGATTGAGCTATACTACTTATTCATATGATAACTTACGATTAAGTAAAAGTCAAGTGAAAAAAGGAGAAATAATTGAAATAAAAGTGGATATTTCAAATACAGGAAAAATGATGGGAGAAGAAATCGTTCAACTTTATATTGGGTATGTTAACTCTTCTATAGATAGACCTGTTAAAGAGTTAAGAGGATTTGGAAAAGTAGCTTTAAATCCCGGAGAAACTAAAACATATTCTTTTACCTTGAAAACAGATGACTTGGCTTATTATAATGAGAATAAGAAGGAATGGATAATTGAAGAAATCATATATAGTGTTTTAGTAGGACCATTATCGAAAGAGGATGACTTACTTCAATCTCAATTTTCAATTATTCTTTAATCATAATTATCATCTCTATTTTTAACGGTCTCAAAAATAATTAGTGGAATTAATAACTTCATTAATTTTTACTTAAAAAGGAAGAAAAAAAAGCTTATTTTATTTTATAATTTTCGAGTTTCACGATGGAGTATATATTTTTTATAACTGATACGATAGTAATAAGCATTACAAAGGCGAAGAATATCTGTACTGCGTAATAATACTGCGGATCAATTCCTATATTCACTAACTTCTCTCCTTGGAATACCAATAATGGAAGTATTTCCGGTCTATTAAATATATATACGATCAAAGGAATTGAAATGATATCTAATACCATGCGAACTACCAAGATTTCTTGATGAATTTTAAAATCTTTATTGCCTATTAATCCGCGCACTAATTCTGCACACCCTTGAATTATTGCTATTAAGCCTCCAATTCGTAATATGAATAACAAATCGGGATTAATCAATTCTACAAGTATTGGTATTGGAAAGGCAAGTAAAAAGAAACCAAACCCAATTCCAAGAATCCCACCCGCTATTTCTTCTGATGGTTTGATAAAGGGTTTCAGTTGCTTTCCAGTTTTAGGAGAAATCGGTAATCCCATCTCTTTTGCTTTACTTAACTCGCGTTCTTCTTTTTTTAATTCACTTTTTCCTTTAAAGTCTTCTGGAAGAAATCCCTCTCGAGAAAGTACCATGAATATAATTGTTATGATTGTAAAAATCATTGCAAAATTAGAGAAAAGTCCAAATAAGTCAAAAAAAGCAGAGAGATCTCCTTGAATTAGGGAAAGAGTAACTGAAAAAATATTAATCGCCACGACTATTATGAATAAGATAACAAGTACTTTCTTATATATTGGCCATAACTCTTTGGTGATATAGACATAAGGTGTACCCCTTCGCTTGTATTCTCGAGCAATCGCTTCAGGAGAACCCATGTGCGCAATGGCTACTCTCATGGATTCCACCGTAGGATATCCAACATCGGACAATTCTTCGGATTTTGACCATAAATGCTCTTCCAATTGGTATAGGACCTCTTTGACTTCCTTTCTATCTCCTTTTAACCAATCAGGCAATTTATCCTTGACTTGTTTTATATAATCCTTGACCATTATTTCAACATTTTCACTCATCATTTATTACCTCCACTCATATCTTTTTCAAATTGATAACCACACACGCTGCAATACCTAACTTCCTCATCTTCAAGATCTATTTTATTTGAACACATCGGGCAGAAAAAGTATTTTTCTCTTTGCAAGTTGACTTGTACATCAAATAAAGGCGAGATTGCTTCACTCAATTTACTATAAAAGCCCGTCAGATAATTGTAAATTTTTTGACCCGAATCTGTCATGTAATAAAAAGTGCGTCTTCGCCCTCCATTTTCTCTTATGGAAGAAATAAGTCCTTCGTCTCTCAATTTCCTAAGAAGTGGGTAAAGTGTTCCTTCTTCAATTACTAGCATGTTATTCGTCTTTTCCTCTAATTCTTTTAAAATTTGGTAACCATGAATTCCCTCATCACCAAATCGCCTAATCACTGAAAGAATGCATAAAGAACTCAAGCCCCGAACTAGCTCGGACTCAAATTTCTCCACGTAATTTCGGAAATCTTCCGATGCTATCAATGCAGAAGATGATAATTCTTTAACACGCTTGATCATCTTTTCCATTCACGCTCACTTTTATCCTTAAATTTTTTATTTGTAAATAAATAGTATCTTATGAATACTATATCGCGGACAGTATTTAAATCTTTGTATAATATTATAAATCAATTCTTTCAACTAGGATTAAATTCGAATTATCAAGTACATATAACATTCAAATTGAAATTTTATAAATTTGAAAAATTACTTGATATCTTTTCTAATTTATGTGATTAGCTTCAAAATAAAATTTTCATTCTAAGAAGGAAAATTATCTCAAAATGAATAAATCGATTTTTACCTAGATTTGAGGTTGAGAAAGAAATAAATTAAATTATTGCATATATATTAAATAGCGATATAAAAAACCTAAAAATTCTTCCGATATTAATGGTGATAAAGTCGAATTCTAAGCATATTTTATATCGAGAATTACAAGAACATTTTAATAAATTGCCTGTAGGTTTTCCTGCTACTAAGACTGGTTCTGACATGCGACTTTTGCAATACTTTTTTGATCCAAATGAGATTCCGGTGTTATTAGAATTAAATCAGTATTAAAAAAAC
>CAYLZE010000183.1:0-4592 GCA_964388035.1 uncultured archaeon
CCTAAATTGAAGAATCCCGGGTTAATGCAGTACATTGAAGATATTAGAGCGGGAAAAATGAAAATTATTGATCGAGAGGTACTGGAAACAATTTTCATAAATTTGTGTTTCAATCGTAGATATAGAAAAAAAAATCCCGCTCTTATCGAAGAATTCGTGAATAGAACTCTCGAAAACAAAGAATTCGTCGGAGTAAGAACCATGGAATCTATCGTAGAGAATTATAATGTAGAAGATAAAATCAATCTTATTCACGTTCCAACCTTAATCTTGACGGGGGATAAAGATATTTTTATTTTACCCGAAGAATCCAAAAAAATGCACGAAAAAATATCTCAGTCCGAGCTAGTAATGTTTTCACCAAATATCGGACACATGATTAATTATGAAGCAAAAGATGATTATATTAAGGTAATGGAAAGATTTCTTCCAAAAATTTAGATTTAACTTGTGTAGAATGTTTTTATTCCATTACCAGCTTTCTTTTTTTTATAAAAGATATTATCATGAATTTGTAAGATTAGAATTATTTTCTCTGAATTTAGTAAATTAAAATAAGCTACGCACACTTTTTATCATTAATAAATACAAACAATAAAATGTGAAATCACGTTTCTATAAAATGTTAAAATTAGGCATAATCGGGACGGGAACGATTTTCGACCTTAATATTTTAGGATATTTAGATAATAAAGATGTAGAGATTACTTGCCTGTGTAACCGAACAAAGGAAAAAGCGGAAAAAAAGAAAAAGAAATTCCATCTCAATAAAAAAATACCTATCTATTCTGATTATAAGGAAATGCTAGATAATGAAGAATTGGATATAGTAGAAATTCTCTTACCACACCATTTACATGCGGAAGCAACCATTTATGCTGCAAAAAAAGGGATAAAGGGGATATCAGTTCAAAAACCGATGGCTCTTTCTTTAAAAGAAGCTGATCAGATGATTGAAGCTTGCAATCAATCAGGATCCGTTTTATCCATTTATGAAAATTTTATTTTTGCTCCCCATATCATGAAAGCTAAAGAATTAATCGAAAACGATTATATTGGAGATATATCTTCAATACGGATTAAAATTGCCATGGGTTCTCATGGAGGATGGGAAATTCCGGAAAGTTCTAATGAATGGAGAAGAGATCCCACAAAAGTCGGAGGGAATATAAACAATGGATCCCCCGTATTACTGGATAATGGATGGCATGCTTTTACTTTAGGATGGTGGTTATTTAATGAAGAAATTGAAAAAGTATTTGCCTGGACGGGGAATTATCAAGGACAAGATGCACCTGCTTTTGTAATGTGGAAATGCCGAGAGAAAGAAGAACATTTGGTTCCAAAATATGGAAACATGGAGTTTTCTTTAATGCCGGAAATGAAAATACCTTCCCAATATTATCCTACTGACGAATTTATTGAAATAATTGGAAGTCGAGGATTGATGAAAATTAACCAATGCACTTCCATTGGAAACGAGATGACACGCTCGGAAATTTTTGCGCCTTTAGTCATTGTAAGAGATGGGAAGGTAGAAACATTGGATGATTTTAAGAAGGATTGGAAATACAGTTTTATTAATGCAACACATCATTTTATCGATGCTGTTCAAAATAACAAAAATCCTATCCTTTCGGGAGAACAAGCCAGATATGTTTTAAGATTCAATCTCGCTGCAATTGAATCCTCCCAAACACATAAAGACGTTTATTTAACAGAAATAAACGAATGAAAAAATTTTATTTTTCAGGTTTACACTCATATTCCATGGGTACGTGTTCGAATCCCTGTTCAATTCCCTTCTTTAAATCCTTCTTACTTTTGCGATGAAATTTACTCATTCCGCTCCCTTGTGAAATGGGAGGAGGTTCAACCAAACAACTCCCTTTTTTTTCTGCATTTGCTGTCATCTCTTCCCATCTTACAACCCTCCCTTCTTGTTGAGAGATGTAAGGCATTTTCCCAAATATAACAAGATTTTTGCCTTGTTCTCCCGTATATATAGGAGTTCCTTTACCCGTCTTCAAAATCTTTATAAAATGCAGGGTTGAATTGATAAAAGAATATCTCCAATCTCTTGGTAAATCTTCTCCAAATTTGGAAACAATACCATCAGAATATACAACAATGGGCGGATAATGAGGAGATTTAGATAAGAAATTTCCTCCACTCGTGCATTGATTTATCCACATTATCCCTTTAGTACCCGAAATTTCTATAAATTCATCTATTCCATAGTAATTGGAAGGATAATAGAGATTTGCAGCATAAGTAAATTCCATCGAGCCAAATTTAGGGGGTCTATCCCCGGATTTTTGAGGATACTTCCAAATAATATTTGCTGGACAATCAACAGCCCCCTGAAAATAATTGATCCAAGCATATACTTCTTCAACCCGTTCCTCGTTCATTAACCATAATGCAATGGAGAGTTTGTGTTGTCCATCATCAAACACTTCTGGACCGCCTCCACATTTTTCTGTTTTTATCCTCCATTCATAGGCTCTTAATCCAACCGTCATGCTTGGTCCACCAGTCAAAATATTCACAATCCTAAAATTTAATGGTGCACCAATAATATTATCATCCAATAATTCTTTAGCTTTAAGATATATGGGATAGAATCTGAAATTTTCAAACAGTTTAAGAATTGTACCGTTTTCTTGACAAACTTTAATTATTCTATCACAATCCGAGATAGTGTGAGCCATTGGCTTTTGTAAAGAAATCGCAGGTACCCCAGCTTTCGCACAATATTCCGTCATAGGAGCATGCAAATGATGGGGGGTTAAGATTTCAACTAAATCTAAATCTTCACTATCTATCATTTTTGTGTAATCTTGATAATATTTCAAGGTTCTAAGTCCCCACCGTTCTAATTTTTCTCCGGCACATTTCAAGTCGGTATCGGCAACCGCCACGAGTTCCGTATCTTGTGAAAAGATATATCCAAGGCTATTTAAATTTGAGATATCCCCACAGCCTATTAATCCTACTCTTAGCATTTTTATAAGGAAGTTGTATAATTGATATAATACTTAAAGGTATGACGCAATTATAAATTTATATGGATTTTTTCGAATTCTTCTAAGAAATGAGAATAGAACCTTTTTTTGAAAAATTAAGTAAAAGTATAAATTATTAGATGATACCTAAATAATTATATAAATCTAATATATTTTTATTAGTCACATAAATATAATTCAATTAGTATCTTTATTTCTTCAAATCTTAGGAGGAAAACAATGGAATTCCAATTTAAAATAATTTTGGGAGGAGAAGGAGCAGTAGGAAAAACAAGTTTATTACATAGATTCATACATAATGAATTTTCTACCTCATATAAGATGACAATGGGTGTTGATTTAAAAACTAAAGAAGTAAAATATGAAGATCACTCTGTCAATTTGACGATATGGGATATCGGGGGGCAAGAACGCTTTAAGTTCATGCGAAGAAGCTATTATAGTGGAGCAAGTGGAGCATTATTAATCTTCGATTTAACCAGAGATTACACTTACCAACAACTCGTCGGAAAATGGTTCCCGGAAATGCTAAAATTCATAAAAGTTAAGATTCCCTTTCTATTAATCGGAAATAAGCGTGATTTGATTAAAGATACGGGACGAATTATTGAACCAGTAGAAATTAACAAATTCGTACAAGATAATAATAGTATATACATGGAAACTTCTGCTAGAACGGGAGAAAATGTAGAAGTTTCTTTTATTGAATTAACAAAAAAAATGATAGCGAGTAAATCTTCATGAATCAAAGTGGTTTATAGAGCGTGAAAAGATTGATATAATCTGTTCTTAAAATAATTGTTTCGAAAATTGAAGCAGATCGACATATTTTCCAGTCATCCTTAACATTCCATTTTCAATTTTACCCGATTGATGGAATTGGAATTTTTTTAACAATTTTATACTTGGAAGGTTATCTTTTGCCACTTCTGCGATTAATACTCTTAACCTTCTCTTTTCCTTGGCTTTAATAAGTAATTCCTCCAGTAATAATGAACCCACACCTTTTTTTCTATAATCCATATGGATTAAATAGCCAATATTAGCTACATGGTTAAGTAATTCTTCAGAACGAGGAATACATGAGGTATGACCAATAACAATATTTTTATAAAGCGCAATTAAATACAATGTGCTGAGATTGTTCAGATAAGTGTCAAAAAATTGTTTAGTTTCTTCAAGCGTGATTGCACTCTTTCGAGCGAGAAAATCTGATTCCTTGATAACAGAATTCAATAATTTTAAATTTTCTTCGTAGTACTCTTCTTGAATCGGGATAATTCTTAAATCTTCAATGTTTAAACTCATATTAATCCTCTGAATATGAAATATTAAGATTGGTAAAAAATATTTCTTGATCTATTTAAAACATAAATTAGAAATTCATGATCATATGAGGAAATGAATAAAATAAGATGAATATAAATTTAATTATAAAATAATATAAATTCAACAAGGTTCTTTTTTTGGAATTATTATAATATTTTTATGATATTTTTTTATATATTAATTAAAAAGAAAATTCGATGCCGTTATGGTTGATATTGTACAGATAAGTGATTT
>CAYLZE010000184.1:0-4519 GCA_964388035.1 uncultured archaeon
TTTACTTCACCATTTTAAGATTTTTTTAGATCGTGATTCATATATTGATTCCTTGTTTTAAAAAGAATTTCTCTTCTTAAATAATTCAATTAATTTTCGAGAGAACCTCTTTAAATTACGCTCTAAAACGTTCTAAATTAATTAATTTAGTAGGAGATAATTTTATTCCTTTAAAAAAGGAACCTTTTTTACTTAATAATATAATTTAATTTTTTACTTTCATGGATGTCCAGGTTCAATTCTTTTCTTATGGCATTTCTGATGAGATAACCACCTACGTGAAGAATTGAGTCTTTTAAAATGGGATCCTGGAGCATTGATGCATTACAGGGGTATGCGTGGTGAGCTTTGCTCACTTTTTCATCCAAAGATAAGCCCCCGTTTTCTAGTTCCTTAGCTTTTAATTGCTGGACAACATAATACGTGGAACCACATGGAGCGCTCTGAAGAACGCAAGTATCCTGAATGCTCTTATTATCCTTATTTAAAAGAAAAGAAACGATAGGTTCTCCTATTTGAAAGTAATCTATGAATTTATCGATCAAATCATGGTTTTTTGTAAGGTGAAATCCTACTTGATTATATTCGTTTTCAATTTTGCTTAGAGAACAAAAAGGTTTTGGAAAGGCGGCTTGTATATCATTCTTTTCAAATTGCTCTAACACTTGGGTTTGTAATCCTGGAGGCACCCATTGAGGGTTTTCAATCGGGATTATCACGGCATTAATTTTCTTTTTTTTCAAATATTCGGGAAGCCCAATGAGGAGGTCTTGATGAATGCCTATCACGAGTAAGAAATCCACGAAGGGAATCTCCTTTGGCAAATACAAATCTGGTTCTTCTATGAAGCTTGGGGCATTTTTCCCTATTTGTTCATAAAAGTAGATCGAATTAGCATGACTCTTTAATTTTTCCCGGCAATGATCGCACTTAACATTCTGCTCTAAATTTTCACATGCCGTACAAAACTTTTCCCCGTTTACTAAATGCCCAACGAATTTTTTAGTTAAATCTTCTACATCCAAGTCTGTTCCATAAAAAATACCTAATTTATATATAATTCATCACCTCTCATGAAAAGTAACAATTAATCTCTTTTATTTATTATTTTAATAGAATAAAAGAAAAAAATTTTAACCCCGAACATGTTCTTTTGAGGTATATGGGTAAAGAATATAATCCTTAATCTCTTTTGTTTATATTAGAAACCCTTAGAATCAATAAAATGCGAATTTCTTAAATAACAATAACTTTGAAAGAGAATGGATTTAAGTAAAATTAAAAGTCATCTCGTGAAGGATCTGGCACCAGAACTTCCCGAATTGGAAGATCCGTTAAATTCATTTTCAATTTTCCAATTCAATAGCAGGAAAAATCTAGTTTATGAATTAATATTCAAAAAAAAGCCTAAAAATTATCCTAAATCTGTTGTTGTAAAGTTATTTAGAACTGATTTTTTTAATATGGAATATGAAATGTTGAATAAATTGAAAGCTCAACATTTAACGGTTCCTAATGTCTTGCTTAAAAAAATGCCCTATCTGCTATTAGAAAAAGTTAAAGGAGAGAACATGTGTGATTATATTAATAATCGCTTAAAAAAGGTTAAAGAATTAAGTGAATTAAGCGACCAAGCAAGACATGAAATAGAAGAAGCGATAATATACCTTGCTCAATGGATATCAACTTTTCATAAAAAGAATGTTATAAGAAAAAATGACATTTCCGAAATTATTGTGTTAAATAAAGGGGATACCCGTTTAAGAGATTTTATATTTGACGCTACTCATGACAAAATGCATAGCGTTGACTTTGAAGAAGCATATGAAGGAAACCACATTGATGATGTAGCTTGGATCTGTTGTTCACTATTAGATACCAATCCGGGCATATTTGAGATGCCCGAACCTCGGCATAAGATGGAACTGATCAATTTGTTTTTAAGAGAATATTACAATTTCAACGATAACTTTTATTTTTCCTTTTCCTATTTCGCAGAGAAGCTCATAGAATTTCTCAATCTTGTCATTGCGAGAAGATCCTTAGAATTCGGACCATTAAGGAAGCAAAACATTTTAAGGAAAATTTCACGTGGAATTTAAATTCATCCCTATAGGATTTGTTTAATCCTCAATTTTATTCCAACCGTCATTAATATTTAACTTAATTAAATTAAATTCTATTAAAAATGAAGTACTAGCGATAAATTTGTTTTCTCCGAGAAAATTACCTTTCTTTTAAAAACAAATTTCCACTGGATCTTAATTTAAAATTAAAGCAAATTTTTTTAAAAACGCCTAATGAATATTAATTAGACGATATGGTTTTTAATAAATAACGCTAAGATTTTTTTTATTTAAATATGATTGATATTTCTAGTAAGAATGCAATTTTAAGAACAGCTACGGCCTCAGGGCGGATCAAACTTAAAAACGAGACAATTCAACTAATTAAACAAAAAAACCTTCAAAAAGGTGATGTAGAAACGATTTCAAAGATTTCAGGAATAAACGCGGTCAAAAAGGTACCAGATTTAATTCCCCTATGTCATCCCATACCAATTAATAATGTTTCTTTAGATTTTGCCATAATAGATGAAAATATTATTGAAATTACTTGTACCGTAAAAAGTATAGCCAAAACAGGAGTGGAAATGGAAGCCTTAACGGGGGTAAGCATCGCATTATTAAATGTTTGGGATGTAGTTAAAATGTACGAAAAGGACAAAGAAGGACAATATCCTGATACAATTATTACCGATATTAAAGTTAAAGAGAAAAAAAAAGGTTAGATGGGTTAACACATGAAAGATAAATTCGGACGAGAAATAATACATCTTCGATTATCCGTCACTCCAAAATGTGACTATAATTGCATTTATTGTGATAAAGAGGGTTTAGGATCTCAAGTCAATGAATTAACTCTTGAAGAAATCACCGAATTATGTAGAGTCATGGCTGAAATTTTAAAGGTAAAACGCATTAAAATCACGGGAGGAGAACCCCTTTGTAGGGAAGATTTGATTCAAATCATTGAAGGTATCAAAAATTTAAACATATATGATGATATTTCTCTTACTACTAACGGATATCTTTTAGGAGAAAAAGCAGAAGCATTATATAAGGCGGGATTAAATAGATTGAATATTTCCTTATGTTCTTTAAATCCCATTACGTATGAAAAAATCACAGGCGTTAATGGACTAGAAAAAGTTCTCAAGAGTTTAGAAAAGGCAACAGAAGTGGGCTTGACTCCAATAAAATTAAATTATGTAGTTTTAAAAGGGCTAAATGATACAGAACTCGATGACATGATCAATTTCTGCGGAAAAACCGGGTATGTTCTTCAATTGATTGAATTACATCAAATTCCTAATGGAGGAGCAATGAGAAATGATTTTTATGAGAAATATCATGTAAATGTTAAACCCATTATCGAAGATTTGGAGAAAAGGGCTGTAAAAGTACAAGTTCGGGATTCCATGCAAAATAGGAAAGTTTTCACGCTTGCTAATAATGCTATTATAGAAACTGTCACTCCAAGCCATGATTTTTGTAAGGGATGTTCAAAATTGAGGATAGGATGCTCAGGGACCTTATTTGGTTGTTTATATCGTGTGGACTTGGGAAAAAGTCTGAAGAATGCACTAAAAAATCATTATTCATTAGCAAAATATGAAGAAATTATTGAAAAAGTAATTGATTCAAGAGAACCATATTATTAAATCCCATTTAACGAATTAGGTGATGATTTTGATACGGGTTAAATTACTTTATTTTTCAGAGCTGAAGGAAATAACACATAAAGCAGAAGAATATCTCGAACTATCCAACGATTCGTTAAAAATTTTGGTAGATCTTCTCATTATTAAATATCCACAAATTAAAAACATTATTTGGAACGAGAAAGCAAAAGATTTGAATGATAATATATCGATTATCATCAATCACGAGATACCACGAGAAGTAAAAGCTCAGAATTTTCACTTGAAAAATAATGATGTGATCGCATTTTTACTGCCTGTTGCCGGAGGATAGATGATAAATGAATGATTTTAAGGATCCAATTCTCTCTGGAATCTATAGAAAAGGAGAAGTAAACTATATAGATATTATAGCATCGCTAAAGAATAATCCTAATTTTAAGGAAGCAGGAGCCATCTTGACCTTCACCGGAGTGGTTCGAAACAATTCAATTAAAGGAAAGAATGTTGAGGAAATGCAAATAGATGCCTATGATGAATTAGCTAATAAACAAATTCAGGATATCTGTAATAAGTTAATGAAAGTTCCCGGGATTATCAATTTAAAAATACTCCATCTAAAAGGCGAATTTAAAGTTTCTGAGGATTTAGTTTATGTAATCGTTGCATCTGCTCATAGAGAAGAAGGTTTTGAGGTTTTAAGGCTGGCTGTTGAGAGATATAAAAAGGAACTTGCTGTTTGGAAAAAAGAAATCTATTCTGATGGGAATTCCGAATGGATCCATTGAAATTTTAAACTATTATAAATATTTTTAA
>CAYLZE010000185.1:0-4505 GCA_964388035.1 uncultured archaeon
ATTTATTGGAATATATCCATGATAATTCCTAATAATTGATTTATTATAAAAATTAAATTTATGAGTAAGATTCTCATTATGGTTTCATCAATTTCCCTTCTAAGCAGGAGTAAAAAACCATCGACAAAAAAGAGAGCTATGATGATATATACCAATAGCATGATCTCTATTTAAATATAATTATTTAAAGGTCTTCAAATAGCGAAACTGATTACTTTTAATCCTCGATTTGTTTGTAATAAAAATGGAATTGAAGTATAAGGTATTGAATAGAGAAATCTCGTATTTTAAATAGATCTTGGATAATTAAAGATCATGGGAAACATAAATTCTATTGAATTGAAAGGAATTGTCAACTTCTTATTAATATGGGATAATATGATGTTATTTATCTTCTTTTCAACTCTTTGTGTCTCTACAATCTATTTGCGAAATCAATACATGATCAAAAATTTTCATGCCACTCATGAACAAAAACCCGGTAAAATTAAATTAGTAGCGGAATTGGTGTTCTATATTTTTTTGGCTAATTTCTTCTTATTCTTTAAAAATGAGCAAGTCATACCATTTTCTGTCATGAGTTTATTGAGAGATGCATTAACCAGTGCCTTGAATAGCAAATTATCTCTCATTTCGAATTTAGTGAAAATTGTATCAGACGCTCTATATTTTGTATTATTTACAGGATCCTTTTTAGCTTTCATGATATTAATGTGTGGGATATTTTTGGCTACACATCATCATGACATTCAAGTTATTTATCCCCATACTTTATATAAAGGATCCACGTATAAGAAACAATTATTTTTAGGAATGTTTTTGACCCTCCTTTTTGGGTTTTATCCCATAACCTTTATATTATAAGATTTTAAGAGAGAAAAGTAATTACTAATTCAAGGAAATTAAAATAGATTTTCTATTATTCGATTCTCAATTATTTATTTTCTATTATCATTTTCTCACTTTTTTCCAGTTCAATTTCACCGGGAAGTTGGACAATTCCTAAATCATCGAAATTTACTATAAATTCCTCTTTAGGTGTAATCAATTTTAAATCCTGCAAACTTTTTAGCTTAGTGATTTTCAAACGTTTGAGTAGGATAGTTCCGTGTAGAACTTCAATGCAGATTTTTTCTTTGTTTTGAGAAAAGGTACCCCAAACACCATCTAAACTCCAAAACACTTTAAAATCATTTTGGTTAATAAGAGGAGAAAAACCTAAAAATCCTTGCCCCTTATCAAATTCAAATCCGGAAAGAGCAATTAGGGCACCATAAGAAGACATGGCCCGGGCATAATGATGACCACACTCAATTTCATTCCAAGGATTTCTCCCATATCCATCATAACGATTCCGAACACTTTCTATTACATCTAAACCTTCTTCAATTAATCCTTCAATAAAACAATGTACCGCAAATTGATATTCAAAACCTGTCATGACCTCATCCACATAAGGAAAAGGGATTTCGGGTCTTCCTCCTTTAGGCCAGCTGCAGATTATGGTTCCTGACTCATCATTTAAAGCATAAACACGGGCACCATTCTCATAATTTTGCATTTTCTTTTTTCGATTATATTTAAAAATGGAAGAAAGGGTGTTTCTAATGTTCTCTGGCTTTAAGAAATTTCCTAAGCCAGCAATACGAGCGATTTGCTGACCAACAAGTTGATCTATAAGACATCCAGGGCCTATTTGAAAAGGTTTACCGATAGAAGTATCATATTTTTGTTCATAAAATTCTCCATTAAATAGATTTTCATCTACCCATTTTCTTCCTTGATCATGGATTCTTAAATATTCCTCACTCTTTTCTTTTTCGCCAAGATATGATGCCATTTCAGCTCCTGCTTTCAATGCACCTAAATAATAATTAGTAAGGATCGGATTCGGTCCATAAAAATCTACATCATAAGTATTATGTTGCCAATCATCAAGATACCCTTTTTTTTCAGGGTCCCATTTTTCCCATGCATATTCAAGAGCTCTTTTTGCTTGCGGCCAAATTCCCCGGAGCCAATTATCATCACCGTATATTTTCCATTCTCGATATACATGAATAATTCCACCAAATTGACCATCTGCACAAGGAGTCGTTCGACCACTTTTTAATCCCAACGGTAACTGAATCCTAAATTTTAAAGCTCCGGAACCTTCCTTCACGAAATTATATCTATAATCTGCTTCACGCATGGTACGTTCCAATTGAGGAAATAAGAAGGGAAGGGTTTGTTGGTATCCCCACACATGACTGCAAGACCCTTCACATGATCCCGTTGTAGCAGAACATCCCTCCCATCCGTAAAAAGTACCATCGGATAATCTCAAGCAGGTCGCAGTTTTTAAGGTGGAGGAATTACTGGCTATTGCATCTATTACGCAAGCAGGAAGTGTACTACTAAATAAAGCATCATGATATGACTTTGTTTCGCTATATAAATATTGCTCATTTTTGGCTAATTTATCTGCAATATCTAAAGCATCTCTAAATTGAGAGGCATAATAATTCTTCCAAATCGGTTTTCTATCTATAGAGTTATTCGAACTTGTATAATGCCAATACTTTATAAAATTAGGGAAATACCATGTAATATAAAAAGGAAAGATTTCGGTTTTCTCTGGTTTTATTTCTTTTGAGATGACAATTGCTCCTGCTTCGGCTTTATTGATTGGTTTTTTACGAGATTCGATGGCTATACCGGTTTCTTTAAAAGAATTCCATAATTGATAATGAGGTATAAACCAGATATCTTGTAACCAGTGCCTCATATAAGTAATCTCTTTTTCAGGAGTTGAAAGCATCATCGATCCAAATTTAGGATGATCTTCATCAAACCCACGATTTCCGAAATATATTCCCCTAACATTTTTAGTTTCTTTGTACTCATTATAAAATTTCCCTTTCACTTCAAAAAGCACATCAGCCGTTATTTTAAGTCCTTCATCACCATCCATTCCTACTAAGTTAAGTAAAGACCATAAAATAGAGACATCAACAGGTTCTTGACCCAAGTTCGTGACTTTATAACGTAAGATGGCAACGGGGTAACCTGATGCGTCGGCATCACTAGGAATAAAAGGATTATATGCCTCCAGTTGAATTTTCAAAGTCCAAGCATTACAAAAAAAATCAATCCAAGCAAAAGGATATTCTCCTCGAAACTCTACTCTATCCATGTGAGGATATCCTTCCCCATTAAAATGCATGGCTCCCCCTTCACGAGGAGTATATGGTCTTTTAATCGGTCCTTCTAAAACTCGACAGTTGGGCTCTTTATTTTTTTCCTTTACGCGAATTAACGGAAAGGTTTTTGGAAACCAACTATCAACATTAGGACGATTAAATATTTCAAAATCTTTTAAAGATCCTCGTCCTGATAACCCTATAGAACCCGTGCCAATTCCTCCTAAAGGAAAAGAAATTTCATTTAAATATTTTCCTTTATAGACCTTTTGAGATCTATTAGAGAGCGATTTTGTTAGAGAAGATCCCTCTTGAACCATTATAATTTATAATAGTATTTATAATATTTAAAAAATAAGAAAAATCCTTTTAATTTAATCTTGATGCACAATTAGTGCAGAACTTTTGGGATTTACTTTCGATTCTAGCTCCGCAGTAAGGACAATTAAGTATTTCGGTCCTTCCCACTGTAGATTCCACAGACACATATTCTCTATTAGTTCCTCGCTTCTCTCGGTAATTAGTAGGAATTTGATAAGACTGTTCTTGATATGGTAATTTTTCAGTACTGGGAGTATACTGCGTGGTCATGGCAGATTGAACTAAGGTATAACAATGAATGCACCTATTTTCTGGTTTCGAATAATAATAAATCAAATAAATGATAAAACCGACGCCGGCAGTAAAAATGAGTAAAATAAATGCCAAACACACGTCCATTTTCTCTCTAACGAGTAAAACTTGTTGCTTACAATGAGGACAATACCCTGTTTGAGTCATGATTAATCACTTTTTTTAGTAATTCAATATTGTTTCTTAATATTTAATATAATAATATTCAAGCCTTATTTAAAACAATTCTGAGTCCAATTTTTATCAATTTTCCTTTAATTGCACTCCGCAATAAGTACACACCACTGCGTCAATATCCAATTGTTTATGACAAAAGGGGCAATATTTCCACTTGGGGGATTCTTTTTCCTTTTTTTTCTTTTTTTCCTCAACTTTTTCTAAGACTTCTTCCTTTTTAGTCCCTTTTGTTGGTTTTTTCTTCTCTTTTTCGGATTCAAGTCGTTCAATTAAATGCAGAAAAGGTGTTGTATCTCCCGGTAGTTCCGAACGAGAGGAATAAAAAGTTAGTTTGCCCTGACAGTCGGGACAATAATCCTTTTTAACAACGGTATAACGATAAATCAGGAATGGAATAAGAGCAAATCCTAAAGTAGCAATCATGATAATTACATAAATATTCATCCTAAAACTGTCTATCGGCTTTCTCTTAGGTTTTCCAACCACTCTCCCGCAGCTTTTACAATATGC
>CAYLZE010000186.1:0-4474 GCA_964388035.1 uncultured archaeon
ATTTAAATCATTACCAGATTATTAACCAACTAAATATTTAATACTATCACATATTAATAAATTTAATTCAATTTAATATCTTGTTTCTTGCTATAATTAGAAAGAAATGCAATATATTTAGAAAAGTTCCGTTTGAATATCCAAAGCTCCTCCTTTTACAACTAACACTTGTTTCAATTCTTCCAAATTCACATTGTTCCTGTTTTCAAATATTACTGTAAGTATTGCAGTCTTTCCTTTTTCAATTATGACGGCATCACAGTACATCATGGATACTCCCTTTTCGCCAAAAATCGATGCTATCTTTGCCAATGATCCTGGCGTGTCCTTCATAGTTATTTTAAACCGGTTTAAATCTTCAGATAATCCTACGGGAATAATTTTCATTTCTTTCAATTCTGAATCTGCAATTAACATGAGTTGAGCGTTTTCAGAAAGTCCTAAGCTCTTTCTAATGATATTTGGGATTACAATGCGGCCTCGCTGATCTATAGTGATAATCCTAACTTCTTTCATTTTATTCTCAATTGAAGCGTGAATTGAAAATTAAGTATTTTTTAAAACATGCTCTATAATATTCTTATACCATTTTCGCATTTAAAATTTGATTCTCTTAAATCCATGAATATTTCAAAATAGGGGGCAATTAAGGGGGAAATTTTTTCTAAGGCTTACTTCTAAAATCAAGATTATTTCATCCTTCGGTATCCGGGTATCGCTTTCCTATTTCAGTTGCATAATAGCGAAATATAGAGACTACTTTTGCTAGATCTTTTAACTCGCGGCACGCTCCCATTACAAAAAATCTCCCTGCGGAACTTAAAATAATGAAGGAATCCTTTCCTCTTAAAACTACTTCCAAAAGATCATTATATCCCAATGTTTTTACTGCTTCAGCACTATTTTTCAATACTATCGCATTTAAGCTTGAAAAAAGATCAGGATCTATATTATAATCAGGTATGCAAGAAAAAGCTAATCGTACTCCTTCTTTTGTAATGAGCGCCAAGGCTTCCAATTCCGTATGTTCGGTTATACTTCCTAAAAATCGAGCTAAACTTTCGGCTTCTTCAGGGGTCAAATCTGCCATGATTTTTATCGAAACTTAATTCTTACTCATTAATTCTTTATATAAGTATCAAATAAGAATTTAAAAATTTAAATGATGACTTTTTATTTTCCTTATCTGAAAATTTAAGAGAAAAGATGAAATTTATTTTGCGATACTATCCTTTATGATGATCACTAATTCTTACTTTTTACCAAGTAATTGTTTAGAGATCTGGTTTTTCAGAACATCCTTCTTGCTTTTGGGTTCACTCGGAGATGCGCCCACTCCCATTCGCTTTAAGAATTCAATTGCAATAATTTTTCCGCTTTCGGTAAGCATTCTGGGAGAGTAATCTCTGGCGAAAAATACCCCTTCAGGGATTGAGCCTACACGCTCTATTACTTTTTCTACTTTTTTTTCTCCCAAAAAAGTTTGCACCTTCTCGACAACGGAATAAGCTTGATTACCAATAATTATTAATTCTCTCTCATACCCATAAGGTATTGGAATCTCCTCAAGTTTCTTCATTATTTGATCAAAATTAATTTGAGGTTCATCTGCCATGTATGTCTCCATTGATTCTTTTCCCGTATAGAGGGGTCCAATATTTTCAACCGTTCTTGCTGAAGTATTATTTGGTGCACTTGGAATGCTCTTATTTTGTCTCGGAGGTGAGGCAGGCGTTTTCGTTTCAGAAGGAGCAAATGTTGCTGCGGCTTCTTGTTGAATACCTTGTGCCAATGCGCCTTCCGTCTTTCCTCCAATTATTTGAATGAAATCATTATCTTCTTCACCTTCATCTAAAGGTACAACAGAAAAATGCATTCCTACTTGCCCACGAATATCTTGACTTCTTTTAGCGCCTATAAATTTGGATCGAACGGAACTTCTATTTCCTTTCCATAAAAATACTTTTCTCAATTCATCTGATATAAGAACGTAAGATTCATCGGAATTCAAAATATCTTTAATTGGTCCTTCCGTGGTCAATTCGGAGGTAGTGCCATCAGGATTAACTTTAAAAAGCTGAAGAATTGGGCGACTCATATTTTTATTACCTCAACATATAAAAAAAATTCTAAGCGAAAGTAATTGATGTATTATATTTTATAATATATTATACTTTATATATAGGTTTAGTGTTTTTAAATGTATCAAGAAAGAAATAAGCTATCTTTATTCTATAAGAAAATCATAGAACTACCAGAAAGTAAGGCTGTAATATTTATCTAACTTTCGTGTAAAAAGGAGTTCTTCATTATTCATTATCTGAAAAATCATAAGCTGAATTTCTTTAATTGAGTTTTCAACTGTTTTAACTCATTTAAAGCCATGGAAATATTGTTTATCATGTCTGTTGAAGTGAAGCGTCCCAAATGCTTTTTTTTACTGAACTCTCCTAAAAAGCCGTTGAAAAAAGCGGCTGCACATGCTGATTGAAAAGGAGGATTTTCCATGGCAAGAAAGCAAGTACATAACCCCGCTAATATATCTCCAGTCCCCCCTATAGCCATCTCTGGACATCCCGTCTGATTAATCTTGACATCCTTTCCGTTACTTATAATATCAAATACTCCTTTGAGTAATAAGGTAACTTCCAGCTTTTGAGCAAGATCTTTAATTATCTTGCATCTCTCTTCCAAATGATTGTAGGGAGGAAGCTCCACTCCTGTCATTATCTTTAATTCCCCTTCATGAGGGGTCAAAATTACCCGTTGCCCTTTAATCAGGTCTAAATGATTTTTGACCAACTTTAAAGCATCCGCGTCTAAAACAAAAGATCTATTCTCTTTTTTTAGTTTTTTCAGCAAATCCACGAGCAGTAGTTCCGTTTCTTGTTCGGTCCCCATTCCCGGTCCAATCAATATGGCATTCGCCCATTCAATTAACCATGCTATTTCATCATAAGCTTCCTTATTTAACCAATCTCCCGGAGAAGTTCTCACGATTAAATTAGGAGAATAACTTCTGATTACATCGCCCACTACTCCCGAAGTGTATGTTATGACAAGGTCCATGCCGAACTGAATGGAAGCCAAAGAGGAATAGGAAGGAGCCCCCGAATAATTCTTAGAACCTCCTATTATTAATATCCTACCAAATTCTCCTTTATGAATGTCTATTCTCCGGTTTTTTAAACTCGAATTCAAATTACCTTTTCCCACGTATAAAGAAGCTTCTTGAGGAATCCCAATCGGTTTAATTATTAACTCTTTAATATATTCAAAATCTACTTCCAATCCTTTTTTAGATGCATGAAAGGTAATGACCAGGTCTGCTTTAACGGCTTTATCTGCAACGATGCCCGTGTCAGGATGAAGCCCAGAAGGAACATCAATTGAGATTACCTTAACTTTTTCGGGATCTTCCTCTTTCATTGCATTTATTAATTCAATTGCAGTAGCCACGGGTTCCCGCAATTTTCCTTCTATTCCTGTTCCCAATAACGCATCAATGATAATCTCATACTTTCCATCATCTTCTACTAACATTCCAATTTTACTTAAATCGGTGGAATCTTTAATCACCTCAATCTTTACGGATTGGCTTAAAGCTCTAAAAATAATGTCCCAATTCATTTTTGCTTCCGTGGTTCTAAGATTCTCGGGCACCCCCACCAGGATCACCATGACCGGAATTCCAAAAGAGGACAAATGCCGGGCAATTACCAGTCCATCTCCTCCATTATTTCCCGTTCCACAAAAAATAGCCACCTTCTTTTTATTCAGGGTCTCTTCGGTAAAATAACGGCTAATGATTTCCATGGCTGCTGAATATCCCGCACATTCCATCAATAGACTCTTAGGAATTCCCACCCATTCGGTATTGTTATCTAAAATCCCCATTTCTGCGGAATTTATCTTTAAAAAATTATTGGACTTCATGATAGATTTCCTTTCATGACTTTTTTTTCTTCTCTTAATATTGGAAAATACTCTCCATTAATAAAATAATTACTTTAAAATTATATAAATTACTTCTCATGGAACTCCCTCATGTCTTTACTCTTATAAAGAATTAAAAAAAGAATTTCAAAACCGAAGGAAGTTCATTAAACGAAGTCATTTCAAATTCCGAACAATGAGTAATTTTATTAACATTCCGAATGAATCGAATGGTATGGATTCCTAACTTCGAAGCCGCATGGAGATTTTCTAATATATCATCAATAAAGACACAATACTCGGGAGGAGAATTAATTCTTTTTAACAAAATTTCAAAAATTTTTTTGTCTGGTTTTCGACACTTTACTTCTCCACTTATGATTATAGTCTCAAAGAATGAATTTAACATGAATTTTTCTCTCAAATAAGATGACCATTCTGCCACATCGTTTGATAAAAGTCCTAATTTATAATTCTTTAATAATTGCGTTGCAATTGGCTTAAAATTAGGGTCAAGTGAAAGACATTTATCTAAATA
>CAYLZE010000187.1:0-4471 GCA_964388035.1 uncultured archaeon
GGTTTTTCGGACGTTATCGATTCCCTTGCTGCTATTGATTGGGTCGTGTTTCAAGAAAAAAAAGTCACTTTAGAAGAACTAATCAAAGCACTGAAAAAGAACTTTAGAGGGTATAAAGATTTACACCAATATCTAAAATATAAATGTCCAAAATATGGTAATGATGATGACAGAGCGGACAAATATGCAGAAATGTTAACAAGAATCCTCTCGGAGTCCGTCCGGGATTTAAAGTGTTCTAGAGGAGGGGAATATCGAATAGGAATTCACGCTATGACCACTCACGTTGGTTTCGGAATATTCACAGGGGCATTACCCTCAGGAAGGAAAAAAGGAACCCCCCTTAACAGAGATATTGCTCCGGGCTATACGGGTGAAAAGGGATTGACGTCTGCTTTAAAGAGTATATCCAAATTAGACCATTCTCTTTTAACTAATGGCGTGGCTTGTACCCTAAACATAAATCCGGAAATTGCAAAACTGGACAATGGAAAGGTATTTAGCTCCTTACTAAAAAGTTATATAAAGTTAAACGGCTCCCACCTTCAATTCAATGCGATTTCGTTAGATACTTTAAAAGACGCCCAATCAAATCCTGCTAGTCACAAAAATCTCATGGTTCGCGTCTCGGGATATAGCGCCCGATTCATTGATCTTCCTAAAGCCGTTCAAGATGATATCATGAATAGATATTGTTATGGGAATGTCTAACTCATGAATGATAAGTTGCAAGGTTTAATTTTTAATATTCAGAGGTTCGTCCTACACGACGGCCCTGGAATACGAACCACGGTTTTTTTCAAAGGATGTCCTCTTCATTGTTTGTGGTGTCATAACCCGGAAGGGATGAATTCGTTTCCCGAACTATTATATAGAAAATTTCAATGTATTCATTGCAAATCTTGCATTCAATCTTGCCCTATAAACGCCATTAATGATGAAAATGAAACCATTAGCATTAAAAGAGACTCATGTGATTTTTGTGGAACTTGCGTCGATACATGTAATTCGACGGCATTAGAAATGTGCGGTCAATACATGTTAATAGATGACGTGCTACAAGAAATTTTATCAGACAAAATTTTTTATGATGAGTCCAATGGAGGGTTAACCATTTCCGGAGGTGAGCCCTTCATGCAATTTGATTTTTTAAAGGCATTATTACTTCAAGCTAAGAATCACGATTTACATGTTTGTTTAGACACGACGGGGCATGTAAACTCTTCCAAATTAAAAGAAATCATGGATTTAGTTGATATTTTTTTATATGATGTAAAATCATTAGATCCTCACCTTCATGAAGAATTAACCGGAAAACCCAACACATTAATATTAGACAATCTGAAGCTTTGTTTAGATGAAAATTGTGATATAGTGGTAAGAATACCCATAATACCCTGTTATAATTTTAAGAATTTACCTACAGAATTAGAGAATCACGTGCTCCAACTCCATGATATGGGCGTAAATAAGTTCGAATTAATTCCTTATCATAAATTTGGCGAACAGAAATATGCAATGCTGGGAAGAGATTTCACCTTGCATGTTGAAGATATCGACCGAAATCTGATTTTTTCTTTAGTTGATAAGTTAAGAGAAAAAAAAATAGTTATTAAAGTTAGTGAACCTATCTTAACATAACTAATTGTAATATTAAGGTTTTTCAAAATGGAAAATGGAAAAGATCTAGCAGATCATTCTATCAATTACGCAACCTCTTTAGGTGCAAGCTATTGTGAGGCGAGATATGTAGATTCTAAAGAGGAAAGTTTAGCTACAAGAAACGGGGTAATATTAGGAGTGGGAATCACCCCTTTAAAAGGATTGGGGATAAGGGTATTGATAAATGGGGGCATGGGATTCGCGTCTACAGCAGATCTAAATAAAAAATCCGTTGAATCGGTAATAAAAAGTGCCGTTACTCTTGCTAAATTGAGTAAAAGAAAAAAGCTTATAAAATTCTCTGAAGAAAGCCCAGTTAATACCAAATGGATTACTCCTGTAAAGATTAAATTTGAAGACGTTTCATTAGAAGAAAAACAAAATTTTATCATCGATCTGGATAAGGAGCTAAATAAAGAATATCGGCTTAAATTACCTACAAGGGCCTTCTTACTAAATATGTATTCAGATGCAAAATATATCGTAAATAGTGAAAGTTCCAAGGTCGAATCACAAAACTCAATAATCTCCATCCATTCTTTTAACACGGCTAAAGGCAAGAATGGTTCAGAACAAAGAATGTTGAATTTAGGAGCAACTGGGGGATGGGAGTGGATTGAGGAGAATAATGTTGCTGAAAAAGTAATGGAAGATAATATTGGTCTTGTTAATGCTGCCAGAAATGCAATAGATATTAATTTAGATACTGTTGACGTAGTTATTAGTGGAGAAGTTTCGGGAATAATGGCTCATGAAAATGTTGGACACCCTAGTGAAGCAGACCGGATTTTGGGCAGAGAAGGAGCGCAAGCCGGAGAATCATACTATATCGATCTCCTAAAAGAAGGAAAATTAGGTGAAATTGAAATGGGAAATGAATGTGTTTCGGTAATTGATGATCCAACCATACCAGGAAGCTCAGGATATTATCTTTATGATGATGAATGTGTGAAAGCTCGTCCTAGATATCTCATTAAAAATGGTAAATTAAACGACTTATTGTTTAATCGGGAATATGCACACGAATTTAACCTGCATTCAAATGCAGCTGCAAGGGCCGTGAACTATAATAATGAACCTATAAGTCGAATGGCAAACACCTTTTTTGAACCGGGTGATTTCTCTTTAGAAGAACTGATAGAAGATATCAAAAAAGGAATTTACATGAAAAGTTTCACAGAATGGAACATTGATGATAGACGCTTCCAGAGCAAATATGTGGGATTAGAGGTATATCTTATAGAAAATGGGCAGATTACAGATACCAATATACGACGCCCTACTTTGGAATTAACCACATTCGGGATTTTAAAGAATGTTGATGCGGTTTCACGGGATAGAGATTTTCCACAAGGATTATGCGGAAAAGGGGACCCCATGCAAGGAATTCCAGTATGGCTGGGTGGACCGCATTTAAGATTACGAAATATACGATTAGGAGGTAATTAAGAATGAGCGATGATGACATTTTAAGATTTACCATGAACTCGGCCATGAAAGAAAACCTGGAGGAAATAATTGCTTTGAGGATCAAGGGTACTAATTATCAAATTCGATTTTCAAATTCTTCAATTGATATCTCAAAAATTTGGAGTGAAGATTTATTAGAACTTTTTTTAGCGAAAGGGCAAAAAACGACCCAAATTGATGTTGAAACCCCTACTCGTGAAAAAATCAACGAAATAATTCCCCAGACCGTTAAATATCTAGATAAAATTCCCCCAAGTAATTTGTACAAAGGAATGGAGAGTCAACACCATCAATTTTCTTCAATTAAAGGCTTATTCGACGAAAGGATTTTGGACTTTCCAGAAAAAGCACCTGAATACATTAATGCTGCTTTAGATGCAGCTCTATCAAAAGGAGCCGAGAAAGTCGCGGGAGTATTGTACTTTGGGCATTTTAACACCGATTTGTTAACAAGTCATGAAGTTAGTGGTAAATATGACAGTTCATATTATAAATTAACGGTTCGGACTTTCATGGATAATGAAAGTAGCGGGCAAGGAATTTCATGTGGACGAGATATTTCTAATGTAGAAAAAAAATTTATCAATGCTGCAATCCATGCTACCGAGATAGCCAAAATGTCCGTTGGAGGAAAACAAGGTAAACCGGGTACCTATGATCTCATCATGAGTCCCACTGTTGCCGCTAATGTTTTTGGGCAATTAACTAGTGCCGCTCAACCTTTCTTGATGATGATAGGAATGAGCCCTATAAAAATTGATGATATTGGAAAAAAAATTGCATCTGATAATTTAACTATATGGGATGATGCCTTAATTGATGAAGGACTAGAAAGCCATCCCTTTGACGTGGAAGGCACCCCCTCAGGAAAGACAACTATAATTCAAGATGGTATTCTTAAAGGTGTAGTGCAGAATACTTCTACAGCAGAACAATTTGGAGCGGAGACCACGGGTAGCTCTACCTTTTATTCTTTAGGTATCGGGTCTAAATTTTTAGCTCCTGCTCCTTCGAACATTGTCTTCAAGGGCGGTGATTATTCCTTTGATGAAATGATCGCTGAATGTAAAAATCCCACGATCTATATCACTTCAAACTGGTACACGAGATTCACAAACATGTTAGAAGGGTCCTTCTCTACCATTCCTAGAGACGGAATTTTCTTAATTGAAAATGGAAAGATTGTGAAACCCGTTAGAAAATTAAGAGTATCTGATAATATTCATGGAATGCTGAATCGAATTGAAGCAATTGGTAAAAAAATCATGCAAATAAGATGGTGGGAAGTGCCAACGCCAACATTTCTCCCAGCCATAAAAGTGAAAGATGTAAATATTTC
>CAYLZE010000188.1:0-1360 GCA_964388035.1 uncultured archaeon
ATATTTTTAAAAAAATAATTCCTAACAGGGATGCAGGACGCAATCCCATCATGATGCCCGTTAAACGAGAAAAGGAGCTTTCGCTGATTACATTAGGAACGGGAGCACCAGTACCGGACTTGGCTCGTGCGGGACCTTCAAATGCTATTATTTTGGGAAAAACTTGCATTCTCCTAGACTGTGGGCGTTGGGCTTCCCGACAAATCATTCAAGCAAACATACCTTTTAATCAAATTGATGCATTAATCTTTTCCCATCTTCATCAAGATCACATCAATGCTTGGCCAATTCTTTGGATGGACTCACTCTTCACGCGAAGGACTCGATCTTGGAAAATTTGGGGTCCTGAGGGAATTAAAGAGGTCATTGATGCCATTAGAATTTTTAATAAAAACGACATTGAAGATCGAATTGCCGCTAACATCAATATTGAAGGGTTGGAGACGGAAGTTAACCAGATTAAAGATGGAGATACGTGGCAAGTTGGAAAAATAAAAATCACGGCAGCCTTGATTAATCACGTGCCGACCATACCTTGTTTTGCTTTTCGGTTCGATAGTCCCAACAAATCCATCTTGGTATCGGGAGATACCACGTGGGATGAAAATTTAATCCAATTAGGAAAAAGAAGCCCCGTTGATGTGTTATTACACGAAGTTATTTTGGATGATGTGATAAAATTTGCAGTGCAGAATAATTTCTTATTAGGAGACGATTCTACCTCGGATTTTATCATTAGGAGCCATTCTACCATCCCGCAAATAATTGCTACTGCGAAGGAGATAAAACCAAAAAAGCTGGTATTGACTCACATCATGCCCACGATTGCGTTACCGGAATATATAGAGGCAGAAATCAAGAAGGGATATGATGGTGAGGTTATTTGTGCGAATGATTTGGATATTTTTTGATTTATCCCCATCCCTTTTAAAACATGCATTTCAAGGTCAATAAAGCATATTAAAGTTAATGATAAAAAAATTAAGCGAATAAATTTTCTCTAATAAAGGAAATATGGAATGGAAAAGCTTAAAAAAATGTTGAATAAAGAATGGTTTCACGCGAAAATTAATACTTTCTTGCGAGACGATGCGGTAAATAAGATGGAGGGGGTAGATGGCCAGCTTATCTTCAAGCCAGATACGCTTACTGGATGTTGTTCTGGGGATGACCCGATCTTTACAGAATACAAGAAACTTGTTGGACCGTTTCATTTGACTCCAAGAGAAGCATATTCTAATTTTTGTGACATGAACCAAATCCCCCACAATAATGAGGAAAAGCTGACAGTGGTCGCATTTATCTTACCCATTAATCCCATTACAAAAAATGAGAATGCAGGATATTCCAAGGAATGGCC
>CAYLZE010000188.1:1460-4364 GCA_964388035.1 uncultured archaeon
GCAAAACGCCCTTCAGATCCCTATGAATATTGCACGCGGTGCGGTGATTGTATAGAACGATGTCCCGTAGGAGCCATCACGTTAGAAAATGGTCATGATAAGCAAAAGTGTTCTGAAAAGGTTATGGGCACCGTCCCGTATATTGCAAAGCATTATAAAATTCCAATTTATGCCTGTGGATTATGTCAAGTCAATGTATCCTGCAGCAATGGAATTCCTTTGCGGAAATAAATTGCAAGCGGGAGAAAAGTAAAAAATCTATATTATGAGGTAATGATCATATGAGCGAAAAGATGAATGTTTTATTCATTATTACCGACCAGCAACGCGCTGATCATCTAAGTTGCATGGGAAATTCCCTTCTGAAAACACCGCATGTTGATGAAATTGCCAGAGAAGGCACGAGATTTACAAGATACTTCTGTTCCACCCCGATATGCATGCCTAATAGGGCTAGCTTTTTCACGGGAGTTTATCCCAGTGTTCATAAAACGCGTTCAAATGGAATAAATTTAGACCCCGAGATCCCGACGCTTTCGGGGATGTTGAGAGAAAATGGGTATCTCACCTGCAATGTGGGAAAACTGCATTTTAACTTCTATGCGAATGCACAAAAAAGAGATGTGAAATCATGGGAAAACCTGTATGGGTGGTTGATAGGAACCATAAATTCCTCGACCTTCCCGAGACCTTATTATGGCTTTGAGGAATGCTCGGCATTGACCACGGGTCATGGAGTCGTGTGTACTGGGCAGTACATTGAATGGATGAGAGAGAAGGACCCGGAATTCGTGAAATGGCTAAATAAGAATATTCCCATAATAAATAACTTGACCCATGATACCGATTTACCTGAAGAGTTATATCCTACCAGCTATATTACCGATCAAGCAATAGAATTTTTAGAAAGGCAGGCGGAAGGAATGAATGGAGGTAAACCCTTCTTTTTACATTGTTCTTATAACGATCCGCATCATCCGGTATGTCCTCCGGGAAAATATAGAACATTATATGATCCAGATGATATAGAACTTCCGGCAAATTTTTCTGATGGTGAAAAATTGCTCGATCATCCTTTTTTAGGACCTCATTTGAAAGACAAGCGTTTTGTCCATCTTCTTCCTCAACGGGTTGATGAGGAAACGGCGAAAAAGTTCATCGCATATACTTATGGTTCCATAGCAATGATTGATGATGGGGTGGGCAAAATTCTAACCACGTTAGAAAAAACAGGCTTAGCAAAAAACACGATGGTTATCTTCACGAGTGATCACGGCGATTATTGTGGAGATCATGGCCTTGTCTTAAAAGGTCCCGCCCATTTCCGAAGCGTGATTAACATGCCTCTGATATGGAGGGTTCCGAATTTAACAAGAAACTCAATATCCGATTCCTTGATAAATACCAATGATTTACCTATCACGATTCTTAACCTTTTAGGGTTAGATAAAAAAAAATATGTCGCCCCCATGCAAGGTTTTGATATTACTCCCATTTTAAAAGATCCCGTGGAAAAAGTACGTGAGAGATTGCTGATAGAACATGATGAGGAAATTTGGAAGGATAAAGTCTTCCGAGTTCGCACGCTAATCACCGAACAGCATCGTTTATCTATTTACGACGGTCTCGAGAACTTTGGTGACATATTTAATTACGAGATGGATCCTTTAGAAATAAATAATTTATGGCAGGAAAAGAAAGAGCTGCGGCAACAATTGATGGAAGAACTTCTTAGAGAGGTTGTAGCCCAATTACCTCGTACTCCCGAACGGTCTGCATATAATTAAGCTGGCCCATTATTACTTGAAGTAAAACCTATAAATCTCCCTTTTCAATGTTGCCACTGTTCTTTAGAAGATTATAACTATCTTTTTTATCTTTTAGGGTGGGTCCACAGATAATTTGGCAATTCCCGCATGTGGGAATCCAATCCTCTTCGGGTTTGTTATGTAGTCCTAACCGGATTGTTCTATTAAGCTTTAAAACATTTTGTGCCTTTCTTCCACCCTCTAATACGGCTTTTTCCATCAATTCTAAATAAAAATCATCGATTGAATGATCGAGCGGGAGTTGTTCCACATCGTCAAGATGATAGCTCGCAAAGCGGTAAGGACTCCAAGTGCTCCATTCTTTAAAGCGATTTTGTCCTATAAATCCTCCACAAATCGCTGCACAATAAGAATACGATTTTCTTTTTCCAATTACTTCTTCAATGGAAGAAATTTCAATTTTCTCCTTTTCATCCCGCGAGAAAAATCCTCCTTGGCATGTTTTTTCGCATAGCTTGCACATGAGACAGGGATTTTTCTCCAGTGGCTTGTCGGGGGCAAGTTGAGCATCCGTGAGGACGGAAGTGAGCATTACCCGTGCTCCATATTTTTCGGTGACCAGGTTTCCACTCCATCCTATGCGCCCTAGCCCAGCGGCTTCCGCAGCACATCGATGAGAGAATTCGGGAATAAAATCAATCGCATTTTTTTTCATGCCAACTTCCAACATCTTTTTAAATGCGATTAGGGTCTTTTCCTCGTTATGAGATAATTCTTCCGTTCCCGATTTTTGCTTGTCTATTAAATTTACCAAGATTTCCAAAGCATTATAAATTTCCTCACTCTTGTTCGCATTTCGATAATCAAAGTTAATATTGCAATTGAATGCCTTAAAACCTTTTTCTTCTAAAAAGAATTTAATTTTCTCTCCAATTGCGTGTAATTTTTGTGTTATTTCATCCGCTTTAATACAGAAAGAAGCTCTATCTTCTTTTGAAAGATATTTTCTTATGCTTTCCTCGTCTTGGTTTATAGCCATGCTAATAATCGATTGTGTTCCTTTCAATAAATAATTCGCATCAGAAAAAAGTTTATTACTCAAGGGGGCTGCCGAGCAGATTCCAACCAGCACGGC
>CAYLZE010000189.1:0-4312 GCA_964388035.1 uncultured archaeon
GAAGTCGTAACAAGGTAGCCGTAGGGGAACCTGCGGCTGGATCACCTCCTATTTTCATTTATCTATAAACTTGTATGGGTTCTTTATAAAACTACTTCTCCTTTCTTTATTTTATTCCTTTACCTAAAATCTTTTTACTTTTCAGTAAATAAGTAAAATTTTTATCGTATTACTAATTAACAATAATTAAATTTTAAACCATTCAAGGGCCTGTAGATTAGCGGAAGATCGCTTGACACTTAAAAACAGATCGTTTGAAGCAAGTCTTGCACTCAAGAGGTCACGGGTTCAAATCCCGTCAGGTCCATTTTAAACTAATTACTAATTCCTTCGATTTGGCGTCTTATTGAATAAAGAAATCATCATAAAAATAAATAAGATATTTAATTCTTACAATTTTCTTTATCTTAATGGATCTCTATCATATTATGAAAATTATTTATCCCCTCATATTTTTAGCAAGTATTTTTCAGACAAGTACAGAATTAGATCCGGTCGATACTTACTATTTTTATCTTGTTTTATTTGGAATTATTTTATTAATTATTATTTTAGCATATATCTTATTAAGTTCTAAAGAAGAGTAGAGCTTTTCGCTAAAATTATTTAGAAGAGACAATCTTAACTACGTCATTATGTTGGAGTTCATAATTCTCTCCTAATTTCTTTTTGGTTCTTCCATCTATTCCAAACATGAAATTATCCGCTAAATCGCTATGAATATGTTTACGTACAAAATCTCTTAATAAAGTACCTTTTTTAACCAAAAACACATCTGGGAGTACATTACCATCCTTATCTGAGAATGTATTTATATCATAGACAGGATAAACACATATCAGATTAGACATGTTAAATACCGCGAAATTAAGGCTTTCTTGAACACCAGTTCCGTTAAAAACATCCAAAATATTAGATTTAATCTTGTTTAAAACTTCTTTCTCATGGTTAGTTAATTTTTCCGGCTGAAGGATTTTAAAATCGTTCGAACCTGGAAGATATTCGATTATCCCCTGTTCATTGTATTTTCTTAAATGATATTCTGCTAAGGCACTACAAGGAATTATTGGCATTTGATATCGCTTCTTTAATTCATTCAAATTCTCAACACTAATTTCTTTATCGATTTTATTAGCAATAATTAAAATTGGTTTTGAAATTTCCCTCAAGGTTTTTGAAAAAAGAAATCTCTTTTCTTCATTCCATTCTGCGGGATTTGAATCATATAAATCCGACTTTTTTAAAGCAAGAATAATATCCTCCTTAGTAATTTTTATTCCCGACAATCTCTCATGTAATTCATCAATAAACTTTTTTCTCTCTCTTAAATACATTTTTGTAAATCTTTGCCAATCTTCTCTTTCTATTATTCCTTCAAACCACAAATTAATTTCTTTTTCTATAAAGAGAATATCCTCTAGAGGATTGTCATACCCTTCTTGAACCCTATTTCCCGACTTATCCAACATTCCCGTCATATCCACAATATGCAGTAAGATATCTGCTCGTGCTATATCATTCAAAAATTTATTACCTAATCCTTTCCCCTCATGGGCATCTGGAACTAACCCCGCTACATCCAGCATGTTTATGGGAATAAAACGTTGTCCGTTGATACAAATTGAATTTTTCGGATTGTCTTCAACTTTTAATTCTTTACAGACACATTTCGTTTTAGCATATGCTATTCCTTTGTTCGGATCAATCGTTGTAAATGGTAATTCACTTACTTTAGCTTCCGTTAAGCACGCGGCATTCAAAAAGGTTGATTTGCCGCAACTAGGTTTTCCAATAATTCCAAATATTTGCATGTTGACTCTAACTTCCTTCGCTACTTTTAAACATTAAAAATGAGCAAAAAGCTCTTCTACTTTTAAAATCATTTAAGGATTATAATTTCTCATAAAATGTAAACTATATTATTATAATAGTTTAACGATACCTTTTATTATGCATATAACCTTCTTGGATTGATTCGAGGCTCTGAAATTTTATCTCTTCTTGATGTTTACCTCTCTCTCCCCAAATTCTGCTAATTAAAAAATTAGGTTTAGTTTAAAAAATTTGAATCTAAATATTTATGATTAAAATTGTTAAAAACTCATTTAAAATCAGATGATAATGAAATAAATTTTAAAATAAAAGCAGTGGACATGCTATTGAATGTTAGATATCATAAACAACCTAATTTAAGAGATATTAAAAAAGAATTATTTGCACGACAATCAAAATTTAATCAAAGAAAGGATCATGAAACGAAGATGGAAGCAAATAACACTTTGGATGCACTTGACAAATCACGATGGGCGCGCCAAATTTCTCATTCTTTAATCAATCAAAAAAGTATTAAAAATGCTCGAGTTGTAGTATTTGGATTAGGAGGAATTGGCTCAAATGTTCTGTTAGGATTAACTTATTCTGGGATTCATAATTTCAAAATTGTTGATTCTGATATAATAGATCTCTCAAATCTAAATAGACAAACATTATATGAATATGACGATTTAAATTGCTTAAAGTGTGAAAAAGCAATGGATAAACTATTAAAAATTAATCCGAACCTAAAAATTGAAGCGTTAAATCTAAAGATTGATTATCCAGAAGCATTAAACGTGTTTGATCTAAAGGAAAAACAATATCCTCAAGTTATTACTAAAGTAAATGAATTAATTGAATGGGGGGATTACATTATCAATGCAGCTGATTTTCATGGAGCACCTTATTTAATCAATGATCTCTGTGTAAAAAATAGAAAGCCTTTTTTTTGGGCAGGAGTAAACCATTCCCTGGGCGAAATATATAATTATTCTCCTAAAAACGATTGTGCTTGTTTACGTTGCATTTTCGGACCAACACTATTTTATACAAATACTCCTTTCTTAAGATATAAGACGAAAGAAAACCACCCTTTTCAAGGAGTGAATATCGGAAGCACAGTAATTGTGACAGGATCATTGATATCAGAATTGGTCATTCAAGATATCTGTGAATTTCCAAACAATGTTCATGGGCATTATCTAATATTCGATGCTATTGATAAAGAGATCCTGAAGATTAAAATAAAAAAGCAAGAAAGTTGTTGTTGTTTGAATTACCCCGAGTGTGAATGAACTTTTATTATTTAATTAGAATTATCAAAAAAAAAAAATCCAATTAATATGAAAAACTTCAATATCCTTTATCTTCATCCTCATGAATCACATAATACGTTAGATTTTCTATCTTGTCTCTTGCGAATATCTAATTATCTAAATTCAAAAAAAAGTGAAATTAATGTCGAGATTCAGGAGGATTACTTGGATTTAAGATTTGAAACCCTTCCTCGCTTTATTCCCAAAAATATAAAAGAATATCGTCGAGAATTATTAAAGTTATTACAAAATCTCCATGATGAAACTAACTTTAATCTGGTGGCAATTTCCTGTTATAGTCAATTTAAATATATTAATACGGTCGAGGTTGCCAGTATTATTAAAAATTATATCGATTCTGAATGCATTATTGTGGTGGGTGGACCGCATCCGACTTTGATTCCTCAAGATTTTCAACCTAATAATTTACCTTCTCATATTGAGAATAAATACAGGAAAGGAAAGAACCCTTTTGATTTCATTATCAAAAATGAAGGAGAAATTCCTTTTTTCAAGTTAATTCGAGCCCTTTCCAATGATTCGATAAAACTCCGAGAGAAGCATTCTGAGCCCTGCGTTATACTTGAATCGGAAATTCTCAATAATCTTGATGACGTTCCCTTAATTGACTTCAGTCTTTATAAAAAATATAAAGAAGAAATTGAGGTTTTTGGACAAATAAATATAGATTTTTCCCGGGGATGCCCGTTTAATTGTAAAATTTGCACCAATAGTATGGATTTAATGCCTTGTTATAAAAAAGTACGGATTAAATCAATCGATCAGTGCATGAAAGAACTCGAGATTATAAGAAATACAGAATGGCTTCGATTTAATACAATATATGTATCTGATATGATATTTATACCCCGTCATAGTTATAGAAAGGAATTCTATCAAAAATTTAGAGCATTTAAAAACGATGATCGGGGATTTTCACATCAAATCATGATAAATGAAAGAGTAGAACTATGTTCGGAATTTGATCTAAGCAACTATAAAGAATTAAATATTATTCCACAAATTGGATTTGAATCAGGGTCAAAAACAATGCTGAGACGAATGGGAAAAGTCAACGGAAGAAATTCAAGCGAAGCAGAACGAAATATTGAAAAATATCTCAGAAAGATGGAAAACATAATTCAAACTGCAAATGAGCTGGACCTTACTATTTTATTAAA
>CAYLZE010000190.1:0-4176 GCA_964388035.1 uncultured archaeon
GAGGTTAAAATGTATCCTAACAAGAAATGGAATTTGATCCCCTTCATTATGTATTCGATATTCCCATATTCTTCTGGAGTGTCTCGATTTCCCCCTTCATTCCCCGCCATCATTATAGAGGGAATTCCATGTGCGATGCCAACATTCATGTTCGTGGAGCCCATGTTATTGATATAGATGTCTGACGTAAATAATTTCATGCCCTCTTCTGAGATCCTAACTAATCGTGAATTTCTTGCCCCTTCCAATTGACCCCCCGGGATCTCGGTCAAAATTTCAATCTCAAATCCCAAACTTTCCTCTAAAGCAACCTTTTCCACGATGGTTTTAATCTGCGAGAAAATGGATTGTATCACGTCATTGCTTATCGACCTTAAATCCACGGTAAACCATCCATCCTCCGCTTTATGGTTAATTACTTCACTTGCGTGTAACATGGAGATATTTAAATAATGGCCGCTCAAATCAATCTTTCCTACTCCAAAAGTAACAATTTCTGGTTCTTTCGTCTCGCTGGGAAGAGGAATGGAATATACTTGGTCAATGGCTCGTGCTATCCCTCGTGTAACGTTGGGAAGCCCGCCCCCACAAGTATGTCCCGGAGGTCCCTTAAAGTGAATCTTCAGCATGGTGATGCCCATTGCGCCATAATACATTCGTCCCACGCCGCCCATGACATCAATGACATGATCAATTTCTCCTCCATAATCGCTTATAAAGCCCTGCATTCCCTCTAAATAGAGATCTTCTTTCGCCACTGCCACCAAAAAGATTTTTCCGCCAAATTCGATATAGGGAAGGGTAAACAGTTTTGCCAACCCAATGATTGAGACACAAGCTCCCGTAGTGTACGTTCCCGGTCCAAGTATTTTCTCATTTTGAACAATGATTGGCTTGTCCCAGGTTTTCACGCGTTCTGCAATGGTTTTCAAATCATCCATCATGCCTATAAAGGCCAAAGTAGGTCCGTTCTCTTTTTTACCCTTGATCTGACTAATCACGTTTCCTTCTTTATCAATATGGACATTTTTAAGACCCATGGATTCAAATTCTTTTAAAATGTACTTTGCTCGATTGATTTCCTCACCGGAAGGAGCATAGATCTTTGCCAAGTCTTTCCAATTAGAGATTATTTCTTCCCGATGACTTTCAAGAGATTGGAAAATCTGCTTAATGAGGGGATTATTATAATACTTCAACACTTCTTCTTTAACATCTTGATCACTCATGATATCAATCTCAAGTTTATTAATGCTTTGAAATATAAATATCATATGTGGTTTACTTTTAAAACTATTTCCATCATTAATTGCTTCTCGAGCGCAAATTTAACTATTTATTATAAGAATTATAAAAAACTAAATTCATATTTTCATTCAATTAATTTTTTACGTCAAATACTTTCATTTCTTATTCAGAAAAAATGCATTTAGAAGATTTATTACTGAGTAAAGCATAAAAGTAAAGAATTCTTTCATATTTCGTAGAATTAAAAAAAGGTGAATATTCTGATAGTGGGTACTTCTACTATAAGTGAAAAAGGGCAAATTACAATTCCAAAGGAAATCCGTGATAAATTAGGTATAGTTCAAGGAGATCGATTGATTTTTGATTTAGATGGAGATAAAATAATTATTAAAAAAATAGGGGCTATAAGTGTTTCAGAAATACTTGATCATCAAAAACCATGGTCAAAATCAAGTCTTGAATTTCAAAAAGAATTGCGTGAAGAATGGGAATGAAAATATCTATTGATACAAATATTTTCTTAAATGTAAAGAACAAAGAACAGCCATTCTATTCTTCTTCAAAATCTATTTTACAAGCAATTGACAATCAAGAAAATGATATTCAAGCAATTATTTCTATCATTATTATAACAGAGTTAACTGTGGGCTATTATCTTAATAATGAGCTCTTAGAAAAAAATGAATTTTTATCACGACTTTATGCTAATAAAAAATTTACAATAGTAGAATATGATCTACAAATTTCAGATAAAGCTGCCGAGATACGATCTAAAATTGGTTTGAAATTACCTGATTGTATAATCATTGCATCTGCATTAATCGGATCCTCGGAAATATTAATTACAAACGATTCTGGGTTCGACAAGGCAAAAGGGCTTATAAAAATTTACTCCTCTGAAGCATTTTTTGATAAATATTTAAGTGTTAAGTGAAAAACAAGGTTATTTCCCTTAATTTGAAAGTTAAAATTCATCCTTTATTATTATTTTTAAAACTCCAATTTCATTTTTGAAGATGAAAACATTCGAAATTAATGTTAGATAAACTCTCTTCTTCCCAAATCCGATTAATTAAATAAAATAATAGCAATAAGGGTTTTTAGAAAAATTAAAATATGGGAATTAATATCCCTTATAGACTCTTTTGTCATTTATCTATTTTGCCCAAATCTAATTTATAATTTATTGAAAAATAATATTTATTACAACTCTCATTACTTTTATCTTAAAATAAATAAGTATTGAGAGTTTAATATGGAAAGTAAACAAAATAGGAACATTTTAATCATTCTCTTCTTAGGCGTCTTGATGGGCGCCCTCGACATTGCGATCGTGGGACCAGCACTTCCCGCTATAGAACAAACCTTTGGTGTAACGCAGAGGGTATTATCGTGGATTTTCAGCATTTATGTATTGTTTTTCATCATCGGCATCCCCCTCATGGCAAAATTAAGCGACCGATACGGGCGAAAAACAATATATGTCTTGGACTTGCTCTTATTTGCTATCGGGTCCACATTCGTCATCTTCTCTCCCTCACTTGCTTTTCTATTAGCAGGTCGCGCCATCCAAGGTTTTGGAGCAGGAGGGATCTTTCCCGTGGCTTCTGCTGTCATAGGCGATGTATTCCCTCCGGAAAAGAGAGGAAGCGCATTAGGAATCATTGGAGCCGTTTTTGGGCTAGCATTCATAATCGGGCCTGTATTAGGAGGCATTTTATTATTGTTTGACTGGCGCTATTTATTTTTAATAAACATTCCGGTCGCAGCTATCGTCATCCTATTGGCGTTAAAATTCATCCCCAATTATAAAAATGAATCTATTCTACCGTTTGATTTTAAAGGAATAATCGTGTTAATCATCTTGCTTAGTTGCCTTTCATTGGGATTAAATCAATTAGATGAGAGCCAACTGCTTGTTAGCTTTCTCTCCTTCTTCGTATGGCCTTTAATCTTAGTTGCGTTAATTCTAATACCCGTGTTCATTACGATTGAAAAGAAACAGCAAGACCCCGTCATTGACGTGGTGATAATCAATGAGCGCAAGCTATTACTCCCCAATTTCTTGTCCTTGGGCGCAGGATTCGTCGAAGGATCTTTAATTTTCCTCCCCATTATGGCAGTATTCGCATTCGGATTTTCCTTCAGCTTGGCCAGTTTCATGATCCTCCCCCTAGTAGTGGCCATGACCTTTGGAGCTCCCACCGTGGGGCGTTTATTGGACAAGTACGGAGCAAACAAAATCATCCGCTACGGAACCATTATCCTTACTATTGGCTTGTTCCTCGTGGGCTTACTAAGCAACATCCTTGCGTTTTTCATCATCGGAACGGTCGTGCTCGGAATTGGATTGTCAAGCTTATTGGGTGCCCCGCTTCGATACATTGTCCTAAGCAAAACTCCTGAGGGCGAGCGCGCCTCTTTACAGGGATTTCTATCCATCTTCGCGAGCATCGGGCAATTGTTTAGCGGGGCGCTAATTGGCGGGCTTGCATACAGCATGGGAAGCGGGATTAATGGTTATAAAATTGCCTTTTTGACCGTGGGCGTCATTTCTATTGCTTTCATAATTGGGGCTTTCAAGTTGAAAAAGGATGTTCCCAAAGAAGTGCTGGAATAAAAACTATACTTAAACTAGCACCCATGACCAAAGAGGTTTTTTTTTAGTTTTACGATACATGACAGGAGAGGTAGGAAGGAACGGAGAGGTTTCATGTTCTTTAAATAATAATCTTTAAAACAATCCTTACCTTAATAGTTATTAAGTAGATTCAAATCATGAGAAAATCAATCTAAAAAAAAGAAAGTTAGGAGTAGAGAACATACATGTTAGAAGAAAATCAACCCAAACAAATATCTGAACAAATAGAATACTCCAATTCTCTAAAGAATAATTTAAAGGATAAGTGGACCCTCAAATTTCGCATG
>CAYLZE010000191.1:0-3866 GCA_964388035.1 uncultured archaeon
AGTTGGCCAGGTAGAGCAGCGCGTCATAGTACCTGGCGAGGACGTCCTCGGCCCGCCCGGGAAAGTCGCCCCAGTTGTAGGTAAAGACGGCGCGCCGCGGGTGCGGCTCGACGCGGCTGGAGCGCCGCGCCACTGCTTCCTGTTCTTCCTGCGACAAGGGCCGATCGATGGCCAGGAATTCGTAATACTGGTATTCAGCCATGGTGCTTTTGCGTGTGGGTCCCTCCCTTTGTGGTCGGCCCCATGATACACAAAGTGGGCGCGAACGCAAGCCGAGGGGAGTTGTACAGCCACGATAGGAGCGTAAGGGCCGCCAAACGATCTAGCCCGGCACGTGAATACCGGGCTAGATCGGATACGTTCTTCACATGTGTGGGCTACCGCCGTCCAGCGTGCCACCGATCGCCACTACCGGCACCGTGACCTCAGCCAGCCCATCTTGACCGAACAGCAGCGCATCACACGCCAGTAGCGCAATGGCGTCCACATAGAGATCCGGCCAGGCCCGATCCCACAGACCCGCTGGAACGGAATCGGGTCCAGCCAGAGCAGCCTATGCGCTCATCGCTTCAGTCTGCCACGTGCGGCGCTTGAGCGCCAGCAGAGGCAACGGCTCTCTCCGCTCGTGGGGCAGGTAGGAGCGCACGCTCCTTCCACCGTTCGACGTTGACGCCCTTGACCAGGAGCCAGAAGGGAAAGGCAAGCTCGGCGACGGCGATGGCAAGCGTGATCACGGCCGGGGTGGTCTGGTAGCTGCTCGAGAGGAGCTGAGCAAAGCTGTCGACCAGGTAGCCCATGCCTGCAACCAGGAAGAGGATGCCGAGGACCTTGGGCAGGTAACCGGATCGAAAGATCAGGTACCCTAGAAGAAAGACGTGCACGGTCAGAAAGGCGATGCCAATGGTGAATCCCAGGCTGTGCGCGTCGAGAAAGAGCATAACGAGGGCCTGCAACTGCCCGGTATCGAACACCGACAGGTAGCCCGCACCGCTGACGAGCTGGAGGGCAAAGAGATAGTTGAGCAGGTTGATCCCGTGGATGGCGGTCATGGCCAGCCTGGAGACGGCGGCGACGAGGGAGAGGAGCCGGCTGACGGGCTCGAGCAGGAGGTAGAGCAGGACAGAGAGGACGATTTCGCTCAGCAGGATGACGAGCTCGCCGCCGATGCTGCCAACTCGGAACAGGGACTCGGAGGCGGCGAGGTTGCTCGCTGTTGCTGCCGCATCTCCGGGCACGACGATGTTGGAGGGAACGTAAAAGTGGGCGACGATGGCCACTAGGGTGATGAGTAGATAGAGGACGCCTGCGACTCGAGCGTAGACGAGCGGTGACGTCTGGGCGGTACGGGTTGTCATTGGTATGTCTCCTGACCAGCTAGGTCTGATGGCTATGGCCCACGGCGATGATGACGTACCCCCTCTTGTGTCCACTAGCGACGTACCGGTGGGCCTCGGCAGCCTGTTGCAGGGGATAGCGCCTGTCGATGACGGTCGCGATCTGTCCGGCCTCGATCAGTGCCTTGAGGAAGGCCAGATCTCAAGTGGTTTCGGTTGCGATTCCTTTCTTTGTGCTGACAAAGGCCCCCTCGGGAGCCAGTGCTTTGCTGCGGTCGGTACTTGACCCCATTGTCAGGACCACGATATGGGCAAGACAAGCGAAACGTCTAGGCCGCTATCGGGCCGGAAAAAGCCCATTCGTCCTGTCACTCTATTGCCTATGCAGAATTCGGACAATACGGTCATATATGATAAGCGATATCCCCGTTGCCTTTCCGCCGGTCACGTTCGCTAGCCCCCAGGTGTCTCCACCGGTTGTATTCACAAACTGAATGACGACCGTATCCATATCCTCGTGATAGCGTGCGATGCTGTAGTATCCCGGTACCCAGCCCGTATGTTCGTATTCATAGATGGAGGAGTAGATCGCCTGCTCATCGTCATTCAGCAATGTACCATCATTCAGTGCCCTCAAAAAGATACCGACATCCTCTGCAGTTGCGACCATCGATCCACCCAGGAACCTGAGATCATCGTCATATCCATACCAGTAGCCGCTGACAACGTCGTCGAATGCCACCTCGTCGAGCGTAAAGTAGGTATGCGTGAGCCCGAGGGGAGCCAGGATTTCATCATAGACATATTGGTGGTGGCTGTATCCCAGCACTTTGTCCAGGATACGGCCGAGCAACAGGTAGTTTGTATTGGAATAGCTGTAGCGAGCGCCGGGCTTGAAGTCTGCGGGTTCATCCAGTACCAGCTCCAGATTCTTGTTCTCGTCTGTCTGCGGAACGAACCAGTCAAAGTCTGCATTGTCAGTGAAATTGGGGATGCCGCTGCGATGCTGCACCATCATTCGCAGGGTAATCTGATCTGCATACTCAACTCTTCCCACAAGTTCAGGCAGGTGATCGGCGAGCGTGTCATCGAGCGACAAGCTCCCGTTGCTGGCCAACTTGGCGACTGCTGTGGAGATGTACAGCTTGTGGATACTGCCGATTTTGAAGAATGCGTGCGGATCGGCTGGCTCTTTTGTCAGTTTGTTTTTCCAGCCAGCGGCATAAAAAGCTGGTGATTTGTCCGGTTGATCGACATAAACGATGATGCCATCCAGCCCGAGATCAACCGCATCATTGACCTGCTCCTGCACCGTACCCGGCAATGGCGTTAACGTTGGCCAGAGTAAGTCCAGGGGTGCGATGATCACGGCTGAGAGGATCCCCACTATCGGCATGACGATCCTAAGTATTCGAATGATACGTTTCTTTTTCACCTGTGTGATGACCTTTCCGAGCCGGCCGGCGCGGGTTTGTCTATTCACTGCAGTTGAAGGCCCAATGCTATATTGCATAGCAGAATTATACCATTTGCCGCGCCGGAGGCATACGACAAAAGTCACCGGGTCGGGATGTGTCACCTGGAATAGGTGACCTACGAGGACAGACTCATCAGGAGAGCAGGTATCACTGGATGACGGCAAAGAAGGCGAGCAGAAGGGCGGGCTCGATGATCATATCAGTCAGGGTGTGGGAGAGGATGGCCGGCGTGAGGCTGCGTTTGCCGAGGAGGTAGACGGCGCCCAGGGCCACGCCGAGGAGGAAGGTCAGGCTTGGGTGGTCAGGTAGGCGAGGAGAGAGGTAAACCCGTAGACGTGGGCCAGGGCAAAGGCGATCCCGCTGACCAGTAGCTGCACCGCCCGGCCGTGGCCCATGCGCTGCAGGGCGGTCATCACGTAGCCGCGGAAGATGGTCTCCTCTACTACTCCGGCAACCAGCGCGGCGAGGAGGGCGATCGCTTTCAGGATCGAGAGATGGAACAGGTGGGCCCGCACGGCGGGGTTGAGCGCGGTCACGGCGCTGTAGGCCAGGGCAACGAGGAGGCCCAGCAGGACGGCGGGGGCGGTGGTGGGCCGGCCCAGGCCCAGGTCGCGCAGGGCCATGCCGTGCGGGCGCAGGAGCCGCGCCAAGACATAGAGCGCGGCGAGCTCGCCGCAGATGGAGCCGACGAGGAAGGCGCCCACGCGGCCTTGTGCAGTGGCCAGGAGGCCCAGGAGGCCGGCAAGCGGAAAGGCGGCGAAGGCCAGGGCCCCGATGACAGCCAGGAGGATGAGCAGGTTGCGGATCAGGCGCCACCATGATTCCTTGGCCGGGCCGGTGGTTGTGTCGCTCAGCATGGTCACTCCTTCAGGCCTCCGATCTGCGCCCCCCTCAGTCCCCCCCAGCAGGGGGAGGAAGAACGAGCCCGCTCAGTCCCCCCGGTAGGGGGAGGCCTGAGCGAGGAAATCGAGGATCAGGGGGGCGGTGTGGTCGGGCATTTCGGTCTGGGGGTAGTGGCCGGCGCCGTCGACGATTTCCAGGCGGCCGCCGGTGC
>CAYLZE010000192.1:0-3858 GCA_964388035.1 uncultured archaeon
AAAAAACCAATTTTTTTATTTTACATCAGACTTTATCTAAATTATACTAATTATTCATAATTAAATTGGATGGAAAATTAATTATAAAATGAGGAGATATTAGAGAAATGGCACGTCCTAGCCCGCTGGAAGTTTATGCCTTGCTCGACAAGAGCAATTGCAAAGATTGCGGCTATGATACATGCATGGCCTTCGCGACAGATTTACTGGAAAGGAAAATCAGGGTCCAAGACTGCACGCATTTAATGAAGGAGCCGAAGCAAGCAAAAAATCGGGATAAATTGCTTAAAGTCATTGCGCCGCCACAGAAAGAAGTACGGATTGGAATTGGGGATAGAGAATGTATTATTGGGGGTGAAGAAATCCTCATGCGCCATCAATTAACGTTTTACAATCAAACAGCTATTTTCATTGAAGTTCCAGATGATCTGGGTGCAGAATTAGAATCCACGATAAAGTATTTGTCGGATCTCAAGGTAGAGCGGATTGGCGAAGTTCTTACCTTAGATGGTATTGCTTTAAGATGCGTTACGGGAGATTTAGATACTTATAAAGCAATAGCTAAAAAAATTACTGAAATTTCTAACTTGCCCATAATGCTATGTTGTTTAAATCCGGATACCTTAATAGCAGTAGCTACAGAAATAAAAAGTAAGAGACCTTTATTATATGGAGCCACAAAAGAAACGTGGGAAAAACTCGGAACTTTTGCCGTTCAAAATAATTTGCCTTTAGCGGTCATTTCCAGCGATTTAGATGAATTAGTTTCTTTAAGTGCGACTTGTCAAAAGCTTGGTGTGAAAGAACTTGTCTTAGATGCGGGAACATTTTATGGTCCGGGAAAGGTCGCAAAAACGTATGATAATATCCTGCAATTGAGAATTGGTGGTATAGACAAGGATGATAAAAACGCGGGATGGCCCATAATGGGTGTTCCAGCAGCATATTGGACTCAAACAGAGATTAAAGATGAAAAGCAATTATGGCAACATCAATATCAAGAAGTAATAATGGGGGCCATCATGGAAGCAATTGACACATCACTAATTGTCATGCACACTGGGAGACATCCAGAAGATGTATGGTCTTTATTAGCATTAATGACATTAAGACAAAGTGTATTCTCTGATCCTAGAATCTATCCCACGGTGGATCCCGGAATGTATAAAGTCGGAGAACCGGGAGACATGGCACCTATTTTTGTCACTTCTAATTACCGCATGACGAAAATTCCCGTCGAACAAGATCTTCAAGGAGCGAATATTGATTGTTGGCTCTTAGTCGTGGATAGTGAAGGAATAGGGATTGAAAGTGCGGTGGCGGGAGGTCAATTTAACGCAGGGAGTATCGCAGAAGCCGTGAAGGAATATAAAGCATTTGATCAAGTCAAACATCGGATTTTAATCATTCCCGGTATGGCTGCACGATTAAGTGGAGCATTGGAAGATGAAGCCGATGCCTTCGTCGTGGTTGGTCCGAGAGATAGTTCAGGTATCCCCAAATTCATGGAGACCCAATGGAAACCCGAGGATTTCATGAAAGAATATGCTTCTTGGAAAAAGTAATAACCTTTTTTTTGCTATTTCTATTTTTATTTAATTGGCACTAATTTATTTTTCTTATTTTTTTATTTGGCTTAAAACACGTCAGATTCTTAGAAAGGGGAAATTATTTTAAATAATATTTGTAAAAAATCGTAAATAGGTTCAAAAAGAGGAGGGATACCTTTTAAATTAAATAATTTCCACGTGAAATCCTTTAAAAAGTTTAATTAAATACAAAATTTCTTCGGATTCCTCAATCATTGCTTTAATAGATAGAGGAAAAGTACTTAGAGTGATATTTTGTCCGTTGGATACTCTTTCGATGAGAATATTAATCAGGGTTTTATATTCTTCAATATTTACTCCGATTGAATCGATTTCAGAGAGAATTTCTCTTGCTCTATCCAATTTTCCTGTGAGAATGCAAGAGATGGATGCTAAAACGTAAGATTGAACAATGTGAGAATATCCAATCTTTTTAAGATTTGCTGCTTTATAATAATATTTGTATACATTGCGCACCATTTCTCTCAAGAGAAAATCTTTAGCCGTTTCGAGTTGTTCATAGAATTTAATACTTTCCAATATGAGAGTAGCTGCAGTAAAGAATTGCTTATTTTTAAGACCTTCTTTTGCCATGCAACTCAATCCTCTAATTATTTGGTTAAAAATACCAAACCGGTTAAACTCAAGATTCGCTTCAACAGCAACATCATATGCATTTAAATAACTTTCCGTGGAAATATTAATATCATTAATTTTCCAAAAATTATCTCCTGCTTTAACGAAATTTTTGTAGACCATTTCATAGTTTTCCAATTCTTTAAAAACGAGAGCAGCATCGAAGAAATTTATTCCTGCATTATGAAAATCTTCAATTTTTTCATAATAATTGCCTGCTAGGATGAAACAAGATGCGGATTCAATTAAATTATAGTGAATATCTTTATAACATAAACCTGCCCCACGATAATACATGGCAATCTTATAATAATTGTCTTGCGATTTTTCTAAGGTTTCCGCAAGATTTATATAGGCACTGGCTTCTTTTTTTGTGTATTTTATATAATTGTCAGTATCATTAATTATCTTAAAGAAATTTTTTAAGATTTGAAAAAGTTGAGCTAAAACAAGATTATCATTTTCTTTTTCAAATTCCTTACATAATTTGGTAAAATAATCGATTCCTTCTAAGAGGATAGTTTCAGATTTATCATGCTGCTTGAGTTCTTGATAATTTAGTGCTATTTGTTGATAGGAAAACGATAATAAATCAAAAAAGTTTAAAACTTTCGCAAATTCAATTACCTTCTGATAATATTTAATTGCATTTGATAGATCTCCTAATTTATAGAATAATTCAGCGACATGTTGATAATTTTGAGCTAATTTTCTTGTTTCACCAAACTCTTTCAATAGATTGCTCTCTTGTTTTAAATACGTGATGCTTTTTTTAATGTTTTCATTTCTAGCCTCTGAATTGTTGAATTTTATTTCATAGGTATCAGCAATTCGTAAATAGATTTCAGCAATCTCATGAAGTTTTGCCTGCAATTTATTGGATTCTATTTGCTTTTCCCATAATTTGATATTTTCTTTATACAATTTCTGAGATTCTGAGAAGGAGAGACATTCCATTAATTCAGCGGCAGAGTAGAGAAATTCTCCGGCATCAAAAAATTCTCCAGATTCAGCGATTTCTTGGGAAAAGGAAAGGGTTTCGGAGAGAATTTGAGTAATTACCTTTTCTTTTTCGTCAATATCAGTGAGATCTTGAGCTTTTAATATTTGCTCTCTCTGCCTTTCCAGAAAGTCCATGTAATCTTTAAAATCTGAATCCGTATCGATTATTTTCTTCTCAACTCTATATGCAAAAGCAATATAATTTCAAGTGATCATATAGTAAAATTAATCTCTAAAAATAAAATAAACGATTTTTTACATTTTTTTAAATTTTTAAAAAGAGAAGTAAAAATTTTTTAAAATTTTCTTGGTTTAAATCCAAAAATTAAAAGAAATTCAAAACTGCAATAGCAACCCGACACTTATTGGATTAATGGAATAAATATATAAATAAAAATAAATATATTAAGAATAACTCAATTAATTTTTTAAAAAATAGGTAGAAAAATTGAGACAAATAAGTGAATTATTAGAAACGGGAATTTATGAAACATTTACCCCCCAAAAGTCCATGACCGTGCAAGATTTATTGCAAGAATTAAACTTGGAAGATAAATACTTTGGTATCTTAGTAAATGGGAAGAAAGCAGACCCGGATACTAAAATTAGTCCCGATTCTCAAGTAGTAATC
>CAYLZE010000193.1:0-3793 GCA_964388035.1 uncultured archaeon
GAAATAAAAGTCTTCTCTCTTTTTTTTAATGAACGTTATAGTCGTATTTAATAATTGATAAAACGCAACCTTTATTAAGGAATTCAATGTTATAATTATAATGCATCATCAAAAAGATTATACTCAACTCAAAAAAAGAAAATGTTGGAATTACTGGAATTCTACCGCATGTGCAGAAATTTCCAAGAGTAAGTATATAAAAGACTGTCGTAAGAAATTGATGCAATTAAATAAAGAAACTGACTTTTAGTGTTTTCTTTCTCCTTTTTGTAATTCCCAAATGAATATATTATATTGTTAAAAGAGAGAATTAATTTCACTTTCTATTAAAAAACCTTAAATTGCGATTTCTCCTAATATAATACTTTTAATATAGATTTTTTAAATATCCCAAATATGATTCAAGTCCCATGCATCTATTCTTGTCAACTTTATAGTTCCGTCCTTTATAGTTCCCTCTTGCAGTTGCATAATTAACCGGACACCTTGTACATTTTTGAAGTAAAATCTACTGGTCAAGCACGTGTTATAATTGGCAAATATTTCTATAACGGAACGATCGATAAAAAAGTGTAACAGCATGTTCTTATTATCATTTAAATGAGATAGAGTAGCTTTATCGGAACCTGCCTTCAATTCATTCGTTTTGAAATCAATAGTGAACAAGGTTTCGCATGAGCTCCCTGTAGAGTCAACAATACTTACCATGAGGATACCGTAATCTTGCTTTTCAATTTCTATTATCAATTCAAGACAGAGATCCTCAATTTTTTCCATTAAAGTGAAAATTTCGGAATTTAATTCAATTAATTCGAAATGAAAATGATTTTTTCTTAACTGATCTAATTCACTTATAGGTTTGAATAATAATGTATTTCTAGAGCCTTCCATCACTTCGCGGGGTAATGTCAAACAACCATTCCATCCTCCCTTACCGCCTCCTTGAATCCACCCCCACATCAATATTCGTCCGTTAGGATCTCTCATTGTATTGGGAGCATAGAAACATTGTCCATGATCAACGATGTGCCATTTCATTGGTTCAAAATTTAGATTTTCGTACGTGTTAACGCTATAAATCACTTTTTTTTTAGGAGAGGACACGGATACAATTAAAACATGTTTATCATTTAAAGGAAAAAAGTTGGGGCATTCCCAATTCTTGCCCGTTTCTTGATTCCCCAAGCAAAGAGGTTTAACATATTTCCATTCACGGAGATCGTGCGAATGGTATAATAATACTAGGGGCCTTTTAGACCTTTTGTTCTCTCGAACATGTCCACTTAGAGCGGCAAACCAACCACTTTTTTCCTTCCATACATATGGGTCCCGCCATTCCCAAATCTTTTGTTTGTCATGCAAGTCTAACGTCATTATTGGATTGTTCTCACATTTTACCCAGGTCATCATGTCATCTTTACTAAAAGCTAACCATTGCTCTGCACCATCTAAGGGAAGTCTTTCAGGTCCGATACTCGTATAAATAATGGTAGGCACACCGTTATCTATCACGCACGATCCTGAGAAACAATGGTGCTCGCCTTGTTCTATGGATGGAGTTAACGCAATTGGTAAGTGTTCCCAGTTTACCAAATCTCTACTTTTCGCATGCCCCCAGTGAATATTTCCCCATATTTCATCAATTGGATTATGTTGATAAAAAAGATGAAATTCCCCTTTATAATAGACGGGTCCATTAGGATCATTTATCCAGTTTTTTAGAGGAAGAAAATGATACTTTGGTCGGTAGGGATCGTGGAAGAGCTCCTTATTTTGACTCATTATTTTTAATAAAAGATGTAATCTTTTTAGGCTTAATGGTAAGATCCGCAGATTAAAAAAGTATTCGATTAAGCATCAAATCCGTGTTCTCCTATAAGAGGAACGAATCGCACACCCGTGATTTTTTTCGACTCAAAGGTATCCCCTTTTCTCGTAATGACATACAAGTTCTGACCGAAGGTTTTTGATCCTGCGGGAATACATAAAATACCACCATTGGCTAATTGCTCTTTAAGAGGTTTCGGAATTTTAGAAGGTGCTGCAGCAGTTACAAGTATCTTATCGTAAGGTGCTTTTTCAGGATATCCTAAGGTACCATCCCCTTGAATAACCGTGATTTTATCACCAAATCCCGCATTGATAATGTTATTTCTTGCCCAATCTGCTAAACTTTTATGGCGCTCAATGCTATACACGTGCCCAGTATTTCCATCATTCTCCGGAGCTACGATAAATGCACATAAAACGGCGTGATAGCCTGAACCCGTTCCAACTTCTAACACCTTATCTCCAGGTTTTAGCTCCAAATATTCACACATCATGGCATTCATGTGAGGCGCGCTTATTGTTTGTCCGGCGCCTATAGAAAGCGGGGTATCCATGTAGGCGGAAGATTTTACATCTTCCGGTAAGAAGAGCTCTCGAGGCACCGTGCGCATTGCATTAATGACGGAAGGTGTTTTTAAAATATTTTTTTTAATTAAATTATCAACCAAATGATTTCTTTTTTCTTCTAAATTCATATGAAAGTACCTTTAAAGCTCTTCCTTTAGGAATACATCTCACATAAAACGTAATATTATGTTTTTAAAATCATATAAACTTTATCATCTGGTCTAACTTCCTCATCTACATGAATATTTATTTCAAGCGGATTTTTTTTGTGAATTTCGTTTTGTCTTTCAACTTTTTTTACCTTTTTTCCGTGCACCATCATCATCTTTATTATTTGTTCTCTGTAGGACGTTTCTCCAATTATAAACACTTTATCCCCTATCGTTAAGGGAATGTTAAATTGTTCTAGTAAGAAATTTGCTGTGGAGCTATGAGAATTGAACGAGAGTATTCTTCCTATATAATGCTTTTTATAAGACGAAACATTTCCTCTTCTGGCTGACTCAATATCCTCGGGAGTTGGCACGCGAAAGTAAAATCCCGTGTGAAATCCACGGTTAAATACTTTAGAAAGTTCTTCTTTCCATTTCGCAATTTTATGTGCAGTATACGTTCCTGAGAAAAAACTATCAATTGCTTCCCGATAACATTTTGTCACCGTTTTTATATATCTCGCATCTTTCATTCGGCCTTCTATTTTAAAGGCATCTATCTTAGCTTCAATTAATTCTGGTACATGTTCGATCATGCATAGATCTTTCGCATTTAAGAACATCTTTCCATCATATATAAACTCGTTGTTTAAATCATCATATACTCGCCACGATCTCCTACATGGTTGAATGCAATTTCCTCTATTAGCAGAATAATGCTCGGACCCTCCAATTTCGGCAGAAAAATAACATCTTCCGGAAATTGAAGTGCACATGGCTCCATGGACAAAACACTCGACCTGAGCTTTTTTCAAATTGCTTTTAATATAACTTATTTGTTTTAATGACAATTCCCTCGCTAAAATTAATTTCTTTGCGCCCAAATCTTCATAAAACTTAGCAGTTTCAAGATTTGAAATATTTGCCTGAGTTGACACGTGGAAGTTCATCTCATTATTCCTTGCGATGTTTATTGCTGCTATATCATGAACTATAATTGCGTCAATTCCTGCCTCTTTTGCATGTTTTATCAACTCATTTAACTCAGGTAACTCTTCATCATAAATCAAAATGTTAGTACAAAGATAACAGTTAACTTGATGCTCGTGGCAAAATGATGCAATCTCTCTCAATTCTTCACAATGAAAATTATTGGCTTTCATTCTCATGTTGTACTTTTGAACTCCAAAATAGATGGAATCTGCCAGATCTACAACAGATTTTAATGACAACCAATCTTGTAC
>CAYLZE010000194.1:0-3770 GCA_964388035.1 uncultured archaeon
GAAAAATTTTTCCTTCTCTGTCATCTAAAGAACCCGATATCCCTTTTTTTCCATATTCAATAGTTGAGTCTTCTAATTGGCGCTCTTTTCCTTCAGAAGTAGGTGAATTGATTTCATCCGGTAGAATAGGATTGTTGGTTATGAATAGAACGGAAAAATTCAGTAAAAAGACAAGTAACACAATCCATTTTATTTTTTCTTGCTTCTTTATCAAAAATGTTCACGGAAATGTGAAATTATAATGTAAATTATTAATTAATAACATGATAATGAATGTTTTTAAAATTACGTGTTGATAGTGAGAAAAGACTTTTATTCATGAAAGTTGATAGTTAATCAAATTACCTATAAAAAATAGTATTGAAAAAAGGTAGTATAAGTATGACTGATGAAATAGTTCCGTATAAAATAACTCCACTTTTAAGGAAAGGATTAATTTTTTTTATCTTACTGATAATAGTTTTGGCGTGGATTACATACGGTGCGCTAACGGGAGTATTTGGAATGTTAGCTTATCTTTTGGTGGGTTTATTGAATGTTTTTCCTTGGATAATTCCCTTTGTAGGCATTCCCTTAGGTATCCTGGATATTATACTAAATATTTTCGGAATGTATGATTTTACACTTAATTTAGCTCACTTGCAAACCTCATGGATGTCTATTACCTGGTATTGGATTGTTTCAATCATCAGTATTATAATTGAGTTTTATTTAATGGTGAAAATCATTGTAATCCTAAGATCAAAATTTGATGGGAAAAAGCAGCCTAAAACAAACCTAGCCATAATAAATTGCAATATCATTGATGGCAATAAAGATAGTAAAATAATATCTGATGGCGTAATTTTAATCGAGAATGAAGTAGAAGGCGAAAAGGAACCGGGTCTTATAATTAAGATTGGAAAATCTGATACTATTGAAATTCCCAAGGGTTATAAAAAAGTTGATTTGAAGGGGCAATATGTACTTCCCGGCTTAATCAATGCTCATTGCCACTTGTTCGGGAGTGGAAAACCCATGAAGGTGATGAATTTAAGCGATGAAACCATGCAGAAATTAATGAGAATACTCGCAACTTCAATAGGTAAAAAGATTGCCTACCGAATGATGAAAAATAATGTTCAAAATGCTCTAAATGCGGGTGTAACAACTTTACGTTCGATGGGTGATCCTTTTTATTTAGATGTGAAACTTAGGAAAATGATTGAAGAGGGTCAAATATTGGGACCAAGACTTATTGTATCAGGCTTAGGGATCTGTCCGACGGGGGGTCATGGAGGGGCGATGGGTTTTGTAGCAGATGATAAAGGAGAAATAAGAAAACGAGTAAGGAAAAATGTGCGAGAAGAGGTAGATTGCATAAAAATATTATCTACCGGTGGAGTAATGGATGCACGCGTGGTTGGAGAAGCCGGAAGACCTCAAATGACAGTGGAAGAAATTGAGATTGCATGTTTTGAAGCTCATCGAGCGAAGTTATTGGTTGCAACTCATTGTGAAAGCACGGAAGGAATAAGAGAAGCTTTACAAGGAGGAGTTGATACCATAGAGCATGGAGCAGATATTCCCGATGATTTAATTCCTTTATTTAAAAATAATCCTAAATCATTACGCGGATATAGTGCATTGAGTCCTACAATTTCCGCAGGGATGGGATTATCTACTTTATCAATAAAAGATACGAAAATCACTCCTGTAAAATTTGAAAATGCAAAACTTATTGAAAAAGCCATGATAATGGGTTTACGCAAGGCTTACAAGAATCAGATCAAATTCTGCACCGGTACTGACGCTTCAGTTCCATATTCTACACATTACGGTCTTTGGAAGGAGTTAAAATATTATTTAAAATACACGGACATGACCCCTCAAGAGGCGATTTATTTTGGAACAAAAAATACTGCTGAAATTTTAGGAATAGGAGATAAAACGGGGAGCATAGAAATTGGCAAGTTTGCAGACCTTCAAGTTGTGCCCGAAAATCCCCTTGAAAATATTGATGCCTTGGGTAATGTCTCGATGGTAATAATCAAGGGAAACGTTATCAAGAATCCAAAAGTTAAAAAAGTTAAAAAAATTGAAAAAATTGAAGTAACACCAATAGAGTTTTAATTTTTTTTTTCTTCTTTTCAAATCTTAATTCAACTTTTCATAATGAAGTAGTAAGCAAAATATTCAATTTACCTCTTCTCAAAAAAAAAACTACTCACTATTATTTTTGCATAAAAAAATTAACTCATATTCCATGCATGAACTGCTAAAAAATATGAAAGAAACAAAAAAAAGATGAAATAATGTTTTTATATTTATAAAAAAGACTTTATTTGATACCTAAAAGTTTTGCTGCGTTTTCTCCCATGATTCGTTTTTTAAAACCGTCAGAAATAGGCAAGTTTTGAGCTGCAGGAATTATGTTATTCCAATGAGTGAGAGGATGGTCAGAACCAAATAAAACTTTATGTTCTATATTGTAACTCGTATATGCATCCCACGGAAAATACTTATATAGTTCAGGATGAGCAGATATATCCACGTAAGCATTAGGATGCCGAAGCACTACGGAATAAGTATCCCAGAACCAAGGAATTCCCATGTGGCCAATAATAATGGTTAAATCTTCATTTCTCATTGCCATCTTGTCTACAAGCATGGGATGCCCATATTCTGCGATAGATCCTCCCGTAGAAACTTGGTGCCCGCCATGAGTCCATAAAGGAACGTTCAAATCAATCATCTTTTTCCATAGAGGATCATATTTTTTATCAGAGATATCAAATTTCTGCACGGGGGGAACTAATTTTATACCCTTAAGTCCCAAACTAGTAATTGCATAATCCAGTTGATCCATTGCATCCGACGCGGGAACATCCACGCATCCAAATCCGATAAATCTATCGGGGTACATTGAAACCAGGTTAGCTACATCATCATTACTAACAAGCATCACCCCATAAGCAGTAGTAATGTTAAATGAAACGATTACGCATTTATCAATGCCAAAATTATCCATTAAATTGATATAATTTTCAATGGAGATATTGTTTGCAACGCCTTTTAACATCACTTTCATTCTTTTAAGTTTCACGGGATCCAAGCCCCACATGGCGTTGGCAATCTTATCTAAATCCCCCCAAGTGGCCTCTTTACAAAAAGGGTGCATGTGCACGTCAATTATCAATTTTAATTAACCCCTTATAATATTCTTTAAACGAATTTATATTCATATAAATCTGACGCGGTTAAAAAATAAAACGAATTAATATTTTAAAAGTTTTAAATAAAAAAAATTGAAGAAACTTAAAATTTTATTAAAATCAAGCTCTTTACTCTATTTTTTTCGTTACTATCGTATAATTTACTCCCCATATGAAAGAAGTAATAGTCAATATTATCCCATACCACATTTCAGAATAAAAAAGGAATATTTGCGCCACGATGAGAGTAGCCAATCCCAAAATTATTCCCAAGTCTCGATGATTCTTGTATTTTAACCACTTTTTCCCCAATAAAAGGATATCTCCTCCTATAAAACCAATTTGTACATAAACTAATACCAAGTCAAGAGGAATAAAAAAATGAATCAGAGCGAGAATACCCGTCGCTATGGGAATAATTATCCAATAATACCATTCCACCAATAAAAAATCTAAAAGAATAATCATTAAGAATAAAAAAGGAATTAATTGAACAATAAGATAGATTCCTTCATAAAGGGAATATATTTTTAGTAGCCAATCTAACAACAGTAATTTAAAAAGCCACGCGGCTCC
>CAYLZE010000195.1:0-3759 GCA_964388035.1 uncultured archaeon
AAGAATATGGGATGGGAATTTACCAAGGAGGGGCGGTGCCCGGAAAATATATTAGAATCGTAGAAATACCGGGAATTGATGTGGAAGCTTGTGGAGGAACTCATTTAAATAATACCTCTGAGACCGGTCCTATAAAGATCGTGAGATCTCAAAAAATTCAAGACGGTATCGTCAGATTGACGTACACTGCGGGGAAGGCAACGGAACAGCTTCAGAAAAAACGAGGAAAGATCATTCAAGAATTAGAAGCATTATTAGGAGTGAAAAAGGACATGCTCGTGGGAAGGGTGAGTGAGCTATTGGAAAAATGGAAGGAACTTAATAAGAATCTATCAACCGGAAAAATCGAGGAAGAGAATCTTAAATTGCAATCCGCAGAACAATTCAATGGAAACATTTTAGCGGAATTGTCTAACATTTTGAATATAAAAGTCTCCGAAATTCCATTAAAAATAAAGAAATTACTCGAAGAATGGACTGAAGCAAAAGCTAAAATAGAAAAAATTGGACAACTTTTTTCCGAGAAAAATATTGAAAGCTTGATAGAAAATAATATAAAATTCCAAGATTATCGCGTGGTTATCAAGGATTTCCGGAATCTCGATCAAGGTGATTTAAAAAATCTTAGTCAACTCCTTTTAAAAAAAGGGAATGATTTTATCACGATTCTTTTAAATAAAACAGAAAATGGAATAATGATAATGGGAATGCTTGGAAATGACGCTGAAAAGAAATCGTCCTTAAATATTGGAAATTTCATCCGAGAGCATGTTCAGAGTCACGGAGGAAAAGGGGGTGGTTCTAAAATTTATGGTCAAGGTTTTATTGAAGATGGAGATATACAAATTGATACGATCATGCGAGATATAAAAAATGCTTTGCTAAAGGTTAAATAAACAAATTAATAATAATGGATAGAAAGATTTAAAAAAGTAAAAGATGAGGGAGTCAGGATCTTTCACCTCTTTAGCAATAATAATTCCCGTGTAAATAAGAGATTATCAAGAGAAGTATCATTTTGGATGTTCATTTCTAAGGATCGTTCCTGTAGCCATTCCAAGACCGACACACATGCTGGAAATGGCATATTCTTTCCCTGATTTTTCCAATTGATGGAGATTAGTACCAATTAACCTCGTTCCCGTCATGCCTGTCGGATGTCCCAGGGCAATTGCACCTCCCCAAACATTGAAACGGGGATCTTTCCAATCTAAACCCAGATCATAACAACAGGCAAACACGACCGGACTAAATGCTTCATTAATTTCGATGAATTCCATATCATCGAGGGACATGCTTGCTCTTTTTAAAGCCTCTGGTATTGCCTTTATTGGTCCAGTTAATTGAAGAACGGGATCTACCCCCACGACGGCAAAGTTCAAGATGGTTGCTCTAATTTTTAGCCCCAATTCTTCTGCTAATTGTCGCGTCATCCATAATTGAGCCGCCGCACCGTCGCTGGTGGGACAACTGTTGCCTGCGGTTAAAAATGCTTTGCTTTTCCTTCCAACAATTGTTCTTAAACTTGCGAGTTTTTCCATCGAGGTACTGGGGCGAGGAGTTTCATCACGCTGGGTTAAGTCAGAGAAACTTGGGTCCTTTACCACCATATTATCTTGAAGAATTGGTTTGCCGTTCTCGTCTAATTTAGGGCACCAAATGGGTTCAATTTCCGTTCCCCTCTCGTCCCACGTAGAACATGCTTTCTCATGGGAATGTAAGGACAATCTATCCATCACATGACGGAATTCTTCCGTGCTCATCCCGGCTTTTTCCATCCATACCTGCCCCATATCATGGGCCGATTGGATTTGTCCCGCCCACGATGTTTTAAGTTCTTTTAATCTGCGTTCTACAAAAGGATGTGTTAATATCTTATTGTTTGGAGCCACCATCATGGGTTTCCCTTGTTCCTTATCATACACATACAAATCGGACATGATAGGATACTTATTCTGAACCTCAACTCCTCCACATATCACGCAATCATTTATTCCGGAAGCTATCGCTTGCCAAGCTGAAATAACCGATTGCGCTCCACTTGCGCATTGCCTATTTATCGACATTCCAGGCACGCTAACGGGCAAATGAGCGGCAAGAGCCACTACTCTCCCTAGATCCAAGGCACACTCTCCAATTTGACTATTACAAGAAATAATAGAATCTCCGATCAGTTCTGGATCAAACTCATTTCTTTTGAGTAAAGTCTCATAACAATGTACAGCAAGCTCATCCCCACGATTCCTTATAATAGTACCCCCCTTTTTACCAATAGGAGTTCTCACGTAATCGATTAACACCGGCTCCCGTTTTGGATCCTTAAAATATTTCTCATACATACTGATTGGTTCTGAAGTCATAAATGTTCACATTTTTTTCTTCATAAAAAGCTTATTCTATTTTAAATAATAATTCACAACTTCAGTTTCAGCTTATAATCTTAGCAATTCTCACTTTCTCATTTATGAGGGATCAAATCCCTTTTCAATTTAACCCTATCTAAATTTTGATTAATCGAATAAGATTGCTACACTTCATATATCTTTGATGTATCTTACACGAACAAGCAGAAACATTAAAAATAGGATTTGATGAGCTTGTTATTTTTTTATAAGAGGGTTTTGTAGAAAAGAGGGTTTTTTAATTAATTAATGATTCTTTATGTTATTTTTAGTTTTTCATTCTTAGGTTAAAGATTTAAAGTTAAGCACATTTGCCGTGAATGAATAACCATAATCCCGGTCCAATAAATCTTCCTTGATCGTAATCATCCGCATTAAAGGAAGTCACTTCCCACCCCAAATCAGCAAAAAAAGGTAAAACTTCACTTTTATTTAACCCCCATTTGAAATGTTTAAAAAAAAGTCCAAAACTTACTTCTGAACAAATTGGATCGCAAATATCTACAAAAATTTGGCTACTTTTCGCGCTAATATTAGCTATATTCTTTAACAAGGTTACAACTCTTTCTTTTGCCATATAATATATCAGCCCTTCTAAGATCCATAGTGTAGGAATTTCGTTTGAAAATCCCGATAATATAATTTTGGTTGTCCAATCCGGAAAAGAGAGGTCAGCAGAGACGCGAATAAGTCTGCACAATGGTATCTCGTTTTTTAGGAGATTTTCTTTATAATGATTGATTAATTGTAAATCTACCTCATAGATAATATTATCACCCTTTTGAAATAAATTAAATCTATAAGCACGAGTATCTAAACCTGCTCCTAATATTACTATTTGAGAGGGAGAATACGATTTACACCAACTTGTTAATATAGTAGTGTCGATATAATAAGTTCGGATCAGCGGGTAATCATTTATCGCAAACCGCGGATCATTTTTAAAATAAGAAGTCAGATCACCCGCTAAACGCTCCGCAAAAGGATCTATAAAGAGGGGATTATCCTTCTTACTTTCTTGAGCCCGATAATATGCCATGAGACGAGCAGTAAAGGGAATTCCTTCGTCCTTTTCCTCAAGGTCATTCATTTTATTAAAAATTCATGTTGCATTTTATTATTAAGCGTCTTCTTCACATTGGGATATTTTCTATCTAATACAACAAATTTTTAATAATTATCCCGAAATAATAAGGATTGAGATTTAAATTTCGAAAAAACCGTAAAAACTTTAAGAAAAGAAAGATTTAGTATAAAAAAAGAAAAGAGTTTGATTTAAATTTCTAAGGGTGGAAAGTTATTTCAAACAACTTTTTTACTCTTTTTTAAGATATCACCTTATTTTTTTGTGTTTAAT
>CAYLZE010000196.1:0-3502 GCA_964388035.1 uncultured archaeon
ATTCACCTTCATAATAAACTCGAACATCCCGATCATTAATTCGGAGTGAAGGTTGGGTAGATGATGTTATATATCCTCTGACACGTGCCTCATCTCCCGGATAATATGACTCATCGATATCCCAAAAACACGTAATATTGGGAAAGATTTTTACATTTAATGTCGATTCAGAATAATTAACATTTGGCAATGAAGTGTAATTTAACTTCAATCTTAATGTTCTAGCATTAGAATCGGGTACTATAAAGGCTGGAAAACTACCATCAATCCCCGTTAGGAAATTTCCACTCGCTATTAAAGTATTATCTTGATACCATGATCTATTGACATTGGCACTTTTTATTACTGTTCCATTTTCATAGCGTAAAGTTCCCAAAAGAGTAAAATTTTCTCCCGTGAGATATGGAATATCTGGAGCAACTATTCCTTGAAAATATGAAGTAGTATTAATATAAATTGTATAATGATGATTCATTAAAACTTCTTTATCTTCATTAACTTTTACCTCGATTCTATGACTCTTAAAAACATTAAGATCATTCGGCAAAGTAAAATTTATTTTAAAATTCCCATTCCCTCCTGTAATGTTATTATATTTATAATAAGGATCTGCATTACCATCTACTATGATAGACACATTTACTCCATTAATCCCATTTGTCGGGGGTGGAGGCGGAATGGGTTTATATACTAAACCCTCTATTGTAATATTTTCACCTGAATAATGATGGGTTTTATTAATCTCGATATTGGTAAAATTTACAAAATAATCTATAGCAGAAGGTTTAATGTGTACCAATTTATCTCTGGTTGATTGTTCGTTCTCTTGATTTCCTTTTAATTGTTCGACCAATACACAATTTTGATTAATTATAAATATTAAATTTAGAAATAAGAATAGAATTAATATAAGAAACTTAACTAAATGCCAATGTTTCCTACTCAATTCTAAATATTTCTTCATACTTTTCAAATAATTATTTTATTTTTTTATGAGACATTTAACCGAGTCTAAAAACTTCTATTACCTGGTCGGGTATTTCTTCAATATAATTATAATTAGGATAATTAAAACTATATCTGGGATCAAAAGAAATATAGATTCTAGTATCATCTCCCCAATTTGCATTGACTGTGAAAGTAATCTCAAATACGCCATTCACACCTGATATGCTCCAATTAGCATCTATGGGTGCTGTAGCATTCCAAATAGTAGCGTTTATATAAACATTTTCTATACCCGTTCCGTTATCCCATTTGATATTTCCTATAACATGACAAATATCATCAACAACCCAGATTTTTGGAAAATATTGAGTGTGAAAGGATCCTTCCAGAGAAGTTCCAGCTGTGATATTAATAAAAGAAATAGTGCTTGAATTAAACGTACCATGATAAGAATTCAGCACCACATAGGGAGAATAGTAATAAGTTCCATTGAAATCGATTCTAATCCCATATCTTCCTTGAGGGCAACTTTCTAAAATCTTGTTAATTATAAAGCTGAAGGAACCATCGGAAGCGGTGGTTTTTACATTACTTCCACTTAAAACAAAATAGGTAGACGCATCATTCACATTTTCATCAAAAAATAAGATTTTAACATTTAAAGCCCTTGTTCTATTATCTGAGTTTTCCATATATCCCGATACAATAAAACCGCTGGAATTTCTTATAAAATTGGTGTTTTCTATGCTTGGATTGATGTATATCCCTATAGGTTTATCAATAATGATGAAAGTTCTATTAAAATTTGAGAAGAAGGAGTTTGCATATTCAATTCTAATTTGATGTAATCCTCCATATAAATTCCCTGTATTTAAATAAAAAGAGTATCTACCATATTCAGTTCCATCATACGCATAACTATCAAGAGGATTTCCATTGAAAACATCAATAAATGATACAGTTCCACCGTTGACATATAAACCACTTTGATTAATCCAAACAGTAATGTTTGCAATCTGGCCGGAATAAATTTCTGGTGGATTTGCATCATTAAAAGATGAAGGGGGATACTTATTATCTAATTTAACTATAATCGTAATATCACTCGGATCCTTTACTTTGAGATTATATAAGCCATTTTTCACTACGGAAAAATTTGTAAGAGAAGATAAATAGAAGATATGGGGCTTACTTGTTGCACCATAATCAAACATTCCATTAAACCACACTTGTAACGTATAATTTAATTGTGGTGTGGTATCATATACTTGATATTCCAAATTGATTAATCCCGTATCTCCTAAATATATATCTCCGTCAATTAAATTTAATTCACCACTATAGTCCACTAAACCGTTATACATGTGAACTGAAATGCTTCCCTTCTTTATTGGCAAACCATTAGCTGCATCAATTAATGTTCCTTGTATTGTAAAATTTCTTCCAACAATTCCGGTGTTATTAATAATTCGTGGAAAAGGGCAAACGTCCAATACTATATCTATTGGTGAGTCTAAAATAAAGTAAGAATAATTATACTGCATTACTCCTCCTCTTGAATAGTTAGAATAAATAAGATGGGGGCCTGCAATAGTATTAGTCGTTGTAATATAGGTAAAATTTGCTCGACCTCCGTAAATTTGAGCTTGCCCAATATAAGAATCGTTTGTAACATCATAAAATCCGACCCATTCTCCATCTTGAACGAGTGTTTTACCCCATTGAACATAAACAGATAAATTTAAATGACCATTTCTGTTAATTTTCGGATTTTCATAATCATTAGCGGAAGTCCCATTAATGTAAAAGTTGAAAATGAAAATAGTAGGATCTTCAATTTTCAATTCTGGTGCTAATAATATGGAAGTATTAAAATTATTTAAATTAAAAATTGCGTGATAGGGATTCAATGGATCATTTCTAAAATCAAAAGTGCTATTAAAATCTAATCTTAACGTATAATTATCTAATGGCGTGTTTGATTCGACCCCCATGGATATATCGTAATATCCATTTCCATCTGTATCTCTTAATTGATTCATCTCTTGTGGATTTAAATAGGAGGAGAAATCTGATCCCAAATTAAACATTTTTAATATAAGGTATCCATAATTAATCAAATGACCTTGATCATCTTGAAGATTACAATTAACATTGAATTGATCCCCTGCACCTGTACGGTTAATTTCATAAGGATTTGGTCCAGAGACACCTGCAAAAGTAATGGATTCATTTAATATGAAATACGAGTAATTACATTCATTAGATACTTTTGCATATACTAATATGGGTCCCGCTTTAATTGATGACCCAAGTAAATAATTTAAGGATGCAATTCCTTGAGAATTAGTCGTATTTGTCCCGATTAAAACGTTTCCGTTTGTATAATCATAAAATTCTACTGCTTTTCCAGATATCGGAAAATTATATTTAATAGAAGATACATTAACTTTTAATATAATTTCGTCTCCTCTTTCAGCATATATTAGATTACTTGGATTTGGGGGGTTCGGGTAATTCGTAGGAGTACCATTAATGAAAAAATTAATATTAT
>CAYLZE010000197.1:0-3492 GCA_964388035.1 uncultured archaeon
TCGACCAGCGCCACGACGATGTCGCCGGTATCGGCGCTGTCGCTGCGCCGGATGAGCACCGTATCGCCGTCGAGGATGCCGGCCTCGATCATCGAATCGCCGCGCACCTCCAAGGCGAAGTGCTCGCCGGGCGAGAGCATGTCGGGCGGTACGCCGATGGTGTGGCTCTGGTGCTGGATCGCCTCGATCGGCACGCCGGCGGCGATGCGCCCCATGACCGGCACCAGCACCGGCTCGTTCGAGTTGGCGCTCTCCGGTGTCTCGCGCACGCGGCCGAGATTGCCTTCGATGACGCTCGGCGAGAAGCCGCGCGAGCGCGCCGCCGCCAGGCTCGTCTGCATGTTCTCCGGCAGGCGGATGACTTCCAGCGCGCGCGCCCGGTTGGGCAGCCGCTTGATGAAGCCGCGCTCCTCCAGCGCCTTGATGAGCCGGTGGATGCCCGACTTGGAGCGCAGGTCGAGGGCATCCTTCATCTCGTCGAAGGAGGGCGGCACGCCCGTTTCCTTCAGGCGCTCATGCACGAACATGAGCAGTTCGAGTTGCTTGCGTGTCAGCATCGGAGTGTCCCGCGCGCTCGGCAGAATCGGTACAAAGCAGGAACAAATTACATGTTCCTTATGTGTTCCACAACCCCCTTGAGATTCGGTAAAGGCCGCTGCCGTTGAGCCCGTCATCCCACCGCGCCGCCACTGCAAACACCAGCACCGCTACGACAAAACCGCCCACACCAACCGATGGGGCATCGAGGGCTTCTTCGCAAAGCTCAAACAGTGGCGCCGCATCGCCACCCGATACGACAAGCTTGCGGCCAACTTCCTCGGCTTCGTCAAACTCGCCAGCATCATGCTCTGGCTCAAATGACCAAATTGTCACTACAGCCTATGCCCATCAACATCCCGGGAACGATGCCGCCGATGAAGAGATTGCCGATCGGCACGCCTGCGCCGGCGCCGTAAACCACGATTAGCCGGCTATTCCCCGCAAGGTCGGCTGCTTCTTTGGTTTGTGCTTCTGGCTCGCGGTCGCCTTCGGCGGGTCTTCGTGGGTGTCCATGGGCTGGTCCTGCCGCCGGGAGGCGTTGGCAATGTGCAGGCTCATGGCTTCATGCGCCGCGGTGGCGTCGCCCATCTCTATCGCGTCGAAAATCGCCCTGTGTTCCCCGATCGTTACCCTAGCCATTTCGTCGGAGCCTTCGTTCTCATTGCCGGCGGCCAGGATGCTTTCCTGGAAGGGCTCCGACACGAACTTGAGGAACTCGATCATGTATGGGTTGCCGGTCGCCTGCGCGATGGCAATGTGAAACTGCAAGTCCGCCTTCAGCCACTGGACGCAACCATAGGGCACGCCCATCATCGTTTCGAGCGCGGTTTCCATCTCGGCGAGGTCGTTCTCAGATCGGCGCTCGGCGGCCAGCGCTGCCGCTTCGCCTTCGAGGATTCCCCTGATCTCGAAAAGCCCCCTGAAGCTGGCGCTGGCGGGCAGGGCGTCGCGCTTGATGGTCAGCACTAGGACGTTGGTCACATCGGCGACGAATGCGCCGCGCCCCTGCTTGGACCAGACGTGGCCTTCGGAGCGTAGGATGGCGATTGCCTCGCGCACGACATTTCGGCTGACGCCGAAGGTCGTCGCCAAAGCCTGCTCACTCGGCAGCTGATCGCCGGGCTTGAGGCGGCCCTGCGCAATCTCCCGCGAGATCGAACTCGCGACAAGTGCTGGCAGGTGGGGCCCCCGGCTCAGTTTGCCGAATCTTGGATCCAAAACTCAATCTCCTGAGAGCGACTGGCGGGCACTCGATGGCCCGCGCTCATCCGCCCCCGTGGGGCTGCGACACATCCTCGCCGTGCCGACGCGATCGCCGAGCGCAGCATAGCATCATGGGGAATTGCCCTCCAAATGAGCCGGCCGGTTCCCCAATTCAATGTCTGCGTGCATCCGCAGTAGATAGCAATCATTGGCAATTGTCGCAATGATGTGCGCAGATTCAGGCTGCTGGCGGCGACCGGCATTGCGCGTACGGCGTCGCGCGTGCCGTTCCCGCAGATAGCGCAACGGCGCCGAGAGACGAGGAGCGAATGATGCCATATCGGCGTCACAGTCTAGAATTGTGGCCCTTTGATCGCTGTCTCTCAGAAGCCACCTCTCTCCCAAAGACGAAACGTGCAGGCGAATTCAGAGCCTGTTGACCAGATAACGGACGGGCTCTCCGCGCGCAAAGCGGATCGCCTCTTCGGCGACCTTGCGCTTCATCTCCAGCCCGGCTTCCTCGGAATACCAAGCCATGTGCGGTGTTATCAGGCAGTTCTCGATGCCGCGCAGCGGGCTGTCGGCGGCAAGCGGTTCACGTTCCACGACATCGAGCGCGGCGCCGGCCAGAGCCCCGCGACGCAGGGCATCAACTAGCGCGGCTTCGTCGACAATGCCGCCGCGCGCGGTGTTGATGAGGTATGCCGTCGGCTTCATGCGTTCGAGAACTTCGGCGTTGAACATCCGGTAGGTTTCCGCAGTCAACGGACAATGGAGCGTGATGACGTCGGACTGGCTGACGACCTCGTCGAACGAAAGGCCCTCGGCGTTGTGCATGGTCGGCGATGCCGGATCATAGGCCGGATCGTAGCCGATGATGCGACAGCCGAACGGCTTCAGCTTTGCGGCGAGCGCGCCGCCGATGCGCCCGAGGCCGAAGATGCCGACGGTCATTTCGGACATGCGTCGGATGGGAATCGCCAGCCGGTAGTCCCAGATGTCGTCGTGCACGCGGGCATTCATCGTCACGATCTTGCGCTCGAACGCGAGGAGCAGCGCCAGGGCGTGATTGGAGACTTCGTGCACGCCGTAGTCCGGCACGTTACATATCCGGACCCCGGCTGCAGTGGCCGCGGCAAGATCGATGTTGTCGACCCCGACGCCATAGCGGACGACCTGGCCGAGATCGGATTTCAATGCCGAGAAGACCCTTGCGGTGAAGGGGGCATACTGGTTGAGCACGATATTCGCGCCCGCGCACTGGGCGATCACCTCCTCCTCGGTGCGGCAGCGCAGATGACTGAAGGACATCCCGCTGTCGGCGAAGATCGTCTCTTCTGTCTTCATGGACTCATGATCGCAATCCGAAACGACGATCCGCACTGTCCGCTTCCTTCCGTGTTTCCAGTCGCCCCGGATTCGAGGCTTCTTGCTGTTATCGTCCAAGATAGCCGCCGTCGACCGCAACCATGGTGCCGTTGACGTAGTCCGAGGCGGGCGAGACGAGGAAGAGGAGAGGGCCCTTCATGTCGTCAGGGGTGCCCCAGCGATGGGCGGGAATGCGTGCCGAGATCTCGGCGTTCCGGCCGGGGTCGGCGAGGAGCGCCGCGTTCATCTCAGTGGCCATGTAGCCGGGGGCAAGCGCATTGATGTTGACGCCGCGCCCGGCCCATTCATTGGCGAGCGCCTTGGTGAGCTGCATCACGCCGCCCTTGCTCGCCGCATAGGCCGGCACGGTGAAGCCGCCGA
>CAYLZE010000198.1:0-3381 GCA_964388035.1 uncultured archaeon
ATTACTGTTGCTGGCCAAAATTGCCAATTTACTATTTTTTTAAGTGGTGGAATTATTCGGCTCAGGACTGTTATAAATTTCCTATGATCGAGTATTAATCTCCCCATCCATCTTAACCACCATTTTTGGGAACGCTGAGTAATTCTCAAAATGGGTTCTGCATTCACATACAAGCGAGGAGCATACCAAGGACATTTTTCTGCAATGGGGCATCCATCAATGCACCGTTCTGGAGCCCCTTCGGGAGCATTTTCTTTTCGATAATGCATGAGATTACCAAAAGATTGAATATATTTTGTTGGGGAATTCACCAACCAATACAAAAGATCCAGATCATGGCATGTTTTTGCAATTATTACAGGACTCGATTGGTCTGCTCTTCGCCACGTTCCCCGCACATAGCCATGAGGAAAATGCCAATATGCCACATTTTCAGAATGTTGGATATTAACGATATTCCCTATCAAACCCTCTTTAATTGCCTTTTTTAAGGTGGAAAACATGGTTGTATATCTGGCCACATGGCAAATTCTTAATTGTCTATCTGCTTTTTCAGCAACAGAAACAAGTTGCTGGCATTCTTCTACCGTGGTAGCCATGGGTTTTTCTAATAGAACATGATATTTTAAATTAAGGGCTGCTAATGTGGGGGCCGTGTGCATTTGATCTTGCGTGCAGATAAAGCAAGCCTCTGCTAATTGTCCTTTTTCTTTAGTGAGAATATCTTCCCAAGAATTAAATTGCATGTTTTCTGGAATGCCCCATTCCTCGGCAAATTGTTTTCGGCGCGGCTCTCTCGGCTCCGCAACTGCGATGAATTGGATTATATCTTGGTTCTTTAAAGCCCACTTCCCGTAAGCATGATGACCTCTTGCTCCGGCCCCAATTAATATCGCAGTGATTTTTTTATTTTGATCCATCATTTCGGTATATTAATTATTTCGTTCTAATTAAATAATATATTTTGGACATTCAAGAGTATTTTTATCCGTTGTAATTATGTAATCAGGATGGTTTCTAATATGAGTCACGGGATAATCATCACCCGGACTTCCAAACAAGGCTATTCTTAATATGGTATTCGCCCAATCACATGGTGTACCATTTCTACAATATAATCGTAATCGTTTGGAACCAAGAATCTCACGCATGCCTAATGTAAAAGAGTCTCTTGGGAAATTTTCTAAGTTTCCGCCGACCTCTGCACGTATCGCATTGATAGTGATTGTAAAATTATTCAAAGCTACTTTTCTCGGTCTTGTTTCCTTAACATTTTCTGCAGGTTCATTAAATGCAACGTGTCCGTGGATACCAATTCCCCCATAACAAGTTTGAATGCCACCAAGCGATTGAATTTTTGCCGTTAAATCATCAATATTCTTTTCATTGGGAAAGTAGACTTGTTCCATGATAAGATTATTTGCTTTATTAATCAAGGTTAAAAAATTTTGTTTCGCAATCCGCTTGAAACTTAACGGATGATTTTCCGATAAAACTTTTCCATCCTCATCGCAATATTCATCCATGAAAAAGAACCAACAATTTTTTAAAGAAATTCCTTCTTTGTTAATAATATTGGCTAATAGCGGATATTGACCAATTGGGCCCACGGGTAAGATAAATCTGGTTGAATCTTGCTTTTTAGAATTTTCTCTAATTTCCCTTGCGATTGCTTCTGCAAAATGGAGATGTAGGGCATCTAAATTTTCACATACTTCTAAATGGGATCCTGCTTTTGAAATTACCTCTTCGGGAGAGAGAGTTAAAAGCTCTCTGATTTCTCTTTTTCTATCGATTTTCATGGGTCCAAACCTAATAATTTACATATATTTCCAGCAAAGAATAACTTTTGAGTTTCTTGATCAATCTCTAATCGTGTAAATCTTTCTTTATCTTGTTTCAAAATCAATGGAATATTTTCATAAGAAACGTCTGTTCCAAAAATAAGTTTTTTGAACGCTCCCGACCACCATAACCATTTATCCAAACCCACTTTATCTGCGCGAACTCTCCAACCATCTGGCTCTCCAGTGATGTCAGCATACACGTTTTTTCTCATCCTTATCACTTCTGCTGCATCAGAATTCCAATGGACGCCCAAATGGGCAATAATGATGTACAAATCAGGAAAAACATTCGCAATGGACTCTAACCGCGCGGGGTGCATAAACCAGGACGATATTCTTTCTTCCGGAACGGTCAATTTTGTCGTTACCACTCCCGTATGAAAAAGAACGGGCATTCTTAATTCTTGGGCGGTTTCCCAAAGAGGAAAATAGCTTGGATCATCATATGGTTTTTTTGATAAGGTAACCTTTATCATTTTAAATCCCCTTTCATATGCTTTTCGAATATCTAAAGGATCATTTTCTCCTGGAAGTCCAGGGCGAAGAAAATAGGCACCTATTAATCTATCGGGATACAATTCCAATGCTTTTTTTACATCAACGTTATCTAAACATCCAAAAATTTTTCCTAATCCCATAATACAGCTTTTTTCAATGCCATTCTCGTCCATCACGCGTATTAGGTGTTCCAAGCTATTCGAATATTCTAGAAGATTCACATGGGCATCTATGATCCTCATACTATATTCAATATTTTTTCTAAGTAAAAACTATTTTCTTTAAAAGTAAGAATTGAAAAATGCTTGCTTTTACCTTTTCATGTAAAGCACGTCACACCTCGATTAAAAATGGAAAAAACATAACTTTTTAATTAACCCGTTTATATTATTGTATCAGACATAAATAACCAAAGGAATAAAAAGCATGCTAATTAACTTAACTAAAATTGATGATGGTTTAAAAGGTCCTTGGTGGAATCATGTTAAAGTAGCAAATTTTGATTTTATTAATAAAGTAGAGAATATTGAAAGCCTTGCGGTGGAAGAGAATGATATATTGATTCATAAAGAAATAAAAGAAGGAGAACGATTCCCTACCATTCGATACTATTTTATTACTCCTAAGGGTGCTGAAGCGAGTGAAAATGCGAAGATCAAGGAAATTTTAGCAAAAAATTTAATTCTATATAAAAAAGAAAAGGGAAAGTTGCCCCCTAAGTGTGAAGTCATCAAATACTTTAAAAATGGCAACGTTCAGATTGACTATATTCCCGGCAATTTCGATAAGTTTTCGTTAAAAATCGATCCTAAGGAACATGCAATTGATGACGCTCGAAATTTCTTTGGGGATGCTAGTAAAGCACAGAAATGGACAATCGTAAGCTCACGTGATTCAAGTAAGAAATACACGGTTTCATTCGATGGTAAGGGAGGTTGGAAATGCACGTGTCCACAATTCGTCTTTAGAAAAACAGAATGCAAGCATATTAAGGAATGCAAGAGTAAACTCAAATAGCATTTAAAAAGTATAGATC
>CAYLZE010000199.1:0-3323 GCA_964388035.1 uncultured archaeon
ATAAATCAATTTTTATTTTATTGGAAAAAAAAGTTAATAAATGATAATATAATTTAAAAAAAAGAATATCTAAGATCTAATTTCATTACTTTTTTTTATTACTTACCAATTTTTGCTCAGCTCTTTAATTCTATTAATTAAAAAAAGTTTAAGTTCAATAATTAAAAAAAAAATTAATCTCCTATATGGAATTAGATTTTGATGATATAGATTACATATCTAAATAAGTGAATAAACAATCTTATCTTTTCAATAATATAATACAAGTTCAATAAAAAATTAGATTTAAATTTGTTGAGGAATTAACTCATAGGTAAATTTTTTTCCGATCAAGGTTTCTGTCTTTTTCCATAACTTTCTCTGCAAATCTTTATCATAAGTAATGCTCTTGGAGGTTGACATTCTACTATTATTGAAGTAGTTGCCAGTAATTCCTTCTAGATCAGGCGAGGTCGCTAAATATATCAGATTTTTTGCTCCTATATCAGTAGACACACCCACATGACCATAGGCTAAATCTAACAATTTTGTATTTATCACTCCCGGATGCAAGGTGTTTACCGTAATGTCTGTTCCTTTCAATTTTTCCGCTAAGAGATATGTGAACATGATAAGGCATGTTTTAGAAAGTGAATACGCTTTTGTACCTGAATAATCTTTCTCGTGCTGTAAATCATCAAAATCCGGATGATTGCTATGAACTTCAGAAGCCACGTTAATAATTCTCGCAGAAGGAGCTCTCTTTAATAAATCAATTAGCTCGTTCGTGATTATAAAAGGAGCCACATAATTCACGGCAAAAGTCTCTTCTAAACCATCCCCGGTAATCGTTCTCTTAGGTTTGAATACCCCCGCATTGTTAATGAGTATATCCAATTTATCAATCCTTTCCTTGACTTGTTCCACCAAGCTTTTAATGTCTTTTAAGAAGCGTATATCACCGTAAACAGCATGTATTTTGGCATTCTTCACTTCTTGCTTAATCTCTTCTACGGTCGCCATCGCTTTTTCCTGATTTCTTCCATGGATAATAACTTCTTCTCCTGATTCCACCAATTTAAGTGCGGTTGCTTTCCCTATTCCGGAAGTTGAACCGGTAATCAATATTGTTTTCTTCATGATTATCATCACTTTGAAATTGTATTTCATTTTAAAGTAAATGAAAGAGATATTTGTAATTATTCTTAATAAATTATTAAAAAATTGGCTACTCTTCTTTAATCGGGAAAAAAATGTTGCTCAAATATTATTGAATTGTTATTTTAAAAGTATTAATTCTCTCTTGAAATGATTTATATCGTACAATATAATACGATCAAAAACAATGAACTAAAAGTCATGACATTTGGAATAATATAGCTCTTAGAGCATGTTCTAAAAGAGTGTGAAATTTCGCACTTTTTGCGGATAAGTTTAGTCTAAAAATAACTTATTCCGAATAAGTGAGCCGTTCTTTTGAACGTGAATAAATATTCATTAGTTTTTTATAAGATTTAAATTTCTATTATTTATTATACTAATTATTGAATTAAAATTCATTTCAAATAAAAAAGTGAGAAAACTTGAGTAAGAAAGGCGCGAAAATAAAGATTGAGGAATATAAAGGACCATTCGGCAACATTAAAGGCTTTGAACTTACCACGGGTAAGATTCATTACGGAGATGAAACGGAATGGGAACCAATGGGACCGACCCCCCAACCACACATTCCCACCTTGCGCCCTTGGTTTTTCAAGCTCATGGAAAGATACAAACCATTCTACATGCCCATTTGTGACATGTGCTGTCTTAGCGTGTAACTAAAGTCATGCACGCGGCAAATGCACGTTTGGTAAATGTAATCTTTCCAAGGGCAGGACAGGGGCTTGCGGTATCAATATGGAAACCCAACAAGCGAGAATCGTGGAAATTGCATGCTGCATAGGGGCGAGCTGTCATTCGGCACATGGTGACCATCTTCTTCACTGGTTAAAACAAAAATATGGAAATGTTCCGATCAATTATGGAAATAATATTGCCGTGGAAATGCCGTGTACGCGATTGATAGTGGGAATGAAACCCGAAACCTTGGAAGATTTGGAAACAGCCATGGAATGGGTTCATTTTACCATCACTCATTTGTTGGCTGCGGGGCATACCGGACAAGAAGCTAACTATTTAGATTTTGAATCCAAAAGCTTCTTGGCAGGATTAGCTGATGCAGTTGGCATGGAAATCGCAGATGCTGTTCAAATTGCAGCATATGGGTTTCCTATGGGAGATGCTGACGTGCCTCTCGTGGAATTGGGAATGGGAACCTTGGATACGGAAAATAAAGCCACTATTTTGATGATCGGACATAATGTAGCTCCGGGAATTGAATTAGTAGACTACATGAGAGAACAAGGATTAGAAAGCAAGGTGGACGTGGGAGCAATTTGTTGCACGGCTCTTGATTTAACCCGATATTATGATGGGGCAAAAGTAGTTGGCTCTTTATCCCGACAAATGCACTACATTCGTTCCGGATTGGCAGACGTGGTCATGGTAGATGAGCAATGCGTGCACTTGAGATCGTATGAGCAAGCTAGATTAGTAAATGCTCCTTTTATTGCCACTAATGAAAAGAACATGAATGGTTTACCTGATAGAACCGGCGATTCCGTAGATACAATCGTAGAGGATTTAGTTAGTGGAAAAGCTGATGGGGTATTGATACTTGATCCTATTAAAGCGGGACAAGTAGCCGTACAAACCGCCATCAAGGTAAAACCCATCCGAAAGGCAAAAAGCGCAGTACCCGATGCAGAAGGATGCATCGAAATGGCATTAAAATGCAATGGTTGCGGAAATTGCCAACGAAATTGTCCCAATGATTTACCGCTTGTAGAAGGGGTTAGATTAGCTAAGGAAGGAGATTTCTCGGTATTATCCAATGATTGCTTTGATTCTTGCCTGGACTGCGGCAGATGCGAAGCTGATTGTAAGAAAGGTGTTTCCCCCTTGACCTTAATAATGCATGCGGGTCGTGAAAAAATTAGAGGCGAAAAATTCAACCTGCGTGTTGGACGAGGTCCAATTCAAGATACAGAAATTAGGAATGTTGGAGCACCCATCGTATTAGGAGAAATTCCCGGCATCGTGGCAATTATTGGATGCGCGAACTACGGTAAGGAAATTCAAGAATTATATAAGATGGCTGAAGAGTTTTGTATACGCAACTATATCGTCGTGGTTTCAGGATGCGGTGCCATGGACATCGGTTTGGTCAAGGATGAAGAAGGTAAGACGCTTTACGACCGTTTCCCGGGAGATTTCGACAGGGGTGGACTCGTCAACGTCGG
>CAYLZE010000200.1:0-3296 GCA_964388035.1 uncultured archaeon
GCACGGCACTTGCCGGGCGCCCGCCACCCCCTCGCCACGAGGGGGACGCTCTTTGGAAGGTTCATGCCCCGGCACCACCGGCGCGCGGGAACGACGGCTTGTGTCCCGGGCTCGACGCCACAGGCATTCGGCGTGCCGCACGCGCCGTACACGCGGACGTTGGTGCGTGCGACGCCGGGCCGGGAAGACATGCCGCGCGACCATTGCGCACGCGATTGCCCTGGATCAAAGCCGGCCGCCGAAGTGGCCGCATAGCTTTGGCGCATTATGGGCGACCACCGGCGTATCCACCGGCTGCAGTTCAGTTTTCTGGGCGCTTTTCTGCTCGCCCTCTCCCTCGTTCCTTCGGCCTTCGCCGGGATCGCTGCCGGCGATATCGGCGGCGCCTGCCTGTCCGGCGGAACCTGCTACAACGGCGCCTGCGCCGGCGGCCTGTGCGTGCCCTGCGGCATGCCGGGGCAGTTGGCCTGTCCCAATCGCGATCCGCTGAAGCCGCCCGAATGCCACCTGTCGGGTTGGGGCTACGTGCCGTTGCGGACCGCGGCGGGCACGGTCTGCATCAATCCGGCGGCCAGGGATTGCGGCCATGTCGGCGAGCCGGCCTGCGACCGTGACGGCCGCAACGGCTGCTATTACGGCGTGCCCGCGGCCACCCGCCAGGGCGATATCTGCCTGGCCTGCGGCGGCATCGGCGAAGCCTGCTGCACGGGGACGGACCGCGTCTGCGATACCGGCACCTGCCAGGCCGGCATCTGCCTACTCGCGCCGGCCGGCCCGGCGAATGATCCGGCGGCGGAAGCGAAGCTCGACGACGCGCTCGCCCGCGCGCTTGCCGGCTGCGATTTCGCGGGCGCCGCGAAGGCCGTGGCGGCAGCGGAAGCGGAGCGCTTCGCCAGTGCCGCGAAGATGCGCCAACGCTACGACGAGGCGCTGAGCACCGAACGGGCGGCGCGCGATGCCTATGCCCAGGGCCGGGCCGACAACGGACGCGGCAACATGCTGATGGCCGCACGCCGCTACGAGGAGGCGCTCAAGGCCTATCGCGCGGCCCGCACGCAGTTCGAGCGCGCCCGCCAGCGCACCGACTGCAAGGCGACGCGCGACGCCATCGCCAAAGCGATATTCGACGTCGGCGCGAACGAGCTGATCGCCATCTCGGCGGTCGGAGGCGCAGGGTCCGGAACGACGCCGTCGCCCTCGACGCCCGGCAAGGGGATCGATCCGACGCCGCCCGGCTCGCATCCCTGTCTCAACAGCGCGATCAAGGCCGACCGGGGCATGACCGACTACCGGCTCGGTCTCGGCGGCGGCGGCACCACCTACTATCTCAAGGGGCCGTATATCTGCGGCAAGCGCTATATCGGGGCCAACTTCGAGATCTTCGACGGGGCGACCGACACGGCCTATGGCTGCGACCGCGAAGGCAACCGCTATGTCAACTGCAAGGTGATCAACGTCAACACGATCACCAACATCTACACAGTCAAGGACGGGATCGACTATCACTACAAATGCGGCAACGACGGCAAATGCTGGATGCACATCTTCCCAATGAAGGGAAACTGAGCCGATGCGCCGCTCGACGATGGCGATCGCGGTCCTGGTCCTTGCCGGCGGTGCATTACCCGCCGAAGCGCGCCAGTGCGCCACGATGGGCGCGACCGAGCTCGTCGCCAGCGTGCGCTACTGCGTCGACAGCGTGCTCGGCTCCCAATCGGGAAATAACTACGGGCCGCAGAACCTGTTCGACGGCGATCCCGGCACCGCCTGGTGCGAAGGCGCCGGCGGCGCCGGCGCCGGGCAGCGCATCGTGCTCACCGTCACCGATGGCGCGCCCTTCGACCGGCTGCTCATCTGGAACGGCTACCAGAAGAGCGCTGCCAGCTTCGCCCGCAATGCACGGCCGCGCACCATCCTGGTCTCCGCGGACGGCGGGGCGGGTGTCCAATACAATCTGCCCGACGCCAGGGGCGAGATCGTCGTCGGCCTGATGCAGATGGCCGAGCGCCGGCGCGTCACCATCACCGTCAAGACCGTCTATCCCGGCACGCGCTACGCAGACATGTGCATCAGCGGCCTCTACCTGGATTTCGAATCCGGGCGCGACCGTCCGCAAAGGCCGGAGCCGGAACCGCAGCCGCCCTTCGGCGGCGGAGCGCCCACTACCGGCGGCTTGCAGGATATCGCGCCCCTGCCCGAGCTTCCCGGCCTGTAGACTGCTGCCGGCATCGTCGCCACGATGACCGGGAAAGGTCCGCAGTGACCGGCTGGCTGCGCCGCGCTTATTTCAGGGCGGAGAAGGCCGTCGGCTTGAGGAACTGGCTGGCGATGTTCTCGACGATCGGCCCGTCGGCCTCGCTCGCCGCGCGCGCCGCCTGCCATTCGGGATCGGCGGTGAAGGCCGCCCATTTCGTCTCGCGCTCGGCCAGCGATTCCCAGGCGAGAAGATAGGTCAGATCCCGGCTCGATTCGCCGACGAGCGTCGTCCAGAAGCCGGCCTGGCGGATGCCGTGCCTCTCCCACAGCTTCAGCGTTGCCGTCTCGAAGCGTTCGAGAAGCGCCGGCAGACGGCCGGGCATGCAGCGATAGACGCGCAGCTCGTAGATCATGGGCGTTGTTTCCCTCACATAGCCGCCGTCAGTCGGACCGTGTCAGAGCCCCTCCGGAAACTCACACCAGCCGGCTCTGCTCCACCGCGGCGGCGATGAAGGAGGCGAAGAGCGGATGGGGTTTCAGCGGCTGCGACTTCAGCTCCGGGTGATACTGAACGCCGAGGAACCAGGGATGGCCCTCCAGCTCCACCGTTTCGGGCAGGACGCCGTCGGGCGACAGGCCGGCGAAGCGCAGGCCGTGTTGCTCCAGCCGGTCGCGATAGTTGATGTTGATCTCGTAGCGGTGGCGGTGGCGCTCGGAAATCTCGCTGGCCCCGCCATAGATCTTCGAGATCAGGCTGCCGCGGGTGAGCATCGCCGGATAGGCGCCGAGCCGCATGGTGCCGCCGAGGTCGCCGTCGGCGGCGCGCCTTTCGAGCTGGTTGCCCTTGAGCCATTCGGTCATCAGGCCGACCACCGGCTCCGACGTCGGGCCGAACTCGGTCGAGGACGCCTCAGCGATGCCGACGAGATTGCGCGCCGCCTCGATCACCGCCATCTGCATGCCGAAGCAGATGCCGAAATAGGGCACGCTGCGCAGCCGCGCGAAGTTGGCGGCGGAGATCTTGCCTTCCGAGCCGCGCTCGCCGAAGCCGCCGGGCACCAGGATGCCGTTGACGCCCTCCAGCCACGGCGCCGGGTCCT
>CAYLZE010000201.1:0-3237 GCA_964388035.1 uncultured archaeon
ATTCCTTTTTTTAAATGCTATACAACGAATCTTTTATACTTATGGTACTTTTTTGGGGAAAATTAAACAGTATAAATGAAAAAAATTCAATAATACTTATCCCGTTAATTTGTCGGATTCATATTTAATTCCCGAATAAATAGGTTAGAGTAAATTTGACTCAAATTCTACTTATTTCTGTAGTAAAACTTCCTGGAGTGGAACGAAAAATATATTCAAGCCCAAATAGTAGCTTGGGAACAAAAGAGTGTCCATTAAAAGTAGAATCTTCCTAAATATATATTGATTTAAAAATTGTCAAAAGGATAAGGGGAAATTTCAAGAGTATTAATGATTGGTCTACACTGAATTTAAGGATATCATGAGATTTGATGAAATATTAAAAAAAAAAAGAAAGTGAAAACAAAAAATTATGCAAGGAGGAGGGAGAAAAAAATGACAAACCAAAAAGAACAAGATTCTAAATCAAAAATTAAATTAAAAAATATCGGAGCCACACGAATAGGCGTTTCCACCATAGGAATTCTGGGTGGAGCAATAACCATGGAACACGGCTTTTTTGAAACCCTTCAAGGCAATATTCCTACTCCCGGAATAATGATAAACGCCATTGGACCGGAACAGCGCTTTTGGGAAGAAGGGGGAGAAATGGCCATGACAATCATCCCTAACTTTTTAATCACGGGGATTGTTGCTATAATTGTGGGCATAATGATAATTTTTTGGTCTATCCGGTATCTTCATAAAAAATATGGTAGTCTCGGTTTATTCGTCCTCACGATTATATCCCTATTAGTAGGAGGTGGCATTGCCTTTTTCGTCATGGGAATCCCAAATAGCATTATTTCTACTAGAATAAATAAGCCATTAACGATGCAAAAAATTCTGCCGGTTAAATCGCTCGAACCATTATCAAAAATATGGACTTTTAGCTTGATTGCCGTGGTTATTTTTAGCACTATCGCAGTTTTCATTGGAATCTTTGGCATCCCGTTCTTAGCAGCAAGCACGACAACCAGCATGGCATACTTTTTTGGATACTTGATGATTGGATTTTCAATATTGACATATATCACGGGATTTGCCAGAGAAATTAAAAACCATACCACTTCAACTTAAATACAAATTAGTATCAATAACTTTTTATTTTTTTATAAAGAAATTAAAAAACAATTAAATTATACTGAATTAAACTAAAATCGAATAAAACTTATTTAGATATTAAACAACATAAAGTTGGCATGATTATACTAACCATGGCTCAAGAAAAAAAAGAACAAATTTTAGCCTCTGCCAGTGAATGTTTTGCCAAATATGGTTATCAAAAAACCACGCTCGAGGACATTGGACAAAAAATTGGACTGAGTAAAGCCTCCATCTATTACTACTTCAAAAATAAAGAAGAAATCTTTACCACTATAATCCTTGACGAATTCCAGCAATTCATGACCAAATTACATGATACCATTGAAGAAGACATGAATTGCGAGCAGAAAATTTTTAATTATTTCGAGCAAAAACTCCGTTTCGTCCAAAAATCCATGATTCTTCATCAACTTACCGATATTGAACCCGAAAAACTACAGCGATTGGTTTCCTCTTGGCAAGAAATCCTTGCGAAAATGAAAAAAGAAGAAAAAAACTTCATGGCTAAAATTCTTGAAGCCTGTATAAAGCATGGGCAAATAAAAGAGTGTAATGTTGAAAAGGTTAGTAAGTACATGTTTAGTTTAGTAGATGGATTAGAACAAAATTTTCAGGGATCAAATGACCCTAATAATCCTCTTTCTGAAAAATTTGACCGCTTGATTCAAGATGTACAAACCGCTTTACATATCTTTATAAATGGATTAAAATAATCCCCATTTGACTAACATTCAAGTATCATTATAAAAATTGTAATACTAAACTTAATCATATTTTATATTAACAATTTTTTAAAACATTTTCTTCAACGGATTTTCATATTATTAGAATTTGACACATGTTATCGTAATATTTCTGCTATATTAATTTTCCAATAGAGGTAAAGCAAACTTCTTCCATTCTAAAATAATAAATGAGCAACTCTAGATTTTATTAAAAAAGACTTTATATCATTGTTCGGTGGATTTAATGATACTGATCTAATTGAAAAAAATCATGGAATTTATTCCATGGAGAAGGGTGAAAAATAAAGTGAGTAAAGACGAAAAATGGATGTTTAAAGACATCCCATCTCAAATGGGAAAAGTTGCTATTGTTACGGGAGCAAATAGAGGTTTGGGTTTTGAAGTTGCCAAGGCCTTGGCAAGAAAAGGCGCCCGTGTCATCATGGCTTGTAGAAGTATAGAAAAAGCAGAAGCCGCCCTAAAAAAAATACGCGATGACTTTCCCGATGTACAAATGGACATGATCCCGTTGGACCTTGCGGACTTGTCCTCGATCCGGAAATTTGCCACGAAATTCAAGGAAAAATACGATAGATTGGATATTCTTTGTAATAACGCAGCGGCCATTTGGACCCCGCAAGCAAAAACGGTGGATGGATTTGAATTACAATTTGGAACCAACTTTTTGGGACACTTCGCTTTGACGGGCTTGTTAATCGATATGCTCATTAAAACGGGCGATTCCCGAGTGGTGAGCATGAGCAGTTGGGATCATACCAATGGTAAAATCCATTTCGACGATTTGAATTTAGAAAAAGATTATGATAAGAAAAAGGCGTATTCACAGAGTAAATTAGCAATCCTTCTCTTTGCGTACGAATTGGAAAGAAAATTACGAGCTGCGGGAACAACAGTTTTGAGCAATGCATCCCACCCCGGATGGATTAAAGGTTCTAACCTTCCAAAAAGTGAAATTTTGCTTCGCTTGTTAAATCCGATTTTGGGAGGGGAGCCCGAGCAAGGAGCTTTATCCATGCTGTATGCTGCCACGGCTCTTGAGGCGGAAGGAGGGGCGTACTATGGGCCGGGTGGCATGTTGGGAACCAAAGGATATCCCGCGAAAGTGAAATCCTCCGAAGCTTCCCATGATGTGGATGTTGCTAAAAGGTTATGGGACATATCCGAAGAATTAACCGGAATAAAATACCCAATATGAGCATTTAGCAATATTTAGAAAAACCTTATTAATGTACAATAATTTCCTAAAAGAAATTAAAAAGCTTTGGAAGATTATATAACTTATGAGTATTGTTTATAATTCAAGATGCTTTTTGAAACTAGTGCTTACTTTTTGTCTCTATAAGGG
>CAYLZE010000202.1:0-3143 GCA_964388035.1 uncultured archaeon
AAGAATTCGAGTTCAATAAACGATAAATCATCTATGGGTTAGGTTTTTTAATGAAGGGTAGAATAAAGTGATAATAACACAAACGACAAAAAAGGGATGAGGAAATGGTAGTTGAAACATTATTATATCTTCAAACTTCGAATTTGAATGCAACTTCGGTCATTCTCCAGCCCGAAATAACCCATAAACCCACTTTTATTGATGCAGATTTAGTGGATCCTCAATTAACGATTGAATGTTTATATAGAATATTCAGAACAGTGAGAATAAGAGCGGGAAGACAAACATTATCAGAGTCATTAACCCCAAGGTTAAGATCTACACGTTGGTATAGATATGATCCCATCATAACCGTCCAGGATAACGAAGTCCAATTTGAGGCTTTTTCGAACGATATGACCCATTATTGTTGCATTACATTAAATGAAACTTCATTCAAAAACATCCATGATTGGGAATTGGGTCAAACTAATGTAGATTTCACCCCTGAATTTATAACTAATCTGAGGAAAGCGGGACCAGCAAAGATAAAGAGTTTAGCAGTGGATCCGGAAGGATTTTATGTAGATACTGAAAAGGAATCGTATCATGAGAAAAAGGTGGAACTTCCCGAAAATTGGACAATAGGCCTACAAAATTTACGTGATTTACGAATATCTGAGGAGAGGGGAAATGTCTTGGAAAGTCCAAAATTACTTGTTTCAAAGACACCTTTTGGACCCTTATGTAATTTAAAGCTTGCTACTGTAGAAGAAGGATGGATTCCGAGAGAAAATTGGCAATTTGTAAAGTTAAATTTAAAAGATCAGCTTGGAGATGTGATTATAGGAAAGACTTCTCAGCCATTTGAACGGTTTGATGGAAGGCAAAATCCTAGATATGATATTATTCGGTCCAGTCGATTACTGAGAAAAATAAAATCATATTTTCTTGAAACGACAAAAGTTTCGGCAGGGTATTGGAAAGTAAAAGGAAGCAGTAGTGGAAAAATAAGAACCGTGCAAAGAGTAGGGAATTGGTTTACCTGTGATTGCGAAGATTTTCAATATCGTTCTCGTGGTCGACCTGGATTTCAGTGTAAGCATATTAGAACAGTGCTTAAACCTCAAGTTGATATTATATCATTAGATGGGGATACTTGGGAAGTATATGAATTGGACCAAAGCGGAAGACCTCTGCAAAAATATTGCGTAACTTGTCAGGATCAAAAAATCACATGCGATTGTTCGGAATATAAAAAGCTAAATATCTGCTATCATATCATCAAAGTGCTTGAACATGAAAAGGACTTTCAATTCAATGAATTAAAACGGGACATATGCTGATTATTCTTAGTATTTAATTAAAAAATTATCAACCAAATAAATATTACAGGCAATGTTGGTTTTTATTCTTAAAAACCACTTGCTCTCAACTTTTTTAATGTTAGACTTTTTAATTTATCAAGGAGTAAGTTTTAAATGCTCTCCATCTTAACTTTTTATATTTAATTAGCTGGAAGTAGTCATGAAGAAAATTTTAGGAATAATGGGAAGCCCCCGCAAGAATGGAAATACTCATGTATTACTTTCGGAAATCCTCAAAGGTGCTGCTCAAGAAGGCGCAAATTCGGAAATTATCTTCCTCATTGATCAGAACATTCGAGAATGTGATGGGTGCTATTCTTGTTGGAAAGGAAACGAGTGTAGCAAGTGTGATGATATGAATGCATTATATCCTAAGATAATTGAAAGTGATGTGCTTATTTTTGGAACGCCGGTATATTGGTATGGACCTACGGCTCTCATGAAAGCGTTTCTGGATCGTTTTTCTTATTTTAATTGTCCCGAAAATAGAAAAAAGATTAAAAATAAAAGTGCCATTCTTGTCGTTCCATTTGAGGAGACTACTTTGGATACTGCTGAACAGGTAATTAGAATGTTTGAAAAGAGTCTTGATTATTTAGAAATTCCATTGATTGAAAAAATCATAGTTCCAGGAGTAACAAGAAAAGGAGAGGTATCTGAAAAAGAATCCATGATGAGATCCTGTATTGAGATTGGAAAAAAGATAGCTCATTAACCGTTCGTCAATTCCTTGATTTACATATTTTTTAATCTAAAAAAAAATAATTTTAACGAAACATTACAAAGATAGATACCAATTTAAAATAATGATTAACAAGGATCTGAATTCATGTCAAATTTAGATGTTAGTAAGCAAAAACGAGAAGCGAAAAAAAAACGCGTTAGAAGTTTTTTCTTGACGATTGGACAAAAAATTGAGGATTTTTTGAAAGAAGGGGTTAAATATTTAGAAATGAGCTTACCCGCAGAAAAAATTGACGACGATTTCATAAAAGATCTTAAAGAAAAAACAAGAAAAATTGAAAGAAGCGTGGAAATTCGACAAGCAAAGAGGGAAGACTTGAAAAGCATTCAAAAAATATACAATAGCGCGTGGTCCAATTCTCCTATGCCTTTTAGACCAATCACGGAAGATAGACTATTAACAATCTTTGACGATAAAACTGCGGTTTTTTTAATCGCTAAGATGAATAAAATTGATGTTGGATTCATGCTCTTGGACTTGGAAGAGGGGGAAAAAAAATTAGGGATTATTGCAGGGTTGGGTATTCTACCAGAGTATCAAAGACACGGGATAGGCACTCTTTTGGGGTTATACAGTTGGTATTATTTTAAAAAGCAGGGCGTGGAAGAACTTCGTTGTGAGGTTCACATTGATAATAATACTTCCTATAAATTTATTAAAGGATTAGGATTTGACGAGTTCAATGAGAAGATTTACCGTGAAGGGGATTTTGCATTGAAATGGTAAATATTATTCTAATTGACTTCTTTTCGTACGAATTTTTGATCCTTTAAGGTCTTAATTGTTCTAATCTATTCTTTAATTCTCCAAGGATATACTCTAGAGGGATTTCTTTAAAATTGATTTTTTTAATAAATTCAATATTTTTAACGTTATTATCTGTTAAGCATCATTATCAATGCTTTCAATCCATTGTTTTCCTTTATTGAAGGTCTCATTACTTGCCCTCGAACCTCTCATGATATCAACCATGGGAACTGTTTTTGGAATATAAAAATGCATATTCAATATTTTATCTTTTCTTTCAACCACATCCTCAATTTTAGAGACGA
>CAYLZE010000203.1:0-3023 GCA_964388035.1 uncultured archaeon
AATTACTCATTCCCATTCCCTGCCAAACGGGAGGAAATACGGAGGTGAAATCATCAGTTGCCATTATTAATAGATCGCTTTTATTCCTTCTCAAAACGGCTCTAAAAAATTTTTTCGCTGTTTTACAAATCTCCTTAACGTTGGGTTTGGGCACATTCTCCCAGTCTTTTCGATCCTTAATCGTGCCTTTATAATAATCGGGAAAGAGATTTCCTTCATTATTGACAATTTTATACCGTCGACCGAACACATCAGACATTTCCTTATCGCTAATAAATTGGATGGGTATGAATCCCGCGGGACAGGTATCATAGCTTAATGTGGCGGCCGCTTTCATCATCCTTGAAAAAATTGTAATTTGTAAATCCCCCATGATTCCGTTAATTCTATCTATCCAATCCTCGGGATATTGAAATTTCAAGTCATCTATCAAATCGAAAGCGGTTTTAGGATTCTTTCCAATGATTTCATCGGCGAGATTCCCGTCAACAGCGAGTGTATGTAAAGGAACTCTGTCAGGAATTTCCAAATTTAATGCAGCTAGTACGCGTTCTGTTCTATTCATTTTTATTTTAATTTTATTTAAACTTGGTATAGGATGAATTAATTAATACTTTATTAAATATGTTAAAATAAATAAATGAGACCAAATCAGAATTAATTAGAATCTTTTTATAAAATATATTGAATAAATATTATGTTTTCATATCATCTAAGAACACATGTATGGCTAAGGAAATCCAAAAAATTTTAAAAAAGATAAAATGCCAATTGCGAGAAGTTTTTTAAATAAATTTTGTTACTTAAAATGAGCTACTTTTCTATCGTTTAATCAAGATTAAAGGAACATTCTTAATGTTTAAGGATTCATCATAAAATTAATTTTTCAAGATTTAGGACATGACGTTTTTTTCAACTTTTTTATTTTATAAAAGCAAACTGCAAATATTTTTTAATTAAATTGTATAAATTTACTATAATTAACGTATTCAAGAATCCCTTTTATAAAAGAAATGACTGATAAAGATTATATGGGTTCACTTCGCGATAACATTGATGAATCTATGAAATCTAATGACAATGTGAAAAAATTGGTGAAGTTATTAGAAGGAATTTCCCTTAATATTTATCGACAATGCGCAAAACCAAAAGGCAGATTAGGAAGTTTAGTTGCAACATATGCTGGAATTCGTCCTGAATTATGTAAGTGGGGTTTCAATCTTCTCAAACCCGATTTAAACGGGACTTTTTTGGAGATTGGCTTTGGTTCGGGTTATCTCATTTACGCTCTCGCAAAAACAATAAAAGCCTTAAACGCCTCTGGCAAAGTATATGGAATTGACCATTCTCCAACGATGGTTTATGATGCAATAGAAAAAAATGAAGAATTCATTCAAGATGGGATAGTCAAATTGAAATGCGCGAGCGTGTATGAAATCCCTTTTCTAAATGAATTTTTTGATTTTTGTATAACAGTGAATTCCATTAATTTTTGGGAAGACCTTCAGCTAGGATTATCAGAGATTTATCAAACTCTCAAGAGGGGAGGCAAATTTTTACTTTTAGAAACAACTTTTAAACAAGATATGAATCCAGAGCGATTGATAAAAGCAAAGGCAGGAGGAGCGATAATTCGTGAAAAGGAATTGTTTATTGAATTTCTTAAAGAAACGGGTTTTACTGATTGTACGTTATATTTTAAAGAAAAATGGTTATTTCTAGCTATTATAGCTAAAAAATAAGATTTTTAATAGCTATTATAAAAAAAAAGTTTTATTACTAATATTAAACTTATTTTATTGATTTTGAAGAGCGAATAATTTACCACATAAGTTTTTAATAAACAATAAAATAAATGGAAATCATCTAAAATCATTCCAAAGTCAAAAATGACGAGCAATGATATCACTGCATCTTTACAGAATAATATTGATTATTCCATGAAAGAGAATAAACAAATCAGAACATGGATAAAATTACTCAACGCAATTTCTTTTAACATTTATAAACAATGTGGAAAACCTAAAGGTAGAATAGCGCGTTTAGTGGCGGATTTTGGGGGAGTTCGCCCTTTACAAGCGAAATGGGGTTTAAGTCTTATTAAGCCAAATATAAATGGAACCTTTTTGGAGATAGGATTTGGTCCGGGCTATCTCATTTACGCGCTTGCAAGAACCATTAAAGAATTGAATGCCTCGGGAAAAGTGTATGGAATTGATCATTCACCCACCATGGTGTATGATGCACATGAAAGAAATGAAGAATTCATTCAAGATGGGATAGTCAAATTGGAATGCGCGGACGTTCATGAAATCCCATTTCCAGATGAATTTTTTGACACGTGTATTACGGTGAATTCTATTAATTTTTGGGCAGATATTCCGCAAGGATTGTCAGAAATACATCGAACTCTGAAGAAGGAAGGAGAGTTTTTATTCTTAGAATCAATTTTCCAAGAAAATCTATATAAAGATAGGCTAATGAAAGCGAGAGCTGCTGGTGCTAAAATTTATCAAAAAGAACAATTTTTACATTATTTAAAAAAAACAGGATTTAGCACCTGTACCCTTTATTTAAAAAAGAGGTATCAATTTCTAGCCATTATTGCTAAAAAGTAAGGAAAAAAATAATAATGGGTAAAAAAAAATGGTTAAAAAATTATTGAATTATTTTTGATGCTTTTTTCAATTGTTCCTCTGCCACTTTGACGATGGATTCGATAATCTCTGGAACGTTCTTAATATCACGGACCATCCCGCAACTCTGTCCCAGGGGTATCGCGCCCGTTACCAGATCACCGTTTAAATATACGGATTCATAATGCTTCCCATCCTCGATTAGCATTTCCATGGTAAATTCGTTTTCTTCTGCCATTTTTGCATCCCTACTGTCAATAAGGCCGTGATGAATGGCATAATCATTTCTCCACAATCGTATGGGTCCTAAAAAGCCAGTAACTAATATAGTGTCTTTAGGCATTGCAGGTGGGACTATTTCCTTATATTTGGGATGGAATTCACTTT
>CAYLZE010000204.1:0-2889 GCA_964388035.1 uncultured archaeon
GCTGGTATCGCGACGGGCCGATCCGCAGCGCCGACCACTACATCCCCTTCGCCTTCCATTACTACGGCCTGATCTATGCGGTGCTCTCCGACGATACGCCGCGGGCAATGCGCTATCGCGAACGGGCGGCCGCCTTCGCCCGCTCGATCAGGCATTGGTACGGGCCGGACGGGTCGGCGCTCCCCTTCGGCCGCAGCCTGACCTATCGCTTCGCCCATGCCGGCTTCTGGGGCGCGCTCGCCTTTGCCGGCGTCGAGGCGCTGCCCTGGGGCGCGATCAAGGGCTACTACCTCAGAAACCTGCGCTGGTGGGCGAAGCAGCCGATCTTCGATCGCGACGGCGTGCTCTCGGTCGGCTACGGCTATCCCAATCTGCTCACGAGCGAGGGCTACAATTCCGCCGGCTCGCCCTATTGGGCGATGAAGGCCTTCCTGCCGCTGGCCCTGCCCCAGGACCATCCCTTCTGGCTGGCACAGGAGGAAGAGCCCGAATCCTTCGACGAACCGCTTCCCCTACCCGAACCGGGCATGGTGGCGCAGCACCTTCCCGGCCATGTCGTGGCGCTCGTCTCGGGCCAGGAACAAGGCCGCTGGCGCGGCATGGCGGAGAAATACTGCAAGTTCGCCTATTCGACCCGCTACGGCTTTTCCATCGAGGCCAATGACCGGTCTTTTGCGGAGGCCGCCTGCGACAACATGCTGGGCTTCTCCGATGACGGGGTGCATCTCAGCATGCGCGAGGGCAACGAGGCGGCGCTGATCGCCGGCGACCGGCTCTATGCCCGCTGGCGGCCCTATGCCGACGTCACGGTCGAGACCTGGCTGGTGCCGGTGGGCCCGTGGCATGTCAGGCTGCACGAGGTCACCACGCCGCGCCGGCTCGACCTCGTCGAGGGCGGCTTCGCCATCGCCAAGCCCGATTTTTCCGCCTGGGAGGAAAGCGTCGCCGGTGGGCGCGCGGATGTCCGAACGGCCGAGGATATCAGCGTGATCGTCGGCTATGACGCGCGTACCGCGCAGGTGACCAGCCCGTTCGCCAATACCAATGTGATGACGGCGCGCACGCTCATCCCGCAGCTTCGCGGGACGGTGGACGCGGGAACGACCCAGCTCGCCTGCGCCGTGCTTGCCCTGCCCCGCCCGGACGGCAGCGACATCCCGCCGGCGCCAGCCTGCCCTGACGTGGAGGCGCTGCGCCGGCTCTTTGCGACGCAAGGGCGCGTCGTTCCGGTCTTCGACCTGCGCAAATAGGCTGATAGAGAAGCGCGGCATGCGACCATCGTCGCCAATGTGGCGATGGGTGCCCCCGCAGTGCTTCGATCAGGAACCAAGAAAACATGCCCCTCACGCCCCGACAGCGAATGGAACGCCTACTAAAGCGCCTGGTCGAGCTCGATCAATGGACCGCTCGCCAGACCGTTATGCTTGACGGGTGGACCTTCAACGGCGCGCCGATCGCACACGGCGAGCCCTGGCCGACGCGCGACGGGGTGGTGACATTGCGCTCATCGCCGGTGACGGTGCCGGGCGACTGGCCGCTGGAGGCGGTGCGTCTCGACCTCGACCTCGGCGGCGAAGGCCTTGCCCGACTCTTCTATGACGACGGCAAGCGCACCGCCGTCGCGCTCGACCCCAATCATCGCCGCTTCCATGTGGACGGTCGGTCGTTCTCGATCAGCGCAGACTGCGTGGCGCGCCTGCCCTTCGGCGTGCCGAACCGCAATGCACGGCTGGAACGCGCGGCGCTCGTCTGGCTGGAGAGCGCGCTAGCCGATTTCGTCCTGCTGATGCGCCAGGTGGTCGAAGCGGCCGAGGCGCTGGGCAACCACGACGCGGTCGAACCGATGCTCGCCGCGGCCGAGGCGGCCTTCGCCATGCTCGACTGGCCGTCCGCCAGCGAGGACTACATCGCCCGCATGCAGCCGACCGCCGAGATGCAGAGCGTGTGGCAGTTGCCGGACGGCCTGCCGGCCGACCCGGAGGGGCTGGACGAAGAGCAGCGCGCCTCGGTCACGACTGCCCGTCAGGCGCTCACCGTGCGCCTGAAGGCGCTTGCCGAGCGCTATCCGCATGAGGGCGCACTGGCGGTCACAGGACACGCCCATATCGATCTCGCCTGGCTGTGGCCGATGGAGGAGACGCGGCGCAAGGCGAACCGCACCTTCCACACCGTCATCGGACTGATGCAGCGCTATCCCGATTTCCGCTTCAACCAGTCGACCGCGCAGCTCTACGCCTTTCTCGAAGAGGACGATCCGGAGCTCTTCGCCGCGATCAAGGAGCGGGTCGCGGCCGGCCAGTGGGAGCCGATCGGCGCCATGTGGGTCGAGCCGGACACCAACATGCCGACCGGGGAATCCTTCGTTCGCCAGCTTCTCTACGGCCAGCGCTATTTCGAGCGCACCTTCGGCCGCCGCCACACCGTCTGCTGGCTGCCCGACTGCTTCGGTTTCTCTCCGGCCCTGCCCCAGCTGCTGCGGCTTGCTGGCGTGGAGAACTTCTTCACCATCAAGGTCAACTGGTCGGAGACGAACACGATGCCGTTCGATCTCTTCTGGTGGGAGGGATTGGACGGCAGTCGCGTGCTGGCACACACCTTCAACAATCCGGTCGGCGGCTACAATGCCGAGATCAGCCCGCGGGCATCGGTCGAGACCTGGCGCAATTTCCGCGGCAAGACCCACGCCCGCGAAAGCCTGCTCTCCTTCGGCTTTGGCGATGGCGGTGGCGGGCCGACCGAGGAGATGCTCGAGCGCCAGCGGCAGATGAAATACTTCCCGGCGGTCCCGTCCATGCGCCCGGTCGAGGTCGCCTCCTGGTTCGGCGACTTGCAGGAGATGCCCAGCGCCGGCGATCTGCCGACCTGGGTCGGCGAAATCTACCTCGAGCT
>CAYLZE010000205.1:0-2841 GCA_964388035.1 uncultured archaeon
ACTGCCCATGTATGTGTAAATAAAACTTGCAAACCACCCATCACGGAATTAATTACAATGCTTCAATATCTTGATTCAAAAAGGAAGAGCTAGGTAGGACAAAGCGTGACAAAAGTTATTTTTTAAAATTTTAAAATGAGATTTATTATTTTTTATACTCTTTCCTCGTACATGATTTATTATTATAATAACTTAGGTTTAATATTTCTCAAATCATTAAAATATTGAAAATATACCCGACACGTTATTTTGGAAATATCTTTACTTTTAACTTAAAAATAGAAGAAAAAGCGAATTGAAGATTTATAAATGAAAAAATTTGGTAGTAATCATTTAAGTGAATAAAAATGGATGACATGGACGATAATATGATGAATGAATTAAAGGAATATTTAAAAAATTTAAAAGGACGGTTTGGATATGCGGTAGAATTTCCTCAAAATTTGCCTTGGATAAATACATTGGACCCTCTAACCTTAGAAAAAGTAAAAGGACACGTGATATTATTAGACTTTTGGACTTATTGCTGTATAAATTGCATTCATGTGTTGGAAGATTTGAAATATTTAGAAGAAAAATTCAAAGATGACCCGTTCATCGTTATTGGCGTGCATTCAGCTAAATTTAAAAACGAACAGGATTTGGACAATATTCGATCAGCAGTCGCTCGTTATGAAATTTCTCATCCCGTGGTGGTCGATAATGAATTGAAGTTATGGAAAGCTTATGGAGTGAGAGCTTGGCCCACTTTTGTTTTAATAGGTACCGATGGAAAAGTTATTGGCAACATTTCGGGAGAAGGTAAAAGGGAAGTATTGGAGAATTCAATAACGGATGTGCTAGAAAAGGGAAGGAAAAATGGTACCATTGCTAAGAATAAAATAGCGATTCTTCCGGATTTGATTCTTAAATCATACTTAAAGTTCCCCGGAAAAATAGATCTAGATTCCCAGAATCACGTTCTCTTTATTTCTGATTCTAATCATAACCGAATTCTTGAAGTAAAATTAGAAGAAAATAATGTGGGAACCGTAAAAACAATCATTGGAAATGGAGAAAGTGGATTAAAAGATGGTTCTTTTGAACAAGCGAAATTTAACAAACCACAAGGAATAGTACATGATAATGGCATTATATATATAGCAGACACGGAGAACCACGCAATTCGGTTAATAGATTTAGAGAAAAAAATAGTGAAAACTATCGCCGGCGCGGGGAAGCAAGGATATCACAGAGAATATAAAGGAGATCCTCTAAAGATCTCTTTAAATTCCCCTTGGGATTTAACCCTTTTTGATCATGACCTATACATTGCAATGGCAGGATCGCATCAAATTTGGAAACTGGATTTAAAAGAAAATATCATTGAAAATTTTGCAGGAAGTGGTAGGGAAGATATAATAGACGGTCCCCTGAAATCTGCTGCATTAGCTCAACCCAGCGGAATTGTGGCTGATAAAGTAAAAAATAGGATATATTTTGCAGATAGTGAAGTTTCGGCCTTGAGATATATTGATCTAAAAACGTTAGAAGTGAAAACTCTTATCGGAAAAGGATTATTCATGTTTGGAATGAAAAGTGGTTCATTTGATGAAGCCTTGTTGCAACATCCTCTGGGAATTGATGTAAAGGATGATAAGGTATATTTAGCCGATACTTATAATCATGCAATTAGGATTGCTGATGTGAATACAAAAACCATAATGAATTTGATTTATCGTCCAAGAAAAGGTGTTTGTAAAATTGGAGATAAGGATTGTGATGTCTTGCCCTTGTACGAGCCTAATGACGTGTTAGTGAGCAATAATACCCTGTATATTGCGGATACAAATAATCATCTAATCCGGATTTTTGACTTAACTTCAGAGAATTTAGAAGATCTGTATCTAATTGATTAATTTTTTTATCCTTCTTTTTAGTTATTTAACATAAAAAAATATCTAGCGATGTTCATAGACCTTCACTCCAAAGGTCTCGTATCACCTTATTTTTTAACACAGGTTCCACGGTAAAATCATCCTTAACCTCGGTCGTGCATGCAAAGCAAGATTTTCCATTCACTTTTACTAGACAGCGCCTACAAAAGCCCAGCTTGCAGTTAATAAAAAATGCCAAGCTCGGATCCAACTTTTCTCTAACATGCATCAAGCAATCTTGCACGCTCATCGCTCCGTTTATAGGGATTTCATAAGATTGATAGTATGGCTTTTCATCTTTTTTTGGGTCAAATCTAAAACATTTCATGTGAATTATTTTCTTTTTTTCCATGATATTTTCCTCCTAACTCTTTTTTAAAGAAGCAGTTGCCACGCCGATTGCCTCTTGATACGTTAATTTTCCCGTGGGCAAGGAAATTCTTGTCGTGCTAGGTTGCTCAAAATTGATTTCCACTGCATCACCTTTTTTCTTCAAAACAATTTTTTTTAGCCAATTATCATTATCCGTGTGGGTATAATCACGCCGATAAAATTCTCCCCTACTCTCTTCCCGAGCAAGCGAAGCTTTAGCCGACAGATAAAGACACGTTGCCATGTTCCGCAGTTCTATTGCTCTGATCCACTCATAATTTAATGCTTTACTCGTTGTTGAAGAAATTCGTAGATGTTCTATTTCTTCCAATATTTCTTCTAATTCCTTAATTCCTTCTTTTAAACGAGAATGTTCTTTAATCAATCCCACTTTACTTTGTGAAACCGCATGTAATCTTTTTTGAAGTGTGTTCGGTGTGATACCTTCCTTGTTATTTAACGGTTTATTCAACCGTTCTAAAATAAACTTTACTTGTTGGGGGCGAATTTCTTCAAAAGTGGCATTCCGTGCATATTGAGGGGCTTTTTCTCC
>CAYLZE010000206.1:0-2820 GCA_964388035.1 uncultured archaeon
AGATACAATCAACCCAAATGGGAGAAACTATCATATCATGGAGAAGAGAATGACTTCTTACGGCATGTAGCTTAATGTGATTTAATATAAAAAATAAGTGAGAAATAAAAAAATAAAAATATAGAAAAGAAAAGTCTTTTAAATTAAAACTAAAGGATTAATCTAATCCTGCGGGCTTGGAACCTTTTGCACTAATGACTCGGTCAACTCTCAAAATGAGGCTGGCAAGCTCTGTTCCCGCTTTTACGATTTGTGAGATAAGTTCGGCGGGTTCTATGATTCCTTTCTGGAAATTATTTCCAATTTGATTCGTTATTGTATCAATCCCAATCCATTTATCCGCTTCAGTCTTATGAGCAGCACGCAGAGTGGTAATCTTTTCAATCTCATCTAATCCGGCATTCTTAACTAAAGTGGCAGGAACTTCCTCGAGCGCTAAAGCAAACGCGGTGATTGCCAATTGTTCTTTTCCACTGACCTCGTTGGCGTAACTTCGAAGTTGTTTGGCAAGCTCCATCCAGATGGCTCCACCACCAGCGACTACTTTTTTCGTATCCATTATTTTTGCGATAATGCAAAGCACGTCGTGTAAAGCAGTTTCAGCAGAATTGAGGATTTTATCCAATCCACCTTTTAAAAGGATGGATACACTTTTAGGATTCTTGCATCCCGATAAGAGGGTATAGTCTTTATCACCTAATTTTTCAAATTTTACTGTCTCCGCATATCCTAAATCCGCTTCAGTAAGAGAGTGAAGGTCATCTACTAGATTTGCTCCTGTTGCCTTTAAAACGGACTTTATATCACTTTCTCCCAAGCTTTTAATTGCAGCAATGTTCTCTCGAGCTAAATAAGCACCGAATTTATCCGAGATATCTTGACTATTAATGATCATGTTGATGCCTAAATCTTTAAAGATTTTAAGGTAATCCTTCAGTATTTGATCTTCTCTGTCTTTAAAGAGCTGAATGTCAGTTGCTTTGCGAATTTGGATTTCAGCACTAAATTCCGTTTTGGTTATATCTAATTTTCTCCGAATAACGGCGATCTTAGCATTTTTAATTAATTCAGGCATGCCAGAACTGACTCTTTCTTTCTCAATATATAATCCACTAATTAATTGTGATTCCCTAAGAGATTTCCCCGGAGCCTTTACTATTTTAATATCTCCAATTTTCTCAAATGTATTTCCCTTCGCATCTGCAATTTTTTTAACTGCTTGTAATGCTAATTCAGAGAAAAATACTTTTTGTCCAACAATATCTTTGGAATTCATCGCTGTAATAGCGGCATTTTTTAAGGCCGTGTCATTATCCAATGAAATGGGTTCAGCAATTTTGTTGATGATTTGCAAGGCCTTCTGAGAGGCTAACCGGTACCCATGAATAATATGTTTTGGGTGAATGCTCTGTTCAGTCAAATCCAACGAATTTTCCAATAACTTGGCAGCAAAAATGACCGTGGAAGTGGTTCCATCCCCTATCTTCTCGTCAGTCGCTTTTGCTAAATTTACCATCATGTTAGCCGCAACGTTCTCGATATCCAAGTTGTCTAATATCTCTGCACCATCATTCGTGATGGTTACGTCTCCTAAGGAATCAACGAGCATTTTATCCATGCCTTTCGGCCCCATCGTGGACCGAACAGTCTCCGTAATGGCCATGATTGCCTTAATATTCTGAGCGCGTGCTTCCTTTTCTCTCACATCTTCCGTTCCTTCTTTAAGGATGATTATTGGTACTCCAGACACATTTTTCACCTATTTTACAATTTTTTGTTATGTTTTAGATATTTAATGATCTCTAAATCATTAAAATAAAAAAGTTTTTGGATCTGGAAATTACATTGTACTAAGTTTAATAATGCAAATTGAGTCAAAATTTAAAAAAAATAAGTTATTATTACGGGAGAAAATAAAAAAAAGTGAATTTATTCTCCATTGCTTAATTAATCAACCGGCAAGTAGAAAAGAGAGAGACCATCCGATCGCATGAGAATTTGGATCTGAAGTATTAAAGGAACGAAGGGAGATATTTCCGAATCGATTTGGCAATGCTATATATGAGGATTGAGATACTTCAGAACTTATTGGGATCCTTATTAATATAAAAAATACAAGTAATTTTTATTCAATTGGTAAATCTTTCGTTAGAATTAAAATAAAAGAAATCGATACTAAGGGAAAAGTTGTAGAAAATGGTAAGGGAAATATTCAAGAAACCTAAACTTCCTTTTTCCGAAAATAATCAATGTTTAATTCTTGGAAAAAGACAGTATATAATTTTGATGAATGGAAGGGGGAAGGAGCGAGGGCATGAGCATTAAGAAAGTATAAGCTCAAATTATTCGAGAGATAATTACGATTCCCTCGTAAAGAAAATAGCAAGTATTCAATATCAATTTATACAAAACCATTGGTCTCAAATACTTTAATTCAAACCCATCATTCTTAATTGCTGGGAGAACATGAATTCACCGCAAAAAGAATTTTACATTAATCAGTATTTGAGTCTACGGCTTGAACATGATAGAACCGTGATTTATATCCGCGGAAAAGAGTTTGGGGAATGTAAATACTTGCTGCTTAATATTCCCATAAAGGACCTACCAGCATACCAAAAGATAGCTTCAATGGATGAAGCAATAGAGCTGTATGACAAGGGACTAGAAGGAAAAGAGGCGGTCGAATTCGATATTTCTCCAGAAGAAGAGTTCTGGGCGCATTCTTCTAACCTGCAGGTCTGGGCGGAGCACGACTACGACATGACTCTCCTGGACTCGCGCCTGGCCTTTCCGCTGCTCAAGGGCTTGTGGGATGCG
>CAYLZE010000207.1:0-956 GCA_964388035.1 uncultured archaeon
TTGGGGAACGAATCCATTCAAAAATAAAAAGAACCCGAATAAAATGCTATTAAATGATATTAGTTTAACTCGAGAAAATCGGTCTGCTAAATATCCAAAAAATAATCCCGAAAGTGCAATGGTATATGTAGAAAGTCCTAATAATAAGCCAACCTCCGTGGAATGAAATGCTTCGCCCGGCCATATAATGTTTGAAAGGATTATCACGTTAATAAATAAAGCTGATGTTGAAATAGCTAGGGATGTATACGAGGTAAAACATGGCCATGCCTTCTTAATAATGGCTCCAAATTTTATTTTTTTTTCAACTTCTTGTGTTTGCATTTTGATAAACCTCAATTTTACACAATTTTCAAAAATTTTTTCAAGTTGTTTTACTCATTGAGTGTGTATTGAGTGTATTAAAATAATAATACACATCAAAGTATTTAAGCTTATGTATTGAGTGTGTATCAGATATGTAAAAATTCAATTATGCTTTCAATAAATAACAAATTTTATTGAGATAACTCAGAATTGAAGTTAACTTGAATTTTTTCGATTTTTTTAGAATTGAGTAGAGAATCTAGCAGTATGGTATGTTGAACTAGGCTAAAAATAGAGAAAATTTTTTTAAATGAAGTTACTAAAATGGATTTATGAATCATTCTCTCCATGAATTTTCAATAATTTTTACGAGCACGTTCTTTCCACACATATTACATTGTAAGGTTATAGACGATTGACCTATTTCTACTTGTAGAGGAATGTATCCTTTCATGCAATTACCACAGTTTGGGCATTCTCCTTTGTATTTTACCATTTATTTCACCTTGGGATAATTTAAAAATAAAATAATATCAATCAAAAAGTATTTCATTTCTAAAGGTATATTATTATTCAAATGAATACTATTTCTTGCGCATAAATGGCACTAGGAGCACTAATCATAATTGAAGGAATGGATGGAATAGGGA
>CAYLZE010000207.1:966-2744 GCA_964388035.1 uncultured archaeon
TCAACTCACTGCCAACTTTTGGCGAAAATCTTAATAAAAAATGGGATTAACGTCATTTTATTCAAACCAGACAGTGTGGAACATTCACTCGAAGAGATTCTAATCGACATTCAAGGAGGTACTATAGTAATCGCAGATGAGGGGATGGTCTTCATGAATGAAAGGCAAGTGGAACCAGATATAATTATAATTCTTGATTGTGATCCTCAAATCGCCTTAAAGCGTTTTCAAAACAAAATTTGTAAGAAAAGTGATGTAATCTTGGATACTTTAGAAAAAGTTCGCCATGATTATAAAAAACTTATAAATCCCCCTAAAATAGTAGAATTGGATGCAAATGGTACCATTGAAGAGACATCCAAATTAATACTTCCTTTTATAGAGGATGTTCTTGGATGTTATCTGGACAGCTAGTATTTTATAGCATCATGTCATAATTTATTTGGGGGAACTAAGTCTTTTTAATATTAATATTGAAATTATTCGAAGCGAACATCATTAATCAAAAACTACGGTTATTTCTTTTGGATTCCACATTCTTAATGTTCTTCAATGGTAAAAAAACCAAACAAAATGAATTCATTATAAAGGTTATAATAAATACAACTCTTATCGCAATAGATGACCAAATTTATAACGGAATAAGTTTTAATAATCGTAAGAATGACATTATCTAAAAAGAAAAGATTGATCAAAAATTGGCTTAATAAGATAAATCCAAATCCCGAAAATAATGAATATGGGACACCCAGCAAGATGATGCTGGACAAAAGAATCTTATTTTTAGAACCCCGTGGAGCGATTGCAAATGTTTTCTCTTTTGTAATGAAATATCCGCTATTAGGTCCTTTACGCATGACTACTATTTTAAGGCAACAGGGTTATAATGCAATCCTGTACAATGAAAATTTAGCCAAAAAAGACATTTCAGATAAGCTACTCAAGGCGGCGGACGTTTTAATCCTCACGTTATTAACTCAAACTGCAAAGCGGGGCTATGAAATTGCTCAGAGATATAAGGAATTGAATCCAAATGGTAAAGTAATCTTCGGCGGCATTCACGTGTCATTCAATGTCGAAGAAGCTTTACCATATTGTGATCAATTGGTTAAAGGGGAAGGTGGATATGCCATTTTAGATATAATCGAAAACAAGTTTCCTGAAAAGATTATTGAAACAGAACGGATTAAAGATTTGGGAAGTTTACCTATACCGGATCTCGAAGTTGTCTACAATCATAAGAGAATCAAAATAGCCCCCATTTTAACATCATTGGGATGTCCTTTTAATTGCAGTTTCTGTTGCGTAACAGAGATGTATGGTCGTGGTTATCGCCGATTTCCCGTAGAAACCATCATTGAAACTCTTAAAAAATATAAAGCTAAGAGAGTATTTTTCTTGGATGATAATTTCTGTGCCGATAAAAAAAGAACCCTGCGAGTATTTGAAAGGATGAAAGAGGAGAATTTGAAATTCAAGTGGATTTGCCAAGTACGTGCGGATCTTGCACTTGATGAAGATTTCATAAAACAGATGGCGCTGGCGAATTGCAGTCGAGTATTCATAGGGTTTGAATCTGTTAATCAAAATTCTCTCAATGATGTGGTTAAAAACACTACACTCGAGATCTATATCAATGCCGCTAAAGTATTTCATAAATTCGGGATTCCGATCCATGCCATGTTCATTTTTGGATTGGACCATGATGATAAGTCAATATTTAAAGAAACGGTTGATTTTTGTAAGAAGTATGGTATTGAATCTGCTCAGTTTTTGGC
>CAYLZE010000208.1:0-2724 GCA_964388035.1 uncultured archaeon
TGGTATGTGGATGGATACTTTAAAACCCCAGAAATCTTGCATTCCTATTGGGATCAATACGGACCTCCTTCTGAAAATATAAATGACAGAATAAAATATTCCCCTAAAATTTGGAATGATTTCGTCGAGACCATTTCACCTTATTTTTATCCAATGATTTGGACAACAATTAATATGGTGGAAATTTTAGTAGGAGGATTGACTCATGCGAGGGTTGCATACTATATACGTAAGAAACCAGAATTCATTCACGAAATAATGAAAGAATACACGAAGGTTAATTTGGAGATAATCAAAAGATTGAATGAAGCAGGAGTAGATATCGTTTTTTATGGAGATGATATGGGCTACAAGGGGAATACAATGTTTTCCATGAAACATTATTTTGAATTCTTCCTTCCGTATCATAAGCAGATATATCAAGCATGTAAAAAGAATGGGATGTTTATCATACATCATTCTGATGGTTATATTGACGAGCTCGTGCCTTTCATGGCTGACGCAGGTCTAGATTGCATACAAGCCTTAGAACCTCCCGCAGGAGTAGATTTAAAAAGATTAAAGGAGACACTTGGAGATCGCATTAGTTTCATGGGAGGGATGGATCACACCATCCTTGGTTTTGGAACTGTTAAAGAAATTGAAGAAGAGGTTAAAAGGTGCATTAAAGCTGCCGCTCCGGGAGGCGGGTATTTTGCTGGTCCCGGTCACAACATTTTGAACGCTCCTTGGGAGAATATTTTGGCTTTTCGGGAAGCCATTGAAAAATATAGAACCTATCCTTTAAAATTTTAAAATTCTAATAAAACATAATTTTTTTAAAAATCTGAAACCTTAGAAAATGTAATAGTTAGGTGGATAATTTAAAGAGCTTTTTGAGAAATCTTATATTGACTAGTTATATCCTTTGAGCACAATACACAGCTTCTCTATACTCTTTCCATAAAATTTCAATATTTTTGAAACCGGTTTTATTCAAGATTTCTACATCTATTGATGTAGAAAGAGGTTGATCGTTTTCTTTTCTTTCTAAGGCGTCTAAAAATGCTCTTGTTAATTTACCATTAGAAAATCGAGCATCTTTGTTCTGAGCTCTGCAAACTATTCCGTCTACCCTAATCTCTTGAATTCTTTTTTCAATTGATGATGACTGAGCTTTTACTATGTCGGCATTAATGAACCAACCATTTTTCTTTAGCTTATTCCTTAAAATATCTAATACTTCCACCTTTTCATCATAATTTAAATGATGCAAAGCATAAGATGAGAAAATTACGTCAAAATCATTATTATCGAAAAGAATGTGTTTTAAATCCCTAAAATCACCCAGAATGAATTCAATTTTATTCTTTAGATCTTTCAATCGGACTTTGGCTAGTTCCATCATGGCTTTTGCCCCATCAATACCGATAACTTTACTGTGGGAAAATTTATTTAAAAATTCTAGAGTGAAAAAACCGGTACCAATGCCAAGATCTAATGCTTTCAATGAATCTTGGGTATTGTAAGGTAGGAATTCTAACGCAATCTGTACCATTTTTGAACGATTCGGATGCATCAAATCCATATCAATATCATATGTCTCAACTCTTTTTTCTAAATCATAAGCAGTTATACTATCGTTTTTAGACATGGGTTAAAATCTCTAACATATCAATTATCTTATATTTTTGGGATAGAGAATATAAATAAATTTAATTTAACATCTTCAAAATGAATATTATAAAAGATTTTCAATACCTTGTTCCTAAAAATCTTGTTCAATCTTATTCCGTAATTTATCAATTAAGGATTGGAAGAAAGAAAAATCTCGTTGAATTGTAGTATATAAAGGTTCTCCGCTTCTAATTTCTGATTCATTTGAAATTTTCTGCATTCTCTCTCGCTCTTCCCTGGAAATAATTCCAAAATATGCTAAGATATCATAAATCTGACCATGAACATATCCTTCTTCCTTCATTTTAATTTCTGTTAGGTGTTCTGATACTTTATTGAAGTAATTTAAAAAATCTCGGTATGCTCCCATAAGTTTCAAATTAAGGTTTTTATCCTTTAAAAACGCTTGTTTTGACATTACACGAGCACGATCTAATTCGTGTAAAATTTTATCCATGTTAGCTAATTCATTTAATAAGTCTTTTTTCAAGCTCATTTATTAATCATTTCACTTTAATTGAATAGAGAAAATCTAGAACGATCTAAGTTCTTCTTACAAATTTTATGCTAAATTTAAATATTTCTCTTTGAGCATAAAAACCATATTTTCATTATAATTCAAATGAGAGAAAATGTATTTCATAATCAATTTTGATAAAAACCACCATGATGAGGTCTAGTGGATATAACTTATCGAATTTATATAAGAATTTTAACTAATAGTTTTATTAACTTCCTTAACATAACTTAATAGTTCTCTTGCCAGAAGAACAAGAATGTGTTATCTTTGTCATTTTTTTGACAAATAATTTTCTATATGGGAATAATTTAAATAGAATAAGATATATTTCTTATATTAGTGAGACGAAGATTGTTATTAAAATCTCAAAATGTAAAACCAAATAAACCATGACTTCCCCCATTACCTGGATTGAAAAAGGACGCATAGTATTTTTCCCGGAATTTTGTCTTTTGGTTGGTGTATGAACAGTACACCATTATTCGCCCTCCTCCTTCTATTTTATTGTTTGGCCTTGTATTGAGGTCTTTATGGGGGAAGTCTCCTTT
>CAYLZE010000209.1:0-2724 GCA_964388035.1 uncultured archaeon
TTCATTGGCAAGGAAGATCGTTGTGCCTATTGTATTGAGAATAAGTTGACTGATCTCAAGAAGGCATCCAATGATAAAGATATTATCTTTTCAGAGGATAAGAAGAGAGCAGAGTTAAAGAAACTCATTCGTGAAGTGGTCGAAGAAGTTTTAATGGAAGATAGTAAAGCAAAAGTTGAAGATACTAAGAAATAATTTATAATCGGAGACAGACATGAGTGAAGAAATGGAAAACCAAACAGAGGAATCTCAGATCGAAGAGTCCCAGGTAGAGGAATCCCAAGTCGAGGACGATACCCAGGATGCTGAATCTACAGAAGTAGAGTCGAGAGAGACTTTTCTTGATAAACTCAAGAACCTTGGTAAGAAGATGGTTAAGGGTGAAGAGGTTCATGAGGTAGAAGAGACAGAAGAAGATGAGTTAGAAGGACAGGATATTCCTGATAATTTTACCAACGCAGCTTTGGAGGCTGGTTGGAGTGAAGAAGATATCGCAGATTTTGCATCGGATTACACTGATGAAGAACTCACAGAACTTATTGGAAGTCTCTTCCTGGATGATGAATCAGATGAAGAAGGCGAGGATACAGGCGAAGAGGGAGAGGAAGAGGAAGAAGAAAGCACATCGGACACTGATGGATCAGATGAAATAGACGAGAAGATTCAAGCAATATTGGCAAAACAGAAGGAGGAACTTACTGCCAGCTTTCGCAAAGAGATCGACAGCTTGAAAGAAGGTTTAAGTGAAGTCGAGAAAGAAAAGCAGGTCAAGGAAATCCAAAACATCGGTAGAACTACTGATGAATTCTTTGACAAGCTGGCGAGTGAGTACCCGGTTTTCGGGAAGACCGAAGAACTGGCTGTATTTCCCAAAGGAACTCCGCAGGAAGGACAGATCGTGCCTATAGGAGAAGCCTATCAGGCTCGTAATGAAGTCTTTCAAACTGCTTGGAAGTTCCATCAAATGGGAAGTGGTTGGTCGGATGCCCTCAATGATGCTTGGTATTTATATAGAGGTAAGAATATGGAGAAGGAACTTCAAACTAAATTAGTTAAGGATTTGAAACGAAGTGAAAAAAGACTGTCTCCGAAACGGACTTCCAAGAACACTACAAAAAGCTTTGCTAATGAAACTGATGAAAAGGTTTCGGTGGTTCAGGAAGCTGCTCGTAAATCGGGGATGTCGGTATAAGAAAGGACAATAGATGGCAACCCCTACATTGAATCAAGCTTTGGACATTCAGCATGCTACTCTTCAGCATGTGATGAAGAAACAGCCTCCGATGCTGTTCGCGTATCAGAACTATATGTTCTTCAATACGTTCTGGAAGAACAACAAGAAAGTTCGTGGTGGTGACACGTTTGAAGGTCATGTGGTTCTTGGCAGCGAGGATAATGCTAAGAAGGCTGGTCTGTGGGATGCAGACACTCACAACGTGAAGAACATCACGAAGAAGTACACTGAGAATTGGCGTCGAGTTACGAATAACTTCTCCACGAATATCATGGAAATGGATATCAATGGTGGTGAGGAAAAGATTTATGATGTCACTCAGGTTAAGTATAATGCCATGATGAGAGACATGATCGAGGAAACGTATGCGGCTTGTTTTGAGGCCCCGACTTCCTCGTCCGATGAACTGAGTGTTGATGGTTTGTTTAGTTGGCTTCGTCTTGGTACTGATGATAGCACTGGTGGTTGGACTGGTTATAATGCTCACTATAACGATGGTTCCACTCCGGGTTCGACTTATTCGGTTGGTGGTCTGACTTGTAGCTCTACGGTCAATCCTGGCTTTGCATCTTACTACGCTGACCATAATGGTAATCTGGATGATTCTCTTCTGGTTATTCTTGATCGTGCTGCTCGTAAGCTGAACTTTGTTGGTCCTGCTGTTCCGCAGGCTATGACTCTCAATCTTGAAGGTTATAGTTCCAACTTCAGTCTGTACTCGAATGATAATGTCATTGGTACTCTGAATCAGTTGTATGCTAAGAGTGACGATCAGATGGGCCGTCCTGGTATTATCGAGAAGCACTATGGTACTCCGTACTTTAAGATGATGCCCTTCCAGTATGTTGACTATCTTGATGATGCGAATGTTTCTCTCTATGGGACTGATCCTATCGTTGGTGTGAATCACAACCTTATCTATCCGGTTGTTCATACCAATTGGGATTTCAAGGTTTCCAAGCCGCGTCCGAGAGATGGTGAGGGTGCGAACCACTTGGTCATTACGACTTATGCGGATACGCTCTTCACGATCTTTGCTGAGTTCCCGCGTGAGGCTGGCTTCTTGATTTCGCAGCAGTAAGATAACTTAAAAATTAACCTATAATTGAAAGGATAGACCGTGAGTAAGGTCGTTTTTGGTCAAGACGTTCAGACTCTTCGTAAGAAGGTCACATACGTCAATGGAAGTGGTGGCACTCTCACCGTTCATGAAGGTGAGCCTATGTGCTATCTTTATGATACTACGAATAACTACTTGGGCTATGATCCCTATGATGGTACTGAGTCGAGTACTACGACTGAAGGGTATCAGAATGAAGGTAAGTATCTGTTTGTGGAGAATCCTGCTTCTGATAATCTGATGTGGTTTGCTGGTGTTGTGGCAGATGGTGGTTGGGATGGTGTTCAGGTTGCCAATGGTGGTAAGCTCGATCTGGAGATTTTTGTTCCAAATGGAGCGATTGTTCCTGTTCGCTCTAAAGTAAGTTCTA
>CAYLZE010000210.1:0-2656 GCA_964388035.1 uncultured archaeon
TTAAGAACCCATCCACTCAAAGATATTGGAAATATTACTATAAATTATTAATTAATAAAAAAAGGTTTTAAACGTAATTTAAAAGGTTGTTCATTTAAAATTAGAATTCTTCCTCTTCGTTTTCTTCTTTTAAAAGACCTGCTTGTTTTAATAAATCTTCTACGGTATCTCTGGTCTTGACAACTTGTTCATTCTCGTTTAGTTTAAGATTTTCTAACACGGAATCTGAAAATTCCATGAACTTTTTTATCGATTTTGAGGACAAATCCGATACCTTCTCTTGCGTGGATTCGATGAATTCTTTCCCGCTTTCTCCAAAAACAGAGCCCACAAAATCAACAAATGATTTGTTTAGCTTATCCAAGAATTTTTCTTTTTTCTCTTCACTCATGATTTTACATTCAAATTTAATTGGAATTAATTAAATAATTTTCTTCTTTATTAATAATTTATACAATAGCTAATATTCTTATTTATATTTGTATTAATATGATTTTCCTTTTTTTCCACGCCTTTAAGTCATCTTCCGTAAAATTTAGCAGGTTACAATAGATTTCTTTATTATGAACTCCGAATTCGGGTCCAATGCTTTCGGCAGATCCTTTCGATTCGGACAATTTGATGAGCGGTCCCGGGATGCTCGCTTTTTTCACATCCCATTTTGAAAAATCAATAGTATCTATGAGAGATCCTCTTGCTTTTAAATTGGGATGAGGAAGTACTTCTTCCATTTTTAGAGATTCCCCACAAGGAATTCTTTGAGAATCCCATTCCTTTTTCGGGAATCCATGCTATATCCAAATTTGGAGTGGAAGGAATCAAAAATTCCTTGAGATATGAATTATATCCCTTCGGTATCCAATTAACTTCGATAGAACCGGGATCCATGCAAACCCCGATGACAGCTGATCACGAGGTCAATATGTCTAAAATATAGGAACGGATGCCCCAATAAGTTAGAGATCTTTATTATTGACCTTTCAATTAATGGGTTTGAAAAAGAGGCTAAATTTATCAAATTTTATTTCAAAAACCTTTAAACAAGGTTAGCTTGAAAGATATCGCATTTTAATTTCCTTCCCATGAAGCTAACAAATTTAAAATTCTTGGAGTTTAAATAATTTTAATCATAGGTAGGGTAAAAATGCTTGTGGTTTAGAAAGAGATAGTATGAATGCAAACGATAGTATAAACCAAGAAGAATCAGCTGGAATTGATTCTTCTATTGAGAATTCCGCTCATTTTAATAAACTCAATCTAAAGAAAGCAGCGGAATTCATGAAAGATCTGGACTTTGATGACTCAGAAATCGAAATAATATATGATAGGGCAAAAGATCTCCTGCAAAATAAACAAATTGAGCAAATAACTCAAAAAATCATTCAAGGGGAAACAAGAGATGACGATCTCGTAGAATTATTAAAAACCTTGTCAGATACTATGGACAAGAACGATTATATTACTATGATAAAATCGATTGCAAGAGATGAAAAATTTCTAGATTTCATGCAAGACATGTTATTGGAAAAAATAATATAAAAAATTCTTTTTCTTTTTTTTAAGAACTAATTGGTATAGGGGGAACCTCATCATCCTTCCAATTTTCTATAATGGGGGCATCCCACCATTCATCCGGAATTTTTGAATAATCCCCGTATTTTTCCAGCCCTCTTTCAAACGCTTTAATATTTTTTCTATTTACATGAATATCTCGCGGGGTAGGATAAAAATAGGCTCCAAATCCGCCATGAGGTGTTCCAAGATTTCGCACCATGTGCCATACTTCCCTCTCTACTTCTTCGGGCGTCCCTTGGGGATAAATGGATTGAATGTTCACGCAACCCCAAAACATCATTTTTCCTCTATGACCCCTCAGATCATTATAATCGCTCATGCGGGGACTATCTAATTCAATAGCATCTAACCCCCAATCAATCAATGCAGGCAATAGCTTATCTATCTTTCCGCAACAATGAAGATGCACATCCATTCCAAGACGATGTGCTTCATCGATGATCTCTTTATAGGATTCCTCATAAAATTCCCGAAATGTACGAGGATTAAAAAATGGCCCTCCTTGTTCGCCTAAATCATCCACGAGCCAAACTCCATGCGGTTTCAGACCATATTTAAGAGCATTTTGCATTATTTCCACGTGGTAATCTGCCACTACTTTTAATCCCCTTTTAATTTCATCGGGATACCTTCGATGATCTACCAAATAAGTACTAAATCCTCTCAAAGCTGCAATCACTTGGGATGGTCCAAAGCATGGAAACAGAAGGGTTAAATATTTTTCATCCCGGAGACCTTTAACAAGATTGAGGGCAAAGGAATATCGACTCTTGTCAGAAGCATCCGGCTTGTAAATTTCCATGTACTTATCAAAATCCTTCCAATCCAAAAGGGAAGCTCTTCCGGGATGGCCCATATCTTCGTCATTCCCCTTTAAATTCCAAATACAACCCCATTCATCGATTTCTTCATGAGGTATTTTTCTCCAATTATTCTCTTCATATAGCGGGTTATTTTTTGCCCATTCGGGACGATTCCAATTATAACTACCTCTTATATGAGGGAAAAGATTCTCTTCCCCATCATTCCAACCGGGGTTCCAATTTTTTGAAAAAATAATGGGAAGGGGAAAGAGATCGCC
>CAYLZE010000211.1:0-2652 GCA_964388035.1 uncultured archaeon
GCGGACAGCCGGACCCATGCTGTTCAGATTGCACAGGGACTAGGATTCCCGGTAGCGCTCAAAATCAGCTCTCCCGATATTCTGCATAAAAGCGATGTCGGCGGTGTAAAGCTCGATCTAAATTCTGCTGAAGCGGTTGAGAAAGCTTACGACGAGTTGCTTTCAGCGGTTAAACGCAACATTCCCAAATCTCAGGTAGATGGCGTTCTGGTAAGCAAGATGGCCTCGCCCGGACTGGAGGTCATTGTGGGGATGAATCGCGATTCTCAATTCGGTCCGGTGATTCTTTTTGGCCTTGGCGGTATCATGGTGGATATTTTTCAGGATATGAGCCTCAGGCTTCTTCCTTTGACAAAGGAAAAGGCTCTGGACATGATACGGAAAATTAAAGGCTATAGACTCATTTCCGGCCATCGTGGACAGCCGCCAGTGGATGAACAGGCACTGGCTGATTGTGTTTTGACGGTCGCCCAAATGGCCGAGCGTTATCCGGAGATCGTTGAGATCGATCTCAATCCAGTTGTCGCTTATCCGGACGGCATGCTGGTGGTGGATGCCAGAATCATTGAAAAAGAGGATATTTAATAGAGCATTCCATCATTCCATAAACAAAATAACAAAAAACTGATGGAAATATCTTTTAATTACAACATGTTTTAGAAATTCCGATACTCTCAATTATCGAATTCTCAATGCTCATCTTTAACGTGTGATTTAGCTGGAAATTTATCGTTGGATATTGTATATTTTAACCTGTCGACAATTGGTACGGATATTGTTTTACTGAACAATGAATATGGAGAAACACGAGCATGCCGCCGACTCAAGAGTTGGTGTTAAATCTTAAGCAAAAGTATCCTATGTTGCAATATTTTACGGATCGCAATTTTGGCGTGGAGATCGAATTTTTCGGGCTGAATTATGTTATCGCTCCAATTCATGGTAGTATCATAAAACCATACTGTATTTCCTCCCGTGCCAAAGATGGCCGCAACTTCTGCGATCTTTACAAGGATTGCAAGATGCCCCTCGCAGACAACAGGGACTCGTGGCACTTCGAACAGGATGGTTCCGTCAGAGGCAAAGGCTACACCAGATGTGGCGCCGAACTGATCAGTCCGATCCTGAGCGGCATAGACGGCCTGTTGCAGGTCTACCACGCCTTTAAATTCCTCAGCAATATCAATGGAATTAATATTGATAAATCCTGCGGCCTTCATGTTCATCACGGCGTTGATCATAAGACTTACAGTTGCAAGGAGCTCCAAAAACTCGTTCACATCGTTCACTGCTATGAAGAAGACTTTTATCTGCTCATTCCCGGAAGTCGCCAGAATGCGGAAACCTGTCGTCCCATGGAAATCGATGTGGAGGCCTTTCTGGATGTCTGTGAAGATAGTCCCGATAGCTATGATTGCCGGATCAAACAACTCTGGTACTCGCCTGAAAATCGTTACGATGAAGAATCAGCCAGAAACCCGCGCTATGACAAAACCCGCTACCATGGCCTGAACCTCCATTCTTACTGGTATCGATCCACCATTGAATTTCGATATCACTCGTCCGTGCTGGATGATATTGATGAAGCCATGCAATGGATCATCTTCACCCAGTTCCTCATAGAGATGAGCCAGGGAAACGTTCCCGACATCTACTACTACGCCAAAGCAAACAAGTGGATGGAAACCCTATACATGATATACGAAGACTTTGGCTATCAAAATCGCATTAAGCATGTTTTAAACTAACCTGGATTGCTTAAAATGAGGCATTGGAGTAATGGCGTCAAGAAAACAATGCAGCATATGGCAGCTAATAAACAATACTCCAACACTCCAATATGCCCGTAAATAATACAGGACTATATAAAATCTGGTGTAATTATGTGTGACATCTTGGCCATCTCAGCAGGCTATAACCATACGCCCCAGAAATATCTACCCATCTTTGCCGAGAAAGGCAAAGAGAATATGAACGGCTGGGGTATTGGTTTTTTTCGCGAGGATCAGGCTTTTATAGAAAAGTCATCGGAGCAGGTGTTCAGCGATCAACAAGTTCACGAAAGCTTTCAGAGACTCGCCCGGGTCATCGACAGCCGGATCGTTATTGTGCATGTGAAATGTCCCAAAAGCGGCGGCCGCCACAGTGCTCATCTCCACCCCTTCAAGCTTCCCTTTCTGGATCACGACTGGTTGTTTGCCCATGTGGGTGTTGTTAAAAACATTAACGCATTTCAGACCATAGAAACACCCCGGTTGGAAGTCGATGTCTATACGGCCAGAATTTTTGAATATTTAAGAGATCAAATGGTATTGCTTAACCGCAAAAATCCTTACATCAGTGTATACATCGCCCTGCGCATCGCTATCCAAAAGCTTCTGGAAGACTATCCCGGGGATCACACTTTTTTTCTGGCCAATGAATCGTTTCTCTTTGCCTTTTGTAACTCTTGCCAACTGATGGTTCTCAAGGAGTCCCAAAGTGTGGGAGACATTCTGCTGATTACTTCCGTCAAAGAAGGGCTGAGTCGCACTGATTGGCACCCCATAACACCGGACCCACAATCTTTAGGTGAACTTTTGGTGATTGCCGGTCCTGATGTGTTGTATGCCGGTGAAGTCTAATTAGTGTCCATCCATAAATGGCCCTTTT